>NC_015388.1:1250000-1875000 GCF_000195295.1 Desulfobacca acetoxidans DSM 11109
CTGAACACTCCCCAGGATCTGTTGCGGGCAAGGGCACTGGCCTCTTGTTTAGATCAACCAGACGCATCTCTGCTGCTTTGATCCTGCCAGAAGCGCCTTTTTTCTACCTTCTGTGGCCGGTAAGACGGTTGACAGGAGGAAGCGAAAATGGTTAAAATTGCACCATGGAGGGATGGCCGAGTGGTTTAAGGCGGCGGTCTTGAAAACCGCTGACCGAAAGGTCCGTGGGTTCGAATCCTACTCCCTCCGCCAGCGTTCCCGAGCTAAGAACCCGGAGAGATGACCGAGTCGGCCGAAGGTGCTCGCCTGCTAAGCGAGTGTGGGGGGAAACCTCCACCGAGGGTTCGAATCCCTCTCTCTCCGCCACCTTTTCTTTCGACTTACGCCTTCTTTTGTTCGATGCCTTCGTAGGCCCAACTCAAGGCCGCCGACACTGTCGGGAAACCGATAGTGCTGGTCAGTAGCAATATGGCATGGTAGATCTCGTCCGGAGTGGCGCCGGCCTGCAAGGCTCGCCGGACATGACTGTGCACCGCACCTTCCGAGCGGTTAGCCGCGGCTGCGGCCAATTGGATCAATTGCACCGTTTTTTCCGGGAGCGGTCCGGCTTGGCGCACCGCCTCTCCCAGATTTTCCAGGGCCTCGATGATACTGCCGTGTTTTTCTTTAATGTGAGTATACCAGGGTGGAAATTTGCCTTCGGACATGACGAACGTCCTCCTGTTTTCAAGAGCTTAAGATTAGAAAGCCGAGACCCCTTGAGGGCTTTGGCCCACTATCTAATATTACCATATCTTTCTTGCTCCGGTCAAAGATAAGGTTTATCGCCAGTGCCTTCCCCGGCTAGATAAGCTATTTGTGTGGGATATTGACAAGCGGGGGGAAAAATACTAATGTTGGATAAACATACCGGCGAGGTCTGTTAGGAGAGGCAATATGCAGGTTTTACCGCCATTAGCTGCCACCGGCATCGGTTCGACGCCTTTTTGGGATAGCCACGCGGCGGCAAGGTTGATTTTGGAAAATCTTACGGAAATGCCCTTTTGGCCGCAGCTGCCGCAGAAAGGGTTTCTGGAGGACATGGTTCCCCAGGGGGCGGGAGGTTTACCGCTGATGCAGTTAGATTCCGAGCAGCGCCTGGTGCGGTTGGATGAAAGGGCTGATCGGGAAGAGGGCCTCACTGATTTTTATGAGGCCGTACTGCAGCTAGATTTGGACAGATTCGGCCTGTCGCCGGATGAGGCCTCGGGATTCTACGCCCTGTTAGAGGAATTGCCAGCCAGCGGCGGGGGTGGTCCGGAGTATGTTAAAGGCCAGATAGTGGGCCCGATAACCTTCGCCACGATCGTCAAAGGAGCAGACGGCAAGGCTATTCTCTTTGATCAGGAACTGACTCAGGCGGTTACCCAGGGGCTGGCTCTCAAAGCGGCCTGGCAAGCTGCTAAGATCAGAGAGACCGGACGCTGGGCGATTATCTTTTTTGACGAACCCTCTCTGAGCGGTTTCGGTTCTGCCTTTATGCCGATTTCCCGGGAGGAGGTCATCCGACTGCTCACCGAAACCATCACTAGTGCGAGGCAGGCCGGTCTGATCTACTGCGGTATCCATTGCTGCGGTAATACGGATTGGTCGATGCTGTTGGAAACCCCCGTTGACATCCTCAGTTTCGATTCTTATGAGTATTTTGGCACCTTGAAGCTCTACGCCAAGGTTCTTAAGGACTTTTTGGCCCGGGGCGGCTATCTGGCGTGGGGTCTGGTGCCAACCAGTCCCACGGCGCCGATCGAGACCGAAGCGGCCTTGTGGCAGAGGTTTGAGTCCCAGATTCGGGAGTTGGCCGACCTTGGGATGGATGAAAGACTTGTCCTGTCTCAGAGCCTGCTCACCCCGGCCTGTGGTTTAGGCTATCTAAGCCCGGAGCAGGCACGTACTGCAATTGTCACGTTAGCGTCGCTCAGCCAGCGGGGCAAGACCTGGCTGGCCTCCCTTTGACGTTTGTGAAAAACTAGCATATAGGGGACAGGTAGTCGGGCTGGAGTATTATATATACCAAGCAAATAAATTTCGAGTTCCTAGTTAAGCAGTATCCATCCGTAAAGTCCTTTGTCCCCTCGCCCTGCTTGCGGAGGGTGAGGGGTGATCGATTGCGCTTAACCGATGGTAAGGCCCCCATCAAATGAGGGGAATGAGGATGAAAGTCAAAGAAATCATGGTACGGGATGTGGCAACTTTGGATGCCGGCGATGAACTTAGTCTCGCTAATGATATCATGAAATTGGGGCGTATAAGACATCTGCCGGTGCTGGACGGTCAAAAACTGGCTGGCATCGTTTCGGAAAGAGACCTCTTTCGGAGCTCACTGGCGCAAGCGCTCGGCCATGAACCGGACAAAGCCCGGAACGTCATGAAGTCCATCCGGATTGAGCAGATCATGGTTACAGATGTAATATCGATTTCTCCCGAGGCCGATATCAAAGAAGCAGTACGGCTGATGTTGAAACACAAAATCGGGTGTCTCCCGGTGGTGCAAGAAGACAGGCTGATCGGCCTGCTCACCGAAACCGACATCATGCGGCTATTTCTGAAAGAAGAGTAGCCGTCTCCCCGGAGAATCTGGCTTAATTAGTTACCTGCCTATTACTTGCCGCTTCAGTAAATCCTTTACCCCGAAGGAAATTATAGGAACCGGCGGACTCTGGTTCCCTAGATGGTTTGGCGGGGGAAAAAATGCCCCTCCGAAAAATAGTGTCTTGTCATCAGTTCATTCAGGGTGTTTGAGAGCTTAGGCAGACTTAGTTAAATATTTTGAACAATAAATAATGAATGATAACAGAGTCATGCCTAATTATGAACGAGAGATCGTTTCAGAGTCTAAACATTGCCTTTTATCGGATCATGGGTTGTTTAACAATAATATCATTAATATTAAGAAGTTATTCAAATCAGAGCCAGAGCCGCCTTGTGGTCTGATTGTTGCATAAGTTAATCGGCAGAGGTTTTTCGTTCATTGATACTAATTTGATGTCAAATAAAGAGTAATTGAAAAACTATCGGTGGCACAGGCGTCCCGCCTGTGCAATAGTGAACAAGCCGAAAGCCTGTTCCACCTTATCTGATCGACCTTTAAGTCATCTGTTCTAAACTCTAACTTTGAGGTTAAATTAGTCTGAGAGATAATAGTGTGCTCTATAAGGAGTTCTTAGTGCCGCTGGCCCAACGCGTTCCCCTCACCGGTATTATCTGGTCAATCTGGTTGATTTTTTGCATCGCCTGTTTTGTCGTGCTTCTCCTGCCACTGGACAATGCGGCGGAAAGACGTAATTCGGCAGAGGAAGTTGCGGTTCTGGAACAACCGCCGTCCGAGAAACCGGACGGTGATCTCGAAAAAAACGATGGCTACTGTCGGGTTGGCAAGTCTGGCAAAGGCTCGCTCCAACGGCCTTTGAGGTTATTGGCCAGTCAGCGGCCGGGTCTGCTCTATGCTCCGGATATCAACGCCGCGGCCATTACTGTAAACGACCGCGGTCAAGTGGTGGTAGCAGAAAAGCAGCCGGAGGAAGCGGCAATGGTGGCGGCACAATCCGACCCGCCAACGCTGGCGCCGGATCCAGCCCCGGTGGAGCAGGAAATCGAAGCCAAAAAGCGGGAGCTCTGGGATGAAGAGGCTTTTCAGGCCATGCTTGGCCGCTACGAAGTCGAGATGAAACGCCAGGACTTTTCCCGCCGGGCCGAGCAGTTGCCTAAAAACTGGCTGAGCGAGCTGATAAAAAAATACTCCCGGCTTCACATGGTGGATTCGAAGCTGGTCTGGGCGGTGATGCGCCACGAATCAGGTTTCAACCCCCGAGCCGTGTCTCCTAAAGGAGCCATGGGTCTGATGCAGCTCATTCCCAGCACCGCCGCCCTTATGGGGGTGAGCGATCCTTTCGATGTGGAGCAGAATATCAACGGTGGGGTTAGATATTTGAAGATCTGTTTGACCAAATTCAACAACAACGTCATCTGGGCCTTGGCGGCCTACAACGCCGGGCCGGATAATGTTGTTAAATACCAGGGGTGCCCGCCGTTTGCTGAAACCCGGACCTATGTCCTGAGGGTAATGCGGGATTATACCGGCCATTCGACCTACCTGCCGTTGCCGCTCCTAGCCGCAGCCAGGTTGGGAGAGCAGCCGGAGACAACCGAGGCGGCTCCCGAACAATCCGGTCTTGATTGGAATGTCCCCAAGGCAAAGTTCAAGATCGGCGGTCCCAAATGGCTCACTCCCCCTCGTCCAACCATCATTCTGGCTCGAATCCCCGCCGCCGTGCGCCAGAATCCGGAAGTGGTCCGCCTCTTGGCCAAACACAATGGTCAACCGAAGTATTTGCCCTAATCAGGTGAACCTCCAATATCAGTGCTGAGTGCTGAGTAAATACAAAGACCGTAAGGCGGGGAAGCGAAGCGCATCCCGCCTTTTGTTTTTTGTCGCTTATTGATTACGGTTTACTGTCTCCAAAGGAGTTCGGAAACGGAGATCCCGTTGCGGGAAAGGGATCTCGATGCCGTGGGCGTTAAAGGCGTCGAAGATGGCGGCATTGAGTTCATGGGTAGCAGGAATCCGATCCTCCGGAGCACGGACGAAGACCCAGATATTAAAGTCTAAGGAACTGTCCCCATACGCATTGAAATAAACCTGAGGCGGCGGGTCCAGGAGGACGCGTTCATTTGCCCGGCAGACCTGGTCAATTATCCTGGTAACTTCGTGGACGTTTGAGTTGTAGCCGACGCCGACTTTGAGGGCGAGCCGGTTTGGTCCCCGGCCGTAAAACGTCCAATTGAGTATCTTACCCGAGATGAGGTCTGAGTTAGGGATGATCAGCACATAGCGTTCGAAGGTCTCAAAGATGGTGCTGCGCACCCGGATGGCCTTGACGGTGCCCCACTGGCCGTCTATTACTAACATATCTCCCACCTTGATAGGGCGCTCGAAGAGAAGAATCAGGCCGCTGATGAAATTATTGGCGATATTTTGCAGACCGAAGCCGATCCCAACCCCCAGACCGCCAACGATGATGGCCAGGTTGGAAAAATTGATGCCTAAAAATCCGAGGGCGAAGATGATTCCCAGGGCCATGACGGTATAATTGACAGAGCTGGAAATGGCGCTCTGGACGCCGATGTCCCAACCCTGCCGATGATACAGGCGCCTCTCCAAAATATGGCGGCTCATCCTGGATAGCTTTCTGGCGAAAAAGATGCTGAGTCCGGCCAACAGCAGGGCCAGAGGTGAGAGGGTTACCGGTCCCAGGGTTGGACCATGGGAGAGCAGCCCCAGCATATTACGCAAGTAGGCAGCATCCGCCCCCCAGGTAAAAAGGATGGCGGCGGTAGTCAGGAGAGAGATGGTTAACTGAAAAGTGTATTGCAGCAACGTGTGGATGGTATCTAAATTCTCGGCTCGGAAGCCGAATTTCACCGCCAATAGTCCGTCTCGCGGATGAGTCAGATAGGTGTTCAGATCGACCCCCATCCGGATAACAAACCAACCGGCGAGGCAGAGCAGGGTAGTGGCGACCGCCGCCCCGGAGAGAAATAAGGCCAGGTTTTGGAAGCCCAACAAGTCGATGATGACAATGGCGCTCAGCAACAGCAGCATCCCCAAACGTACTGCCTTCAATATACCGACCTGCCAGGGTCCGGCAGGCAGACCGGCGCCGGCCAGCAGATTCTCCAGATGAGGCCTCTTGAGCAGCCTGGCAAACCAAAAAAGCAGGAAAAGCAGACCTAAGAAAAGGGCAAAATTAGAGCCTGGTGTCTTATAGGCCAGCAGATTTAAACTCAAGAGCGCGTAATAACCGACGATCAAAAGGCTTAAGGTCAGCGTTAGAGTGCGGTAGTAATAACGGGCAGTAGGCTCATCAAGCATGATGACGCCCTTATCCGGAAGACCGGGTTGAAACACCTCCTGGAGGAAATGGGCCTGAAGGAGCAGGGTGGTAATGACCACTAGGCCGAGCAGCATGACCTTGGCAAGCGGGTGGGCCAAGAGATCGAGGGTCCAGAAAAAAAGCGTCAGCCAGATGGTGAGAGCCAATAGCTGAGAGGTGCGGGCCAGAGCGTTGATCAGCGCCATGATCAGTTTAAGACTGAAGGTAGCTGCTCCGGCGGCCAGCTTTTGGCGGAGGTCGCGACTGGCCCGTCGCAGAACGATGGCGCCGTAGATTAGCAGGCCTAGAAGTAATAGCAGGCCTAACGATTGACTCTGATAGGTCTTTAGCATCTTGGTGAAAGCACCCGATTGGAGCTTTGCCCATAGCCAGGCGTATAACCGCTGCGGCAGAGAAAGGGATTCGGTTAATAGGCCTTTGATCTGCGTGAAGATGTCGGAGAGCTCCCGGCGCTCCAGGAGTTGGGTCTTAAACTTTTGATCTATGAATGTCTGCAGCTTCGAAGTGATTTCTGTCAGGGAGTTCGACTGTTGCTGAAGCAGTTCTAACTGGGCGGTTAAGGTTTTTTTCAGGTCCTCCAACAGATTTACAGCAGATTCAGCCAGTTTTAAATTTTTCTGATTCCGGAGTTCCACGGTCCGGTGTTCTTTGGTTTTCGGTTTGGTTTTGGCTAACTGAATCAAATGCTCTTGAAACTTGTTTTTGGCCTGAGTCAATTCCTCCTGAATTTTGGTAAGCTCCTCGAGGTTGTGCGTCAATGCCTGTACGTTCTCAATTTTCTTTTGGAGCAGGTCATTATAATGTTGCTGTAAGTTCCTGGCATGCTCTAAAGTAATGGTATCGACTGTCAGAGCGGCAGTGTGGGTGGAGATAGCGTTAGCCAACTCGGCGGTTTCCCCCTGGGTCTGGCGTAGCTCGTTCTGGATCTGAGCCAATTGCTCTTTAAACTTGGCAGCCTTTTCTTGTAATTCATATGCGATATCGGGAAGGATTTTTTCTTGCGCCGGAATGCGCGCCGGCGGCGGGGAGGAAGTTTGAGCCCACCCGCTTGAGGTCAGACAGAGCGATAGACAGAGCATGAGGATGCCTGATCTAAGCTGAAACCGAGCATTGTTAAGTTCCTGGGTATAGTTCATAAGGACTCCTTGTCTTACCCCGCCTTTTCCCTCCAAGTCTTTCGTCAGAGGGATGAAAGCAACAATTTACCGATCTTGCACGTATCGGCAAAGCTCGGGAAACATTCCCAGAGGCGAATGTCTCCAAGACCTTTCCGGGAGCCGGCAAAGCGAACGCGATCGCACCCACCTTTCACAAGAGGCTAGAACCGGCAAAAATCAGGAAATCGTTTTTTCTGAATTATTATGTTATAAAAAGCGAGCCGAAAATAATAGATAAACGACTTTTAGATTCGATCAAAACAATTATATCATAAGAAGATAAAATTAACCTGGATTAGGTGACTGTATGGAAACCCTGGCGGATACCCTGCAGGAATTATTAGCGGCGCAGCATTGGGATGAATTGAAGACCTTCTTAAGTCAGAAAAATCCCATAGATTTGGCCGGTGTCCTGCCTTCCCTACCGGCCACCGAGTGTGCCTTGTGCTTCCGTTTGCTGGAAAAACCCAAGGCCGTGGAGGTATTTGAAAGCCTCGAAATAGATGACCAGCAAACATTGTTGGCCGGTTTTCGGGATGAACAGGTGCGGGACTTGGTGGAACATATGTCGCCAGATGATCGGGCTTATCTCTTGGATGAACTGCCAGCCAGGGTAGCCAAGCGTCTGTTGCGGATGCTTAGTCCATCCGAACGGCAGGCCACCTCACTGCTTCTGGGCTATAAGGAAAACACCGCAGGAAGGATCATGACCCCGGAATACATCTCCTTGAAAACGTATCTCCGGGTGAGTGAATCGCTGCATAAGATCAGAAAAATAGGATTAGATAAAGAGACCGTCTACTACTGTTATGTCATTGATGAGCAAAGGAAACTGTTGGGCATGATCTCTTTGAAAGACCTGGTGTTGGCCGACCCGGAGGGGAGAATCGGTGATCTGATGCACCGGGAGGTGGTTGCCGTCCATACCGATGATGACCAGGAAGTTGTGGCCCATGCGATGAAAAAATATGACCTGCTGGCTATCCCGGTGGTGGACCGGGAAGACCGGCTGGTGGGGATCGTTACTCATGATGACGTCATGGATATCTTAGAAGAAGAGGCTACCGAGGACATCTACCGCCTGGGGGCCGTGGCGGCGCCGGAGCAGAGTTATTTTAAGGCAAAAATCTTTACCGTGGCGACGCATCGCGTCGGCTGGCTGTTGGTGCTGCTTTTGACCAACACTCTTACCGGTTCCATTATTATGGATCAGAATACTCTGCTTCAATCAGTGGTTGCCCTGGCAGCCTTCGTGCCGTTGTTAATCGGCAGCGGCGGCAATATCGGTTCGCAGACCTCTACCGTCATGGTGCGTGGTTTGGCGTTGCAGGAGGTAACGTTTAGTAATGCCTTTCTGATGCTGCTGCGGGAGGTGGGCATCGGTTTGATCCTGGGTTCTCTTCTCGGTGCTATGGTGGTCATCTGGGCCTATTGGCTGCAAGGAGACTGGCTGGTAGCATTAGTGGTGGGATGTAGTCTGGTGGTCATCTCCACCATAGCCACCTTTTTTGGTGGTCTGTTACCGCTCATCTTTGTTCGCATAGGCATCGACCCGGCGGTGGTGTCGGCCCCTTTCATCTCTACCATGGTGGATGTCTTAGGGGTGTTCACCTATTTTCAGATCGCCAGGTTGATTATTTTCAGATAAGCAGAAAGTGCTCTAATTCCTTTAAGGCGACCGGAGGCGTGGCCCGCTTCAGTCGGGGGTAGAGGCGTTCGCAGTCTTCGTAGGCCAGGCGGCGCACGAGCTGATTGAGATGCAGTTCTTCGTCTAAATGTGGGGTAGGGGAGTCGCTAGCGGGAATCTCTTCTTTAGACAATACCTTGATATAAATCAAGCTCTGAGCGGCCAGGAGTTTTTCTCTTTCCGGGGTCAGCGGCCGCCGAAAAAGGTGGTGGATGGTAAGGATGTCGCCAGGTCCGAAGACCAAAGGATGTGGGGAGCGGCAGCGGGCTGCCTCCTTCAATAAAAAGACCGACCTGACTTTTCCGGTGCCATTGAGCCGACGATACAATTCGCCGGGCAGGGCTAGATGCAGGTAGCCGGCTTCAACATAAATTGTCTCGAAATGTCCCGCCAGGCCAGTTAAAGCTTGGGCACGCAGGGCGTCCCGGAGCCGGAAACGGGCTGCATCCTGCCGGGCAAACCGTTGTACCGATTCCACCACCTGGGAAAAAGGCGCCAACAGCGATACCTGATAAAATTTCAGCAGGGCGGCGGAGGCCTCCCGCTCCATCTGATACACCTCTTTCAATTCCGATCTGGCCATGACCTCTGCCGGAGTGGCGTCCTGGGCAAATAGGTCATGAATCTGCACCAGCCTCTCCAGGTACGGTTCAATCTGCCGGATCGCCCTTTTTTGATGCCAGATTTCCTGGAGGATGGCTAATTGCTGACGTCCGAACTCCGGAAACTCGGCCTCCATTTCCCAAAGATATTCTTCGACGTCCACTTCCCCGCTCAGCACCGCCGTCAGGATGGGAGAGGGGGGCTCCTCCAAGACAATGGCCTGGTGCTGCGTCATTTCCCGATGTGCGAAAGGCAGGGATTCCAACCGATGGGTAGAGAAGCCGATGGTGAACAAAGATGGCCCCGACCCGGGGTCTGTCCTTTGATGACGATCAGGCATCAGTCCATCGGAGAGATGGAAAAGACCGGACAGATGGCGCTCCTGATAACCCTGTCGCAGACGCTGCCGAAGATGCTTTTTTGCAGCCCGCTACGGCCGCGGGTCCCCATGATGATGAGATCAATTTCTTCCTGGCGGGCAAGATCGATGATCTGATCGGCGGGATCGCCGACCAAGACGCAGACCTCCACCCGTTCCACTCCTTCGAGACGGTCGGCCAAGGCCTTAATGTGGTGGGCTGCACCCTGCTGAACTTCGTACTGCAGGCTCCGTATATCAGTATGGGGGACAAAAAAAGAAGTTATGGAGGAGACATCGGGAGTAACCGTGGCGATATACAGGGTGGCGTTAAATTTTCTAGTCATGGTTACGACGTAGGGAATAAATGAGTTAACCGATTCGCTCAGGTCCACCGGGAAAAGAATTTTTTCGATAACGATCACGAGCTCCAACCTCCGAAGAATGAAAAAGATTGCCTCAAAGCACTACAGCAGCCGCTGATATGGTAATAGATGCCGAGCTTATTAGAGTATAACGGATACCTGGCCGCTTTGCTGCGAATAAACGGCGCCTGCCCCCCCTTAGACCGATGCGTCTTAAAAATCAGCTTTTTATTGTATGGACAAATCTTGTATAAAAACAGTGAGCAGTGAGCCGTGAGCCGTGAGCAGCAAAAACATTATTGTGAGCAGCCGCCACGATTCTGTTTTTATGCTTCGTTGTGTTCGGCAGAACATGTGGACTTATATAAAAACAGTGAGCCGTAAGCCGTGAGCCGTGAGCAGCAAAAACATTATTGTGAGCAGCCGCCACGATTCTGTTTTTATGCTTCGTTGTGTTCGGCAGAACATGTGGACTTATATAAAAACAGTGAGCCGTGAGCCGTGAGCCGTGAGCAGCAAAAACATTATTGTGAGCAGCCGCCACGATTCTGTTTTTATGCTTCGTTGTGTTCGGGAGAACATGTGCACTTGTATAAAAACAGTGAGCAGTGAGCCGTGAGCCGTGAGCAGCAAAAACATTATTGTGAGCAGCCGCCACGATTCTGTTTTCATGCTTCGTTGTGTTCGGCAGAACATGTGCACTTATATGAAAGAAGGTGGTGCAGGCTTTGCAGCCGGCATACCGATGCACAGGCCAGGAGGCCTATGCCACCAATTATTCTTTCCTGCTTCGTTGGGTTCCTCAGAACATGAGGATTTGTATGTGGTTCTAACCTATCAGAGACGTCAAGGTTTATGCCTCTGTTTTAGTAAATTTTCAGTGCGAATGAACGCTAAAATAAATATTAATCACCGTTTTACCTAAAGTCACGATCCCGGCCGGAGATTTGCGGGGAATTTTTTCAATATTTGAAAGACAGTTACTCAATATCAAGGAACAACTTAGCAAGGTTAGGGCGCGCCCAAGACTGATCGGGGAGATTCATTAGGTTGCTCACCGGAGGATTCTACCAAAGGAGGGGGGGCCGGTTGCCCGGCCCCTATTCGTGGGATGATATGGAGGTTAAAACCTGCCAAAAAATATTTGGTGGTTTGATGATAAGCAATCTCAATGTTACCGGTATCTTACTAAACTTCCTGCCTCAATGGCAGACTTTCGCACTCCTGCTGCCCACCACAAATTGTTTTAGAAACAGGACATAGTCTGTTTTTTTGGGGCTGATCATCTCTTCTACATATTATTAAAGCAAATAATATACCAAGAGAATCAAAGAAAATATATTATGATAAATCAATGTATTACAATTTCAGCAGCTAGGGATAAGCGCAGAAGATGTTTTAATTGTAAAACATTGAGTTCAAATATTTTTACTACCCGTTTGATTTATATAAAGAAGTTTTGAACTATTTGTTATTAAAGGAATATTATTTTTTGGGGGAATGTCGATCATGATTATGCAGTTCATACTTTGAAACCGGATGATTTTCTTCGCCTAAATATTTAGGAGTCTATTGTTTCATAGTTTAACCACGGACTTAATCTGTGAGCTTTCTTCTCCGATTTATCGGTTCAGGGGGCCGCGGCAATTTGCAAATATCCTTTAAATATGATAATTTCCAATCTTAAAATGAGGTCTGGTAGGCTAGAGCACCTCCTTCGATCCGTTGTTGCTTCTCACAGGCAATCTGATCGGTTTGGTGTTATGGTGCTCTGAATATTTTCACCGGAAAGGAACACATATGCCCGAAAATGATGTGTCTCCGGCTGTCCTGGAGCTCTCAGAGCGGCTTCGTGCCATCGTCAATGATATCCTAAACATGTTCAATCAACACAATATCTCTCCGTCGGAAGCGGGCACAGTGGTTTTGGCCCTAATACATCGGCTCATGGGGGTATTGCAAGTAAACCAGGAGGAGCAGCGCGCCTTCGTGGCTGCAATAATCGAGGTGGTCAACCAGCACCTTTTAGGCATGCTGGAAAGCAACTCTACTCCCGCCTGTCAGTCCTGAGGTATGGTATTGATGTTGAACGGGGTCAGAACAACCTTTCTTCGGTGGTTTAGGGGAATGCGGTGGTGAGGGGCTGCTACCAGAATATCTTGGAACTCATCGGGGATACCCCCCTGGTGCGATTGAACCGCCTGAACACCAATCCGCGGGTGCAGGTTTACGTCAAGTTAGAATACTTTAATCCGGGTGGGTCCATTAAGGATCGTGTAGCGTGGGAGATGCTGCGCGACGCCGAAGCCAGAGGTGATCTCACACCCGGTAAAACGGTTATCGAGGCCACCAGCGGCAATACCGGTATCGGTCTGGCCATGGTCTGCGCCGTCAGGGGTTTCCCCTGTCTTTTGGCTATGTCCGAATCGGCGAGCGAGGAGCGGAAGCTCATCCTCAAAGCCCTCGGAGCCCAGATCCTGCTGACTCCGGCGTCCCTCGGAACTGATGGCGCTATCGAGGAGGTCTATCGGCTGGCCCGGGAGTTCCCCGATAAATATTATCTGCCGGATCAATTTAACAATCCCAGTAATCCCATGGCCCACTACCATGGAACGGCGCAGGAAATTTATGATCAGACCGAAGGCCGGGTCACGATGGTGGTGGCTACTTTAGGGACCTCCGGTACGCTCATGGGGCTTTATCGGCGGCTCAAGGAACTTAATCAGGCCATCCAGATCATCGGCGTCGAGCCCTACCCCAAACATAAGCTGCAAGGCTTGAAGAATATGAAGGAATCGTACAAGCCTGGAATCTTTGATAAGACCAAGGCCGATCTGATCATTAATGTGGATGATGAGGAGGCCTTTGAGACCGCCCGTCGGCTGGCCCGGGAAGAAGGACTGTTCTTAGGCATGAGTTCCGGCGCCGCCGTCGCCATTGCCTTAAAAATGGCCCAGAAGCTCGACCAGGGTCTGATTGTGGCCATTGCCCCGGATAGTGGCGAACGATATCTGTCCACCCCGTTGTTTGCGGAAAAAGCCAGGCCGACCTTATGTTTTTTTAACACCGAGGGGCGGAGCAAGCAGGCCTTTCTGCCTCAACACTTGGGCCAGGCGAGTATTTACACTGATGGCCCCACCATGGACGGCTATCTGACCCTGACGGACGCCCGGCGGCTGATGGTAGCGGATTTACTCAGACGGTATTTGGAGTATCGGGGCTATCAGGTGAAACAGGTCGTCAACCTCACTGATCTGGATGACCGCACCATCCGGGGTGCGGTAGCTGCCGGTCTGCCCTTGAACGCCTTCACCCAACAGTATATAGATGAGTTTTTTGCCGATATCGATGCCTTGCGGCTGAAGCGGGCTGAGGTCTACCCTAAAGCCACGGATCACATCGATGATATGGTGGCCCTGGTCAAGCGCCTGCTGGAAAAGGGCTATGCTTATGAAAAACTGCGCTCGGTATATTTCGATATCTCCCGTTTCAGAGGCTACGGGAAACTCTCGCATGTCAACCTGGAAAAGATCCGCTTGGGGAAGACGGTGGATCTGGATGACTACGAGAAGGACAATCCTTGCGATTTCACGCTGCTGAAACGGGCGAAGCTGGGGGAGCTGAAACTGGGTTTGTACTATCCCACGGAATGGGGGAACGTGCGCCCCGGGTGGCATCTCGAATGCGCCGCCATGGCCCTGAAACACCTGGGTGAGTCCTTTGATATTGTTACCGGCGGCTCAAATCTGATTTTCCCACATCATGAAAACGTCATCGCTATCTGTGAAGCCGTTTCCGGTAAACCTTTAGCACGATATTGGCTGCATAATGAATCAGTGTTGGGGGTCATGGCCGCTGCGGAGGAAAGCGAGGGGCCGACGACAGTGCGCCGCCTTTTTCAGACCGGGGTCTGGGGGGTGGACCTCAGATTCTTGCTGCTGGCTACCCACTACCGCAAAACCTTGCACCTGTCAAACGAGGCTTTGGATGCCGCCCGCCGGTCCCGTCGGCGGCTGGACCTTTTTCTGGAGCGCCTCAACCGGGTGAACGGCGGGAAGCCGGAAGGAGATTTGCCGGAGCGGCTGGCCAGGCTGGAAAGTGAATTCACCGCGGCTTTGGATGACGACTTGAATATCGCCGGAGCCCTGGCAGCACTCTTCAATTTTCAACGGGAAATCAATATCTGGATGGATCGGGGGCGGCTGGCCGAGGCCGAGGCGGAGGCTATTATTGATCAGTTCCGGCAGTTTGACCGGGTGTTGGGGGTGATGAATTTTCCCACCCCGGCCCCGACGGATGCGGCCATCGAAGAGAAACTGCGGGAGCGGGAAGAGGCTCGTGGGCGGCAGGATTTCGCTCGGGCCGATGAAATTCGCCAGGAATTGGCGGTCCTGGGCATCGAAGTGCTGGACACCCCCACCGGACCGGCCTGGCGGCGGCGCTGAAGATTCCCGCCGGTGGTTTCAGCTCCGCGTCCCCTTTAGCTTTTTTAGGGAGTGATATTCTTTCTTTTAGATTTTTCACTCCGCTTCGCCCCGTACAGAATGACAATCTTGACTCAACAGTATTGGGGATAGGGGTGGTAGATATGTTGGCCCGCTTAAGGTTTCGGCATGACAGGCCCGGCTGACATTTAGAATCTTTCCTTTATGAGCGCGAAACGTGCGAAAACCTAACCGGATACTGTTCAGCCGATTTAAGCGAGGAGATAAAATAATCCCTGAAGCAGCAGATTTTACTTTCCCGATAAGGCGGAATATATTAGAATAACATATCAACTTCCCATGAGTGCCGGAGTGGTGGAATCGGTAGACGCAGGGGACTCAAAATCCCCCGGGCTTTATGCCTGTGCGAGTTCGAGTCTCGCCTCCGGCACCAATAATATCAAATAGCTTGATGGGGTTCAGGTGTATCAGCCTGAGCCCTTTTTTCTTGCTGTGTGAGAGTCTGGGGGAGACTTTAAAAGTACAAAATACCTGTGAAATATGACATATTTTTTCATTTCCTCAGAGGCTCGAAGAGTTACGTTTGGTGCAATGGCAGAAAAAATCTATAGCAATCTTGACATTTTTACCTTTCGGTGATAATAAAAAGATTAATTCGGGAGTGAACCCAGACTTTTTTTAATAAGAGAAGCCACGAAGGCTTGCGTCCATCAAGGGACCGGTTTTCGTGGTTTTTTTTATGTTCATTCCCAAAATTCATATACCAGATCGGAAGGGAACAGTGCATATTTCCGAAGGAGTGTTGAGTCCAGCGGTCTTGGCCGGGGGTGCCGCCTTGGCGGTTATAGGAACCGCCATCGGCCTGAAAAAAATGGACTATGAGGCCATCCCCCGAGTGGCCATCCTTTCTGCCGGTTTTTTTGTGGCTACCCTCATTCACGTTCCGGTAGGGCCGGTAGGGGAGCACCTGGTTCTCAATGGTCTTATGGGACTGTTGCTGGGCTGGATGGCCGTTCCCGCCATCCTTATTGCCCTGTTTTTACAGGCCCTGCTTTTTCAGTTCGGGGGACTGACGGCGTTGGGGGTAAATACCGTGACCATGGCGGCGCCGGCGGTTATCTGTTTTTATCTATTCCGGCCTTGGTTGCGCCGAGAGAGTTACGCTGCGGCCATAGGGGCTTTTGCCTGTGGCGCCACTGCTATTCTGTTGAGCGGGTTGCTGGTGGCCGCCGCTTTGATCTCCACCGGCAAGGCATTTCTCGAAGTGGCCGAATTGGTCCTCATCGCCCATATCCCTATCATGATTATTGAGGGAGTCATCACGCTGTTCATATTCCAGTTTATTAAAAAAGTTCGGCCTGAAATGTTGGAGGGAGTATATGCCTAAATTATCATGGAGTAGATATCTGCCGGCTTATTGGATACAGGGAGTCGTTTTGATTCTGACTATCGGGGTCTTTCCCTCCAACGCCCTGGCCCACCGGGTGTTGATTTACGCCTATGCCGAGGGTGATACCATATACACGGAAAGCAAGTTTGTTCCCGACTCGCCGGTCCGCCAGGGCAAGATTCTGGTCATGGATAAAAAGACGGGCAGTACTCTGTTGACGGGTCAAACAGATGACGAGGGAAAATTCGCCTTTAAGATTCCTGTCGAAGCCGTAGCGGAAAAGTTGGATTTGGGGATCGTGGTGGATGCGGGCATGGGGCATCGGGGAGAATGGCTGCTCAAGGCCGACAGTTATCTTGCCGGAGCTCAACCAGCCGCCGCACCCAAGCCAACACCTGCGGATGTTTCGACAGCGCCAGGGACTAAAGCCGGTCCGGTGGATCCCCAGGTATTGGAAGCCTTGCTGAACAGAGCCCTGGAGCGCCAACTTGGCCCCATCAACGAAAAGCTTACCGAATTGACTATCCATCGGACTACGCCGACGGATATCATCGGCGGCATCGGCTATATCCTGGGCATCTTTGGTCTGGCGGCCTATTTTTTAAGTAAAAAGAAGCCTAAACCATGAGTCCTATTCAGGAGTCGTTTTCAGAAGGCGCTTCTCTGGCGCACCGCCTGGACCCACGCGGCAAGATTGTCGTGGCCGCCCTCTTTGCGGTATTACTAGCGGTTTCGCAAAGTTATGTTGCGACCCTGGGGGGCTTGGGACTGGCTCTGATCTGGCTGGCCCTGGCGCGGCTGCCGCTGAAACAAGTGGCAGGCCGGTTATTGCTCGTGAATACCTTTATTATTTTTCTGTGGATTATCTTGCCTGTTACCTATCCGGGAGAGCCGCTGGGGCAGATCGGACCGCTGACCGTCAGCCGCCAGGGTTTGATTTTTACCGGTTTGATCACTTTGAAATCCAATGCCATTATCATCGGCCTGATTGCCCTGATCGCTACGGTGCCGATCGTCACTCTGGGACAGGCCATGCATAACCTGCGGCTCCCCGAAAAGCTGTGCCATCTATTGTTGTTTACCTACCGCTATCTCTATGTTTTTGAGCAGGAATTTCACCGGCTGGTCCAGGCCATGAAAGTCCGGGGTTTTCAGCCGCGCACCAATCTTCATACCTATCGCAGCTACGCCTATCTGGCCGCCATGCTGCTGGTGCGCAGTTATGACCGGGCCGACCGCGTGTTTCAAGCCATGCTGTGCCGGGGCTTCCACGGGGTCTTTTATAGTCTGCGAAGCTTTTCCTGGCACCGCCGTGATGTGGTTTTCGTGACCGTTTCCCTCCTGGCCCTGGTAGCAGTCCTTTTTCTGGAGTGGCGAACCCCCCATGATGCGGTGAGGATCTGATGACCGAACCATTGATTCAAGCGCACAATCTATCGTTCACCTATCCCGGCGCTCCCAAGCCGGTTCTCCATAATTTCGACTTTCAGCTCCTGCCCGGCAAGAAGTTAGGGCTCGTCGGTCCTAATGGCAGTGGCAAGACCACTCTGTTATCTCTGATTATGGGACTGTTGCGCCCCCAGGCGGGTAGTATCTTTATCTTCGGTCAGGAAATGAAAAAAGAAAAAGATTTCATCGAGGTCCGACAAAAAGTAGGATTGCTCTTTCAAAATGCCGATGACCAGCTCTTCTGCCCCACTGTCCTGGAGGATGTGGCCTTCGGTCCTCTGAATCAGGGAAAAACCCCGGCTGAAGCCATTGAGATTGCCCGAAATACCATGGCGAACCTGGGACTGGCTGGCTTCGAAGACCGGGTAACCTATAAACTATCGGGCGGCGAAAAGAAGCTGGTCTCTTTGGCCACCGTGCTGGCCATGCAACCTCAGGTCCTCCTTTTGGATGAACCCACTGCCGGATTGGATGAGGATACGAAGCACCGCCTTATCCACATTCTGCAAGATCTGACCATTCCCTTCGTCATCGTCTCTCACGAGAACGATTTCTTGCATCATACGGTGAAGGAATGCTGCCATGTGCACGCCACTTTCTGTGAAATCATACCAATAAATTAAGGGGGGGAGTATGAAGTGTGTGCGCTATTTTTTTATCGTAATGTTCATGTTGCTGCTGATGACGCCCAAGCCGGGGTGGGTAGCCCAAGAGGCTGCCGGATCTGCCAAAGAAACAGCGGCCTCTGCTGAAAAGGAAGCAGGGAAGGGAGAGGAAACATCAGGCCGCGGCGAAGGCTTCGAGACCAAGGCCGAGGAAACCAAAGAAGGCGAGGAATGCCCGGCCACCTTCGGTCCCATCATTACTGATACGGCGGTGCCTATAGATAAGGGCGGTTTTGCCATCCAACCTACTTTTGGCATGGGCTTCGTCGTCGATTCCTTAACCCCAAACTGGCGGAGGGAAACGGCAGGAGGAAATTTCAAATCGTTTGGCATGGAATGGAAATTTACCTATGGCCTTTGGGATAACCTGGAGAGCTTTGTAGTCATTCCCTATACCCATAATTGGGCCGGCGATGTTAATGAGCCCGGCCCCAACGGGGAGCGATCGGCAGATTATGGAGGTCTGGGGGATATTAACCTCACGCTGAAATACCGGCTGGTGGAGGAAACGGAAAAGCGACCGACTGTAACCGCTTTGTTTGCCACGGATTTTCCCACCGGCAAGTTTAGACATCTCAATCCCGGCAATTTAGGCACGGACGAAATTGGCGGTGGCGCCTATGTCTTTACCACCGGATTGAACCTGTCAAAATATATGCGGCCCTTTATTGTGTACGGTAATCTCTGGTACTCGGTCCAGACTGATTACAGCAGCGACGATGGCCGCCAACATCCACGGGACTGTGTAACCCTCAATCTGGCCGCCGAGTATCCCATGACCAAGAAATGGGTAGCACTGCTGGAATTCGTCAGCTGTTGGGACGGTGGTCGACTCTTCGGTCATAAATCTAACACGCCGCCGGGCGCCCTGGTTTCCGTCGTTCCGGGCATCGAATACATGGCTACAGATAAATTTTCTCTGGCATTAGGGTTAAATATTGACATGGTGGGCAAGAACACCGACGCCACTATTACGCCCTTGTTATCCATGGTTTATGCTTTTTGATGCCCTCTGAAAATGAAGATTCCCGTGGAGTTAACTGCTTGTCCAAAAAGGCGTTATGAAAGCGCTTGCCGGGAGTTTATAGAATCACGTAAGATAGTATTTTATTAGGGTCTGGATTTCTCGTTTTTCCCAAGACAGGATTTCCGATAATCCCTATAACATAAAATCTCCAATGAAGGGAGAACAATATGAAACGTTGGCATTTGATCAGCTTAGGTGTGGGAATGGCAGTCTTTGTAGGATGTACTTGCATCTCTTCGGCATACGCCCAGGGTCGGGGACAGGGATTCCGCCCCTGCCCTTATGCCCCGTATCAATGCCCCGTCACGGGCGTCTGCAAGCCTATGACCGTCACCGGGACGGTGAGCCGGGTTTTTACCGAAACCCTGGATGATAAAGCATATCCCGGCATGGCTATCAAGGTTGATTCCAAGGATAAGGGCCAGATACATGTCCATCTGGGTCCGGTGTGGTACCTGGAACGGCAGGAATTTGACCTGAGCCCGGGTCAGGAGGTTACAGTACAGGGCATCTGTGTCGATGAGGCGGGGAAAACCAGACTAGTTGCTGCCAGGGTGGCGACGGGCGATAATGTCCTGTTGCTGCGCGACCTGGAAGGTCGCCCTATGTGGGAAGCCTGGCGGAAACGGTAACCGAATGACATCTTCTGTGTATGGCAACGGCAGCTCAAGTCTTTTCTTTGTGTCTTTATTGTCAGGCGGGTATGAGCTCATAGTGTCCATTTGAACCTTATTTGATGTCCGCTCTTTAACCGCGGCGGCCTGCCGCCGCGGTTAAAGAGTTTCCTGAAAGGAGGAAATAATGCACATTCTGTTAAAAACCCTGCTGAGCACATGTCTTATCCTGGGTTTCAGTTCGGCCGCCCAGGCCCATTTCGGTATGATCATGCCTGATAAAGCCATGGTGATGCAGGGGGACAACCCCAATCTGGAACTGACCCTGGCCTTCTGCCATCCCTTTGAGCAGAATGGTATGGATCTGGCCAAACCCAAAGCCTTTGGCGTCAAGTCCGGGAAAGAGAAAACCGATCTCCTCGGCACACTTCAAGAGATCAAGGTGATGGGCAAAGAGGCCTGGAAGGCTTCCTACACTTTGAAGAAACCCGGCGTCTACACCTTTTATTTTGATCCTCAACCGTATTGGGAACCGGCTGAAGATAAGTTCATCATCCACCAGACCAAGACATATGTCGCCGCTTTCGGAGAAGAAGAGAACTGGGACCAGGAAATAGGCCTCAAGGCCGAAATAATCCCTCTGACCCGGCCCTTTGGCCTCTATGCTGGCAATGTCTTTCAGGGTATGGTCAAATTTAAAGGTAAACCCGCGGCCAACGCCGATGTGGAAGTGGAATTTTGGAATGCCGATAAGAAAGTGACTGCGCCCAATGACTATTTCTTTACCCAGGTGGTGAAAACCGACAAGAACGGCGTTTTTACCTTTGCCGTGCCCAAGGCGGGTTGGTGGGCCTTTTCCGCCTTAAATGAAGAAAAAAATGCCATAGTCCACGAGGGGAAGAAGAAAGACGCGGAATACGGCGCCGTCCTCTGGGCCCAGTTTACCGACTGGCCAACGAAATAGAGGAGGCATGCAATCTCACCCTGACCCTTTGGCTGACCAGTGGGATAGCGGCAAACAGGAAAAACTTCCGATAAGTTGGAGTATAATGGGGCGTTTTCCTGGAGATGCAGTCTACTAAATACCCAGAAATTGGAAGAGTAAGGGTCATCGATGAGATCAGGGGAAAAAGAGAAGCATGTCCATGAAAGTGAAGAATAGCGATCGCTCCTCCCCTTTATACCACCATGCCGCACTATGAGGTGATGCATTTGATGGCGGCCAACACCTCATCGGGAGTAATATCCGTTAAGCAGATATTGGCCGAGCAGCGAATTTCCGGTCCTGAGGTGCACGGGGAGCAGGATTTCTTTGAGGTAAGACAGCTGCATTGATCTCCTAAAGGGGTCCAAATCTCAGGATCGGAGGGACCAAAAAGGGCAATAACCTTGGGCCGATTGAGAGCCGCGGCCAGGTGGGTGACGCCGCTGTCGTTGCCGATATAGAGCTGACAGAGGGACAGGCGTGCGGCCAGGGTGGAGAGAGGCAGATTGTCCCAGACATGGAGATCATGGTCCGAAAAGATGGTTCGTAGCTTCTCCGCCAGGCCGGTTTCCGCCGGGCCGACCACCCAGCATATCCGGGCTTGGTACTGTTCCGTCAGCAAGTGGGCCAACCTGGCGAAATGTTCCCAGGGCCAGTTCTTCAGCGGGTGACCGCTGCCGGGCGCCAGTACTGTGAGAGGTCCTTGCAGGTGCTGATAGGCGCGCCGCCAGAGGTGAGCCTTTTGCAGTTCTGAGGCGTCCATGGCAAGCTGAAAAGGTGCGGGGTACCTTTGAATGCCATAGCGCTGCAAGGTCTCGGTCTGGACTGAGGAAACTGGCATTCTGCAGGCTACCGGGAAGCTGGGCAGCCAGAGCAGGGGAGCCGGACCTGCCTGGCGGCAACGGTTGAGGAATTCTGGCGAGCGTTGTGGGGTAAACACCAGGGCCAGATCAAATTCCGCCAGCCCGGCCCGCAGCTTCGGGTCGATGGGGCCGCCAGCCTGAAAAAGATCAAGCCAGATTGCTCGCTGGGCGTCCCAAATCTGTTCTACCGGCAGGGTTGGGACCAGGAGGCTCATCCGGTTCGGTTTTCCCACCAGGGTAAATCGGGCTGCTGGATAGTGCGCCGCCACGGTCTGCAACGCCGGACCGGCTAATATGATGTCACCGACCGCTCCGCGGTGCCAGACGAAAATCCGATTGGCTTGAGCCGGTATCCGGATATCGGCTGCAGGGCCCACCATAGGATCGCGTCCCTTCCTCTGATCCAAATACTATTCCAGTCCTCTTTTTTTGTCTATAGGTCACTGTTTTTATTCAATAATAAATATTGTCCATCATATTTCGGTTGTTGATTGCCCCCGATGGTAGTATAAACTAAATATCTCGGTCAGACGAGATTTAGGCAAAAGGCCATTCATGGTTAACCCGATGATTCAGAAGAATCTCAGTTTGAAAATTGGCCTAACGCCTGTGCCTGTCTCAGCCTGGCCAACAGGAGAAAAGCAGATTTTTGCCAGAGCGTTAGATTTTAACTGCGTCTAGCGAAGGTTCCATCCGGGAAATCAACGGCAAGGGGTGGGGCAGAGCGCACAACTCTGCATGGCCGTGAAAAGTTTGTTTCCGGATGGGAACAGGTGTAAAAATTCTTTGGAAGCGAGAATCGAATCCGCCATCTGTCCCGGTTGCGCCTGCCTCTGCGATGACATCGATGTTACCGTGGTGGACAACCGTATCTCTCTGGCCGATAATATCTGTCTCTGGGGGGCCAGTAAGATGTTCTCCCACCAGAGATTCCATCCCAAAAAAGAACGCCGCCGACTGCAACAGCCCCAAATAAAACACCGAGGTCGCTGGGAAACGGTCGTTTACGAAGACGCCGTCAACCGGGCGGCCGAAATTTTATCTCAAGCCCGCAAACCCGTTATCTACGGATTGACCAATTCAGGCTGCTGGGCTCAGGAAGCAGCCCTAACTTTGGCCCGCCGCGCTCGAGCCCGGTTGGAACCGGCCGACCTGGATTTCAAAGCTCCATATTATCAGAGTCTCATGAAATATGGTCTGCGTTGGGCCCCCCTGGAGATGATCCGGGATGAAGCTGATACTTTTCTTTTCTGGGGGGCAAATCCTCTCCATTCCTGCCCTCGTCATGTAGTGCGGTATTCCGTTTTTTCCCGAGGGAGATTCACCGAACGCGGCATCGAAGAGCGTCGCACTGCCGCAGTGGATCTGCACCGCACGGAGCTGGCAGAGTTTGTAAATATATTCGTTCAGATCGAACCCGGCCAAGAACTTGCCCTCCTGGAAGGTGTGCGGCGTACGGTATCAGGGCAGAAGCCAACCCGACCGGTGCGCGGTGTTCGCCGATTGGCCAATCTTCTCCAAGAGGCCTCTTATGGGGTCATCTTTTTTGGCCGGGGGGTGAGCTATGGTCCGACTGAGGAGCTTTTGGACGGGCTGGCGGCCCTGACAGTTGAGCTGAACCAGAAGGCGCCGGCTATTCTCTTCCCATTATCGGCCGATTTTAATTCCGTGGGTTTATATCACCTGCTGCTGAGAGAATTGGGCTCTCCCCTGGCTCCGGATTTTAGTGGAGATACGGGTTGTTCCTTTTGTGCGGAACCGGTACGTCTGCAGGATCGAGACGCCTTGGTGGTCTGTGGCGCTGATCTCTTTTGGTTTTTAACACTCGAACAGATAAGTGATTTAAAGCGGCGGCGGACCCCGGTCGTGGTCCTGAGCCCTTTTGCCAACCGTTCCGCGGGGCATGCCGACGTGGTCCTGCCAGTAGCCCTGGCCGGAGTGGAGGTGCCTGAAATTGCTTATCGCATGGATGGATTGCCCCTGTGTCTGCCCCAATTAGTCTCCTCTTCCCTGCCCGCCGACTCTCAGGTGTTGCAGGATCTGGCCAAGGCCCTCTGAAACAATAGGAGACGGGTTATGCGTTTAGTCATTCGGGGGGGGAAGGTTTTTGATCCAGGCTCCGGTTGGGACGGGGAGGAGCAAGACCTCTTCATTCAAGATGACCGCATTGTGGCTCAATTAGACGATTGGGACCAGGTCATTGCGGCCCAGGGCCTGGCGGTGACACCGGCAGCCATAGATCTGCGTTCTCCGGCTGCCGGCTATGGGCAAAATTACCTCCGTTTGTGGGGTTGCCTGCCGACCCCGCAAGAGTTGGGGGAGACCTACGCCCTCCAAGGTTATACTCATATACATGAACCTTTTTTAACCCTGGCAACTGCCAATTATGTTCATCGGGAGCTGGCCGCTATTCCCATTGTAGACACTTCGGCTTCGTTCCTGCTCAATCTGCGTGAGATGGATATTTGGTTCAAGGCGGCGGACAAACTGCCGGAGGTCATCGCCGCCGGCGCCTATCTGGTGGAACATACCCGGACGCTGAATCTGCGTGTAGTGGAGCCATTTATTCGCTATCGCCAGGACTTTTATATTCATCGCACCCTGTCCACCGAGGCAGTTTTAGCGGTGTTGGTTGAACTGGCGGATTCACTGGACAGTCGCATTATTCTGGAGACGACTCCGGAACTGCTTCTTCTGAGCCCCGCTCCGCAAAAGTTTCATCTGGCGGCATTGGGACCGGCCTTGGTGAACGACGAGGTGATGGATCGAGCCTCTCAATTGTTGGAGGCTGGTATGAGTGCCGATATGGGTCTTCTTCCTCCGGTGCGGCAGCCAGATTCCTCGAAATTGCCGGTGAAGATTGATCTGGGCTGGTTTCAACCTTTCCATCTTACTGCTTGCCCGGAGCCGGATGCTGGCCGTCGCATCCTTCAGGTCGCCTTAGCCGGCCGAAGGGATAATCTGGCATTTTCGGCGGCGAGCTTGCTGCACACCCCGGTGGCGAGTCTTCCCCTTTTAGTCTCCTGGCTGACAGAACCGACCGTTCGGCAACGGGATTGGGGTGAGGTTTTGCCGGAGCAGGCGTATTCCTTTCAGGATTGGCTCTGGTCCACCCGAACCCTGCCGGCTAAGCATCTGGGACTTGCCGATCGGGGCCACCTCCGTCCGGGTGCCAGAGCGGATGTGGCCATGTATGACCTTCCCCCCGATGGGAACCCGGCGCCCTGGCAGGAAAACTCGGTCCGCTGCCGTGTGCTCTTGAAGGCCGGGGAAATTGTAGTCAACAATTACCAGCTCGTTGCCCCCCAGGTTGGCAAAGCTACTTTCTATCGCGGCACCGGTGGGAAGACAAATCAATTGGTTGCTGACATCTGTCAGTACCGGAGCTTCCGCCCGGAAAACCTTTGGGTGCAACCACATCTGGGTGTTCATTGGCAACAGGTGGCCTGATGCCCACTCTGGAGGAAGTCAAAGAATTTTTGCCAAACCTCGATTGCGGCCAGTGTGGTCTCACCTGTGCTGAATTTGCCGGTTTTTTGCTAACTTTCGAACTGGCGCCGGAAGACTGCCCGGTACTCCATGAACCCGATTACGCCGGTTTTATTGAGGCCCTGCACGAACTGTTAGGCCAGCCGGCGGCCGAGCCGGCTCGAGGCATGCAAATCGATTCCGAGAAATGCATCGGCTGCGGCATTTGTGTGGCTACCTGCGAGTATCACATGGGTAATTGTACAGAAGCCAGGTTGGGGAAAGGTCCACGGTCTTCAGAGATGATCATCTTTCATATTGTCAATGGCAGTGCCGTTGTGGTTCATCAGGAACGGTGCGTCCGTTTGGTGCAGGCTGCGGAGCAATGCAGCAAGTGCGCCGAACATTGTCCCACGAAAGCCATTATGCTCTTCTAACCATGGAAAAATTGCACATTCAAGACTTAGACCCGCGTTTTCCCGATGAATTGGCCCAAGAACCAGGGTGTCAACATCTGCGACGCTGTTTTTCCTGCGGCATTTGTACTGCCACCTGTCCGGTGAGTGTCATTGAGCCGAGCTTCAGCCCGAGTCGTATCCTGAGGCAGATTTTGTGTGGGATGCGGACGGAATTGTTGGCTTCGCCAGCTTTGTGGTATTGTCTGAGCTGTGCCCGTTGTTCTTTCCAGTGTCCCCAGGACGTCAGATTTCTGGATATTATCCAGGGCCTGCGCCACCTGGCGGTGCGGGAAGGCGCGGTTAATTCCGAACTGCCGGAGCGTCTGCGCCAGGGAGAGGTCCTGTTGCAGGAAATGCGGCGGCGGCTCATTGCCCGGCTCATGGCGCATCCGGTCCAGGAAGAAGACCTGGCCTCCCTGCTGGCTGATGTCGTTAAAGACCTGAAAACGGTGGAACAGGCTTGATATTTGGTGGAATGCGGTTGCGGTATGTCTCTTAACCGGCCTTTAGAGAGTGTGGCAGAGCGTCGGGTGCTGGTGATCGGGGGCGGCATCGGTGGCATCCAGGCGGCGTTGGATTGTGCCGCTCTGGGTCTGCCGGTGACGCTCATTGAAGAAGGCCCTTCAGTGGGTGGGGTGATGGCACAGTTGGATAAGACCTTTCCCACCAACGATTGTGCCATGTGCATCCTCTCCCCTCGATTGCTGGAGATCAGCCGCAATCCGGCCATTGAACTGGTTACCTGCAGTCGGGTTCTACAGATAGAGGGAGAGGCGGGAGATTTCCGGGTTGTCATCCACCGCCGTCCCCGATACGTGAATATCAGCGCCTGTACGGGCTGTGGAGAATGCACCCGGGTCTGTCCGGTCAAGATGCCCGACCCTTATAATCAAGGACTTAATCAAACCAAGGCCATTCATCTACCCTTTCCCCAGGCGGTGCCGTTGGCAGCCATCATCAACCCCCAGGTCTGCCGATTCTTTCAGGGGAAAAAATGCGGGGCCTGCATCAAGGTCTGTCCGGCTGGGGCCATTAATCTGCAGGAACAGCCGGAAGAATGGACCCTGAGGGCCGGTGCCGTTATCTTTGCTGCCGGTATTCAGGCGGCTTCCGCGGCCCATATCCCTCACCGCGATCACCCGGATGTCGTAACCAGTCTGGAGTTTGAGCGGATGCTGAGCGCTACCGGCCCGTATGCCGGGAAGCTCTGCCGACCCTCGGACAGCCGGCCGCCGGAGAAGATCGCCTTTATCCAATGCGTCGGTTCTCGCGATCCACGTCTCGGGGCGAACTACTGCTCCTCTGTCTGCTGCACTGCCAGTCTTAAAGAGGCCGTCATGGCCACCGAAATTAGCGGCGGCGGGTTGCAGACGGCAATTTTTTATATGGACCTGCGCATTCCTGGCAAGGGGTTTGAACGCTACCTGCAGCAGGCGGAGCAACACGGGGTGCGGCTGGTTCGCTCTCGAGTTGCCGAGGTGGTTCCCCGTCTCCAAGGGGGCATCGATGTCCACTTCACCGATGCCCAGGGCGCCTCCTGTATTGAAACCTTTGACCTGGTCGTATTGGCCGTGGGACTGAAGACGCCGTCGCTATGGTCTACGCTGGCAAATAAATGGGGATTGGCGTTAAACGCTTTTGGTTTTATCGCGGCGTCGCCGGTACAACCTGTACAGACCAGCCGTCCGGGAGTATTTGTCTGCGGAGCCGCCCGCGAACCTATGGATATCTCCGAAACTGTAACTTCGGCCAGTGCTGCCGCAGCCGCAGCTTCACAGCTCCTGGGGATTATCCCCCGCCGTCGGAAGTCGGATGTGCAACCTCGCCAGCCGGCGGCCATACCAGATTTCCCGGTCCGGATTGGCGTATTTCTCTGCCATTGCGGGACCAATATTGCCGGGGTGCTGGACCTGACGACCCTGGCGGCGAGCTTGCGGCATCTGGACGGCGTCGTGCATGTAGAGGAAAAACTCTTTGCCTGCTCCCTGGAGTCGACTAAACAGATTGCCGAAGTAATTCAAACCAAAGGATTGAATCGGATTGTGGTCGCCGCTTGCACCCCCAGGACGCACGAACCGGTTTTTCGGGAGGTTGTGAGTTCGGTCGGCCTCAATCCCGGATATGTTGTGATGGCCAATGTCCGGGAGCAGTGCGCCTGGGTGCATCAGCGCGAGAGAGCCCAGGCCATGGAAAAGGCGGGACAGTTGGTTGCTATGACAGTGGAACAGGCCAAAAATCTGCCCCCAATTCTATCCCAGAGTTTCCCGATCATCCCGCAGGCCCTCATTATTGGCGGCGGCGTAGCTGGTATGAGCGCCGCCCTGAACCTGGCCGATCAAGGCTACCAATGCTATCTCATTGAGAAATCACCGTGCCTGGGAGGGATAGCCAACTCTTTGCATTCTCTGCTAGAAGGTACCCGTCCACAGGAATTTGTGCAGCAGCTTAGCTCGCTTGTTCTGGGTCATCCGAATATTAAGGTATACGCCAATGCCGAGGTAGTGGGCTTGAAGGGCCATTGTGGCCAATTCCGATCCCAGGTGCGCTGGCGGACGCCGGTGGGTTGCGAGGAATTGCAACTGGAACACGGCGTCATCATTGCCGCCACAGGGGGAAGGGAATTCAAACCTGACAACCGCTATTTCTATGGTGAGGACCCTAGGGTTGTCACGCAACTGGAATTGGAGGCCCAGATACGATCTGACTCCTTGACCTTGGGAAAAACTCCGGCAATTGTGATGATCCAATGCGTTGGCTCTCGGGAGCCGGAACATCCGTATTGTAGTCGAGTATGTTGTGCAACCGCCATAAAAAATGCTATGCTCTTATTACAGCAGCGTCCCTTGGCGGATATTGCCGTTCTTTATCGGGATATCCGGGCCTATGGCTTTAAAGAAGAACACTATGTCAAGGCCAAGGAACAGGGCGTCAGGTTTCTGCCTTATGCCGCGCAGCGTCCTCCCCGGGTGATTGCCAGGCGCCATCGAGCTTTGCTGGTGGAGGTGTGGGACGAGCTGTTGGAGCGCGAAGTGCAACTTCAGGCAGACTTGGTGGTTTTAAGCGCCGGTATTGAACCTGGTGCTGACACCGCCCAGGTGGCCCAGCTTTTAGGTGTGCAGCGTACTCCCGAAGGTTTTTTCCTGGAGGCTCACCAGAAGCTCAAGCCGGTGGAGGCTGCCTCCGAAGGGATTTTCATCTGCGGTCTGGCCCACTCGCCGCGCAGCCTGCCGGAAACCGTCCTGCAGGCGCAGGCTGCGGCCGCCGGAGCTGCACGAATCCTGTCGCAACCAGCCTTCGCCAGCGGCGAGTACTTCGCCACCATCAGATCGCCGAACTGTCGACGCTGCCTCAGTTGTTTGGCGATATGCCCGTTCGGTGCAGTTTCTTTGGGCGAAAAAGGTCGGCCGACTATCCATGTCGAACTCTGTCGTGGCTGCGGTCTATGCGCCGCCCAATGCCCGGCCCAGGCCATCTCCATGAGCCGTTTGACCGAACCGGAACTGGAGGCGCAGATTCATGGATCTTTTTTTGCTTTAGACAGGGAGAAGCACGCGTGAGAGAAAGTTATTGCGGCCTCTGTAATGAGTGTCAGTTAGGTGATGCAGAATTTTTAGAAACCGTGGCCCTCATGAAAGAATACATTATCCGCTTTCGGGCCAACTACTGGACCCACTGCTTTCCGGAGGGTGAAGGATTTAATTTTGCTGAATTTCGCAAAGGTCTGGACTGGCTGTTAACTCATACTGAATGTCCTGGATGCAAGCAGGGCCGGGGGTTGGCGGATTGCCCGATTCGCCTCTGTGCCGTCGGCCGGGGGATAGAAAATTGCTATGAGTGTCCGGATTTGAAGGAGTGCGAGAAATTTGATTTTTTGATCGCAGAGTTCCCCGACGTCAAAATCAAACTCCTGCGCCTGCAGATGCAATTTAAGGCCCGGGAACACCATCGGCGCCTGGAAGCCGAACAGAGGGCTTGACCTTCTGGAAAAAGCAGCAGACAGGCGTCAACAGGCCTGTTGCCGCAACGCTTTTGTCCATACTCTTATGCCCCAATCAACGAGGCGCCATTCTCTCAACGACGTCCTGCCATTTCTGTTGGCCCTTCACGGCCGGTGCGCAATCTTCAATTGCTGGCGATTTCTGCTGTTTTGGTCTGTGGAGTCTTATTGAAGTTTTTCTGGTCGGGAACAGTTTTTTCCTGAAGGAAGCGGATCAGGCGTTCACGGATGCATCTTCCTTCCTCGCCCATGGTAGCAAGAATATGTTCCGTCAGGTTAGAAAGTTCCAGTTTGGAGACGACCCTGGTTCTTTTATTTCTTTTCCGCGCCATTCTTTTTCCCCAAAATAGATTTGGAAATATCTTTACCAAAAAGTGTGCCAAGCTCTAACCTACTGAATTATATTAAATATAATTTGATTCGAATTCAATAAGGTCTAGACTTGTCTCACAAGGTATAGACTGATACCAATCTGCACTCTCAAAAGTTTTGCCATGTAGCTGCGAACCTTATTTTCGCTTATAGCCTGAGGCGAGTACAAGATTCGTCTCCCAAGGCAAGATTTACGTCTGACGGCGAACTGGTATGAATCATCAAGTGGGGAAGAGAAATGGGACTTTTAGGGGGTTGAACCACACCTGGTGCGTCTTTTGAGGTGATATGCCCGTGGTCTCTGTATATTTTCAGGGCATACGGAATGTAACTAAAGGAGGTTTTTGGGGTTTTCTCCACTGCCCCCCGGTTCGGATGTCCGTAGCACATTGTTTAAGAGCGCTTTATTTTGAGGAACCTGGTGATGGACCGATCATAGGTCTTTTCCACGTCGGGCGGGAAATAACAGGCGGGAAGTTCACCCATGCGGCGGTGATAACGGATGCATTCACAGCAGATGCCTTTGCGGCTGCAAGGTTCATAGGTACAGTTGCATTGCTGCAGGTTTTTTTCTCTGTTGGGGCATTCTTGCATACATACCTCCTTAGAATTGTATCGGGGCCAGGGTCTGGCGGTAGAGGGATTCATACATTGTGGCGGAAGCTTCCCAGGAAAAATCCTGGTTCATGGCGTTGCTCATAAGTTGTTTCCAGAGTGTTTTATTTTGATACGCCTGCATGGCTTCTTGCATACAGGCCCAAAAGGCTTCCGGAGTTTTTCCCGTAAAGCGAAAACCGGTGCCGGTTTTCTTTTGGGCATCCACCGGTTCGATGGTATCGACCAGTCCGCCGGTGGCTCGAACGACGGGAATAGTGCCATATTTTAAGGAATAAATCTGATTGAGGCCACATGGTTCGTAGTGGGAAGGCATCAGGAACATATCGGCTCCCGCTTCGATCAGATGTGCCAGTTGGTTGTCGAAGGCGATTTTAATCCCGAGCTGTCCCCGGTATTTTTGAGCCGCTTCAGTCAGGAGCTGGTGGTACTTTTCCTCTCCGGTGCCCAAGATGACCAGGGTTGCTTTTGCAGCCATCAGCTCTGGCAGTATTGCCGACAGCAGGTCAAGCCCTTTCTGGTCCGCCAGGCGGGAGACCATCCCAAAGAGTGGCGCCTCTAAAAGTTTGGCATCAAGGAGAAAGGCTTCCATGAGTGCCTTCTTGTTCTTGGTCTTGCCGGCCAGATTACCGGGGCTGAAAGGTGCGGCGATAAGCTTGTCGCTGGCGGGGTTCCAGGTACGGTAATCAACGCCGTTGACGATGCCGGTGAGGGATGCGGCCCGGCTCTGCAAGACACCTTCCAGGCCACAGCCGAACTCCGGGGTCTGGATTTCGCGGCTGTACTGCCGACTGACCGTCGTGATAGCGTCAGCCCACAAAATCCCGGCCTTCAAGAAATTAATCTGATCATAGAATTCGAGGCCATCGATGCTAAACAAGGACGGATCCAGATCCAGCAGGTGATATTTTTCTTTGCGAAAAAGACCCTGGTAGGCCAGGTTGTGAATAGTAAAGACCGAGGCGGTTTGGGCAAAGCACTCCGCCTCTCGCCATTTTTCCCGCAAATACACCGGCACCAGGGCTGATTGCCAATCATGGCAGTGGATAATATCAGGATTAAGGTTGAGGGCCTGGCAGACTGGCAACAGAGTTTTGGCCAGGAAGGTATAGCGCTCCAGGTTGTCAAAATAGTCCCCTTTAGGAGTGCCGTATAATTGGCGACGCTCAAAAAATTCATCCCGTTCGATAAAGTAAAAGCTGACCCCCTCGACGTCGGCGCGATAAACATCAAAGGTCAACTTGAAGAAATCAAAAGCGACCTCGAGATCGGTTAGCTCTTTTGTGAGAGTAAAATTTCCCTGCTTGATCACTCCATAGAGCGGCATGACGACTGACAGATGCATACCCGCTCGGCTTAAGGCCAGGGGCAAGGAGCCGGCGACGTCGGCCAGCCCGCCCGTTTTGGCAAAGGGCACGGCTTCTGAGACCACAAACATGATATGTAACGCGCGGTTCATAAAAAAATTCTCCTCACTTAATTACAGATGAACAATCCGCCCCGGACTATGAGGTTCTCAAGAATGATATTGATAGACGATGGCGATATCGGTGGCCAGAAAACCTTTATCCCCTTCGATCAGAGTAAACTCAAAAATATGTTCCCGGCTGGGCAGATCATCCGGATCAACCGTCTGTGGCAGATCTTTTTCCATAAAAAAAACAGATTTATATGGTGAATCCTCCTGACGGGTGTCGGTGATCCACAATTTGCCCAGGCTATGAATATAGCGCATAAAACCGTAGGATTTGTCGTGCAGATATTTCGTACAGACCCCCCGTACCCGGCTGCCCGTCTCACCCCAAGGGGGGGCACCTAATTGCGCCTGAACCGGCAACAGGCCAGGAATAAGAAAACCTGAAACAAAGAGGTCCACTTCCCGCCGCAGCCATGAGGAGACATTGGCGAAGGCCACCAATTCCACCCGGCAGCCTTTATTCTGCACCATCGTCACAACGTTACAAAAGTCGCCGTCACCGGTGAGCAGCAGTACCATATCCAGCCGATCTGACTGGGAAATAATATCCAGTGCCATATCCATGTCAGCGTTGGCTTTGCCGTAGGTGCGGCCCGATTCATCTGTAAACCAGCGAATGGGTTTTTCAATGACCTTGAAACCTAGGTCGCGCAGGGTTGAAATAAAGTTCAAAGTAGCATTATAATTGGGGTCGGCACCGACGCGCTCTTCGTCCAGAGCGACATAGGCATTCAAACGAACAATCTGGCCACCATTGCGCGTGGCGAAACGGCGGAGCACTTCGTAGCGCATGCCGTAGCCGCCATTGCGGACAATATTCATGGAATCTACATAAACGCCGATTTTGGACATTTCCGAGCTTATCAGGTTGGCTTTGAAATAACGGTGAAGAGGGGTATCCTCAAGGCACCCCTCATAAATAAAAGATATCATTTTGCCTGTCAGAGTGTCAAAGTTTTTTGAACCCGGTCAGTTTTACCAACGACCCGAAAATGTGATAATAGCTACTACCTATCAGTCACCGCAAGCTATGAAAATATTTTACCGGCAACGCAGGCTTCCAACCGATACAAACGAAAACCGGGTACGGAGCGCCCCGCAATGGGTTATTGATGATTTTCAGTTAGGCGTATGGGACCGGGATACCGGTCTGATGCATTTCTGCTATTATCAGATAAAGAACCTGTACTCGAGAGGCGTTTGCAAAGATGAATCCAGCTTTTGTGCTCTTGGGGTATGGTTTCATAAAAATCTGCCCCCGTTCAGGGCAGTATCAGTAAATTCAAGATGTTATATATGACAATCTATAAGTCGGAGACTTGACAAGATTCACCGGCGTACTTAATTTATTGAGGAAACATGAAAAAGGAAGCGTTGCAAGAATTTAGAGGCATTTTGGGGGAACGCGAAACCCAGGTTCTTCACACCATAATTTTACAATATATCAATACCGGAGAACCAGTCGGGTCACGGACAGTGGCCAAATCATCGGGGTTGTCCCTGAGCCCGGCGACAATCCGCAACATCATGTTCGATTTGGAAGAACAGGGGTTGTTGCGTCAACCGCACCAGTCTGCCGGGAGGGTGCCGACGTCGCAGGGGTTTCGCTATTATGTGGATCATATGCTTGCCAGCCGTGATCTGCAGGCGAGTACCCGTCGCAGGATCGAAGGAGGGTTCAAACCTCCGGCAGGTGAGCTGAATGATCTCATCCGCCAGGCTTCCCGAGTGTTATCCAAGGTTTCCGGACATCCGGCCATTGTGCGGGCCCCGAAGCCGGCCATCAGTCGAATCCGTCATATTCAGTTTATCAATGCCGGAGCCGGCAGCATCCTGACGGTCCTGGTATCCGTAGATGGCTTGGTGCAAAACCGCTTTATCGATAATCTGGAGCAATTTAGCCAGGAGCAGTTAGACCGATTCAGCCGCTATCTGAATGGTCTGCTGCAAAATCTGAGTCTGGTTGAGGCCCGCCAAACGGTGCTCATGCAGATGGAGCAGGAGAAGGTTCTTTTTGATCGGATGCTCTTGCAGGCCTTGATGTTGAGTCAAAAGGCCCTCCAGGCAGAGGAGGATCGGGAGTTATATGTAGAGGGCGCCAGCCAGATTCTAGATTATCCGGAATTTGCCGATATCGAAAAAATTCGCGCCCTGTTTCGAGCTTTCGAAGAAAAACACCAACTTATCAGATTATTGGACGAAAGTTTAGGCTCAGAGGGAGTTAAAATTTTCCTCAGTCCCGAAATCACTATCCCGACAGTGGAATGGAGTCTGGTAAGCACTAATTTTCAAAGGGATCTGGAGCCCATCGGGACTCTGGGCATCATCGGACCGTTGCGGATGAATTACGATCGAATCATTCCGCTGGTGCAATTTACCGCCGAAGTGATGAGCGGTATCTTGAATAATTGGCCTCCTCCGCTGAAATGATGTAATGCCGGATATCGGCGGATATGCTTGTGACCCGGTGGGGGCGGATTATTCTAAAAGGGACAACGTCAGAACCGGTTGAAACCATATGTCAGTTCGATAAACCGATTATCAATCAAAAGGAGTTTGTTTTCTATGGGTTTTTCCTCCCAAGAGTGTAATGAAACAGTTAACCCGGAAGTAGTCGAATCTTCCGAGATGGAGGCGGCCGAAAGCGTCATTGAAGAAACAGAGACCGAGGCCTTGATCCGCCAACTGGCGCAGAAGACTCAGGAGGCCCAAGAAATCCATGATCGCTGGCTGCGACTGGCTGCCGAAATGGAAAATTTTAAGAGACGCCAGGAAAAAGAGAGGGCTGATCTGAGACAATTCGCCAATGAATCGCTGATCAAAGAACTTCTGCCGATAGTGGACAACCTGGAGTTGGCCATCAATCATGGGCGTCAGCAAGAACCAGGCTCGGCTCTTCAGGAAGGGGTCGAAAATGTGCTCAAAGGCTTTCTGGCTGCCCTGACCAAATTCGGGGTGACGCCCATCCAGGCATTGGGAGATAAATTTGACCCGACTTTTCACAATGCCGTCATGCAACAGGAAGATGATTCGGTGGAAGACCAGACCATCATTCAGGAGCTTCAGAAAGGGTATCTTCTCCATAACCGTCTCCTGCGGCCGGCAATGGTAGTGGTGGCCCGTCATTCCCAGTCTTAGGAATCTCTATGTTCTCAATATCCGGCATATCTTCAGCGGCCTGCTTACAGTGAAAGAGTATCTCGCAATGAATAATCATAGAGGTTCGGGGTTTAACCTGTCTGGGAGAGCTTAGCGCCTCTGGTGCTGCGAGCAGCTAATTGAAAGCCGATAAAAAAAAGAAATCAACCAAGATGATCTATCAGGAGGAATATATTCATGGGTAAAGTTATCGGAATTGATTTAGGCACCACCAATTCCGTGGTTGCGGTTATGGAGGGTGGTGACCCCAAAGTCATCGCCAATGTCGAAGGCGGCAGGACGACCCCCTCAGTGGTAGCTTTCACCGACAGCGGTGAACGATTGGTCGGCCAGATTGCGAAACGCCAGGCCGTGACCAACCCGCAGAACACGATCTTTTCGGTAAAACGGCTGATCGGGCGGAAATACGCCGATCCGGCGGTGCAAAGAGACCTGACCATCCTGCCGTATAAAATCGTCCAGGCCGAAAATGGCGATGCCCACGTGGAGATTCGGGGAAGGGTATACAGCCCGGCGGAAATCTCCTCTATGATCCTGGCCAAAATGAAGCAGACGGCGGAGGAATATTTGGGTGAAAAAATCACCGACGCCGTCGTCACGGTTCCGGCATACTTTAACGATTCCCAACGGCAGGCTACCAAGGACGCCGGTCGGATTGCAGGTTTGAACGTTTTGCGCATCATAAATGAGCCTACCGCGGCGTCGCTGGCCTACGGTCTGGACAAGAAAAAAGATGAAAAAATTGCGGTGTTTGACCTTGGCGGCGGCACCTTCGATATTTCCATCCTGGAGATCGGCGATGGTGTTTTTGAAGTTAAATCAACCAACGGCGACACCCACTTAGGGGGCGATGACTTCGATCAGAAGCTTATTGACTTTCTGGCCGATGAATTTAAGAGGGATCAGGGCATCGACCTGCGCGGCGACCGCATGGCCTTGCAGCGTTTAAAAGAAGCGGCGGAAAAGGCAAAAATGGAATTATCCTCGTCGCTGGAGACCGAAGTCAACCTGCCGTTTATTACCGCCGACGCCTCCGGTCCGAAACACCTGTTGATCAAACTTACCCGGGCCAAACTGGAGGCCCTGGTGGAGGATCTCATCCAGAAGTTGGAAGGCCCCTGCCGCATTGCCTTGAAGGATGCCAACGCCTCTCCGAAAGATATTGATGAAGTCATCCTGGTGGGCGGTATGACCCGGATGCCCAAGGTGCAGGAAAAAGTCAAGCAGATTTTCGGCAAGGAGCCGCACAAGGGAGTTAACCCGGATGAAGTGGTAGCCGTGGGCGCTGCTATCCAGGCCGGGGTATTGAAGGGCGAAGTCAAGGATGTGCTGCTTCTGGATGTTACGCCACTCTCCCTAGGTATCGAAACGTTGGGTGGGGTCTTTACGAAACTGATCGAAAAGAATACTACCATCCCAACCCGCCGCAGCCAGGTCTTTTCCACTGCGGCAGACAATCAACCGGCAGTGAGCATTCACGTGCTTCAAGGTGAACGGGAAATGGCCGCCAATAATAAGACGTTGGGTCGTTTCGAGCTTGTCGGCATTCCTCCCGCCCCGAGAGGCATCCCGCAGATTGAAGTAACGTTTGATATTGACGCTAATGGCATTGTTTCGGTCTCTGCCAAGGACTTGGGCACCGGTCGGGAACAATCCATAAAAATTACCGCCTCCAGCGGACTGTCGGAAGAAGAGATCAAACAGCTCATTAAAGATGCTGAGCTTCATGCCGAAGAAGATAAGAAAAAGCGTCAGTTGGTGGAAGCCCGCAACCACGCCGACTCGCTTGTCTACCAGACGGAGAAGACCCTCACCGAACTGGGTGATAAAGTGGACGGCGCCACCAGGGCCACGATTACCGAAAAAGTGGAACAGTTGAAAAAGGCCATGGAAGGTGAAGATGAAGGGGCAATCAAGCAGGCCAGCGAGGAGCTCATGAAGGCCTCTCATAAGCTGGCTGAGACTGTCTATGCCCATACCGCTGGCGCCGAAGGTGCCGCCGGGGCCGGCGCCCAGGCGCAACAGAAGAAACCCGAAGACGACGTGGTGGAAGCGGAGTTTGAGGAAGTAAAGGAAGAATCAAAATAATATTAGACGGATAGATAAGGTGGGGCTAGTCTGTCCCCACCTTATAGGAAAACAGTGCTCTTAAAGACGGCGGGCGCGGCCCGCCCTATGGTAAGTTGCCGATAAGATATCGATAATGGGATAGGGCGGCCCATGGCCGCCGCTTCTGTTTAACATGGTCGATGCGAAGAAATTTGAATGAAAACAGTAAGCGGTGAGCAGAAAAGGCATTATTGTGAGCAGCCGCGGCAATTCTGTTTGCATGCTTTGTTGTGATCACCGGAACATGATGATTTATCTGAAAACAGTGCTCTTAAAGACGGCGGGCGCGGCCCGCCCTATGGTAAGTTGCCGATAAGATATCGATAATGGGATAGGGCGGCCCATGGCCGCCGCTTCTGTTTAACATGGTCGATGCGAAGAAATTTGAATGAAAACAGTAAGCGGTGAGCAGAAAAGGCATTATTGTGAGCAGCCGCCGCAGTTCTGTTTGCATGCTTTGTTGTGATCACCGGAACATGTCAATTTGTATGAAAAACCTCATTTCTCTTAAGCTGTTTGTCCTATTGCCGTTGATTTTCTTGGCTTTTGGCTGTGCTGCCATGCTGCCTCCATCCACCGGAGATCTGATCCGGAACGATGCCGCCCTCCTGCAACAGGCGGATAATTTCTACCGGGCACATCGGTATAACGAAGCCCTGGCTACGTATGAACAGTATCTTCAAACTTCTCCTCAGGGCGTGCAGTGGCAGCACGCCTGGCTGCGCACGGCCGAATTGTACGGTATTAAAGGCGATTGGCTCCAAGCCCGGGCGCGTTACGAGAGGATCCTGGCAGTTCCGGTAGACAGTGGTTTGGCTCTCAAAGCTCGCTACGGGGTTGGGCAGGCCCAATATAAGTTGGGCAATTTTTTAGAAGCCGAGCGAATTCTAGAAAACCTGACCGCCTCCAACCTCTCCGGTGATTTGCGTTTTAAAACCAATGCCCTCCTGACGGAGTTGTCCCTGCAGTCTAGAAACTTCCCCCAGGCCTGCAGCCGCCTGCTGTTGGTAGAAAAGGATCTGCCTTATGGGGAGGAAGAGTGGTATCAGGATCTGAAAAGTCGTCTGCTGGAACGGGCCGCGGCACCTGAGTTGGAGAAACTGGCCGATCTCTATCGCGACACCCCTCTTACCCCGGCGTTGCTGCTCCAGTTGATCAGGCTGGAGACCCAGGCCGGGCGTCCGGAGAAGGCGGAGGAATGGCTGGCCACCCTGCAGCGGCGTTTTCCTCAGAGTCCTGAGGCCGTTTTAGCAGCGAAGTTGAGCGCCCCTCCGGCTCGAACTGAGGCAGTCGGATCTACCGCCGCTATCGGTTGTCTATTGCCGCTGTCCGGGGAATATGCCGAGGTCGGCCATCAGGTAAAAAATGGCCTGGAGCTGGCCGCCTTACAGGCTCATATGAGCCTCGCGGTAGAGGATTGCGGCGGTGGGGCGGACACAACGGTTGCCGCTTTGGAGAAACTTGCCAATGACCCCAAGATCGTGGCGTTGATCGGCTTTTTCCCTTCAGCCGTTGCAGAAGCTGCGGCCGCGGCCGCTCAACGGTTGGGCGTTCCCCTGCTGGCCCTGACTCAGAAGAAAGATATTACCCAAACGGGGTCGTTTATTTTTCAAGATTTTCTCAGACCTCCGCTGATGCTGCAGGCCCTCGTCAGTTATACCGGCAGTCGTATGGGCTGGCAGCGTTATGCCATCATCTGTCCTGATTCAAAGTATGGGCGGACCATGGCCCGCCAATTTGCCGAAGAACTCAACAAACATGGGATGCTGTTGGTCTCTCAGGTCTCTTATGCCGAGGACGGGCATAACCTGGCCCTGGCGGTGCAGACCCTACTAACCACGGTCAATCCTGGTCCCGACGGGAGACCTTCTCTTGATGCCGTCTTTATTCCTGACGAAGATCGAGCAGTGGCCGCCGCTGCCTCTGTCCTGGCCTCTACTTCCCAGTTCCGTATGCCGCTCTTGGGGACCAATATCTTGCATACACCGTCAGCCTTGCAACATGATGCCAGGCTCGATGGCATTTTTTTCCCGGACGGCTTTTTCGCGGGTGACCCGGATCCGGCAGTGAGGGCCTTTGTTTCGGATTATCAGCAACAGTTTCAGCAGACCCCCAGCTACCTTGCGGCTCAGGGCTACAGCAGCCTGCGGTTGGCGGCAGAGGCATTGCAGGGTTCTCCTGGAATCGGACGGGGAGAGTTTGCCCAAAAGTTGTCACAGCAATTGCCACCGCCGGGATTTACCCTGTTTAAAAGTTTCAACACGGTCCGAGAGGCCCAGTTGGCGATAAAAATATTAACCATCCGGGGGCAGGAATTTCAGTTGGCCCCATAATCGCAAGGTTGATTACCATGTCTCAAGAAATCCCCGGCGGTCTTACCCAGGTTACCGATTTTTTGGTTGGTCATGCCAGTGATTTTAAGAATCTCACCGGCTGTACAGTCATCATCTGTCCACCCGGAACGATCGGCGGGGTCGACATTCGTGGTTCTGCTTCGGGCACCCGCCAACTGGATGCCCTTTTGGGTTACCATATTGTCAATGAAACTCAGGCGGTGCTGCTTTCCGGCGGTAGCGCCTTCGGATTGGATGCCGGTGGCGGCGTCATGGAGTTTCTGGAGGAACGGGGACTTGGCTTTGACGTCGCCATCACCCGCGTCCCGACGGTTGCCACCGCAGTCATCTTTGACCTAGGTTTGGGCAACTGCCGGGCCCGGCCGGATAAGGCCATGGGTTATACTGCCTGTACCCAGGCTCATGCCGGGCCAGTGGCGGAGGGCAGTATCGGGGTCGGGACCGGGGCCTCGGTAGGCAAGTTGTTCGGTATCTCCCAAGGCATGAAAAGCGGTTTGGGCAGCGTCTGTCTGGCCGGGCCCAATGGTCTGTTGGTGGGGGCCCTTGTGGTGGTCAACGCCTTTGGAGATGTGCGCGACTATGCTACCGGAAAGATTATCGCTGGTGCGCGACTGTCGCCGGATAGCCCTGAATTTGCGGACAGCGCCGCCTACATCCGCCGGGGGTATGTCCGGCAACAGTTTGCGGATCCCAACACTACCTTGGGAGTTATTGCTACCAACGCCCGATTGACGCGGGAACAGGCCCAGAAAGTGGCCCAGATGGGTCACAATGGCCTGGCTCGAACCATCACCCCTATCCACACCCTCTTTGACGGTGATATTGTCTTTGTCCTTTCCCATCCCAAAGTTGATGCTGACCTACACATCATCGGTCTCCTGGGCGAAGAAGCCCTGCGCCTGGCCATCGACCGGGCCGTAAAAACGGCGCACGGCTTGGGAGTTCTGCCGGCCTATGAGGATGAGCTGAGCCTGAACAAACAATAATGATTTTTCAGAATCGGTTCTGGCTCTCCTCGGTCCCCCGCTTATCAGATTGAGACAGATATCCTGCCCTTCCGGGGTCCTTTTATCAAAATCCAGTCTCTGTAGGCCCGGAGGAATCACCGGGCGCCTTCCTTCGGTATCCAGGTAATTCATTGAATATCCTTAATAATCTGATGAGATGGATATCTTTGGCAAGGTCCTTGCACTAAGTCGAATCCAGCGTGACCCCCCATTTTTTAAATCTGAGACAGGAGGATACAATAATGCAAGTATGGCAAGTAATCAGGATAGCAGGATTTCTGGTAATCGGGATCTACGCCTGGAGTGGTTCCGCTCAGGCTCAGTATTATGGCGGACACATCGATCAACGGCAGGAAAATCAGCAGTGCCGCATCCAAAATGGGATCGCGTCTGGGACCTTAACACCCCAAGAAGTTAGGAAATTGGAGCACGAACAGCAGCGCATTCAAACTGCCGAGAACCGGATGCGGTCTCGCAGTGGATTGGACCCCAAAGAGCGAGTCCGTTTGGACCGGATGCTGGATAAAGCCGATCGGAATATCTATCGGGAAAAGAATGATCGCCAGGCAGCCTATCCTGGATACAGGAACCATCACCAACCGCATCACCGGCAATGGCAGGACAATCACCGGCGAGACCAGCGATATTGGAATAAAGAACCACAACGTATGCAAAGAGTTGCCCATCGACCGAACCATAGGGAGCACGGCAGGTTTTTTAGGGTGTCCAATCGGGACCGGAGACAGGCCTGGAATCACTAATTCCCTGTATCTCCTTAGCCTCTCCCCGAAAGCGGGGAGAGGCTAAGAAACATCTAAAGAACGACCCCGCCGGTCGGGCCTCCAGGTCTGCAAAGATATTATCTCGCCAGAACTGGAGGTCTGGCGCTACTGGTGAGTTATTCGGGTTAACTTCTTCACCCCAGTCCGAGGACCCGCCCCAGACGTACCACCGCCCAGGCCGCCGTCCAGGCCAGGAGTAGTTGGTAGCCGAGGCTGAACCACATCCACCCGAGCGAGCCGCTTTCACGCCAGAGGGTGACTACCGTGGCCAGGCAGGGGGTGTAGAGCAGCACGAAGACCATAAAGGCCAGGGCGGCGGCGGCGCTCACACCCGAGGCCTTGATGGCCTGTTGCAGGCTTTCCGAGGCCTCGTCGGCGGTTTCGCCGACCCCGTAGAGCACTCCCATGGTGCTGACGACAATCTCTTTGGCCACAAACCCGGTGACCAGGCTGACACTCATGCGCCAATCAAAGCCCAGAGGCTGCATGAGCGGTTCGAAAGCAGCTCCCAGGCGGCCGATAAAGGTCTGGCGCATTTCTTCAGCTTTCTGCCTTTGGGTGAGTTCGGTAAGGGCGGCCTCTTTTTCCTGGATCAGCTTGTCATTCAGGGTGGTGAAGTTCGGATTATCCCGCAAAGCTTTGGCTTGGGCCTCGAAGCGCGCCTCTACCTGGTTTTTTTCCTGTTCAAAGCTGGCAATTAGCTGCTGATTTTTGGGATAGGCCCCCAGGAACCAGATGACAATAGAGGCGATTAGGATGACGGTACCCATGCGTTTGAGATAGACGGTAACCCTGTCCCACATATGCACTATTAAACCCCGCATAGCCGGCAGGCGATACGGGGGCAGCTCCATCACAAAGGGTTCTTCCTGTCCCTTGAGTAGAAATCGACTGAATAGCATACCCAGCAACACGCTCATGACAATACCCAGGAGGTAGAGCCCGAAGATAACCTGACCGGCGCGTTTGGGGAAGAACACCCCGGCAAAGAGCACATACACGGGCAACCGGGCGCTGCAGCTCATGAGCGGTACCAACAGCATGGTGAGGACCCGATCCCGATGGCTGCTCAGTCCGCGGGTAGCCATGATGGCCGGCACGTTGCAGCCAAAACCCATCAGCATGGGTATAAAAGACTTGCCGTGCAGTCCCAGGGCGTGCATGATGCGGTCCATGATAAAGGCCACCCGGGCCATGTAGCCGGTGTCATCCAAGAACGATATGCCCAAAAAGAGCAGCGTGATCTGGGGGAGAAAGACCAGTACGCTTCCCACCCCGGCGATGATGCCGTCGGCGACGAGATTTCGGAGCCACACGTCTGCTATCTGGGCTTGGGCCACACCTTTCAGCCATCCCACCCCTGCTTGGATCCACTCCGTGGGCTGCTCACCGAGGGTAAAGGTCATCTGAAACAGCAGCCAGATGAAGAAGAGAAAGAAGGGGAAGCCGAAAAGCTGGTGGGTCAAGACCTTATCAACCTGCTCCGACAACACTACCCGTCGGGCCAGCTCCTGACGCTGGACCTCCCGGACCGTGCCACCCAAAAAACCATAGCGCCGTTCCGCTACCAGCACCGAGGCGTCTTCTCCCCAGGTCTTTTCCAGTTGCCGGCGGGATTCCTCCACCTGGGCTATAACCTGGGATCGTTGTGGACTCTGTTCCAGACGGCGGATGACGTCCGGGTCGAGTTCCAGCAGCTTGGTGGCCAGCCAACGGGGGTAGTGCCCACCGGCCAGATTAGGATCGCGGGCTAATACGGCTTCAATCTTTATCAGGGCGGCTTCCACATCCGATCCGTAATCAATATGAATATGCCGGGATACCGGGTCGCGTGCCTCCGCAGTGCGGATAACCGCCTCTATGAGTTCTTTGGTGCCCTGATTGCGATTGGCCACGGTAGGCGCCACCGGCACGCCCCACAATTCCGCCAGCCGCGCCTGATCGATCTGAATGCCTCGGGTGGCGGCGGTATCCACCATATTCAGGGCAAAAACCATCTTGGCCCCTAAATCAATGATCTGGGCAGAAAGAAAAAGATTGCGTTCGAGATTGGAGGCATCGATGACATTGATTACCACATCAGGCTTTTCATCAACGATAAAATTGCGGGCAATGATTTCTTCTAAAGAAAACGGACTGAGGCTGTAGGTTCCGGGCAGGTCGATGATGGTGATTTCGTAGTCGCCGAAATAGACCTTCCCCTCTTTCTTTTCGACCGTCACGCCGGGCCAGTTGGCGACGTGCTGCCGGGCGCCGGTAAGGTTGTTGAATAGTGCGGTTTTGCCTACATTGGGATTGCCCGCCAGGGCGACAGTCAAAGTTTTGGCCATTAATCAGTTCCCTCAGAATCAATATTTAAGACAATCATATCGGCCTCACTTCTCCGGAGACTGATGTGACACCCTTTGACCACATACTCCGTTGGGTCGCCTAATGGCGCCGTTTTTTCCATGTCCACGCGAACCCCTCGGGTCAGACCCATTTCCAGCAGGCGCTGGCGGAAAGGCCCTACTCCGGTCACCCTCTCCACCACACCATGTTCCCCGGGGAGCAGCTCACTTAGTTTTTTTACAGGCATACCGCATCCTTTGGCAATTGATATTCAGTGGCAGTAAAATATAGCTTCTCATTCAACCTGTCAAGGTAACAGAAACGGAAAAACCCTGCGATTCATAAGATAATCCCGCAAAGCTAATAGGTTATCAACCCAGCAGGAAGAATGGGCCGGACAGTGGTGGCCATTACTAAGAGAATACAGTGGCAGTGGCCAGTGGCTTAGGGTGGGAAAGCGCCGCGCCCATCCCGCCGCAGTTGGAGAACAATTTCTGCACGGGCTGGAAAGCCTGTGCCACCGGTAAATGATTTTCACGGTGCGCGGGTGATCTATCAATAATGGCAATTATGTTATCTATGCGGATAAAGCTGCCAGGCGCTCTGCGTCGAGTGTTTCGATGATGGCCACGGTCAGTTCTACCATGGCGGCGAAATCCTGGCGGTGGATTATTCCTACCGGAGAGTGGGCATAACGCACCGGCGCGCCCAGAACGAGAGTGGGGACGCCGCCGTGGGCCAGGTGAATCGCTCGAGCATCCGTCGCGCCGCCGCGCCTGACGGCCAACTGATAAGGAATGTGACGTTGTTGGGCCAGTTCCACCGTCCAACGCCAGAGTTTTTGGGGGACAATGACGGTCGGATCAAAGAGGCGGATCTGCACCCCTTTGCCTAAAGCCCCTTGGGGCGGATCCTGGCTCAAGCCGGGCAGATCGTCGGCTGGCGGCCCTTCCAGGACAATGGCTATGTCCGGTTTGGCCGCCTCCACTGCCGTGGTTGCCCCCCGGCAGCCCACTTCTTCCTGCACTGTGCCCACTGCCAAAACAGTATTAGGATGTGGCTGTTCCCGTAATCGCTGCAGGGCCAAGATCATGGCCGCTACTCCCACCCGGTCGTCCCAGGCTTTATTGACCAGGTAATCATTATTTAGGGTGGCAAAACCACTCCGGGGGACGGCTAGATCACCTAAGCAAACACCGAGAGCCTGAACTTCCGATATCGAAGCAGCCCCGATGTCTACCAGGAGGTCTTCTATTTTGATGTCTTTCTTAGCTTCCGGGCGGAAATGAAACGGAACCGCGGCTACAATGCCTTCGAGGCTGCCGGTGGCGGTCTGGATCTGAAGGCGCCGCCCTGGCAACAGACTCGGTTCCCAACCCCCTAAAGCTTGGAGACGCAGGTATCCCTGGGCTGTCACCCCTTGCACCATGAAACCGACCTCATCGAGATGTGCCGCTAACATCAGACGCGGCGATTGATCCTGGCCGGTCTTCTCTGCCACGAGCGATCCTAAGCCGTCGCGGTCCATCCGGCAAAAAGGCGACAGATATTCTTCCACTATCCGGGCTACCGGCGCTTCTCCGCCAGGAGGACCGAAACTGTCAGACAGTCGGCGCAGGAGATCCAAGGCGTTTGACATCCATCCATTCCTTTCTCTGAAAATAATTATTGATTAAACAAAGGCTTTGGAAGATACTTTATATTCACCTAAAAAATCCGACCTGGCTCAAAGGTATACACTCAGGTATGCCCTTCCAGACCGCATTAATATCAGCAAACGAGGTTTTACCGGAAATGGTTCGCTATACTGTTCTGGCTCTGGTGACGGTTAATATTGCCTTTAATGTTATCGGTCAGCTATGCTTAAAATATGGCATGAATAAAATCGGCAATTTTCAGATTTCGCTCAGCGGTTTATTCCCGATTTTCGTTAAGGCTTTTTTAAGTCCCTACATACTCTTGGGTCTGTCCTGTTATGTCACCGGCTTCCTTATCTGGCTTGTGGTTTTGGCCAAGGCAGAAGTGAGCTACGCCTATCCCCTCATCAGTCTGGGATATGTCCTGACTGCGGCCCTGGGTTGGTGGCTGCTGGGAGAAAGCGTTACCTGGGTGCGCTTGACCGGCATCATCATCACCTGCGTCGGGGTCTTTATTATTTCTCAGAGTTAAGCCTAAGCCCCTGGTTGACCTAGCCGCACCGCTGTTCCAGGTTGCCGGGAGTAGTCTGCTATCCACCCATTGCACTACCGGGAATCAGCCGGTGCGCCAAGGCGGCGGTTCCTTTTTGGCTTCAAGCAAGGCTCGGTAATGATCGCGCTCCTTTTCGGCCTGGAACAATTCCATCTCCAACCCGGAGCGCTCGGGAGAGGGTCCTTGACCTAACTCCGCCAGTCTTTTTCTTAAGGCCGCCACTTTTTTTTCACAACGGTACAGCTCAACGGCAAGATATCGGATAGACATACTCTTTTATTGAGGGCCGGCCTCGCCCGGGATATATTTCCGATTTAATTGTCATTATTTCAATAGCATCCGCCAACCGTAAAAGTGGTTGATCGGTGGCATTGCTCTCCTAGCCTGTGCAAGAGTTATATTTAACCATTACACTTGAATACTAGCAAGTTTTGGATCAAGGCCTCACGAGAGAAAGCGCATTATCTGGCCCCAGAGTTCTCTGCGTCCTTCTTGAGTCAAAGTCGAAAACCAGATGAAGTCCTGGGCCTTTACCCCGGATGGGGCCAACTGCGCCGCGATCTCGCTCTGCCGCCGATCCCGCTGCCCCCGCTTGATCTTATCGGCTTTAGTCAGTACCACCACTACTTCTTGCCGCCAGCTCCGCAAGCGGTCCAGCCAGTCCAGCTCCTCCGGTCCCGGTTGGCGGCGGGCATCCAGGAGCCAGACTACAGCTCGAAGTCTTTTTTGAGTTTCAAGATACGTGGAGATCAGCCGCAGCCACTTTTCTTTTACCGGCAACGGCGCCTGGGCGTAGCCGTATCCGGGCAGGTCCACAAAGTGCCAGACCCGATTGACCAGGAAATAATTAATAGCCTGGGTGCAGCCGGGCCGCGAGCTGGTCCGGACGAGATTCTGACGATGCAGCAGGGCGTTGATCAGAGAGGATTTGCCGACATTGGAGCGCCCCCAAAAAGCCACCTCCGGCAATACGCCTCCGGGGAGCTGCTCAATCTGATGAGCGCTTACGACAAATTCGGCCGAAAGAATTTTTGGTATTGTCATGTATCCGTCCGCTGCCAGCCGCCGTCTGGGTGGATATCTGACGCGCATAAATCTTCTTGACAGCAATAATTAAAAATTATAGCTAGTTAAGGTTGTCTCAGCAACCATTTTCCACTTGCCGGGTAAGATAAAAAGTGAAAGTATTGAGGACGGGGAGAAGCTGCGCCTCTCCCAAAGAAATTATCATTGTTGGCGAGTAATTTGCAAGTAATGACAATCAATAAGAATCTTGCCTGCCAAGCAGGCAAATAATTGGAGATTGCCAGAGCTGTTCTTGAAAGGAAGAAATACATGAGTTACCGGTTGTCTTGTTGTTTAGTGGGGCTGCTGGGATGGTTGGCGTTTCTGGCCGGGACACTGCCAGCAGTAGCCCAAGCCCCGGCCAATTCCCAGGCAGTTTTGGAAAAGGCCGTCCGTCTGCTCGACAGGGCCGAGCAAGAAGTCGCCGAGGCGCCGGAAGGGGCGTTGGCGACGGTCAAGGAAGCCCGCCAGCTCTTTAAATTGCTGCAAACCGATCTGGCTATCCGTCTATCCCAGGCTGAGCTGACGCCCGCCCAATCAGAGCAGGAGGCTGCCAATCATCGGATTGCCGAAGACCTGTTTAACACCGGGGAGCGCCTGGATAAATCGGCACAGGAAAAGCTGGCCCGCAGCCAGGAATTAGCGGCCCAGGGCGACCGGCAGGCGTCCCGCAATCTGGAACAGGAGGCCCGGAATGAGAGGCTGTTGGCGCTGCAGCACTTCGTTCGTTCTGAAATCTATAGTCTGCGGAACCAGCAGTCGATCTTTCAAAATCTGCTGGCGGCTAAATAATCTATTGCTAAGTCATAAAGTCAATTTAAGTCAAGATAATGACCGGTCCGCTAGTCTTATGTCTCAACCCTTGGGTCTATGATTTTGCGGCGCATGACTTTTACGCCCGCCCCTTGGGCTTGTTATACCTGGCCGGCCTCCTGCGCGCCTCAGGTTTTCGGGTAGTCTGCATCGATTGCGCCAGCCGGCCATTAAATGGGGGCAAACCGACGGGCAAGCTGCCCAAAGAACTACTGCCGACGCCCGCCGCGTTCCGGGGTTTACCGCGGCGCTACGGCCGTTATGGGATCACTCCGGCCGACCTGAAGCAACGTCTCCGCCGCCTGCCGCAGCCGCCGGTGGCAATCCTGGTCACTTCCCTGATGACTTACTGGTATCCTGGGGTTCAGGCCACCATTGCGCTGGCCCGTGAACAGTTTCCAAACATCCCCATCATCTTGGGGGGCATTTATGCTACCCTCTGTCCGGAACATGCCCGCCGCCACAGCGGGGCCGATTCTGTCATCACCGGCAGTGGGGAAGCGAATATCCTGGAGATATTGAAGGATATTACCGGTATCGACGTTGCCCCTGCCGTTCATGTTCCTGATCCGGACAATATGGCCTATCCCGCCTGGGACCTGCTCTCCGACCATCGGGTGCTGCCGCTGCTGACCTCTCGGGGGTGTCCGTTAAGTTGTCCCTACTGCGCCTCGCGGCTGCTGGAGCCGCAGTATCGGCGGCGGCGGCCGGAAAGCGTAATCAGCGAACTGGTCTATTGGCAGCAGAAGTTTGGCATTGCCGAAGTGGCGTTTTATGATGATGCCCTGCTATTTGAAGCAGAAAACCATCTTTTCCCTATCTTGGAGGGGGTTTTGAGCCGCGGGCTGCTGCTCCGGTTCCACACGCCGAACGGTATGCACGTCGGTCTTATTGATTCGAGGATGGCCCGCTGGTTGAAACGGGCCAATTTCGCCACCCTGCGGCTTGGTCTGGAGACTACGGTCACCGGCGCTACCCGTCCGGATCGCAAGGTTCAATCGGGAGATCTAGAGCGGGCCATTGCCGCCCTTAGAGAGGCGGGTTATGCTTCCCAGGAGATCGGCGTCTATCTGTTGATCGGTCTGCCGCACCAGGAGGATGCCGAAATCGTGGAATCTAGCCGTCAGGTACGCCGCTTGGGCGCCACGCCGGTCCTGACCCAGTATTCTCCCATCCCGCACACAGTCCTGTGGTCCGAGGCCGTCAAGGTCTCTCGTTATGATCTGGAGGCGGAGCCGCTCTATCACAACAATTCCATCTTTCCCTGTTGGCCGGAGTTTTCCTGGAGGCGCTACACTTGCCTGAAAAATCTGGCCATGGGCAAAGTCTAACATACCAAGGAGATGACGTGGGCACCTCTTCGGCCCGCAAGGCCCCGGTAGGAAAATTCTGGCGGAGGGCAAAAACCCTTGCCTCCCGTTATGCTTCCGGTCAAGACGCCTCAACTCCCAGGGTAAAGGAGGTTGTCGCCGGCTATCTGACGGCCTTGGAGCAACCGTCCGGAGAGCGGGAGATGACCGGCGGAGGAGCCATCATGCCAGCATTGGTCCAGACCGCGACATCTCTGGCGCACTTTTATGCCCTCCTGGTAGAGCAGGGATGGACCGCAGCTCTTAATCATCTGGGAGTAGATCAGGCTACAGCACAAACTCCGGGGACGCTGATTCCGGCCCTCTTGGATAGGTTAGCCGGGCCGGGCGCCAGATTGAAAGAGGCCACACTCCGCAGTGCCCTCATTGATCATCTAACCGCTTGCCTCGCCACAACTGCTGATCCCTATACAAAAACGGCAGACCCGGAACCAGGAGACCTCCCCATGGTCAATCGAGTATTAAACTTTTTAGGATTGGCCCTGTTTCAACGGTTTCTCTCTGATCTGGGAGAGTCTTTGGAATTCAAAGCTCCGAGCGTAATCTTCGGTATTAAACGGCAGGAGGAGGTTAAGTCATACATTTTGGCCCAAAGCTGCGTTCTGGCCGAAATATCTTACCGGTCATCTTGCACGCTGTCAAGCCAACCCGCTGAGGCTGTAGAACAGCTCCTCACACGCCTGGTGGACCATCTCAGAGGCCGACATGGGGATTAGCGTCTATTTTGGTGTTGGCCGCCAGCCCGAAAAGACAGGGTATGCCGATATCGCTATCGGATTGGAGCCGACAGCATTAAAACTGAAAGTGCACCATAACCTGGACCTCCTGGGGACCGGCTCCCTACCCCTGCCGGCAGAGGTTTTAAAGTTCCTTTTGATCTCACTCGGAATTTGGTCGGCGGATAAAGTGGCTCTTCGGGGACTGGCGGCCGATGCCTGGACCCGCAGCCTGAAGGTCTCTTTACCGGCAGCGGCCTGGGAGACGTTTTTGCCGGAGTTGGCCGTCCCGCTGACCTTTCTCACCGGCGATGCCTGGGACCTGGAGGCAAGGGCGGTAAAGCCGTCTCTAGAGATTTCCGGCAAACCTGATCTCACTTGGCGACCAGACTGCATCTGCCTTTTTTCCGGGGGAGTGGACTCACTGGCCGGCGCCGTCGATCTACTGGAGGACGGTCGGAACGTCCTGTTGGTGAGCCACTATGACTTTGGCCAACTGGCAGCCAGTCAAAAAATTCTGGCCCAGGCGCTCATAGAACACTATGGTGCACACCGGGTGCGCCGCTGGGGCTTCCGGGTGCAATTCGAAGCGCCGGAGTTAAGTCTGCGCAGCCGCTCCCTGTTGTTCATCGCCCTCGGGTTGGCCGCGGCTGCCGTCTGGGGTGAGAACCTCCCGCTGGTAATCCCCGAAAATGGCTGGATCAGCCTCAACCCGCCGCTTACCGGCAACCGCCTGGGGAGCTACAGCACCCGCACCACCCACCCTTACTTTATTTCCGGATTGAAGCAGTTCTGGGTTAACCGGGGGATCGCCCATGACTTGGGAAATCCCTATCAGGAGGTTACCAAAGGTGAGATGCTGGCCCGCAGCCGCAATCCGGCCCTCATACGGGACCTGCTGCCACATACCATTTCCTGCGCCCACCCCGTGGCCTCCCGTTGGCTGAAAGGCCGCCAGGGCAACTGCGGCTACTGCTTTCCCTGCCTGATGCGCCGGGCGGCCCTGCATACCCTCGGTTGGGATGACGGGCGACAGTATGCCATCGATGTTTTGCGGCAGCCGGAGGTCTGGCGCAATCGGGCTCGAGGAGCCGACCTGCGCAGTCTGCTTTATGCCGTGAAACAGTGGCAGCTCAATCCCCAACCCCGGCAGCTTCTCTGGCGAAGCGGTCCGTTGCCGGTTGATCAGGCAGAGGGAGAAAAGCTGATTGACCTGGTGGGGCGTGGGCTTACAGAAGTCAGTCGCTGGTTGAGTGTGAGACAGGGAAATTATTAGCGGATTCTTTTTTCTGCCTCATAAACCGTATCCGGGGGTAAAGCTGTTGCAGAGGCGGCCCGCACCGCCAACTGATCGCAGCGTTCGTTTTCGACATGGCCGTCGTGTCCTTTAATCCAAAAAAAGGAGACCTGATGACGGGAGCATAACCGCAGTAGCCTGTCCCACAGATCCGGGTTCTTGGCCTTATCTTCCTTATTCCGCCGCCAGCCAAAGGCTCTCCACTTCTTGGCCCAACCTTTGGTCATGGCGTTCACGACGTATTGCGAATCGCTGAAGATCTCAACCTGGCAGGGGATTTTCAAGGCCTCCAGGGCAGCAATAACCGCCATAAGCTCCATACGGTTGTTGGTGGTCAGGCGATAACCGCCGGAGAGTTCCTTGCGATGTTTGCCATAGATCAAGATGGCGCCGTAGCCTCCCGGTCCGGGATTGCCGATGCAGGCGCCGTCAGTGTAAATAGTGACTTTCTTGAGCGTGATACTTTTATCAAGTACGGCCATGATACTTCTATAGCAGAAATATGGCCATTGTCAAAAGCAAATACTGCAAGCGATTCTAGAGCCTTACGTGATAGGGTTGTGAAGGTCAGATTGACGGCGCAGACCATCAGGTCTGCGCTCGCCGTTTGGAGGTTTGGTTAGTTAGTTGGGGAATGATCTTAACGCGTTGGGGAAATATTCAATAGTAGCCTTTCCCGGTCAGGGAATAGTTTCGTATTTAAACAGGGGACATCCTTTGCAGACATCCAACCCCGGCCAGGGTTGGCCGCCCTTGCCCAGAACCGAAGGACCACCCGTCTCGGTGATGCGTTTCAGAAATTGGGCGGCGCTGGCCTTGATCTGCGATCCGGGGATGAAAAGATTCACCATGGCCATATCGGTCTTGCCGGAAGTCTTGCTGCCGGCGCACATGGTAGTCATATTCGCCGTATTGTTGTTGAAGGCCCAGACCGACCCGGAGCATACGGCTCCATTAGGGGTATGGTTAAAGGTGAGATTACTGCGCCCCATGGCCGACATATAGTCGTTGAGGATGTGATAAGCCTGATAGGGCAGGATCATAAAGAAAACGATGTCCGGGTCGACTTGGGATTCGTCAAACGTGGCCAGGGGAGCGATGAAAATGCCGCGATATTTGCCAACCGGGAGCTTGGCCTTGCCAAAGGGGGCTTGCCAGGCCAGTTCTTCGTTCCGGAGATATTTCATATGCCTTTGGGTGTCTTTTTCCTTGTCCAGCTCCCGAAAGCCAAAGACCGGTTCGGCATTTTCACACAACAGCATGTTGGACGGCATGTACATGGCCTTATGTCCGCCGCGGGCCATGGCCAGGTACTGGCAGTAGGTCAATTTCATCTTGGCCTTGGCATTGAGCTTGTACTTGGGGATTTCGGCTTCGTCAGCGCAGAATTTGATCCCTACCGGATCAAAGTCTACTCTGACATAATAAATATAGGTGTCGGCTATGTCCGTATAGGTTAATTCATCTTTACTTTTTGCTGCAATCGCGGCCATAGTTTCTTTTAATCCCATAATGATCTCCATTGGATTATTTATTAAATGGTTGACGTAAAGCAGGGGTAGTCAAAATTCAATGCTATCCCAGATTTTTAACAATCTTATCGTCCTGCTAGACAGATCGGTCTTTGAGAATCATTGCTTCTCGCTGCACAGAGCCCTAGGCTCTGGTGTGCGGGAAAGAAATAGGATTCTTTTCAGCACCTTAAGAAAAACAAAGGCTGCCGCATAAATAATAATAAAAGCCCCGATGAACCCCAGGGACCAACCGGTTCCGGGTATGGGTATCTCGACCTCCAGGAACCGTTGCTGCATCCAGGCCAGGGCAAAAAAGACCGGCCACAGAAAAGCTCCGGATAGAGTCAGCTGCTGGAAAAAGGTGTGGCCAAAGGCCTCCTTGGCCAGTTTATTGGCGGCCTGGTAAGCTTCCTTGTTCCCGGCCCTTAAGGCGTCCATGGACAGGTTCTGGTACTTATCGGCCTCGGATATTTTCTCATCAAGATGTTTTCGGGAAAACCGAAACACCAGCCTAACGGTGGCTTCCCCGACGAATAAGGCGATAATGGCCAGGGTAAAGGTGCCGATGGCGAAATCGGCCCAGGCGACGCCGGTGAGGCGGTAAAACATGATAAGGAAGCTATCGGCAAGTTGAATAAACGGCTGCATCAAAACTTAGTGTCTTTTCCCTGAGCTTACTCTTAACGGTGAGGCCCGGTGTTTACCAAGCCTCGCCCTTTTAAATGCGTCTTTCTTTTTTAAATGCCCGGTAAACGGATGTCAATAAAACCCCTTAAAGTATAACCCAATCCTACGTATATAGCCAGGATGACAAAAAGCCGTTTCAGCCAGATATCAGGAATATATTTTGAAGTATAAGGCCCGACAATGGAACCGGTGGCGATGCCGATCAGTTCAGCTCCGATAAAAAGGAAATCAATGGGGGTTCCCTTGACAAACATGAAGGTGAATATGGAGGTTATCATGCTGATGAAGACTGCCAGGGCCGAGGTGCCGGCTACTACATACATAGGCAGCGCAGTCACGGAAGTAAGAAAGGGGACATAGAGAAAGCCGCCGCCTACTCCTATGAAGGCTGACAGGGCGGCGATGAAGAAGCCACCCAATACCGGCCAGACGGGGTTGAAGTGGAATTCCACCCCATAAAAACTAAACTCTATCCGGGTGAACCCCCAGGATTTTACCTGTACTCCTTGGGCCGCTACTTCCCCGGCGGAAGTTCCTTTTTTAACGGCCTCCTGAAAAGCCTGTGCGGCAGCCTTGGCCTTTTTCTTCTTTTCCTGTCCCTTGGGGGTGGTATCATAAAAGAGGAAGCAACCTATCACTAAAACGATCAGTCCGAAATAACCTACATAAGCTTTCAGAGAAATCTTGCCAGCGGTAAGGACGGGAATAAGATAGGCGCCGGCGATGCCGCCGAGGGCCAGAGCAATTCCCAAAGGCAGAACCAAACGACCCATGCGATAATAAGTAACGGAGGACATTAAGGCCGACAGACCAACTAAATATTGGTTGGAGGTACGGATAGAATCTGTAACCAATTTATTTAAAACCGGACTGGTTTTTCTAAAACTGGCGGCGTAATCACCCAGGCCGAAAACCGAAATGTGGCCCACGCCGGCCATGATGCCGCCAAAAGCGCCGACGATGGAAAATATCCAACCCACCCAAATACCCCATAAGATACCCCAGAACCAGAATGGCTGGGGTGCCCCGGGAATTCCCATGAAGCCTTTGGGAGCATCCGGGTTGATCTCCCCGGTTCCCATACCCACCGGAGTTTTGGCGATGGCCTCTTCAAGTTTTCCGGCTGCCGCCGGTTCAGCCAACACACAGATGGCTGCCGCGGCAACCAGGGCCAAAAGGCAGATAAGAACGATACCCTTTTTATTCACAAAAGCCTCCTTAATAAAAAAAGAATTATTTTGAATACTATCAAAAATTATGCCAAATAGGAATATTAACGATTAAATAAATATTGCCTTGGGATTATTGATATATTTTTTATATGAGCCCTAGCTGGTGGAATTATGGGGCTTCCATTTTGTTCCATTTAATGTTAACTATGTATTAACGTTAACATCACTGATAAACTCTCTTGTGGAAATTGTGACCGCATGATTCCCAAAACTTCGGAAAAATTCTGGGAGAAGATGGTTGACACCATGATGGAGGGGTTGGTAGTGGTGTCTTCCCGGGGAACTATCCTGGCTGTAAACCGGGCCATGGAAGAAATAACCGGCTACTCCCGCGCTGAACTTGTCGGCCACCCCTGTTCTTTGATCAAGACCGATAGCTGCATTGCTCCTTGTACCTCCGGTAGGTGCAAGACCTGCGAACTCTTTCAGACCGGTTTCGTGCGGCGGCGCAAAGCGGCTCTGGTGAAAAAAGACGGTGGCTTGGTGCATGTCCTGAAGAACGCCGTCCTATTAAAAGGTGATGATGGTCAGGCCGTCGGAGTAGAAACCTTCACTGACATCACCGAAGTTGTCGCCCAGGAGCGGGTTATTTACCGGCTGCGTCGGGAACTCAATCGAGAAGACGGTTTTCAGGGGATCATCGGGCGTTCCCCGGTCATGATGCCGCTCTTTTCCCTGATTGCCAGCGCCGCTCAATCTGACGCCCCCACCATTATTTATGGAGAAAGTGGTACCGGCAAAGAACTGGTGGCGGGGGCCATTCACCGACTCAGCCCCCGCCGGCAGGGGCCATTGATCAAAGTCAATGTCGCGGCGCTGCATGAATCGCTGTTGGAGAGTGAACTCTTCGGGCACGTCAAAGGGGCTTTCACGGGTGCCGACCGATCCCGTTTAGGCCGTTTTGAGGCTGCCGATGGAGGGGACATCTTCCTCGATGAGGTGGGAGATATGCCCCTATCGACGCAGGCCAAGCTGTTGCGGGTCCTCCAGGAGAAAATCATCGAGCGGGTGGGAGATCATCAGCCCATTCCGATCAATGTCCGGCTGATTTCGGCAACCAATAAGAATCTGGGTCAACTCATGGCCGAAGGACGGTTCCGGGAAGACCTGTATTATCGGATCAATGTGATTCCTATCCATCTGCCTCCCCTGCGTGAGCGGAAAGAGGATATTCCTCTCCTGGTGGAAGCGTTCATCGAGCGGGCTCGTCTTAAGTCCAAGAAACCTATCAAAGGCATCAGTAAAGAGGCCCTGGAGAAGCTTTTGGCCCATCAATGGCCGGGCAACGTCCGGGAACTCATCAACGTCATCGAATATGCTTTTGTGCTCTGCCAGGAAGGCAACATCCTTCCAGAACACCTGCCGCAACTGATCAATCCGAAATCCCTTCATTCCACTAGTACTCGAAAGAATGGCGGTCGCCTGTTCCAGGAGCAGGCTCGGGAACTGCTTCTCAAGGCCATGAGGACGGCGGGAGGCAATAAGGCTGAAGCAGCCCGGATTTTAGGGGTGAGCCGTGTGACCTTATGGAAGAAACTGAAAAAATATAACCTGCAACTGGAAGCGGAAGAGGAGATAAGCGATGATGCAGAAGAGGGGAATGAGTTTTAAACACTGAGCTTTGGAAAAAAGGTCAGGTTTAGTTATCATAAGGCCGGGCACGCTTGACCTCTTACGAGACCTTCGAGCTTCGGCCAAGTAAGTTTTTTCCCTGCAAGGGAGTTCCGTCGATATGCAATTCTGGCGATATTTTGTAGTCTTATTGGGTATCTGGTTTTTTCTAGGAGCCTGCGGCGAGGAAGAACCGGTAAAAAAAATAGATCTGTCCAAGCTGCAAGAACTTCCATTAGTCAAGCACGATAATGCCATTACCTACGCCTACCTGCCTCAATACGCTCATACAGTCTCCTACCAGCGGCACCACCTGGTAATGGATTATTTGGCCAAGTCAACCGGCCTGAATATCCGTCAGGTATTTCCGGATACTTTCGATGAACACATGAACATGGTAGGTCGAGGCCTGATTGATATTACCTTCAGCAATCCTTTTATTTACGTGAAAATCGCCGACCGCTACGGCGCCAGGGCCTTTGCCCGGGTGGTCGAATCCGTGGGTAAAGAAAACTTCCGGGGGCAGATCATCTGCCGGGCCGACAACCAGCAGATTAAATCTCTGTCCGACATAAAAGGCAAGCGTCTTATTGCCGTCGATCCCACCTCCGCGGGAGGATATCTTTACCCTTGGGGTCTTATTCTGGAACGAGGGCTGCGCGCCCGCGACTTTTCCGAAGTCGCTTTTGCACCAGGACCGGGAGGGAAACAGGAGAAAGTAGTAATGGCGGTTTATTCGGGGAAATATGACGTCGGCTTGATCCGGGAGGGGACCCTCGAGGTCGTCGCCGACAAGATTGATCTGAAACAGATACGCGTCCTGGCCCACTCCCCCTGGTACCCGGGCTGGGTCTATGCCGCCCGCAAGGACATGAATCCCGCTGTGGTGGCGAAAATCAAGCAGGCACTTCTGGCCCTGGATATCAAAAATCCCGACCATCAGATCATTCTCAAAAAAGCTGGCTTTATTGCAGTTATGCCAGCTCAGGATTCGGACTTTGACGTCGTACGCCGTCTGCAGACCATGGTGGAATCCAAGGCCGAGCATTAAGAGGCGGTGCTTAATCAATAATCTAGAATGGTCCGACCATTAGGCTCTTGAGAAACTACAAGGGTGTCGACATGACGCGATTTTTGGATAGGTTATCCTTTCGCAGCAAGATTTTTTTAGGCATCACGGCGGTGATCTTGGTTTTCGGCCTCCTGTCGGCGATCTTTGTCAGTAAGGCGGCCACCCACGCCATGTTGGGAGAGATCAAAAAACGAGGCCTGACGCTGGCGCTGAGCCTGGCCGCCAGAAGTGCAGATCCTATCCTGGGCCAAGACTTCCTGCGCTTGAAGAACATGGTGGACGGGGTCAAAGAGACCAGTGACGACATTACCTATGCCTTCATCCAGGACAAAAATGGCCAGGTCTTATCCCACACCTTTCAGGTCGGTTTTCCGGTGGAGCTTTTGGACGCCAATAAAGTTCCGGTGGGCGCCTCCGAACATGTCCAACTGTTGGCCTCCGAAGAGGAACCATTCTATGATTTCGCCATTCCCGTTATGATCGGGGCCGAGCGCATAGGCGTGGTGAGGGTGGGGCTGTCCCAGATCAAAGCCCAGGCGGCAGTAAATCGCCTATTGCTTATTATTTTCGGTGTTTCCGCCGGTGCAGTCCTGGCGGCGGTGCTGTTGGGAAACTATTTTGCCGATACCGTAACCCGACGCCTGAATCTCCTGCGCGCCTCGGCCGAAGAGATCGTCAAGGGAAATTTGGACCTCCAAACTGCACCCCGGTCCAAAAAAAATTGCTGGGTGATAAAAAACTGCAACCAGCATGAATGTCCAGCCTATGGCGACACCCGCCGTCGCTGCTGGTATCTGGTAGGGACCTTATGTCCCGAGTGCAAGCCCGGGGGATATGAGCAGAAAATAGAAGCCTGCCAGAATTGTCAGGTTTACAAGACCATCGCCGGTGATGAAATCCAGACCCTGGCCGAGACCTTTGACTACATGGCCCTCAGTTTAAATGCTCATATCGAGGGATTGAAAACGGCGGAAAACAATCTAACCCGCCAGCAGCAACTCCTGAAGACAATGATAGACGCCACCCCCGATCTGGTAAGCCTGCAAGACAGCAATTTTATCTACCAGGCCGTCAACCAGTCTTTCTGTGATCATTTTTCCTTAAATGCCAATAAAACCATCGGGAAATCTGAAATCGATATTTTTACGCCCAAATGGGCCGAGACCATTCGAACCGAAGACCTCCAAATCCTTAAGACCGGCGTTCCTCTCTCTAAAGAAATCATCATTAAGAAAAATAGCGAGAAACATTGGTTTCACATGGTCAAACTGCCGGTGTTTGACCGGGATCGCATCGTTGGTCTGTTGTTCACGGCGCGGGATATCACCGATATCAAACGCTACCAGGAAAAACTGGTACAATCGGTCAAAATGGAGGAACTGGGGAAACTGGCCGGGGGTGTGGCGCATGAAATTAATACCCCCTTGGGAATCATCCTGGGATACGCCCAGATGCTTTTGGAAGACATTCCCCAGGATGCGGAAAGCCATGAATATCTGGAGATCATTGAAAAACAGGTGAAGATCTGCCGCCGCATCGTCGCAGATCTGCTTAGTTTTTCGCGGGTTAGCGAAAGCAGCATGGCAGAATTAGACCTCAATGCTACCATCGAAGAGGTTTTGAATCTGATCCGCCAGATCTTTCAGCAAGACTGGGTGAATATTCAAGCCAACCTCGACCCGCAGATTCCATTGATCCAGGGCGATAAGGAAAAACTCAAACAGGTCTGGCTCAACCTTTTGAATAATGCCTTTGAATCCATTCAGCAGAGCGGGACCATCTGGGTCAGATCCAGTCTGTGTCCTTATGGCCACCATGCCATAGTGACCGTAGGCGATAGTGGTAATGGCATCGCCCCGGAAGACATGAAGAGAATCTTTGACCCCTTCTTCAGTACCAAAGCGCCGGGAGTAGGCACCGGCTTAGGTCTGTCGGTTTCCTCCGGCATTGTCCGTGAGCATCAGGGGAAGATATTTGCCGTCAGTCCGTCTCCACCATTGTATAAAACCCTTTCTACTGCTAATGGCAAACCGCCGGGACCAGGCGCCCTCTTCCTCGTCAAACTTCCCATAACCCGGGACGCCGAAGAAGATGGGTGTGAAGAATTCTTTCTTCATCAAGAGCCCTATAAGATATCAGCAACAGGCTAAGGAGGTTCTGTATGGGACTAGTGTTGGTCCTGGACGATGTCCTGGATGCATGTATTATGATCAAACGTATCCTAGAACGCAAAGGTCATCAGGTTGCCATTTTTACCGATGAAGAAGAAGCCTTGCTTTATGTCCGGTCTCATCGAGTGGACGTGGCCATTTTGGATATCCGCCTGAAGAAGATGAGCGGCATGGATGTCTTAGAGGAGCTGAAAAAAATTTCGCCTCAAACCCGGGTGATAATGCTGACCGGGCATCCTACTCTGGAGACGGCCTTTAAAGCCAAGGAGTGGGGGGCCTTCGACTATTGCGTCAAACCTATCGACAAGGAAGAACTGGAAGAGAAAGTGGCCTACGCCCTAAAGGGGACCGGGACCTCAGCTCAAGATTGATAAAGGTCTCAACGTTCAATGGAGAGCATTCGATGAACCACCAAAAGTAGCCGGATTTACTATCGCCAACAGAAAAATCTCATCCTCTGACGCTAACGGCCTGGATAATATCCTGTGCCAAGGGCTGACCGTGGCTGAAGCGCATGAAATTTAATCAACTGTTCAGGTACTGGCTTCTCCAGATTTTCCTTCCGGGTAGATTTCTGCGCTATAAGTATCGATTGTTCCAGGAACTATTGCATCGAGACCAGAGATGTCTGGAACTGCTTACGGCGCTCGAAGAGATTCTGCATAAACAGAAATCGGTTGACTGGGCCCGGATCGAAAAGCTGGTGCGGGAGTTGATTACGGCAACCAGGAACCTGATCCGATCTCTGGCGGCTATGCATCCCACCGCTTATGACCAGCTCGAGGAACAGCTTGGTTTTTTAAATGCCGTTTTAGACGGCATCGTGACCCTACCGGAAAATGATTCCACCCCACCGTACACCGTTTCTTTAGGGATGCCGGGGCTGGAACCGGCCCTGGTGGGGGGCAAGGCTCATGCCCTGAACCGCATAGCCTTGGAAGCCGGACTGCCAATGCCGGAAGGGTTCATTATTACCACCAAGGCCTTTCAGCTTTTTCTGCAGCACAACCGCCTTCGCCCCCGCCTCAACGAACTCTTGGCCGAGGTTGATCCTCAGAATTGGGAGCAGCTAACGCAGCTATCCGAGAAAATCATGTCCCTGGTGGAAAACGGGGAAGTCCCCGCGGTAGTGGGAGAAGAAATTGCCTGCCGGGTAGAGGAGTATCACCGGCGGGGACTAGATGGCCCCTGGTGTCTGCGAAGCAGCGCCCTGAGTGAGGATGGTGAGGCCTCTTTTGCCGGCCAGTATCTCAGCGTATTGCAGGTGGCCGATCAGGACATCCTGACGGTGTATAAAGGGGTTCTAGCAAGCAAGTATTCGCCCCGAGCCCTGGCGTATCGCCTCCACTGTGGGTTGGCCGATCAGGATACTCCCATGGCGGTCATCTTTCTTGAAATGATCGATGCTGTTACAGGTGGGGTGATGTACACCCAGACCCCGGAGTTGGTGCATGAAGCAGATGCTCCGCTGGCCGTCTACGCCGTCTGCGGTTTAGGCCGGCAGCTAGTCGATGGCCGCGCCGAACCGGAGATTTTTTATCTAACCAGGGAAGCAGCGCCACGTCCTTTGGAGTTCGGCAACGAACCGAGATCATGTTTATCTTCAGCCACAGCCGTGCTCTTAGCTCAATGGGGCATGATGCTTGAAACCATGTTTGGCCGTCCCCAGGATATCGAATGGTGTCAGGATAAGGTTGGCAACTGCTATATTCTTCAATCCCGGCCTTTAAAAATTGAATCGTCCCACCCGGGCGCAACGGTGACCGGGAAAGAGTTGATCCCGCCCGACAGTCCCATTCTCTTGGAGGGAGGGGTGACGGCCAGCTCCGGTGTTGCGGCGGGCGAGGTTTACGTCATCCGGAATGAGACTGACCTGGGCCGGGTTCCGGAAGGAGCCGTATTGGCAGCCCCCATCCTTTCACCCTCTTTCGTAGGTATCATCGGTCGGCTCAGAGCAGTGGTGGCGCACAGCGGCAGCCAGGCCAGTCATTTTGCCTCGGTAGCGCGAGAATTCGGACTGCCCGTCATTGCCGGGGCTTCAGAGGCTATCAAACGCCTTGCTTCCGGTATGAGCGTCATCGTGGACGCCGACCACTGCCGGGTTTACCAAGGAAGTATTGCTACTCTCACACCAAGGCCGGCTACACCGTTCACTTCGCGCCAATCTCCTTTTTTCTCGCGACTGCATCGGATTATGAAATTTATTTCACCCTTACGTCTGATCGATCCTACCTCTCCTGATTTTGCCCCCCAGAACTGCCAGAGCATACACGATCTGGTTCGATTTGCGCACGAGAAGGGTATGGCCGAAATGTTCTTTCTCACGGGCCGCAGCGGTCGCGGTCTGGGCCGGGCTCGGCGGCTGGATGCCGCTCTCCCTTTTACGCTGTATGTCCTTGATCTGGATGAGAGCATCTCCCCAGCGGCCAAAGGCCGAAAATCAGTTGCCCTCGAGTTCATTGCTTCCCGACCTCTGCACGCCTGTCTGCAAGGCCTTACCCATCCCGAGGTGGTCTGGCGACAAGGTCTGGTCTATCTTGATTGGGAGGAGTTAGACCGCGTCAGCGCCGGCATCGTAAACCTGAAATCCGCCGCCTTAGCCAGCTACGCCTTGGTTGGCAGACATTATCTCCATCTGGTGCTGCGCTTCGGCTACCATTTTGCCGTCCTGGATTGCCTTTGTGGAGGAAATCCCGAGGCCAACTACATCGCCTTTCGCTTTAAGGGCGGCGGGGGCAACTACGAGAACCGGCTTTTGCGGGTGCAATTAATCCAGGAAGTTTTGACCTGGGCCGGCTTCAAGGTCATCACCGAGGGAGATCTCCTCGAGGCCCGATTCGAGCGCCGCCATGCCGAGACGGTCCTCTCCCGCCTGACGCTTTTAGGCATCCTGCAGGGAAAGACCCAATTGTTGGATATTTCCTTGAATGATGATGATCAGGTCGTTGCCCTGGTGAGTTCGTTGAAAGAGAAGTTTGCCGACTATGTTGGCGACGGCTGATGGTTTAGCTTCAAAAGAAATTTTCCTGACCGGTGGTATTTCCCATAATCGGACATATGTTAATAATAGAACGACCTGAAAGCGGCGCGGCAGGCTCTCTTGATCCAGGTGGACGGGGAAGGCCAAGTCGATTTTCGGGTAAATACCAAAGAGGATATCAAAATGATCGATCCCTATGGCTTTGGCTTGGATTTTGTCGGCCAGACAACCATAAAACCCATTACCGCGGTATTGGCGCATCCCTTGCACGGGCGCCTGGTGGAGACGATAATGTTAATGGTTAACCACTTAATTTCTTATGAAGGCTCTCAATATGTTCTCAGTTGGAGGAACAGCAATATAGCTTATTATAAGCCGGCGGTCACAGAAAAGAAAAAGCAGATGGACTTTGATGAATACCTGGATGAATAGCTAGAGCCGGCGCTTGCTATATCTTAGGGCGGACAAGGGCCGCCCTTAGGCTTTTTAGGGATGAAGCGCCTGTGACAGGAACGGTAGCACCTTGGTATGCAGGCGCTCTGCCAGACGGTTGAAGTGATCGCCGTCGTATTCTTCGTAACTGTGAGGAATGCCGAGTTTTTTCAGGGATTGGCTGAAAAGACGGGTTTGGGGGAGCATACGGTCGGCAGTTCCTATGTCGAAGGCGATCTTGAGTTGGGCCAGATTTTCCTTTAAAAGCGGCAACTGTGAGTATGGATCACTCTTAAGCCAGGTCTTCCAAATGGCGGCATCGAACACCGGTTGGCCAGATTCTTCCTTGAACGGCAGGTCAAAGAGGAACGGAGGTTTGTTGGGGTTGGGGGCAATAGCGGCGCCGGCGGCAATAATCACCTGATCCCGCCAGGACAGGCCAGGGAACTGGTCCCGGCTGGTGAGTTTCAGAACGGTGAGCAGATTGGCCTTCTGCAGATTCAAGAAATGCTCCTCAAAGACCAGACAGGCCGGAGAGAGTCCATAGACGGCCCGAAAGGTTTCGGGATGCCGCATAGTTAGCAGCAGGGCGCCGTAACCGCCCATAGAGTGCCCGGCCAAGGCCCGGGCAGAGGCCTGCGGGATAGTGCGATAAGTGCTGTCAACGTGCCGCACGAGATCCTGGCAGACGAAATCCTCCCAGCGGCCGGTTACCGCAGAGTTCAGATAGAAGCTTCCCTTGTAGGCATTGTCGCCGTCCGGCATGACTATAATCAAGGGTTGTATGTTACCCTGGCGGATGAGATCATCGGCCATTTCCTGGAGCCGGATAGGCCGTTTCGGCCGGTCCGAGCTGGTCCAAAACCGATGTTTACCGCCGAACCCATGCAAGAGATAGAGTACCGGGAAGTGCCGTGGCGGTTCACTATCGTATTGGGGGGGCAGGTAGACGGTCACCGCTCGCTGGGCCGGGTCGCCCAAGAGGTTTTTGGCCAATGCCGGGCTGGACACTGCATCAGCTACCAGCCGCCCGGACTGCGCCTGGGCCGGGAGTGAAGCCGCGGAAAGGAGCTGAATTAGTAAGGTAATAATGATCAAAAGCAGGGATGATTTACGCAATCGCATGATCAACCTCCTGAGTGGAGTGTGGCGGCGGCTCCGGGCCTTGACGGTTTGGCCGCCGCAGGATGGGATGTCCGGAGTTTACGATATCTGTCCATTAAAGATTGTGACTAGAGCAGGTCTTTTGTCAACGGATATCTCAGGTGGATTGGATTTTTGGAATCTTTGAAGAAGCTGTGATACAATTCAGGTAATGTTTGGGCGCTGACCGATCATGAGGAGAACGTCATGAGTTGGGAGACCTATCGACATCGGACTGAGGTGCGGGTGCGTTTCGGCGATACCGATCCATACGGCATCGTTTACTTTGTCAGCTATTTCCGCTATTGTCACCAGGCCATCGAAGAATTCCTGCGCTCTCTCGAATTGCTTCCGGAGGAGACTTTCCGGAACGTGCCAGAAGGCTTCGGCCTGCCGATAGTGGAGGCCCACGGGAAATTCCTGCGGCCGACGCGCTATGGCGATCTAGTCGAGATCGATACCAGGATTCAGGAGCTACGCCGCAAAGCAATCATCTTTCATTTTGATTTTTTCCTGGCCGGGAAATCAGACCTGATAGCGGAAGGAACAGCCACTATGGTCGCCATCAGCCCGCAATGGCGAGCCATTCCGTTGCCGGAACGGATACAGACCCGGCTTTCCCGGGCCGGGGGGAAAGTCGAAAAGGCTTGACCGGCAGGGGCTTTCTTGATACATTTTTGCTGAATTCATGTGCGTGGAGCTAAGTATGCCCAAAATCGCTGATTATTTTACCAAAAGCGATCGCAAAAAACTGTTCTTCGACTACCTCAAGCTCATCGGCATCCTGGAGATCGTGATTTTTATCGTAGTGGCGCTCTGGGCCACGGATGATAAATACCATCGGGTTTACACTCCCTTCCCCTGGCGGCAATATCTGTTTGTTGCCTTCGCCTTTCCCGTCATGTTCACTTTTCTTATGGGAGTGGTCATCACCGGCTTCAATTATTTTATGGGTGCCGATGACCAGGAGGCCGAAGCCGGCGAAGCACCTGCAAGGGACCGTTTTTCCACTATCCTCAGCCAGATGCGGCGTCTGCCCTACCTTGTCCTGCTCTTCCTCCTGCTGGTGACGATGCTGGGCCTGTACAACATGAATCACATCATGGCCTGGGTGAGTTCTTTGGGTCAACAGACCTTTAAGTTTCTCAGCTACGCCGTCGCAGTGTTCGGCGCCCTGGTGGCCCTATATTTAGTGTTCTTTATGTTTTACAAATATCGTTTGAACAAAAAGCACATGCAATATCAATATTATACTGATATATCAAACAAGTATGGGCTGATCATCCTGGAAGACCAGACCGTGTTGCACAAAAATGGCGACCTCCTGGTTCAGGGTAACCGGCGTTTCCGGCGGGCTCGCCAGGTAGGAAAACTTCCCCCCCAGACGCAGCTGCTCCAACCCCAGTCTGGAATGGATGAGAACCTGCCGATGTTGAAAGAGTAGGGGGCATTTTTAGAGTTCCAGATCGAAAGACCTGATATTTAAGCTATTTTAAAGAGCAGGCCATCGATTTAAGACCTGACCAGATAATAAACCCTGCAGCAGCGGGGTTTTTTTTCGGAGGCAAGGCGATCGTTCGCATAGTCTTGATGGCGGCAGTTCGAGAGGAATTGCAGCCGCTCTGGCGTAGAAATCGACCCCGGCGGATAGAATTCGGCAAGGCCCCAGCCTGGATTCTGACGAAAGGCAATTATGAGTGTGTCGCCGTTCTGTCCGGTATGGGCAGAGAACGGGCCCGGAGGTGGACCGAGCGGGCCATTGCCGCATTTGCCCCCGATTGTCTGCTGACGGCAGGATTTGGAGGCGCCCTGAACCCATCTTTGCCGCCGGGTGCGGTGGTGTTGGCCGCCGAGTTCTGGCAATTAGAACCCCGGGAAGGCGCCCTCAATCGTCTGGAGCCGATCCTGGCCGGGCCTCCGGCGGCATTGGTAGGTTATTTGCGGGAAAAGGGGATTAACGCCTACGAAGGCGTCAGCATCACAACCCCGGCGATCATGCCAAAAGCCTCGCTCCCCCTCCAAATAACCCGATTGCCCCTGCCCGTGGTTGATCTGGAGACGGCCGCAGTGGCGTTGGCGGCCCAGGCGCACCGCCTGCCATTGGTAGGAGTGCGGGCGATCACTGATACCGGCAGCGAGGAGATTGCCCCCTTTCTGGCCGACCTCATCAATACCCAAGGCATCGTCACGATATCTTCGCTCATCCAGGCAGTCAGGCAACGTCCCCAACGCCTGGGTTATCTCGGGCATCTGTGGCGCCGCTCCCGTCTGGCTGGCCGACAGTTGGGCAGGGCCTTGAATCTCATACTGGATTATATAGATTTTCATGTTTAATAAGTCACAGCGAAGCATGAAAACAGAACCGTGGCGGCTGCTCACAATAATGCTTTTGCTGCTCACCGCCCACTGCCCACTGTTTTTATAAAAGTTCGCAGTAATTTAGTTTTTCATGGGACGGGGGCTTAATGGCACATAATGAGAAATGAGCCTGCTGGACGGCGCCGACCCTGCTCTAGTTCGCTTTGAACCCTGGGTGACAGCGCACTAGTATTGCAAGAGTGGTGAACGGCAGGTAAATAAAAAGCCCTACCAGTCCCAAGAGGGTCTCTCCGATATAAAATGTCAGGATCAGGTTAAACAGCAGAATTCCAAGATACAGCCCGGCGCCCAGATAGCCATCATTGGTGGACCGGCTTTGCCCCCAGGACAGCCACGGAAACGGCACAGACCAGTGGCTGAGGCGTTGGAGGACCGCGACCATCACCAACCCGACGACAAACCAGCCGACAAAATTGCTCAAGGGGATGCCAAAATAAATGCCCGCTTCCGGATACCCGTAGATCTGCCCCAGAAACCAGCGATAGCCGCGCAGCGCCAATGGATCGATGATGATATCCAGGGTTACAAAGAGCACCACCGCCAAAAGCAGGGTTGCCAGATTATACCTGCCGGTGTTGACGGGATGTCCCGAGACGGGCGAACGTGGTAGGGGGGCCAGCAAAAACAAAGCCAGGCTGTAACTGGCGTAAGATAGGAAGACGTATGACAGGGAGTCCATCAAGGGCACTCCCAGAACCCAGAGTTCCTGGCTGTGAGTCGCCGGAATATACATATATAACCCGTACGGAATGCCGGTGTGAATAGAGCAGAATTCCGACGTCCAGGCAATGCCGTAGCCGAGAAGCAGGTACAGCAGAGTCGGCCCGAGACCCAGATGGCGCGTGGCCAGACAGAGATAGGCCGCCAGAAAAATAAAGACGTAAGGTCGCAGGAATAATGTACCCCAGAGCAGGCTTACAAAAGAAGGAGTGGACTCAGACATCTAAACCTCTGTAGAAATAACCGACGGTTCCTGACAGATTAGCAAGCGGTTTGCGTTAAGCTTGCTGTCGGCGATGATATCTTGACGGGATAGGAAAAACTTGTCAAGCTATTCAGGGCCGTTGATTTAAAAATTCCGGTGGTAGACCCTGACACTTATATAAAAACAGTGAGCCGTGAGCCGTGAGCCGTGAGCCGCAAAAACATTATTGTGAGCAGCCGCCACGATTCTGTTTTTATGCTTCGTTGTGTTCGGCAGAACATGTGCACTTATATAAAAACAGTGAGCCGTGAGCAGGAAAAGCAATTACTATTACTGTAGTATTCTAACCAAAAACCAGAAACCTACCAGAGGAGTTCACTTCCTTGAAAGTCATTCTTGCCCGCACAGCCGGCTTCTGTATGGGCGTCAAACGGGCTATGGAATTGGTCTTGCAGGCCATAAACCGCAAGTCCGGAAGCATTTACACTTATGGTCCCCTGATCCATAACCCCCAGGTTTTGGAGTTGCTGGAGGAACGGGGCATTGGCATCTTGAAGAACGCCACGCCGGACTCAGGTTCCGTGGTAGTCATCCGGGCCCACGGTATTCCTCCTCAAGAGCTGGAACTGCTCAAGGCGGCCGGCTGCCAGATCATCGATGCCACCTGTCCCAAGGTGGCTAAGGTACACGCTATTCTTCGCCGGTGGGCCCAACGGGGCTACGACGCCATCATTGTGGGCGACGAGGACCATCCCGAGGTCCTGGGTCTGATGGGATATACCGAGGGTCGCGGGCGGGTAGTCGTGACTTCAGATGACGTTGCCCGGCTGCCGGAGTTGGCGCGGGTTATCGTGGTGGCCCAAACCACTCAGAGCGAAGATGTTTTTACCAGGCGGGTAGCGGAAATCAAGGCCAGATTTGCGGAAGTGCAGGTCTATAATACTATCTGCGACGCTACGGCCAACCGCCAGGCCGAGGTTCAAAAACTGGCGAGAGAGGTGGAGGCGGTCGTAGTTGTCGGTGGCCGGAGCAGCGGCAATACCCAGCGGTTGGTGGAAATTGCCCGGGCTACCGGGACGCCGACCTATCATGTGGAAACTGAACAGGAACTAGACATGGAGGAAATGCAGCAGTTTAAGACGGTGGGAGTGACCGCCGGCGCCTCCACCCCCCATTGGCTGATCAGCAACGTTGTCTCCATGTTGAAGCACGACTGGGCCACGCGGCATGGTTTTGTGGCCCAACTCTGGCAGCGTCTCTGGCGTTTCCTGGTGAAGTCCAACTTATACGTCGCCCTGGGGGCCGGCTGTTTGAGTTATAGTTCTTCTCTCCTGCAGACCGTTGAACCGCTCTGGCGCTATTTTTTTGTGGCCTTTTGTTACATTTATGCCATGCATATCTTGAACAATTTTACCGACGCCGCCAGCAGACTGAACGATCCGGTGCAGACCCGGTTCTACGGCCGCCACCGCCGTTTTCTGCTTATTTCCGGAGTTGCTTCGGGAATCCTGGCACTGCTCCTGGGTCTGGCCCTGACCCCCCTGGCCTTTGTCTTTATCCTCATCATGAGTGTGTTGGGTCTGATGTATACCATTAACATCTTCCCGTCCCGTCTGGCTTCTCTAATGAAATTTCATCGCTTGAAGGAGATTCCGGGTTCTAAGGCCATCTTCACCTCGATCGCCTGGGGGGTCCTGGCGGCCTTGATCCCCGTCATCTGTTCGGAGCGCAGCCTTACCCCGGCTACGGCTTTTGCCTTCCTGTTTGTGGCCGGCCTGGTGTTTATCCGGTCAGGCTTTTTCGAAATTCAAGCCCTGGAGGGTGACCGGGTCGTCGGTAAGGAAACCCTGGCGGTAGCTTTGGGGAAAGAGAATACGTTTAAGATGCTTTACCTGTCAACCGGACTGCTGCTGGCAGTCATGGCCGGTGGCAGCCTCATGGGCGTCCTGCCGACCTTGGGCTACGCCCTGCTCGGCTGCGGGGCCTACGCCCTCGGCTACCTGACCCTTTACCGCCGGGGCTACCTGGAATCCGGCCTGCTGCTGGAAAGTCTGGTGGAAGGCAATATGATCCTGGCCGGCTGGATCTCCTTCCTATGGGATCCTTTTCATTATATTTTTTAATCTGAGCTTTTTGCAAAACAGTTGTCTTTGTCATCCTGAACGATGTGAAGGATCTTAAGCCTATAAAAACATTAGATTCTTCGCTACGTTCAGAATGACAATAACCCCATAACAATAGTTATGCAAGAGCCTCTAGCAGTTTTTTGATAATCTTCCCAATATTGAAAATATCGTGATGATCCTATCAAGAAAATGAGTTTCAAATTTCAAGTTCCGGGTTGAACAGATCGAAGCCATCAAATCGCTGCAAGATTGTTTTCATGGTTTGTAGGTTACGTACAATTTATGAAAATTAGCAAAAATTAGATGCGATGAAAACGACCGGAGGTGAGAAAGTTTCGAATTGTCTCGGTTACTATTTCGAGTTGGGTGCTGGATAGCGCCGGATAGAGTGGCAGAGTAAGCTCACGAGCCGCGGCGTCTTCGGTGAGAGGCAGGCGGTGGTCAAAGTTTTCCCCCAACAGGTGGCGATAGTGGGTAAAACGGTGCACCGGAGGATAATGTATGCTGGTCTGAATTCCTGCTTGAGCCAGGGCGGTCATGAGTTCGAACCGATTGATTTCTTTATTTAACAATACAGGGAAGATATGATGGGTAGAACCAACCGGCGCCCGGAGAAAAGGGAGTTCCAATTGTTCCAACTCCCGCAATTTTTCCTGATAAGCCAAGGTTAATTCCCGTCTCCTCGCGTTTCCCGCTACCAGCCTCTCCAGTTGGACAATTCCCAGGGCAGCCCGTATTTCATCTAACCGAAAGTTGTAGCCTCGAGCTATAACGTCGTAGCTGAAGCTATGTCCTTTATGCCGGTCCCATGTTAAAGTGGTCATGCCGTGAGAGCGGGCCACCTTTATCTTAGCTGCCAGTTCATCGTCGTTAGTGACAAGCATCCCACCTTCGCCGGTGGTCATATTTTTATTCGAAAAAAAGCTAAAACAGCCGATATTTCCGATGGTTCCGGCTTTTTGAGGACCGGCTGCCGATTGATAAACTGCTCCTGGGGCGTGGGCACAATCTTCGATAATCTTGAGGTTGTGCTGTTTGGCCAATTCAACTAGGGAGTCCATATCGCAGGGGTAGCCGGCGTAGTGGACTACCATCAATGCCCTGGTGCGAGGGGTAATTTTGGCGGCGGCATCCCCAGGCGAGATGTTCAAATCATGGGGTCCGTTGATATCCACAAAAACCGGTTGGGCTCCGGTGTAGAGGATGGCGTTGGCGGTGGCCACAAAGGTTAAGGCCGGACAGAGGACCTCATCACCGGTTTGAAGACCCACAACTTCGCCGGCCAGATGCAGCGCGGCAGTGCAATTAGCCACAGCAAAAGCGTGTTTGATGCCCAGAAAGGTGGCAAAGCGTTCTTCGAATTCCTGAGTGCGGGGGCCCATCGAAAGCCAGCCAGATTGTAAGACTTCGGTGACGGCGGCAATTTCCTCGGGACCTAAGGTAACATCAGCCAGGGGGACTTTCCATGGATTCATAGGAATTATCTTCTATAAAGTAAAATTACCGGCAGTGGTTACTGCTCAGACGTTGTATAAATACGGTTTATATTGTCCCAGATTCTCCCGAATAAAAGCGATGGTGTGGCTAAGGCCTTCTTCCAGGCTAATCATTGGCTCCCAGTCTAGTAATGCCTTGGCCTTACTGTAATCACAAAGAAGTTCCATAACCTCGCTGGCCTCGGGGCGGACGCGCTGGTCTTCACAGATAATCTCTTTATTGCCGCCCAACAGGGTAATAATCATGTAGGCCAGTTGGCCGATAGAAACTGATTTTCCGGAGCCGACATTGATGACCTGCCCCACCGCCGCGTCGGATTCTGCTACTTTGAGAAAACCGGCAACGGTATCGGAGACAAAGTTGAGATCGCGCAACGGCGTTAGGCTTCCTAGACGGATAATATTGCCGGAGAGCCCCTGAGAGATAATGGTGGGTATGACCGCCCGGGCCGACTGTCGGGGACCGTAGGTGTTAAAAGGCCTGATTGTTGACACCGGCGTTCCGAAAGAGAGGAAGTAGCTTTCCGCCAATTTATCCGCCCCTATTTTACTAGCCGAATATGGGGATTGGCCCTTCAATGGGTGCTCCTCGTCGATGGGAGTATATCGGGCGGTGCCATAGGTTTCGCTGGTGGAGGTATGGACAAAACGCCGGACCCGGTGCTGACGGGCGGCCTCCAACAGATTTAAGGTGCCGCCACAATTAACGGTCACATAGTTGGCCGGAGCGATATAAGAATAAGGGATAGCGATTAAGGCGGCCAGATGGAAGACGATCTCACAATCGGCCATGGCCCGGAAAGCGCAAAATGGATCGATAATATCTCCCGCCATTACTTCTAGTTGCCCTCTCAGATCCGGATGGATCAATTCCAGCAAGCCCCAGTCGCTGCGGGAGTTATAATGTACCAAGGCCCTGACCTGGGCCCCGAGTTGGAGCAATGATTCTGTCAGGTGGCTGCCGATAAAACCGCCGGCGCCGGTTACCAGGACGCGGGTATTCTTCCAATATATGTTAGTATCTATGGCCATTTTTATCGGGTCAGATTGAAAGGTCCAATGAAGTAGTTTTTCAGCATGCCCTCAGCGGTTAAATTATTAAGGTAAACCAATATGATAGAAAATTATAAATATCTACCGAGCTTGTGGACTTACACTTTAAAATATGGTTTTGGCTGAAAGCTGATTTATCTTTTATTTATAATACTAATTGTGGCAAATTTCATGAAAAAAAACCAAATATTTGAAATAAAGTCTCTTACCGGAGCCAATGTTAAATATCTAGTAGATTTTTCCCGTCATTTATATTATTTTTAAGCTTACCTTGCCGAAAATCTTATATTCCGTGGCCGTAAGGCAGGAAACGGCTATTTTTTATAAGGGAGGAGAATCCATGGCACCAGAGCGCTACTGTTACGCTTTTGAAGAGGGAGACGGGAAAAATAAACACTTATTAGGCGGCAAAGGGGCGGGTCTTTGCACCATGACGCAGATCGGCCTGCCGGTGCCTCCGGGTTTTGTCATAACCACGAAGGCCAATGTGGATTACCTGGAGTCAGGCGGCCAGTTCCCCGAAGGCCTGATGGATGAAGTGCACGAATATATGGAGGCCTTGGAGAAAAAGACGGACAAGGGCTTCGGTAACCCGGAAAACCCCCTGCTCATTTCAGTGCGCTCCGGTTCCGCGCTGTCCATGCCGGGTATGATGGATACCATCTTAAATCTGGGGTTAAACGACGAGACGGTTCCCGGCTTTATTAAACTGACTCAAAACGAACGGTTTGTCTATGATGCCTACCGCCGCTTTCTGCAACTGTTCGGCAAGATCGGCCTGGGCATTCAGGACGAACATTTCGACAAAATATTTGAAGAAATTAAGGGTAAATATCACGCCCATGTAGACACGGAACTTAATGCCAAGGCCCTGGCCGAGGTCTGCGACCGGTTCAAGGAGCTGATCAAGCAGAAAACCGGGAAACCCTTTCCGCAAGATCCCTGGGCCCAGTTGGTGATGGCGGTAGACGGGGTTTTCAAGTCCTGGACCGGCAAGCGGGCGGTGGACTACCGGCGCCAGTTTAACATTACCCCGGATATGGCCTATGGCACGGCAGTAAACATCTGCACCATGGTTTTCGGCAACATGGGCACGGATTCGGCCACCGGCGTAGGCTTTACCCGCGATCCGGGAACCGGAGAGAATATCCTCTACGGCGACTACCTGGTAAACGCCCAGGGCGAGGACGTGGTGGCCGGTATCCGCACCCCGCGGCCCCTGCGGGAGCTGCGCACCGACATGCCGGAGATATATAAGCAATTGGAGCAACTGCGGCACACCTTGGAACAGCATTACCGGGAAATCCAGGATTTCGAATTTACCATCGAGCGGGGCAAGCTCTATATGCTGCAGACCCGCAACGGCAAGATGAACGCCTGGGCCTTATGCAAGACCTCGGTGGACCTGGTAAAGGAAGGCCTTATCAATGAAGAGGAGGCGCTGCTCAGAATTCCGCCGGATTTCCTGGAACAGTTCCTGCACCGCCGGATCGACCCGGATGCCAAAGTAGAGCCGATCGCCGTGGGCATTGCAGCTTCCCCCGGCGCCGCCGTCGGCAAGGTGGTCTTTGATGCCGACCGGGCCGAACGCTTGGGCAATGAGGGCGAGAAGATCATTCTGACCCGCATTGAGACCAAGCCGGAAGACATCCACGGCTTTTTCGCGGCGCAGGGTATTCTCACCAGCCGGGGCGGCAAGACCTCCCACGCCGCCGTGGTGGCCCGAGGCATGGGCAAACCCTGCGTCTCCGGAGCGGAGGGCATGGACATTAATTATGAACTCAAAGAGGCCCGCATCGGCAAGCATATTATCAAGGAAGGCGATATTGTCACCATCGATGGCGGCGCCGGGGCCGTATATCTGGGCGCCGTGCCTATGGTAGACCCCAAAGTCAGCGACGATCTGGTCATGCTGCTGCAGTGGGCCGACAAAATCTCCCGTTTGGAGGTCTGGGCCAACGCCGATACCCCGGAGATGGCCGCCAAGGCTCGGGAACACGGGGCCAAAGGCATCGGTCTGTGCCGCACCGAGCGGATGTTCAATGAAGCCGACCGCCTGCCCTTGGTGCGCAGCATGATCCTGGCCAACACCCCGGACGAGCGCAAGCGCTGGTGTGACAAGCTGCTTCCCATGCAGCGGCAGGACTTTTACGATATCTTCAAGGCTATGGACGGACTGCCGGTCACCATCCGCCTCTTGGACCCGCCGTTGCACGAATTTCTGCCCACCATCGAGGAACTGCTCAACGATATCAGCCGCCTGAAGGAATTCAGCCAGGTCATGTACTCCCTGGAGCAGCTGCCGGGAACGGCCATGATGATCGATCCCGAGCTCTATAAGCTGATGCCCAGCATTGAGACCATGACTCGGGAGTTTAGCGAATATAAAACGAAAAAATTGGACCAGAAGCTGTTGAAGCAGAAGGAAGAAGTCCTGCGCCGGGTACGGGTGCTCACCGAAGTCAATCCCATGTTGGGAAACCGCGGCATCCGCTGCGGCATCTCCTTCCCGGAAATCTATGATATGCAGCTTCAGGCCATCTTCGAAGCCACCGCCTTGGCTTTACGGGATAAAATCGACGCCCGCGCCGAAGTCATGATTCCTCAGGTTTGCACTGCCAAGGAACTCGAGTGGGTGAAAGAGCGGGCCGTGCGCATTCACGGCGAGGTTGAAAAACGTTACAACGTCAAGATTCCTCATAAGTTCGGTACTATGATAGAAGTCGTCCGGGCCTGCCTGCGGGCGGGGCGGATTGCCGAAATCGCTGAATTCTTCTCCTTCGGCACCAACGACCTGTCCCAGGCCACCTTCTCATTCTCCCGGGAAGACGCCGAGAATAAGTTCCTGCCGATCTATAATACCGAAGGCATCCTGAGAGACAATCCTTTTGAAATCCTGGACGTCATGGGAGTAGGACGCCTGATGGAGTTGGCCGTCAAGGAAGGCCGCCAGACCCGCCCGAATCTCAAGGTGGGCATCTGTGGTGAGCACGGCGGCCAACCACAGGCCATCGAATTCTGCCACCAGGTCGGCCTGAATTACGTTTCCTGTTCCCCCATGCGCATTCCCATTGCCCGGATGGCGGCGGCACACGCAGTCATCAAGGAAAAGGGCAGGGCGGTAACCAAGGCGTTGTAAAAGTAACCCGCTGCTAGGGGCGGGGTAACCTGCCCCTGCACCTTAATAAAGAGAAGACTGCAAACTCCTGAAATAAGGAGGTGGAATACATGCCGAAAAAAACTTTGTCCAGCCTCACTATCGACATGCATGTCCGCTGTCAGCAGGTGTTTCCGCAAGAGAGCGAGGCCGCTTATCGGGAACTGAAAACCATGGGGGTCAGACTTTCCCGAGAAGAGGCCCTACACCTGGCTCGCGCCATTCTGGCCGCCACCCAGGAATGGGAGGAGGTGGAACTGGTGGTGCACCGCTTCGACCGCCGCCCCTCTGATAGGGCCTACCTGCTGGCCGTCGTCCCGGAACACCATGAGGTAGAAGATCAGGAGTTTGTCCAAAAAATCCGCCGCCCAGTCCCCAAAGACCTCGATATGCCAGAGGATATAGGAGAGGTCTTGGAATCATTGAAAGGCTCGCCCATTTCTGACTGATTGGCATTGCCTATCGGTCACCCGCGAACCATGAAAATTGGTGTCGGACCATTCCAGAAGGCGGCATGCGCTTCGCTTTGGCTTACGCCGATCTGCGATTCCCGCCCTACAACACTGCAACCCCGGCAGGCTCGCCTGTAGGGGCGAATCTTGTATTCGCCCTAGGCAAAGGTGGGTTGATCCGGCGAATTCCGCATTTGTCCTGAGCGGTTTGGTTTTTTCGGCTTTAATCATCGGATTCATTCACCGGGTGTCTAATTTTCTGGGATTTGATGATAATCTCGAGGAGCTTATTGAGCCCGCCGTCGGAGAGCCAGCTTAGTTAATTCCACCACCGGGATCAGACTGAGGCTGAGGCCGCCGGCCAGCAGCCAATCATGCCAGTCCAAGGGAGTCGTATGGAAGAGCGTGGCTAAGGGGGTACATTGCACTACCCCCACGGTCATTGCCAAGGAGATGATGACCGCGGCGATCAGGAAACGGTTGGCAAAGGGGCCGACGGTGAACAGAGACAGGCGGCTGGAGCGGCAGTTAAAGGCGTTGACCAATTCGGCCAGCACCAGAGTGACGAATACCATGGTCTGGGCGTGCGGCAGAATCTGTTCGGAATCGGTGGCGCCGGTTGGATTATAGAGGTAATAGTAGGCAAACAATGGTAGGATGATGAGGGTTTTATAACCGGCGATTACCGCCAGCAGGGTATTAACCGTGTTGGTGAAAACCCCCTCGGTCAATGGTCGGGGGGGGCGGGACATGATGTCCGGCGCCTTGGGATCAATTCCCAGGGCCAGGGCTGGCAGGCCGTCGGTAGTGAGGTTGACCCACAGTATCTGTAGTGCTATCAAAGGCATCGGCAGCCCGAGGAAAAAGGCCCCGGTGAGTATGATTATCTCACCCAGATTACAGCTCAGCAGAAACACCAGATACTTTTTGATATTATCGAAGATGGCCCGGCCTTCCTCAACTGCGGCCACCAGGGTGGCGAAATTGTCGTCCGCCAGAATCATCGCTGCGGTCTCCTTGGTGACCTCAGTACCGGTGATGCCCATGGCGACGCCGATATCGGCGCGTTTGAGGGCCGGAGCATCATTAACCCCATCGCCGGTCATGGCCACGATTTCACCTTTGCGTTTCAAGACCTCCACCAGACGCAGCTTATGCTCCGGGGCGACTCGGGCAAAAACCGCCGTGTGCTCCACCGTGGCGAGAAGCTCCTCATCATTCAATTGATTGACCTCTTGGCCGCAGAGGACGGTTTGTCCCGCACCGCTTTTTTTCATGAGACCCAGGTCGTTGGCTATGGCACCGGCGGTCTGAGGATGGTCTCCAGTGACCATGATCACCTTAATGCCCGCCCGGCGGCAGCGGCTGACGGCCTCCTTGGCTTCGGGACGGGGAGGATCCATCATGCCTACCAGCCCGACCCAGACCAGATCGGTCTCCTCAGATTCCGGGGTCAGCTCCGGCCGGTCAGACAGGCGTCGATAAGCCAGCCCCAGGACCCGCAGGGCTGATCCGGCCAGGCGGGAATTTTCCGCCAGAATATCCTCGCGATCCGCTTCCTCAAAAGGTTTTTCCCCCTGAGTAGTCAATTGCCGGACACAAAACGGCAGCAGGTTTTCCGGAGCGCCTTTAAGATACATGACCGGGCCCGCGGTGTCCTGATGAATCGTGCTCATGCGCTTGCGTTTGGAGTCAAAGGGAACTTCGCCCAGCCGTGGATGTTCTTGTATCAGGTGGGGGTAATCCAGGCCGGCTTTCAAACCCATGGTCAGCAGGGCGCCCTCGGTGGGGTCCCCGCGCAGCCGCCAGGCGCCTTCCTCCTGTTTGAGAGTGGCGTCGTTGCACAGCAACGAGATGCGGGCGGCAGTATGCAGTACCGGATTGGCGAGGGTAAGAATCTCATGGTCGGCCGTATGAAAGTCACCCTTGGGTTCATAGCCGGAGCCGGTGACAGTGACCCGGCGATGCTCGAGGTAAAGACGGCGTACCGTCATCTCGTTTTTGGTCAGGGTGCCGGTTTTGTCAGTACAGATAACGGTAGTACAGCCCATGGTTTCCACCGCGGGGAGGCGTTTGACGATGGCCTGGCGTCTGGCCATGCGGGTGGCCCCGATGGAGAGCGCTCCGGTGACGACGGCAGGGAGAGATTCCGGCACCGAGGCCACGGCCAGGCTGATACCCCAGATAAGCATGGCTAGCCAACCGTAGCCTTTAACAATACCCATCAGCACTGCTCCGATTGCCACGGCCAGACAGATGAGGCTGAGCACCCGGCCGATAAGCGAAATCCGCTTTTCCAGGGGTGTTGGTTCGGCGCGTACCTCCCCCAGCATCTGAGCGATACGGCCGAATTCAGTGTTCATGCCGGTGGCGGTGACCACGGCGACGCCGCGGCCATAGGTTGCTACGGAGCCGCCAAAAATCATGTTGAGCCGATCGGCGATGGGGATATCCGGTGCTGGCAGCACCGCTTCGGATTTGGCCACCGGGGTTGATTCGCCGGTGAGAATGGCCTCATCCACCATAAGGTTGACCGTCTCCAGGAGCCGGGCGTCAGCCGCAATACGGTCACCGGTGTGAACAAGCAGGATGTCACCCGGAACAATCTCGCTCACCGTTACCACTACCTCTTCACCATCCCGCAAAACGGCGGCGTGGGGTGCGGCCAGCCGTTGCAGGGCGGCGGCGGCCTTTTCGGCTCGGTACTCCTGAAAGAATCCCAAGATGACGCAGGCCAGGACAATGGCCAGGATAACCAGAGAGTCCAGGTGCTCACCCAACAGGAAAGAAATCGCTGCGGCAACAAGCAGAATGACCATAAGCAGGTTCTGGAACTGACGTAGCAGAATGAGAAACGGGGAAATTTTCTTCCCCGCCGCCAGTTCGTTCGGACCGAACGCTTCCTGGCGGGTCAGAACCTCTTCCCCGGATAGCCCCTGGGCACTCGAATTGAGGAGCTGGAGTACCGCCTCACCTTCGAGGGTGTGATAGGCAGGCGTTGCCAAATCAGAATTCTCTATTGTCATGGTATGTATTCTCGAAAGTTCAAGGTTCGGGGTTGGGCGGGCACTGTCCACCAGCCAACTTTAAATATACTAAATACTCCAGATTGCCCTTGGGGCCGAGAATGGGGGATGGAACCACTCCCAGATTTTCAAGGCCAAGGGTCTGGGCGCATCGTTGAATTTCAGCTACGGTCTGGAGTTGCAGTTGCGTATCCCGCACGACCCCGCCTTTGCCGACCTGCCCCTTGCCAACCTCAAACTGCGGTTTTACCAATGCCACAATACCGCCGCCAGGGCGCAGGAATGGCAAAACGCAGGGCAGGACAAGCTTAAGGGAGATAAACGAAACGTCGATAACAATGAAATCCACAGCCTCGGGGATTGCCGGGCGGGAGAGATGGCGGATGTTCGTGCGCTCCAGCACTATGACTCGCGGGTCCTGCCGAAGCCGCCAGGCAAGCTGGCCATAGCCGACGTCCACGGCATAGACTCGGATGGCGCCATGCTGCAGCAGACAGTCGGTGAACCCTCCGGTGGAGGCGCCCACATCAAGAACCGTGAGGCCGGTCACCTGAAGCTGGAAATGGTCCAGGGCGGCCGCCAGTTTGACCCCGCCGCGACTGACATAGGGTTGATCAGGGGACTTCAAGGCGACCGCAGCATCGTCCGGAATCAGAGCGCCCGCCTTGGAAACCGGCGCGCCATTGACCAACACCTGGTTGGCCAGGATCAGGGCGCGGGCGCGCTCCCGCGCCGCTGCCAGTCCGCGTTCTACCAACAATCGGTCTAGGCGGATTTTTCTCGGGCTGAGGTGAGCCATCATACAATAATGCAGCGATTATTTATTGATATTGAAACAATGCCTAAAATATCGGTCCCGGGTTTTGAGAAAAAAAGTGCAATTTCGATTTTAGTTCATTATACTAGAAAAATCTATCCGGGAACCTAAGAAAAGCGGCAGATAGACGCAACCAATCCGATAAGGTGCCGATAAATTAGAGAAATTAAGCAACTTCGAAAAGACTGTTGTTCCTATGGCTACTTCCACGATTAAGGCCCTGATTATCGACGACGATAAAGCCATGCGGGATGCCTGTCACCAGATTCTCTCCCGCTTAGGCTATGAGGTCGAGGTTGCCAGCAATGGCCACCTTGGTTTAGCCCTGTTGGAAAAAGCTTCTTTTGACCTGGTCTTGCTGGACCTGGTGATGCCGGATCAGAATGGGGTCGAGGTGCTCAAACAGATCAAGGTCCTAGATCCGCAGGTGCAGGTTGTCATCATTACCGGCTATGGCACTATCGCCTCCGCCGTGGAGACCATCAAGTTAGGTGCCTTTGATTTTTTGCCGAAGCCATTTACTCCGGACGACTTGCGTCAAGTGGTGAAACGGGCTTTGGTGAAGCAGCGGGAAGGCGAAACCCCGGTAGTCAGAAAAGATGAGAGTGACGGGCTACGGATTGTCCATGAAAGTGAGGCCATGGCCCGGGTTATGGAAATGGCGCAGCGGGTGGCCCTCAGTGACAGTACTGTTTTGATCACCGGCGAATCCGGTACCGGCAAAGGTTTGATTGCCCAGAAAATTCATGCCCTGAGCGATCGGCGGCAGCAGCCCTTCATCACTGTGGACTGCGGCGCCCTGGTAGAGACCCTATTCGAGAGCGAACTTTTTGGACATGTCAAAGGTGCTTTCACCGGCGCCAACTCCAACAAGATCGGCAAATTTGAACTGGCCCAAGGCGGCACCCTGTTTTTTGACGAGGTCAGCAATATCAGTCTGGAGGTGCAGGCCAAACTCCTGCGTGCGGTGCAGGAGCTCAAGATCTCCCGGGTCGGCAGCCACCGGGTCATTAGCGTTGATGTGAGGATCATCGCTGCCACCAACCGTGATTTATCTCAAGCGATTCGGACCGGGATTTTTCGCGAAGACCTGTTTTACCGGCTGAACGTCGTCTCCATTCATATCCCCCCACTTCGCCGGCGGAAAAGTGATATTACACCTCTGATCGGATATTTCCTTGATAAATATAATCGGCGCCTGAAAAAGAGCGTGCAGGGTTTTACCCCTGAAGCCCTGGAGTTGATGCTGGAGTATAATTGGCCGGGAAACGTCCGGGAACTGGAGAATACCATAGAGCGGTTGGTGGTCTTCAGCGTCGGTCCCTATCTGGAATTGGCCGACCTGGCCTTTTCCGGAGTCGAATTCGGCCCGCAGCCCGGCAGTGAGGCCATCAGCCTCAAGGACATGGAGCGAGATCACATACTGCGTATCCTTCAACAATGCGAGGGCCGGCGTAGCGACACCGCCCGGCTCTTGGGCATCGACCGCAAGACCCTGCGGGAGAAGTTAAAGCGCTATCAGATTGAGTAAGCCTCTTACGGGTGCCAGCCTGATCATCTGGTGGGGCGCGCTTTCATTGGCGGCTCAGGTTATCATCCTGCGGGAATTTCTGACCCTGGCCCAGGGGAATGAATTGTACCTCGGTTTAGGCCTGTGGGCCTGGCTGGTCTGGACCGGTTTAGGGAGCCTCGCCGGTGGGTGGTTAGCTGCCGGCAGACAGATATCCTCAGGCGTACTGATCTGGCTGCTGTTCGGGTTGAGCGCCAGTCTACCCCTCACGATGATCGCCTGCCGGGCGCTGCCGACTATCATGGGTTGGACCTCGGGAGTAACCCTCTCACCGGCAAGCCTTGGTCTATGGTTTGTAGTCTTATGCCTGTTCTACTGCTTCCTGTCAGGTCTGTTCTTCCCACTGGCCTGCAAGTGGCAGGAAGGGGCGGGCGGGTCTGCCGGTCTGGTGGGTCGGGTGTATGGGTTGGACTCCCTGGGTATGTGTCTAGGCGGGATCATCTTGCAGGTGCTGCTGCTGGGGCGGGTGGGAAGCCTCAAACTGGCCCTCGGGGCGGCGTTGGCCGTAGTACTCTCCATCCTGGCCTGGTCTTATTCTACCTACCGGCGAGACCGCCATCTGCTGACGCTCATAGCGGTAGTCTTGGCTGGAGGAGCTGTGGTCGCCGCCTGGCATCTGGACCGGGCCAGTCGCAGGTGGCAATGGCCGCATCGAACCGTCCGGGCGGTAGTGGAAACTCCTTACAGTCTCTGGAGCGCCACTCAAGAGGCCGAACAGATCAGCTTCAGCGCTAATGGCCTGTGGTTTTTCAGTTATCCCGATCCCGAGACGGCGGAGGAGCAGGTGCATTACGCCCTGCTGCAGCATCCCGCCCCCGTCCGGGTGCTGCTCGTGGGCGGTGGCGTGGCCGGTTTGACCTCAGAGATACTCAAAACTCCCGGCCTTTCTCAGGTGGATTACGTTGAACTTGATCCCCAACTCATCGCCTTGGCCAGTCAGATGCTGCCGGGGGCGGTTTTACAACCCCGCCAGGACCGGCGGCTGCGGGTTATCTATGAGGATGGCCGACGTTTCCTGCAACGGGGTCAGAGCCTCTACGACGTCATCATTATGGCCCTGCCCGAACCCAAGAACGCTCTCTTAAACCGTTTTTACAGCCTGGAATTTTTTCAGGCGGTGAAGGAGCGGCTGACGCCGCAGGGGGTCTTCAGCTTCGGGCTTACCGGCTCCGAGACCAGCCTGAGCCCGCTGCGCACGAGATACCTGGCTCTCTCCGCCGCCACCCTGGGTCAGGTCTTCCCGGAAGTCATTGTGCTGCCGGGTCGCACCTGGCGCTTCTTTGCCTCCCCTCAGTCGCATAACCTGACCTCTGATCCGGAGGTCTTGTTATCCCGCCGACAGGCCAGGGGACTGGAGCTGTTTTTTGTGCGGGATTATTATCTGCGCGCCAACCTCTCTCCTGCCCGAAGGGCCTACGCCAACCGGATGCTGCAGATGGTCCCGCCGGAGATAAATACCGATCTCAAACCGGCAGGTCTCTTGTACCAATTGGCTCTCGGCGGGATGGAAGAGCCAGGTCCGCTCCCCGAAGTGCTGCTGTGGCTAAAACAGCACGGCGTCTGGTGGCTTTACGCCGGGGTCGGACTGATTACCCTGGGCGGTTGGGGCAGGCTGCGAATCGCGGGCCGGCAGAGCAGACAGGGAGTCTATCTCTATAGCGTTCTGGTCATGGGATTGACTGCTATGGGAATGGAATTAGTTGTTTTGATCCTGTTCCAAATAACCCTCGGATATCTTTACGGTCAGATCAGTCTCCTGCTAGCGGCCTTTATGGGAGGGCTGGCCGGAGGGTCATACCAGGCCGGACAGCGGTTGGCCCTGGGTGCCTCGGCCTGGCGGCTGGCGATCCTCAATCAGGCTGGTTTGGGCGTATTCCTGACTACCTTGGGTCTGGGCTTACCGGCTCTGGTGGCGTTTGCCCCGCTACGGCAGGATGGCTGGGGCCAGGCTATTTTTGTCGGTCTCCTGTTCGGTGCCGGTCTGCTGAGCGGAGCCGTCTTCGCCAGCCAGGCGGAACTCAGCCAGAGGCACGGGGTGAAACTGTCCCTGGGGGCCGGACGATTATATGCGGTTGATCTGGCAGGGGCCACCTTGGGAACCCTGGGTATGAGCCTCCTGGTGATTCCCTGTTTTGGACCGGCCCAGGCCCTGCTGTTGAGCGGGGCCATGAACGCCTCCGCCGTCCTGTTGCTTGTTGCGGAAAGACGGCGGGCGCTGTAGCGCTAAATTAAGGGGAAACTGGAACCTCATATCTGAAAACAGTGCTCTTAAAGACGGCGGGCGCGGCCCGCCCTATGAGTAAGTTGCCAATAAATTATCGATAATGGGATAGGGCAGCCCATGGCCACCGCTTATGTTTAACATGAGCGATGAGAAGAAATTTGTATGAGAACAGCAAGGATAGGGCGGCCCATGGCCACCGCTTATGTTTAACATCTGCTTGGCACGGCGAGGCCAGGCAAGGATAGGGCGGCCCATGGCCGCCGTTTGTGTTTAACATGAGCGATGAGAAGAAATTTGTATGAGAACAGTGGGCGGTGGGCAGAAAAAATATGATTGTGAACAGCCGCCACGGTTCTGTTTTCATGCTTTGTTGTGATTACCAGAACATGCCAATTTAAGAGACAATAGACCTGCCGGTTCCTTAAAACTCCACCCGCAGTCCTGCCGTTACCCCCTGATAAAAACTGCCTCCCCGACCGACTTCGGCATTGTAGCCGACCCTGGCGGTGAATCGCTTGGAACAACGGGCCGCCACCTCCACCCCGAGGACGGCGAAGTCCCGTTGGGGAGCGTCAGTCCGAAAAATGAAAGGGACACTACTCTGGGCCAGGCTGGCATTCAATCCCCGGCTGCGGTCGGAATATTCATGCTGCCAGACGGCATATACTTGGGGCGTCAGGGGCACGGAGCCGATTTTGGTAGTGTAGGCCAGACGTCCTCCCAATCCGGTCTGCAGTGACGCCGCCGACTGTCGGGCCACGGTAAGATTCAGGGCCCCGGCAATACTTTCGGTAAATGTGCGGGTCTGGAGATCAACATAGTGCAGCGACAGCTTCGGGCCGGCGATGACAGCTCCCGCCTTAAAATCATAACCGGTCTCAGCTGCCAGATGAAGCTGGTTGCCGCTGGTTGTTGCCCTGGCGGTGCGGCTGATGCCTCCAAACCGGAGATTCCTTGGCTTGCAGGATACCGCCGTTCAGGGTCTGGGGGGCAGAAGTATTGCCCAACAACCGCAGCCAGCCAGCGTCCACTGAGTGCTGTAGGGTGCGCACCGCCCACCATTTCTTGATCTACTCTCTCTTATCATCCTCTAGAAAATTGCGGTTCGGACTTTTGCAGAAAAATTCAGGAATTCTGGGCTGATTCCAGGCGCTGGCGGAATTCCTTCAGGGCCTGGGGAATCAATCGCCGGATAAAAATGGCGCGGTCGCTGGGGATAAGTTTCTCATACTCGCCATAAGCGGGGTAACCCGGCGCCAAGGGGGGGGTCTGAATGGCCTGTGCTGCGGAAGCCTTGGCGACTATGTCGAGCAAGGCGACCAGCGGTTGCTCAGCTTTTGGAGGGGATTCCACCCAGCCCAGCCGCCGGAGCATCTCAAAGCGGAAATAATCTAGCAGACGCAAAGAAAGGTCTAAAACACACTGTTTTGTCTGGCTGTCCAGATCGTTTAGGATAAAGCGGGTCGACGTGCCCCATCCCTTGGCTCCCATAACCAGATCAAAGATGACGCAGAGATTTTCCTCTCCGGGTGTAGCCAGAAACAAGAGAGTACGGTCGCTCAGATCACCTAGGCGCGTTTGAGGGCCGAATTGCTCGCGAAATCTGGTCAGCCAGGTGCGGAAACCGTGATCTGCAGCCAATTTGCGACGGAACTGCTCAAGCTCAATAACCTCAGCCATTAGCTCTGTCCTAAATCAGCCGTTTTTTTACCATGTTCATTGAGCAGACGCAAACCCCGCATGAGATAATGGATGCCTGAGGCTACTGTAAAATAAGCGGTTACCCAACCGCATCCCACCAGCACCCAGCGGGGGTAAGGCCACAATTCTCCCAGAATGGCTAAAAAAACTGTAAAAATCTGAAAGACGGTGGCCCATTTGCTTACTCGGGCCGGTTCGATGCGCACGGTCACATCAAAGAGTTTAAGGGCGATGATGCCACCTACTATGACTATATCGCGGCTGATGACAATGATTGCCAGCCAGGCCGGAACCTTGTGAAAATAACCCAGCACAAGGAAACTGGAGGTTATTAACAACTTGTCCGCCAAAGGATCCAGGTGGGCCCCGAGCGGTGACTTCTGTTTAAAATTACGGGCAATATAACCGTCGATCAGGTCGCTCAAGCCGGCTAAGACAAAAATGATCATTGCCCGATCATAAACGCCTTGCAGCAGAAAAATTACAAACAACGGCGTGGCCAGGATGCGTATCATGGTGATGACATTGGGCACGGTCAGACGGGAATTAATATATGGAGGCTCCTGTTCCACGAACCAGATTCCTTACTCTATTACCCACAAACTGCGAATTAGTTACACGTCGGCGCGATCTTTGTGTTCGCCCTCAACATCGGTTATGTATCATATTCTGCTTTTTATGAAAACAGTGCTCTTAAAGACGGCGGGCGCGGCCCGCCCTATGAGTAAATTGCCGATAAATTATCGATAATGTGATAGGGCGGCCCGTGGCCGCCGCATCTGTTTGACATGGTCGATGAGAAAAGATTTACATGAAAACAGTGAGCAGTGAGTAGAAAAAACATTATTGTGAGCAGCTACCACGGTTCTGTGTTCATGCTTCGTTGTGATCACCAGGACATGCCAATTTATAAGAGAAACATCGGTTCTATTTCAGGCTAACAACAGCTCCATGAGCCGAAAAAAAGGTCCAGCCGTTTCAAAGCAGCCGAAATCTGAGAGGGCTCCAGCAGATGTATATCCGGCTCGCTGCGCAGCCAGGTCAACTGGCGCTTGGCGTAGCGCCGGGTGTCGCGCTTAAGCTGCGCCACAGCTTCTTCCCAGGAAAGGTAGCCTTGGAGAAATCCCCCGATATGCCGATAGCCCAGTGACTGAAGGGACTTAAGCCGAGGGGAGTAGCGTTTCAGAAGGTCCTGCACCTCGGCAACCAACCCGGAAGCCAACATTGCCTCCACTCGGCAATCGATGCGGGCATAGAGTTCTTCCCGAGGGCGGACTAAGGCGATCTTCAGAACGCGGTAAGGATTATTGGCAAAACGATGCCGTTGCCGCAACTCTGACATTTTTTGGCCAGTAGCGGCTATGACCTCGAGGGCGCGTTGGATGCGAAAAGCGTCGTGAGGATGCAACCGTTGGGCGGTTTCCGGGTCCAAAAGGCGGAGGCGGTCATACAAAACCGGTAGACCTTGGATAGCCAACTCCTCCTGCAGGTGCTGGCGAATGGTTTTGTCCTGCACGCCGTCATTAAAGATGCCGTAGAGCAGGGCCCGGATATAGAGGCCGGTTCCCCCTACCACCAGTGGGGGGACGCGGCGGGCGTGGAGCTCCGCCAGGACGCGGCGTCCGCGGCGGCAGTAAGCCGCAGCATCAAAATCTTCATCCGGGAAGACCACATCTATCAAGTGATGGGGTGTCAGGGCTCGCTCTTCCTGGGTGGGCTTGGCGCTGCCGATATCCAGCTCCCGATAGACCTGAAGGGAATCGGCGCTGACAATCTCTGCTCCCAATTCTTGGGCTACTTGCAGGGCCAAGGCAGTCTTACCCACCGCAGTAGGGCCGGTTATGACTGCTACGGGTAAAAAAGGGGTGGCGTCGGCGGATTCAGGGATCAATTGAATCGAAAATCCTTCTCCATTTTTGCAGCTCTTGCAAAAATCTTGTTTTGGTATTATTGTCATTCTGCTGGGGGTGCAGGCTTGCTGGCCTGTGCCGCAGTCATTTCATAATCTCGAAACTCGGAATTCAAAATTCGAAACTCATCTTCTGACCGAAAACCAGAAACGTTCATTTGCTTCATCAGAGTTGTTCGTGACCCAGGATCCCCCGTCCCCACAGTTTCATCCAGGCGCCCCCCTCCCGCAGGATAAATTTGGTCAGTCGCACATAACGCCGCCGCTGCCAATAATCGACCAGCAGCCCCCTGGCCGGCAGGAGGCGGATAGTGAGCCGGCGAGCCCGGAAGCTCCGTCGGAAGAGATAGGCGGCGCGAGGCATATGCAATTCGTCCGTGACTAGGCCGGCGGCCATAAGTCCCCGTTGCTGCAGCAGCACTGCGGTATGGCGGGCTGATTCTACCGTGCTCAGACTGACCTCCTCGAGAATAAGTCGCTGCTCCAGTTTCCTGCCACACGCTTCTCCCCAATGCCGGACTGCTTGACCTAAGGCCCAATCGGCCATGGCCCGGGCTTCGGTGGCGGGACGGCCCGGCCACAGGCCGCCGGTGATTACCACCCAGCTTTCCGGGTACGTTTCTACTACCAGGGGGAGGGCGTGATGCAATCGAAAACGGGCAACCCGCCCCGGATGCCCGTCCCGACCGACAAGCGCCCCCACTATAATGATGGCGTCCAAGGTATGGGACTTAGATTCCGGGGTCGATAGATTCGATAGATCTTTGATCTTCATCGGGAGATTGTAAAAAATTGGGTATCTCTCGGTGTCGGTTGGAGTCCGAGCAATTTTATTTCTTGGTCTTCTGCCGACGCTGGGTCCTTGCGGCTTTTTTCCAGCCTGGGTCTTTCTGGCGGCCTTTTTCTTTCCAGGGTTTTATCGGCTCGCCTTGGATATTGAGCCAGATGGCGCCGGGGGCAGGGGGAGCCGGGGGCTTCTTATCAGCTGCCGCTGGTTTGACTACTGGTTTTTTCGGGGTCGGAGGCAGTTGTAGATACTCTGGTGCAATGGCGTCGCTCAGATAAAGCTTCGGGCCGTAAGAAAAAAAGTTCACCCCTCGCTTGGCTGCAGCTTGGGCCTGAACAATCACCATGATGGCCTGGGGATCACGGCGCTGGCCCAAACGTTTGGCCAACTCCTGATTATCGGCCAATACGAGTTCGCCACCCGACGGTGGCTGAAGCCCGCGCTCGGCGACCGCGTGATGCGAATTGGCCGTAATGGCCCGATACAGAAGCGGTGGCGGCCAGGCTGCCTCCTGAGAACGCAGTTCGGCCGGCTGCGGATGCAGGGCCCGGATGTAGGTCTGATCCAATTCAAAATCGCCCGGATTTATCAGGTTCACTACCTCCTCCAGATGCGAGCGCCTGACGAACCTCCATCCCTCTTCTTGGCCCAAAGCCCGGAGAAGTTCTTTTACGGCCAGACGGCCGGATTTGTCTAAAACCAGACCGAATTCGTCGGGGTGATGGCAGAGGATATACCTTAAAAGCCTGGCCAAGGACTCCTGACGTTGCTGCCGCTGTCGCATAATTATCCTTATTGTCTTGAATTCCTGAGAATTTTGTAACAGAAAGGGATTGACAAAGCAAGGCGTAGTGATAAATTTAGTTAGAGAAAGATACGGGCGGGTGCCTATGGCTCGTCGACAATTTACCGGTTCGGATAAATCGACCATTCAAGAAGCGGTGTTGATCGCCGAAGAGGTGACGAGTGATTTTTTTAAGCTGTCATCGAGTCAATGGCGACGCTCCCGGTATGATATTCTGACTCTGGAATCCTTATGGGACGAAGAGATATCGACCCATGCCCTGGCTCAATTAGCCAAATACACCTGTTGCCTGCCGGGGCGAGAGCTCAAGTCAGCCCAGTTCGATCTCTATCGGATCTGTCTACAGGATCATAACATCCTAAAAACCCTGGAAAAAGAAACCACGTTGCTTCTGCTGCCGCTTATGATCTACGTGATCACGCATGAACTGGTGCACATCGTCCGATTCAGCTACTTCCACCATCTTTTTGAGGCAACGGCAGAGGAAAGAAAACTCGAAGAGAAAAGGGTACACTCCTTGACTCAAGAGATCCTGGTGCCGCTAAGGTCGCCGAAAATTCGGGATATTACTTTATATTACAATAGTTGTTAGTATAAACCTAAGGATGCACAAGGCACCAGGGCGGGACCGGCGTACCGGATGCCTTTCATTATACCCTTGTTTTTATGAAGGAGGTTTTTGAACCATGCCCATCTATGAGTATCAGTGTGACGTTTGTGGTCAGGTTATCGAGGAGTGGCAGAAATTTACCGACGGTCCTCTGACCACCTGCAAACACTGCGGCGGCAAGCTCAGCAGAATCATATCGCACAGCTCTTTTCATCTGAAAGGCGGCGGTTGGTATGTCAGTGACTATGGCCATGCCAAACCTGGCAGCGCCCCCTCGAGCAGCGAATCTTCCTCCGTTGAGAAGAAAGCTGAGGCGCCTTCTGCGGCGGGACCGGCTCAAAAATCAGACGCCTGATAAACTGCCGATGGCAACCCCATAGATGAGCAAGGACTTGGCGCCTTGCTCTTTTTTTTCTGTCAATCGCCCAAAAAGGATGCACGTATGGCTGAAATCAAAAGCACTTTGGAACTGGCCCTGGAAAAAGCCGCGCAATTCGGCAAGGCCTCCCAACAAGAGCTGCAGGAGGTCAAATGGCGGGAGCAGGCGCGTCATTTGACCGGCGAGTTCTTGTGGGAAAAGATCGAACTAGCGCCGGAGTTGAAAAAATTTTCTCCCGAAGCTCAGGCAGTGATGACTGAAGCCGTCAAAGAGATTTTACTGCGCAATATTACCCTGCCTCGTACCGGGGTCATTGATCCCGCCAATAAACGCGCCCAGGTAGGCCTAATCCAGGTGGCTCGGGATAAGAAGGCCATGCAGCGTCAGCTTCAGGAAGTCGGTCAGGTATTTCAGGGTTATGAGCAGGTGCGCCAGAATGCCCTGCAGCAATTAAAAGCCCAATTCAATTCGCAACTAGAGGGCGTCAAACGTACTCTGGAGAACCAGATGCACCGCTCTTTGACTATCGATGCCGAGCAACTTCCCCAGTTTCAGGAGCAGTGGCGTACCTTCGAGGCACAACTCAACCAACAGTTTGAGCCTTTGTTGGAAAAGCATAAACGGGTGATGGCGACGCTGTAGCGGGCCATGCTTTTTTTGTAATCTTACAGTTGCCGACGCCGGGCTCCTTGATCATTGCCCGGTGTCTCTCATTCTCAACAGGTGAGATGCAGCGCTGCTACTACCTTGCGGCGGGGCGATAGTTCGTTATAGGTGGCGCAGGCTGTTTTAGTAGGCATTTCGAGTAATTCGATCTGGTTTTGCCGCAGATACTGCTTTAGCGCCTCGTCTACTCGCATCTTCCCCGGTTGGCCCTGGCCGACAATGAACACTTCCGGCTTGGAGGCCAGGGCCGCTGCCACGTCCTGGAGCTGCACCAGATGACTCTCCTGCCGCCACCAGGAGTCTTGAATCCCGTCCGGCAACAGGATAATATCTTGGCTAAAGCTTTGGCCCTCCACCACGATCCGGCCAAATTCATAAGAATCGATTCGCATACATCGGGCTCCTGATATCTTGTGTGGAAAAGGGAAATATGGCGCCGAAGGGTTCTTGACTATGCGCCATTGCCGATACTATGAAAGAAAATGCATTGCACCATCCGGATATTGAGTCCGTACCCCTGCGTCGGATAAGACTGGAAAATCTGGCCGTTATCCTCCACAAACCCCGGTCGCCGGAAAACATCGGTGCCAGTGCCCGAGCCGCATGTAATATGGGGTTGTCCCGCCTGATAGTAGTGCAGCCCGAAGTCCTGGACCAGGAGCGGATGTTGAAGATGGCCACCGGCAGCGCCGCCGAGTTGATTCATAACCTGGTCGTGTATCACGATCTCGGTACGGCACTGGGGCCTTTCCATTTTATTGTCGGTACCACCGCCCGCATCGGGGGCAACGTGCGCCAGAGTCCGGTGACGCCCCGTGATATAGCCCAGCAGCTCATTCCTTTATCATATCACAATCGGATTGCCCTGCTGTTTGGTCCGGAAAATTGGGGGCTGACCAACGAAGAGCTGGCTTTCTGCCATGCTTTGGTGACCATTCCGACTGCCGCTTTCCGTTCTCTCAACCTGGCCCAGGCGGTTCTGCTCGTTGCCTACGAGATCTTCCTGGCCCGTCAGGATCAGCGCGATCGATTTACCCCCCGTTTGGCAAACTCCTGGGAGCTGGAAGCTATGTACGCCGACCTGCAGGACACCCTCATTAAAATAAATTATATCGGACATCAGAATCCGCAGCACTGGATGATGCGCCTCAGGCGTTTTTTTTCCCGCCACGGTCTGCGAGCGGTGGAAGTACAGGTAATCAGAGGAATCTGCCGTCAGATTGATTGGTATGTGCGCCGGAGACTGGAGGCGAAGCCGGATTTACACAAGTTCACATGTTCTCAAGAACACAACGAAGCATAAAAACAGTCGACTTCCAACGGATTGCCAGGAGTCATTACCCCTTACCTATAACCTGTTTTTATATAAGTCCACATGTTCTCAAGAACACAACGAAGCATAAAAACAGAATCGTGGCGGCTGCTCACAATAATGTTTTTGCTGCTCACGGCTCACGGCTCACGGCTCACTGTTTTTATATAAGTCCACATGTTCTCAAGAACACAACGAAGCATAAAAACAGAGGCGTAAAGGCGTAGTGGCGTAGTGGGCATTGCCCACCCTACAAATACATTCTGTTTTTATACAAGTTCACATGCTCTCCCGAACACAACGAAGCATAAAAACAGAATCGTGGCGGCTGCTCACAATAATGTTTTTGCTGCTCACGGCTCACGGCTCACGGCTCACTGTTTTTATATAAGTCCTGAGGGCTGAATAAAAACACCGGTAGAGCGGGAAAGCGTAGCGCAGCCCGCCTGTGGGAGTGGTCAGCGGTCAGTGGGGAGTGAAGGTAGTTTTTACCGACCATTGACCACTCCCGTTTTATACCCTCAGTTGCTTATAATGATCCGGGCATCCAGGGCGATGGTCCCCTGGCCTTGAGGGAAGACCAGGACAGGGTTGAGATCGACCTCCTGGATTTGGGGGCAATGCATCATCAGGGCGGAAAGCAGGACCAGGTTTTGGGCCAGGGAATCAATATCCAGAGGCGGTTGGCCGCGGCGGCCCTGCAGGATTTTGTAGACCTTGGTTTCAGCAATGAGTTCCTGGGCGGTGGTCAGGTTTAGCGGAGCCAGCCGCATGGCGACATCTTCTAAAACTTCCACCCAGATGCCACCAGCGCCAAACAAGATCATGGGTCCAAAGGCGCGGTCCCGTTTGGCGCCCAGGATAACTTCGAATCCACCCTCGATATAGGGCATGACCAGCACCTGCCATTTTTCGCCGTCTGGCAGGCGGGATATAGCGACCTGTTGCAGATTCAAAAAGCCCTCTCGCGCGGCCTGGGGTGAGGGCAGATTAAGCAAGACACCGCCCAGGTCGGATTTGTGCAAGGCGCTGGGCGCCACGAGTTTCAGACAGGCGGGCGCGCCCAGCGCGGCCGCGGCTGACTCCGCCTCGGCGGCCGAGGTCACCTGATGCCACATCGGTAAACGGATGCCCAAGGTTTGGATGACCTCCAAGGCGATTGTCAGGGGTAATGGCCCGGGGGTGTCCAGATAAGGAGATAATACCCGGTCGACGGCGGGCAGGGAAGAGATTTCCGGGGCTGCGGCGAGGGGCGGCAACAACTGACAGATAGTATAACTGCGGGCCAGACTCAGGGCCCGAATGGCCTCTCCAGGAAAAGAAAAAACCGGCTCTCCCAACTCATGTTGGAAGAAAAGGCGTTCCTCCAGGTTGCCGATGACGGTGATTAACAGGGGTTTTTGATGTCGCCGGGCTACCTCGATGAGGTTTTTGGCCATGGCTCGGGCCTGCTCCTGCTCGGCCTCATTGATAGGCCCGTAATTAAAGATAATTGCATCAATCTCGGGATCCCGGCAGAAAGCCGCGGTAACATCTTGATATAGGGTAAAGTCGAAAATGTCACCCAGATCGAGCGGGTTCATCGGTTTGATCACCCCGGCGCGAGAGCGGCTCTGGATGAGTTGGCGGATCTCTTCCGACAATGGTGGCAATTGAAAACCGGCCTTCTGGCAGGCATCGGCGACCACGACGGCCTCGCCGCCGGAGCGGGACAACACCACCAACCGGTCCCCCTTGAGGGGTGGTTGCAGCAGGGCAATCGCCGCGTGCAGAAACTCATTCCGGCTATGTACCCGCAGGATGCCGGATTGGCAGCAGGCGGCGGTAACCACTTCGTCGTCCACCGCCAGGGAGGCGGTATGGCTACGGGCAATATCAGCGCTCAGTCCCCCGATATTGGCCTTGTGCAGCAGGATGGGTTTTTTGGCCTGCCGGCCCAACTCCATCAGGCGACGTCCATCGGCCAAGTCTTCCATGTACAGGTAGATCAGTTTAGTACCAGGGTCGTTCAAGAGAAAACTGAGGATGTCATTCTCACTGATATCCAGTTTATTGCCGACGCTGACAAATTTGTTCATTCCGAGACCGGATTGGGCCAGCCAGGCAATGACGTTGCCGCCGACGCCACCGCTTTGGCACACGAGGGAGACACCGCCCAACCGCGGTTTGCCCGGCAGACTCATAAAGGGCAGGCAGAGGCCGATTTCAAGGTTGATAATGCCCAAGCCGTTTGGGCCAACCATCCGGATCTGATGATCTCTGAGTCTCTGTTGCACCTGTTCTTCTAAACGATGGCCTTCTTCGCCCAACTCCGAAAACCCGCCGGATTCCACCACCACACGCTTGACCCCCAGGCGGCCACAGTCATCTAAGATGTTCGGCACCACCCGGGCTGGCGCCAGGACGGCGACGAGATCGGGTGAGGTCGGTAAATCCAGAAGGGAAGGGTAAATCTTAAGATCAAAGGCCTGACCGCCCCTGGGACCGACCGGGAAGATGGCTCCAGGGAATCTAAACTCCAACAGATTGTTGACAATATTGCGTCCGAGATTGTCGGGGTCTTCCGAGACGCCCACCACAGCCACAGATTTGGGATAGAAAAAATCTTTCATGTCACTTGCATCACTCTGAGAAATAATGATTTCATATGCTAATTGCCGTTTTCTAAAAAAACCAAAACCTTGAAAACCCCTTGCCGGTGGCGCAGGCTTCCAGCCTGTGCAGAAGTTGTTTTCTTATTAACTCGAAACTCGAAACTCGAAACTTAAACATTATTATACTACGAACGGCGAGAAACAAGTATAGTCCGCCAATTAATTTTCTGACTCACCTCTCCTTGGCTAACAGGGCGGCAAAGAAGCCGTCCAGATCATGCCGCTCCGGCAGGGTTCGAAAATACCCATCGGCATCGATGAAAGGGGTTATTTCGGGAGCGTCGCTGACGGGGCCGGGGTGCAGGGCAAAATCTGGGTGTGAGCGGAGAAAAGCAGCCATTACGGATTCGTTTTCCTCCGGTTCAGTGGTGCAGGTGATGTAGAGCAAAAGTCCACCTGGGCGCATATAGGGGGCGGCTTGTCGCAGCAGAGCCGCCTGCAGGCGGGCAAAACGGTCCAAATCCCCCGGTTGCCGCCGCCAACGCAGTTCAGGGTGGCGGCGCAGCACTCCCAATCCGGAGCACGGTGCATCGATCAATATCCGATCGAATCGGTGCTCGGGTTGTATTGGCAGGGAGAGGGTGGCGTCCGTTAAGAGCAGATCAACTCCGGTTAGGCCCAAGCGCTGCCTGCTGCGGTTCAAAGCCGCCATCCGCTCCAGACTATGGTCCACCGCCAGAATACGTCCCTTTCCCCTCAGGAGCTGGGCCAGATGCGTCGTTTTGCCGCCGCGGCCGGCGCCGATCTCGAGAATCCCGTGACCCGGTTGGGGCTGCAGCAGCAGGGTGGCCAATTGGGCCGCTTCATCTTGGAAAAGCCATAACCCCCGCTGATATGAGGGCAGATTGAAGGGGGATTGCTTTAGCGAGCAGATGGTCAGACCCACCGGCGAGAAACGGCCGGATTCGGTCGCAATGCCTTCGGTCTGAAGAACGACTTGCAGGGTGGCCGGACTGATCAGGGCCGTATTGACCCGGATGGACAGAGGCGGGTGGAGATTGTTGGCCTGAGCTCGCTTCCAGGCTGCCTCCGGTCCTAAACGTTCGAGCCAACGAGCCGCCAGCCATTCCGGGTGGGAGGTGGCGACGGCCAGGGCCGTCACCGGCTCGATTTCCGGATCGGGGAGGGGAAGATCGGGAAGTGCCGTGGCCAACTTGCGGGCTGCAGCATTAACGAAACCGATTAAGGCCGGGGGGAGTCGGTGGATTTTGGCGAGCTTCACTGACTCATTAACCGCTGCCGAAGCCGGGATGCGGTCCAAAAAGAGGAGTTGATAGGTTGTTAACCGCAGGAGGTTCAGCACCAGTGGATGGAGCTTATTTACCGGTTGGTGGGAAACTTGGCCGATGGCATAATCCAGCCGCCCCCGCCAGCGCAAGACGCCGGTGACCAGTTCGCGCAGCAGGGCCCGATCGGGGTGGGAGAGGCGGGGATGATCGCTGAGGGTCTGTTCAATCAGGGCGTCCAGGAACGGTCCCGGAGCACCCCCCGGAACATTGGTTTTTTGCCAGATGGAGATAATCTCCACCGCCAGACCGCGCACGGCAGGATCGGCTTGGGTACTTCTCGAGATACGATATGTACGGGAGCTCAGGGGCTGGCCTCGGAGGAGGGCTTGGCCGATTCCGGGGTCGGTAAGAAAACCTGCACCGCCTGTTCGACCCGTTTCAGGTCAACTTCAGTATCATAACAGGGTCCGTGCGGCCGGTGGTTTAAGATGCCGTAGACGGGCAGGGGATAGCTGTCTTTCAGGCCGCTGGTCAGGTCGCGTTCGCAGGCCACCGCAATAATCACCTTGGGACGGCGCTCTACAATAATCCGCCGAGCAATGGTACCCCCGGTGGCCACTGCTAGACCGACCTGATATTTTTCCGAAATTTCCAAAAGGCCCTTGATATGGCATTTGCCGCAACGTTTGCAGTTCTCCACCCTGCCGGTGATCCTAACCGGGCAGTCATGAAATTGCAGGCAATGAGGCATCAATAACAGTATCTTGTCTGGCGTGGTTTTAATTTTTTGAGCCAGTACCAGTTGGTTGTTAATTTCAATGAATGACCGCTGTACCTGTGCTTTACTGACGCCAAAGAGTCGGCCGACACCGATCAGCAACGGAAAAACGATTTTAACGATAATCCCCCGGAGTCTTTTGGAAATGAAGAGATCGCGGCCCAGCATGATCGTCAGGATCAGCAGGAAAACGCCGCTAAAAACCAGTATGACGAAGGCACCGAAAACGATCCCCAGGATTAACGGCAGATAGGGGTGGATATTGGTGAAACCGACGAACGGGACATACCACAGCAACGCCAGGAGAGGGGCCAATATCAGGCAGGTGGCGACCAGCAGACCGATAAAAATACGCTTTTGGGGGCGGATTGAATTACCCCCGTCAAGGATTAACGGTTGCGTTTCGATGGCGGGTATCTTTTCCATTTTCGACTACCCTAACCGCTCGTTGATCAGGCGGCGTCCCCGAGAAAATTCCAGCGCCGACAACCGGCGGCCGCCGGCCGGCTGCAATTCTTGAAGCCATAAGCTGCCATCCCCGCAGGCAACTTCAGCTCCTGCGGCGCTTACCTGAATGACGGTTCCCGGTAGCGGCAGGTGGGGGCGGGGTGCTGCCAATGCCGGCCGGAAAACCTTGAGGACTTTATGGTGCAGATAGGTCAGTGCCCCGGGTTTAGGGTCCAGACCTCGAATCAATCGTTGGAGCTCCAGGGCCGGACGGCCAAAATTGAGGAGTTGCATCTCTTTGGTCAAAGCCGGGGCATAGACAACTCCCTCGGATCGCTGGGGTATTTTAATAATTTTCCCCCGCTCAACGGCGTGCAGGGCCTTGACTAACAGGCGACCACCTCGGTTGGCTAAACGGCTTCCCAAGGTTCCGGCAGTGTCATCCTCGTGAATCGGCTCAGTCTCCTGTAAAAAAATATCACCAGCGTCCATTTCTTGGGTCATCCACATGATACTTACCCCCGTGAGGGTGTCTCCCCGGATTATGGCCCAATTAATGGGAGCCGCACCCCGATAAAGGGGCAGCAGCGAGGGATGCACGTTCAGGACCCCGAGGGAGGGAATGGCCAGTATTTCCGCAGACAACATCTGCCCGAAAGCTGCAACCAGGATCAGGTCCGGCTGTAACCGTTGCATATCGGGGATGATATCAGCCTGGCCTCTCTGCCGGGGTTGCCATACCGGGATCCCCTGACTGGCGGCCTCAATTTTCACCGGCGAAGAGGTGACCCGCTGGCCTCGCCCCCGGGGGCGGTCAGGTTGGGTGGCCACGGCAGCCACCTTAAAACCGCCTGCCAAGACGGTCCTAAAGCTGGACAGAGCAAAGTCAGGGGTACCCATGAAGACCAGACGCAGGGGCCGGCTCATTTTTTGAGTTTTTTCTGGAGCTGTCTTTTATAGAGGTTTCGTTTTAAGCGGCTGATGCGATCAATGAAGAGGATGCCATCCAAGTGATCGATCTCATGTTGCAACACCACCGCTAAAAGATCTTCCGCTTCGATCCGTACCTCCTTGCCGTTCCGATCCAATCCGGTTGCCAAGACGCGGGCCTTGCGTCGGACATCGGCAGCATAATCTAATACCGACAGGCAGGCTTCCTGATATACCTGGGCGCCTTCCGCGGCAATGATCTCTGGATTAATCAGCACGTTAAGTTTGCGGCCCTCATTTTTGGGGGTGATGTCAAAAATGATCACTCGTTGCAGGGCGCCCACCTGATTAGCTGCCAGACCGATGCCTGGAGCATTATACATGGTGGCGGCCATGTCATCAATCAGGCGTTGAATATCTTCTGTAATTTCCGTAACCGGCAGGGCCTTTTCCTTTAGGACCGATTCAGGATAGGTTTGAATTTCTAAGATTGCCATAATATAGGTTTCCTACAAACAGCCTAACATGCGTATTATCTGTTAGACTCGGAATCGCAGCTCGAAACTTAAAGCTATCTCTATTTTACAATAATACCGGGTATAATTCAAGGCAACCATTTTAACCTGCAGTTATAAGCCCTTGCCTCCTAAGGAATAATCATCTGAGGAACTTAAAGAGATCATCGGAACTTGATTCTGCCGATTAGGTTGTAAAATAATGAAGGAGTGCCAACAGACTGGCACTCCTTTGATGTTCTGATACGTGATTTTGGAAATGGATGATACTATCGGTTCTGTTGCCGCTTTCCTTTTGGGAGAGAAAGAAATATTAGTCGAAGGCCATATCCGTTTTCCAAACCGTCCAGATTTTACCCACCAGATCAATCCCGGGTTTGAGCGTCATCTTGCCTTTCTTCCAACCGGAGGGAGTTGCCTCGGTTCCCTTTGAGTCTCTGACGCGTTGGAAGGCTTGTATCTGTCGGAGTGATTCCATAATATTGCGGCCGACGGGGGGTGAAAGTACTTCAAAACCCTGAACTACACCCTCCGGATCAATAATAAACCGACCCCGGGTCTCTACCCCGGCTTCCTCATCAAATACCCCATAGGCCTTACCAACGTTGCCACCGGCATCAGAGAGCATAGGGAAAGGAATGCCCCCTTCCACCATTTTGCTCAGCTCATCGTCATTCCACATCTTTTGCACGAAAACACTGTCGATGCTCATCGATAAGATTTCGACGCCGAGTTTCTGAAATTCTGCATATTTTGCGGCAACTGCCGCAATTTCGGTTGCTCAGACAAACGTAAAATCACCGGGATAAAAACACAATACAACCCATTTGCCCAGGTATTCTGAGAGTCTTACTGAAGTAAATTGCCCTTGGTGGTATCCCGGCGCCACAAAATCCGGAGCTTTTTTCCCGACTTTGATCATGGCTGCGACCTCCTTTTTAGGTGTTGTAGTTTGGGTGTCTGGCTCATCGATGCTTTCCCCGACCGGGCCGCCGGTTGGTCGGGCGCAGCCGAGTTTGATTTCCTCTCCCATGATTGCCTCCTGTATTGAACTGATTGAAATAAAATCGTTCTCAGGAATAATCTCTTTCGGTCCCGAGGCGGGGCGGGGAATTCCAATCCCTCCGAAGAAAGATGTTAGAGAACGAATTGCGAGCCGATGCCACGATTGCCGGTACCATTTTTTCTGCTTTTCTCCCAAAGTGATGAAAAGCATAAAAACTATGTGGCCATAAGTTTATAATAGTAATCTCTCAGGACTTGCGCAAGATCAAGAGTATGTCCCTTGATCAGTGGCCTTGGCCCGATCCTCCTGGGTCATACCGGCCAAGCGCTCCAATTCGGACACGTCCAGCTTTAGACCCTCGGCTACTCGGCGACCGTAATCCGGGTTGGCCTTAAAAAAGATGGCCGCCTGACGGTATTGAATCCTTTTCTGAGCATTGCCCAGATGTGCTACGATATTGCCGACAAGGTGATCCCGGTCGGTATCGGTCATGACCTTGCGATACAGATTGCCGGCCTGTACGAAGTCGTCATTGGGGAATCTATAAGGATAACGCCCGGCCAGGCCTCCCACCTCGAAGGGTGGCTCCTCTGTGGCGGGGTCCGGTGCCGGTCCGCCGAAACTGTTAGGCCAGTAGTTGGGACCGCCGCCGCCGTTGTCATCCACCCGCATGAAACCGTCCCGCTGATAGCTGCGCTCGGGTGCATTTTTCGGCGCATTCACCGGTATGAGATGATAGTTAGGACCCAGCCGGTGAATGTGGGTGTCGTGATAGGAAAGCAACCGGGCCTGCAACATCTTATCTGGAGAGGCGCCAATCCCCGGGACAAGATTGGCAGGAGAGAAGGCGGCCTGCTCAACTTCGGCAAAGTAGTTCACCGGATTGCGGTTGAGCACCAGTCTGCCGATTCTGATGGGCGGCGCCTCAGCGTGCGGCCAAACCTTGGTAAGATCGAATATGTCCCACTTAAAGTCATTGGCCTGCTCCGGAGTCAGAATCTGCATTTCCAGCGTCCAGGATGGATAGTCCCCGCGAGCAATAGCGCTATACAGGTCGCGGGTGGCATGGTTCGGATCTTCTCCGGAAAGCCGGATGGACTCCGCCAGGGTTAGATTTTTGATACCATGATCAGTCTTGAAATGGTACTGCACCCAAAAATGCTCGCCCTTAGCATTATACCATTTATAGGTGTGGCTACTGTAACCGTTCATATGGCGATAGGTGGCCGGTGTGCCCCGATCCGAGAAGAGGATCGTGACCTGGTGAACCGACTCCGGGGTAAGAGACAGAAAGTCCCAAAACATATCAGCGTCCGGCAGGTTCGTAGCCGGATGCCGTTTCTGGGTATGAATGAAATCAGGGAACTTGAGCGGATCCCGGATGAAAAAAACCGGGGTATTGTTGCCAGCCAGATCGTAATTGCCTTCTTCGGTATAGAATTTAACGGCAAAACCGCGGGGGTCACGGGCAGCATCGGCAGAGCCCCTCTCGCCTCCCACCGTGGAAAATCTTACGAACACTTCGGTGCGTTTGCCGACCTGATTGAGGAACTTAGCCTTAGTGTATTTCGTAACATCCGCCGTCACCTCAAAATAACCGTGGGCGCCTGCCCCCTTGGCATGCACCACCCGTTCCGGAATCCGCTCCCGGTCAAAGTGCATGAGTTTTTCGAGGAGATGCACATCTTGCAACAATACCGGTCCGCGTCTGCCGGCAGTGAGACTGTTTTGATCATTCGACACTGGGATGCCAAAGGCAGTGGTTAACTTGTTTTTCTCTTGAGTCATCGGTTTATCCTCCTTGTATTTGTTTGATAATGCAAATCGATTCCAGAATGCAAGATAATGCCAGAATAATATTGATAACAGTTATTATTTATTAATAATAATTTTCTTTATAGGGGTAAAATTTTTTCTTGGGTTACTCCTCGGCCTGGCAATCGGGGCAGATACCGAAGAAATCAAGACAATGCTCAGTTATCCGATAACCGGTCTTTTGAGCGGCTTCCTCCGTTAATTCCTGTATACCACTCAGGTCGGGATCAATGATCTTTTTACATTTGAGGCAGATGACGTGGGGATGAGGGAATGGCCGGTTGCCATCAAAACGGTTGCCTGCCGATACGCGGACTTCCAAAACCTCTTTAACCTCCTTCAGGAGATTAATAGTCTTGTATACTGTAGCCAGGCTGGTAGTGGGGAAGACTGCCTTGACCTGTTCATAAATCCTTTCCACGCTGGGATGATCTAAGCTGGCTGCTAATATTTTAAGTACCGCCAGACTCTGGGGCGTAATCCGAAAATTGTACGCCTGGAGTTTGGCGATCATCTGGTTTAAGCGAACTCTGGGGTCGGTCATGAGGCATTAAACCTTACTCATTTATTAATAAATAATATTTATTATATATAACTAGAGTTTAGAATCTACGATTGATTAAAAAAATGTATCAGCCACGAAAAAAAGCTTGACAGACCCGCGCAAACGCGTGGTCGCCTTTGGCGACCAATCGAGAAAAGAAAATTCTTTTCTCGGGAGGTTGTTCAATGGCTACAAAACTTCTTATCCCCTATCAAGTTCTTGCTCAGTGGCTCACTATCCTATGGCAGGCGGTGCCTATCAAGCTCCGTCCCACGTTACTCGAACTGCTCTTTGGCAACATCTTATCAGGATCTGGTCATATCACCGATGCTATCCTCACTGTGTGCGCCAAAACGAGTTGGAGCAATTACTTCAAGGCCCTACAGAGCAATGGTTTTTCTTGGTTAAGCCTTTGCCGCCAATGGCTTGTCCTCGTGTTGCGTTACTTTCCTCGTCTCACCATTACCCTGGTCATAGACGATATGTTGACGCCCAGAACCTCGAAAAAAGCTCCTTCGGCAGCGATATATCACGATCATGCCCACAGACCCAACCGGCCGCCGTTCATCTTCGGGCAATTACGGGTGGCTTTAGCCATAGTGTTAACATATGCCGGCAGAACCGCAGCCTTCCCATGGTTATGGCGGCTCATACGAACTACGGGAAACACATCAAAGCTGAAAGCCGCCCAAGTTTTGATGGCTTTAGCTCGTCAATGGGTGCCAAGAGCCATCGCCATACGACTTCTACTCGACGCCTGGTATATGAAAAAAACTCTGGTGCTCCGTCTGATCCATCAGGCAGTGACGGTCATTGGTCAGGTTCGCCGAGACACCGTATGTTATCTCTTGCCCACCCAGCCATCCTCCCCTCGACGGGGAGCACCTCGCAAGTATGGAGAGAAATTGACCTTCGCCAAGGCCAAAACCTTGCTGCCCTTACAACACGCGTCTATCAAGGCGTATGGCAAAACCCGACGCTTCGAATTCTATACTGCCCAGGCCAAAGTCCGATTCTTAAAAGGACATATTTGCCGAGTAGTCTGGTGCCGCTTTCTGCAGGATTCCGGAAAATGGACCAATTGGGCCCTGTTGCTGGCTACCGATCCCACCTTGACGGCAGCGAATGTGATCAAATTGTACAGCCGTCGTTGGTGGATAGAACCGATGTTCAACGAGATCAAGCACAGCTTTGGTCTGATCAATGCCTGGCAGCAGTCTCGCCAGACATTGGCCCGTTGGACAACGCTCATTTCCCTGAGTTACAGCTTGCCAAGGTTACTGGCTCTCTGGCTTGGCGACCAGAAAGGAGCGCAACTTTTCCCTATCCCTTGGCGTCGGCAGCAAGCCGTAACCGCAGGCTGGATCGTCAAAGCAGTCCAACAATATTTTCGACTTGTCAACATCAGGGCCTGCTGGGATCGAAAATCGCAAAAATTCGTGCTGCCCAACGAGGATTTTATGGCTACCTGCAAAAAAGCAGCATAAAGTTCGCATTTCTTAATGACATTTCGTCTGGTTGATACCGTTACCACATACGGTGACGCTGAAGTACGTTGAAAATTTGGCAACAAGAAAATGCGCAGATTCTAAACTCTAGTGTAATAATTAAGTCAAGTGATTTTACTGTTGACCCGGTCAGGCTTCAAAATTGTTTCCCATGGAAAGGTGCGGTTTACGGGTTGGCGATTTTAATATTGAATTTTTCAGGGATCATGGCAAAATAAAGAGCGCGGCGTATATCGTATGGTAGACCTCGATATTGGCGGTGCCACAAACCAAAGCCGTCCAGAGATCAACCGGCGATCTACCAACAGCCTGTTTAAGTTAGTAAAATTATCAAAAATCTCATGGAGAAAGCCCTACCCAGGATATATTTCTCTCCATGCCGGCGCTATATCCCCGAGTTTCACGCCTGCAGTCCTTCAGGAGAGCCTGGTAGAAGGAGTATAGTATGTTTTTAGACCCGATTTTGGGAGTCTTTTCCAATGATCTGGCCATTGATCTGGGCACCGCCAACACGTTGGTCTATGTTAAAGGCAAAGGCATTGTTTTGAGTGAACCCTCGGTAGTAGCGGTCAGGAAAAACGCTCGTGACCGAAGTAGAGTATTGGCGGTCGGTCGGGAGGCCAAGATGATGTTAGGCCGCACCCCGGGAAATATTGTCGCCATCCGCCCGATGAAGGACGGGGTGATCGCCGATTTCGAGATCACCGAGGCTATGCTGCGCCATTTTATTCAGAAAGTCCACAACCGGCGCACTCTGATCCGGCCCCGGATTATTATCTGCGTGCCTTCGGGGATTACGCCGGTGGAGAAGCGGGCAGTGCGGGAGTCGGCCGAATCAGCCGGGGCGCGTGAGGTATATCTTATCGAAGAGCCGATGGCGGCGGCTATCGGCGCCGGACTTCCCATAACCGAGCCTACCTGCAACATGGTAGTGGACATCGGCGGTGGTACAAGCGAAGTGGCCGTAATATCTCTGGCTGGTATTGTGTATTCCAAATCCGTACGTACCGGCGGCGATAAGATGGACGAGTCGATCCTGCAGTACATTAAGCGAAAATACAACCTGCTGATTGGCGAGAGGACTGCGGAAATCATCAAAACCAGCATCGGCAATGCCTATCCCACCGGGGAGGTGGAGGAGATCGAGGTCAAAGGGAGAGATCTGGTCACCGGCATTCCCAAGATCTTGACGATTAACTCTGATGAAATCCGGGAGGCCATCCAGGAACAGATTGACACCATCATCAATACCGTCAAGACTGCTTTGGAGCAGACCCCACCGGAACTGGCGGCCGACATCGTCGATCGCGGAATTTATCTCACCGGTGGCGGCGCTTTGCTCAAGCATCTGGACATCCTGCTGCACCAGGAGACTGGGGTACCCATCAAGATTGCGGACGATCCCCTGTCGGCGGTAGTGTTGGGGTCCGGCAAAGCCTTGGATAACATTGATATTCTCAGGGAAGTAATGGTTGAATAAAAAGACCGGATTACACCTCTGGCGGCGATTTCAGGCCCCTATCATCTTTGGCCTCTCCGTTTTTCTCATCTTCGTTCTTATATCGGCCAGTTTGAGAGATCCCCATCCTTTAAGACCATTGGAGAATCTGGTGGTCAATCTGACGGCTCCGGTCTTTGATCTTTTGACGCGTACCGGGGAGGCGCTCAGCCGCGTCTGGCATGGTTACTTTTATCTGGTGGATGTGCAGGCTGAGAATGACCGGCTCAGGGAAAAATTGGCCCAGGGGCAGAGTCAGGAGACCCTCTACCGCGAAGCGCTCTCGGAGCAGGAGCGTCTCCGCAAATTACTGGAGTTCAAAACCCAGGCGGCTTTACCGGTAACCGGAGCGCGGGTAATCGGTTTTGATTTTTCCGTCTGGTTCAAATGTGCCTTTTTGGATAAAGGGGAAAAAGACGGAATTACCTGGGGAATGCCGGTGATTAACGCTGCTGGCGTTGTCGGTCGGGTAGTGGAATGTTACCCGAACTATGCCAAGATACTGCTTTTGATGGACAGAAGCTGCGCCGTGGACGCCTTGGTACAACGCAATCGCCTCCGGGGCATCCTGGCGGGAACCGGTGGCAATCGCTGTCTCTTACGGTATGTAGAAAAAAAGCAAGACGTCCAGGTAGGAGACGCCATCCTGGCCTCGGGGTTGGGGGGAGCTTATCCTCGAGGCATGCTATTAGGCCGGGTAGCTGCTATCGACAAGAAGGTCCCTGGTATTTTTCAAGAGATAGAGGTTGATCCCGCAGTTGACTTTACCCGGCTGGACGAAGTTTTGTTGGTCAAAACGGTGCAATCCGTTTTGAGCAAGCCTTAATTGTCACAGATATGGTATTATTTTATCTTCTCTTATCGCTCTTTTCAGTCTATTTCCAGAATGTCTTGTTCCAGTTGGCCGGTGTTCGCCTGGATTTACTGACTTTGCTGGTGATTTTTGTCAGCAGCCATGAGAAGGTTATCATCGCCACAGTCCTGGCCTTGCTCCTCGGGGTTATGGCCGACTGTTACGGCCCCCTGCCCCTGGGGTTACAGGCCGGTGTGCTGCTGCTGGCAGTGGTGGGGGTGTATACCCTCCGTCCATTCTTAAATTTCCAGCATATCCTTCCCCAGATCGTTGGAGTGGCTGCAATCCTCGTGGTCCAGATGTTGGTTATGCTGACCTTGATAAACCTCCTCACACCGGTGGAAGGGTTTCACCAGACTTTCTGGCGGCAACTTGCTGTCGAGGCCGGGACAACAGTCTTGGGTGCTCCTATCATCCTGTCATCATTAAACTATCTGGAAAAATCCTGGCGACGTCGGTTTTATATTTAGTGATGCGTAGGCAGTGGCAGAGAGGAAGCTTCGGACCATTTTTGACCTTAGACCGGGTACTTTCCCTAAACCATCATTAGTGCCGATCAGGCCGATTCGTTAACTTATGAAAACAGGTTGGTTTTCAAGCCGGGGCGCCACCCTCAGAACAGTGCGAGGATTTGGGTATGCTGGTCCTATGCCTCCGGAAGTGTACGACAACGTCCGCCGGGCACTGTTTGTGATCGCCCTGGTAGTCGCCCTGCTCTTTAGTTTTTTGGTCTTACGGCTGTGGTATCTGCAACTGGTGCGGGGCCATGAATTTATCCAGAAATCTGAGAGCAACCGGGTTCGGCTGCGTGACCTGTCTCCCTGGCGGGGGATGATCTACGACCGCTCTGGGGTGGTATTGGTAAACAACCGGCCGTCCTACGATGCCATGGTAATCCTGGAAGATGTCCCGGATCCCAAGGAGTTGGCCAAGGATCTGGGCCACATTCTTAAAATGAATTATCTTGACATCTTAACCAAGATTATGACTGCGCAGGCGGATAACCTGGCCCGCAGCATCAAGATAAAAGGCGACCTCACCTGGGAAGAGGTGGCCTTGCTGGAAACATATAGATATGAACTTTCCGGAGTAGTTATTCAGATGCAGCCGAAACGGGAGTATCGGTCTGACTCCCTGGCGTGCCATGTTATCGGTTATCTGGGGGAGATTACCGAAGGCCAGTTGAAGAGCGGCAGATTCCCCCGCAATAAGATGGGCGACGAAGTTGGGAAGTGTGGCATTGAGCTGGCCTGTAATGATTATCTCACCGGCCAACGGGGTGCCCGACAGATCGAAGTGGACGCCCATGGCCGGGAATTGCGCCTCATGCAGTATACTCCCTCCAGTCCTGGGGCCAGCGTGTATCTGACCATCGAGTCACGCCTGCAACAGACGGCCGAGGCGGCTTTAGAGGACAAAGTGGGGGCTATCGTCGCCATGGATCCCCAAAGCGGGAAGATACTGGCCCTGGCTTCATCGCCGAAATTCGATCAGAATGCCTTCTCTAAGGGCATTTCTCCGGAATATTGGAAGGAACTGCTAAACCACAAAGATCATCCCCTTGAAAATCGGGTTCTAAAAGGACAATATCCCCCAGGTTCAACATTTAAAATCATCATGGCTCTTGCCGGCCTGGAAGAGCAGGTTATTACGGAAAAAAGCCGTTTTTATTGCAATGGTGCCATGCCGTTCGGCAATCATGTTTTTCATTGTCATCGCCGGGGCGGCCACGGGGGGGTGGAGGTGCATCGCGGCTTGGTGCAATCCTGTGACATCTATTTCTATAATGTGGGGCGCAAATTAGGAGTTGACCGGATTGCTAAATGGAGCAGAAAATTTGGTCTGGGGTCACCCTCCGGTCTGAACCTGGACTCGGAAAAGCCCGGTCTGGTTCCCTCCTCCGCTTGGAAGAAACAACGTTTCAACCAACCCTGGCATGAAGGAGAAACCCTTTCGGTCGCCATCGGCCAGGGGTATAACACTGCCACCCCCATCCAGATGGTCCGGGTGGCCGCTGCCATGGGAAACGGTGGCATTATTTACGTTCCCCAACTGGTAGAGAGAATCTGCAATCCGGATGGCGAAGTTGCCTATGAATGTCAACCGCAGATTGCCTCACGGCTCAATGCCTCGACCAAAAATTTGGAGATAGTGCGCCGCGCCTGCCGGGGAGTGGTGCACGAACCCGGCGGAACCGGGCATGCTGCCCAAATTTCGGGTGTGGAAGTGGGAGGAAAAACCGGTACCTCCCAAGTGGTCTCCTTAGGCAAGGAAAAAGGCGGCAAGCACAGGGGTAAGACGGGTGATCATGCCTGGTTTGTCTGTTTCGCTCCGGCGCAGGATAGCCAGATAGCCATTGCCGTTATCATTGAGCACGGTGGTCACGGGGGGGCGGCGGCAGCGCCAATGGCGCGGGAGGTTCTACAAACCTATTTTCAGGAGCATCCGCCTGCAAAAACAACCGACGGGTGAATCTCCTTAGGGCAGTGGCGTTCTTATTCTGACCAGCCGTAACTGCCGATGAGTTTGACAAAGCGGCAGCCACCGCGGTAGTCGAATTCCAGACCTTCGGGGGATTGGCGGACTACCGTCAGGGTCTGGCTATAGCAATCTCCTACCGGAATTACCAGTCTGCCTCCCAAAGCAAGTTGGTTGAGGAGGGGTTGGGGAATGGCCGGTGAGGCCGCAGTGACGATTATGGCGTCAAAGGGGGCTTCCTCTGGCCAACCGAGGGTGCCGTCGCCCACCTTAATTTTGACGTTAAAGTACCGCAGGGATTCAAGGTTGCGGCGGGCGCGGGAAGCCAAGGCAGGTATTCGTTCGATGCTGAAAACCTGTGCCGCCAACTCTGCCAGGATGGCGGCCTGATAACCGGAACCGGCGCCGATCTCCAATACTTTCTCGGTTCCTAAAAGCTCCAACGCCTCGGTCATTAGGGCGACTATATAGGGTTGGGAAATGGTCTGCTGCTCTCCGATGGGCAGAGGGAAGTCTCCGTAAGCCTGGCCCTGCAGGGCTTCCTCGACGAACAGGTGGCGCGGCACTTTGCTCATAGCCAGAAGCACCCTCGCATCGCGGATACCTCGGGAGACAAGCTGAGTCTGGACCATCCGTTTCCGAGCCGCGGCCTGTGGGTCGGACATAATATTTTGTGCCATCACCTCAATTACTCTCCCACGTTGCCGCTAACAGCGCAAAAGCACCAATCTTGACCGGACCGGTAAATTTCCTAAGTTATCCAGGGGTTTCAACAGGATGACCTCTCAGTTTCCCATAGCAATCACGAGACCTTTTTCTCCCAGCGTAATAATTCTGTCACCGTGGCCAGGGTTTTGCCACTTTTAATCTCTTCCCGGATGCGATTTTCCCGTTCTAAAACGTCCATGGCCCGGTTGGCGTACTCTACGGCAATTTTCTGGGGGAGGACAACCACGCCGTCGTCGTCTCCCACCAGCCAGTCGCCGGTCTCTATGGTCATCTGGCCGATGCGGATGGGAATGCCGATTTCACCGAAGCCTTTCGGCTCGCCTGCATTGGGCATGACCAGGCGGGAAAAGGCGGGGAAGCGCAACGGCGCAATGTCACCAGCGTCTCTGAGACCTCCGTGGATGACGACCCCGGCAACATGGCGCTGGATAGCGGAATGAGTCGCCAACTCTCCCCAGACGGCAGGGCCGACGCCCCCGGCGTCGATGACAATGACGTCGCCAGGTTCGGCCCGGTCGATGGCTTCTACCGGTTTGGCCCAATCCCCCGGATAGGTGCGAACTGTTAAGACCCGGCCGGCTACTTTGAGGCCGGCGAAAACCGGTCGGATATCCGGCAATACCCCGCTGCGGTGCAGGGCGTCGGACAGATTGGCGGCGGAAACCTGTTTCAAGGCCTCAATAATATGGGCCGCCCCCACCCGGTGAAATAAAGTGGTCGGGATTACCACCTGCTCATCAATAGCTCGGCGGATTTCTCGCGTGGCCTGGTCGGGATTCTTGGCTTTGGTAATGGCGCCGCCAACGATGATGTAGCTGGCCCCGGATGCCACTGCCTGGGCAGCAGTGGCGGAATTGATACCGCCGGCTACTCCTACCGGGATCTGGACGGCCTGGCTGACCTGGCGCAGGGTCTCAAAGGGGTCGCGGCCGACCATCTGGTCGTCAATGGCAACATGGACGGTGAGGTAATCAGCACCGAGGGCCTCTACCTGTCGAGCCCGCGTTACCGGATCGGGGACGCTGATGAGGTCCACGACAATCTTGGCCCCATAATTTTTACCGGCCTGGATGCATTCGGCAATAGTGGCATCACTGGCAGCCCCGAGAACATCCACCAGGTTGGCCCCGGCTTTGGCGGCGCATTCCACTTCGATGCGACCGGCGTCCATAATCTTCATATCAGCCACGATACAATGATGGGGAAAGCGGCGGCGCAGTTCCCGGACGGCGTTCAACCCCTCGCTTTTGATCAAGGGGGTTCCGGCTTCCAGCCAGTCGGCGCCAGCCGCCATTGCCGACTCAGCCACTAACAGGGCCCGGGATAAATCTACGAAATCCAGGGCCAATTGTAGGAATATGCCCATGATGAAATAGGACCTGATCCTTTGGAACTAGAGTTCTGGTTAGAGTTTTGAGAAATTTATCAACTGAGCCTTTTGCAAAATAGCTTTTTTATCATCCTGAATGAATTGAATGATCTTAAGCCTCTAGAAACATTAGATTCTTCGCTAAGCTCAGAATGACAATAACCCTATAACAAAAGTTTTGCAAAAGCCTCAACTGGAAACGGCTAAATAGTCATGCCTCTCTTACAAAAATGCCTTCGATTGGTGGATAACATCGAATATTCGATGTATTCAGGCCGTAAGGAGAATGCCACTATTCCAAATCAGCATGGCGAGCTAACATCTTCTCGCGATCCCGCCCTAATTTCAGGTGGAAGAGGAGCATGACCACCGCTTCCAGAAAAAGAAAGGCAGCCTGTTCAAAAAGGCTGCCAGGACATTGATGCGAATCTTCTTCCTGGGCCAATACTAATTTGGTAGCCCCAGGAATGACGACGGCGACATCAGCTACCTGACCTGCGGTTGAATTCCGGTGGGCGGTGATAGCGACCGTGCGAGCCTGCCGTTGGTGGGCCTGTTTTACCAGGCCGCAGGTGTGGCCGGTCTCGCCGGAGCCGGAGATAACGGTGAGCAGATCACCCGGTTGAATCCGGGGGGTGATGGTTTCCCCGACGTAAAAGACATTGAATCCCAACTGCATGAGGCGCATGCAGAAGGTGCGGAGCACAAATCCGGAACGGCCGGCTCCAAAAAAGAAAATGCGATTGGCTGTCTCCAATTCCTGAATGAAGGCCTCGGCCTCCGAGGGAGAGATGCGTTCCAAGACGCGCCGGGTCTCCTCCACGATCTGGTCCACGGCCCAAGCAATGTTACGTTCTTCCAGATTATCGACAGGTCCTGGTTCCTCCTGTAACTGCAGCCGGAACATAGTGCGGCCTCCTTTATGGTCTCGGTCCGAACTCTTTCGGATCCAAGCTGATTGCCTCCGGCAACGCCAGACTGAGTTGGTTGAAAACCAATTTGATTTGATTCCACCAGCTCTCCAACATCCGCAACAATTAGAGCATTTTTATCATAAAGAACGGCGTTTGTCAAAACAGGAGATTCTTTCAGACTGGAAGATACCCCAAAAAAAAGGGACCCGGGCAGGTCCCTTTGATTGTGAAAAACAGCGGCCCCGATGGGCGTCGGCCCAAAGGCGTTGCGGTTATTGATAATAGCCGCCGTTGTCAGTAGATTGATATGGATCGGCAGGCGGATAAGCGCCATAAACCCGCTGCTGGTTAGAATCCTGTGCCGCCCGGCGGCCCAGTTCCGTGGCGGCACCGCCCAGGGCGCCGCCCATTAAACCGCCGACCATGGCGCCGCGCCAGCGATTGTTGTGATCAAGCAGGGCCCCCGCACCGGCACCTAATGCGCCGCCAACACCGGCGCCGGTGTAAGTGTAAGGGCTGAGGCTGGTGCAACCGGCCAGCGAGATAACCAGCAGGAATACGAGGCTATAATTCTTCACATATGACATGGGGAATCCTCCTTTAGCAGCAACTCTCTGCCCAATAACATTGCAAACTGCTTGCCACTTATACGTTTGCTATAAGTCATTTATATTGCAGAAGATATTGTAATATCAACCCCAGTCAGTTGTATCTATTGAATATAGCTGCGAATAATGTAATTGAACGGCTATGCTGCCTCAAAATGGAGGGTCTTCCCCTTTCCAGGCTCGTTCAATTTGATAATTTATCGTGGGGGAGGGGGGGTAAGGATGTGCAATCTGAGAAAATGATGTGGGGAAGCGCCTCAATAGCTAACGGTATGGAAGGCTGTAGTATGGAGTAATTTATCTATCATTACCAGTAGTTCGGTTGAGAGCGCTTGTGATCCGCACCGGGTAGAGCCTGGCCGGCTGGCCCGGAAAATAACCAATTAATCCAAAAAATCGGTAATATAAGGATTATTGAGTTTTTGTTCGCCGAGCGTAGAGGTTGGAGTATCACCGTAATCATGTCCGGGCCAGATGATGGTGTCGTCGGGTAGGGGAAGAATCCGGCGCTGGATAGAGTCCACTAGCTGACCGAGGGAACCGCCGGGGAGGTCGGTACGGCCAGCGCTGTCCACGAATAGGGTGTCTCCGGTAAACAAGTGCCCTGGGGTGTAGAGGCAGATAGACCCGGGAGTATGGCCGGGGGTGTGAATGATGGAGAGTTCGAGCTCGCCCAGCGGCAGGCGGTAGCCGTCTTGAACCAGAAGATCGATATGGCTCAGAGGTGGAAAGCCTTCGGTAATTGCAGCCTGCTGCATCTCGGGGGTGGAAAAAAAGTGCCAATCGAGTTCGTGAATCACGGTAGTGGCACCGGTCTGCTGTGCCCAGTAATCGTTGCCGGCGGTGTGGTCTGGATGTCCGTGGGTGTTGACAATCCAACGGATGGTGAGCCCTCGGCGATTAATAACGTCTGTCACCGCGGCGGAGGGGGCGGCTGGGTCGATGAGTAGTCCCTGACGGGTTGATGGGCAGTTGATAATGTAACAGAGTACCGCCAATGGCCCGACTTGCACGGCGGCAATATGGGGAGTCATAGAAATCCTCCGGATTTACAGGTATCTCAAGAAAACGGCAGCAGAAATAGTTTTTAACATTGCATATTATATACTATATTTTTATGAGAATATATATATTCTAAGTTGTTGATTATTATTAAGCAAGGTCATAAGAGGACAAACCTCCCCTTTTCGGCTTTAAAGGCTTACGGTGGGGGAAGAGAATGAATGTCGGCCGGAAAAAATTCGAAGTTTTGTAAACGTGGTCTCTAAAAAGAGCCGACAATTAGTTGTGCTAGCCGACAAATGGTCAAGTTTATAGGCGCGCTCGATGGGTTCGGTTATGTCTCGACCTTCTGCAATAATGAGCATGATGACCAAGCGTGGCAAGATTCTCATTTTTTGTTGTGTCCGCCGGGAAATGAGGGTTTATATGAAAACAGTGTTCTTAAAGACGGCGGGCGCGGCCCGCCCTATGAGTAAATTGCCAATACATTATCGATAATGGGATAGGGTGGTCCCTTGCCGCCGCTTATGTTTAACATGGTCGATAAGAAAAAATTTATATGAAAACAATGGACGGTGAGCAGAAAAAGCATTATTGTGAGCAGCCGCCGCGGTTCTGTTTTCATGCTTCGTTGTGTTCCTCAGAACATGATGACTTTGGTCGATGCTGAAATGACCGAAGAATTTTAGAATACAAGACCCTTTGCTTAGCTCAGGGTGACGGCGCTGCATTTTAGACGTTCTCCGAGATATCGGATGATAAACCATCTATGATACTCCGACAGACTGGATGTTGGCAATTTCTTAACTGGAAAACGCTGGGTTTAAGCGGCCCTGCCGGAAAAACCTCAGATAAAACGGCGGCGCGGCAGGCGTTAAGCCCCCCGCCAAAGAGTTTTGCCAGTCTAACCGGCCTGAAAACTTCCAGGTTTAATAGCGGTATCGGTCAGTCCTGCAATCCACTGAGACCATAACAATATAATTATGTTATATAATTCTATTAGAAACCGGAAACCCTATAAGAGCTGGCGCGCCGCTCAGGAGGGGAGAAGAACCGATTGTGCAAGAGCTTCTCATTATGACCGGGGGAGGGTTTCATGACAGTTCAGCAGATTAATACGGAAAAAGCCCAAAATCTAAATATCCAGGACCTTTTCCAGCTCCTTGGCACTTCCTCTCAGGGTCTGGCTGAAGATGAGGCTCAAAGACGCCTGGACCAGTTTGGCCCTAATTCCCTTGTAGAGAAAAAGATCAACCCGGCCTTGAAATTTCTGAGTTACTTCTGGGGACCAATCCCCTGGATGATTGAGATCGCCGCCATTCTCTCAGCCGTAGTCCAACACTGGGACGACTTCACTATCATCATGTTGCTGTTAATATTCAATGCCAGCATCGGTTTCTGGCAGGAGCATAAGGCAGCCAATGCCCTGGAGGCCCTGAAGGCCCAACTGGCCCTGCAGGCTCGGGTCCGGCGGGATGGCAGATGGAAAGAGATTGCCACCGCCAGCCTGGTTCCTGGCGACATCATTCGCATTCGCTTAGGCGACATCGTTCCGGCGGATATCAAGCTGTTTGAAGGAGAATTCCTGAGCGTAGATCAGGCTGCTTTAACCGGTGAATCCCTGCCGGTCAGTAAAAAGCCGGGAGATGTGGCCTTCTCCGGGTCGGTGGCCAAACAGGGGGAAATGGCGGCCTTAGTGGTAAGTACCGGGGAGGACACTTTTTTCGGTCGCACTGCCAGACTGGTACAGACTGCCGGCGCCGCCTCCCATTTTCAGAAGGCCGTCTTGCGCATCGGAGATTTTCTCATATATCTCAGCCTGGGACTGGTGGCGGTGCTGGTGCTGGTGCAGTTGCACCGGGGTGCCTCGGTTCTCGAACTGGTCCAGTTCGCCCTGATTCTCACCGTGGCCTCCATCCCGGTGGCCATGCCGGCGGTGCTCTCCGTCACCATGGCCATGGGCGCCCTGACCCTCTCCAAGATCCAGGCCATTGTCTCGAGGCTGGAATCCATCGAGGAAATGGCTGGCATCGACATTCTCTGTTCCGACAAAACCGGCACCCTGACCCAGAATAAGCTCACCCTGGGAGAGGCTGTAGTCTTCGCGGCCAAAGATGACCAAGAATTGATCCTTTGGGGTGCCCTGGCTTCCAAGGAGGAGGATCGGGACCCTATTGATCTGGCGGTGATTGCTGGGTTACCCGATGCCGGAATACTCAGCCGGTATCATCAACAACGGTTTATCCCCTTCGATCCGGTGAGTAAGCGTACGGAAAGCCTGATAACGGATTCCCGGAACCAGACCTTCACGGTGGCCAAAGGGGCCCCCCAGGTAATTATAGGCCTGTGTCGGCTGACCCCTGATGAATCCGCCCGCGCTGAAAAAACCGTGAACGAACTGGCTGCCCGGGGCTACCGGACCCTGGGGGTGGCTCGCACCCAGAATGGCAGTGTGTGGGAGTTCCTCGGAATCTTGTCCCTCTACGACCCGCCCCGGGAGGATTCTGCGGCTACTGTCGCCAACGCCAAGACCCACGGAATTACCATCAAAATGGTCACGGGAGATAATGTGGCCATCGGTCGAGAGGTTTCCAGACAGTTGGGGTTGGGAAGCAATATACAGCCCGCTGATCGCCTTTTCCGAAAGGGTGAGGTGTCTGAACAGCTCAGTACGCTGGCCGCAGCCCAGATTGAGACAGCCGACGGGTATGCCCAGGTCTTCCCGGAACATAAATACGGTATTGTCAAGGCCCTGCAGACCAAAGGGCACATCGTGGGTATGACCGGGGACGGAGTCAACGACGCCCCTGCCATCAAACAGGCGGATGTGGGCATCGCGGTGAGCGGCGCCACCGATGCCGCCCGTGCCGCCGCCGCCTTGATTCTTACGGCTCCTGGCCTATCGGTGATCATCAACGCCGTGGAAGAGGCCCGTAAGATTTTTGAGCGCATGAACAGTTATGCCATCTTCCGCATCACTGAAACCATCCGCATCATGTTCTTCGTGGTATTGGCCATGATCTGCTACAATTTTTATCCTATTACCGCCATCATGATCATCCTATTGGCCTTTTTCAACGATGTACCCATTATGGCTATCGCCTTTGACAATACCCGGATAGACCCGCAGCCGGTGAGTTGGGACATGCACCGGGTGCTGACCGTGTCCACCGTTCTGGGGCTCATCGGAGTGGGGGAAACCTTCGGTCTGCTGATCATTGCCCAGAACTGGCTGCGCCTGGATGTCGTCCAGGTGCAGACCTTTATCTTTTTAAAGCTGGCGGTGGCCGGGCATCTTACCCTCTTTGTCGCCCGCACCCCCTGTTTCTTTTTGTCGCGTCCTTTCCCTGCTCCGGCACTCTTGTGGTCCGCCGTTGTCACCAAAATCCTGGCCACCCTCTTTGTGGTCTATCCTTTTGGGATCATTGCTCCTCTAACCTGGTCTCAAGTGGGTCTAGTCTGGGGTTACTGCCTGGTATGGGTATTTGTGGAAGATGTGGCCAAACTGATGGTCTATCGTCATCTTGACATGGTGGGTCCTCGGCACCAACGGTTTCTGGGTTTGCTGAAACAACGTCTCACCCACTACGCCCATCGCTCTTAGGGGCTGGCTGCAAACCGGTTTTATCCGTGTGGCACAGGCTTCCAGCCAGGGTAGAATTTTTTTCTTATTAGCTCGAAGCTTATTTTCCTGGTAATCTCGAAACTAAAAACTCGAAAATCCAAACTATGCTGATATTTTCAGGTTAGAAATTTTTATTTCAAAGATGAACGGAAAGGCAAAATATTCTATAATTATCCGGTAAATACTTACACTGGTTTCAGCGTCCAGTTAAAATAAGACGTTTGCCGCGGCAGAGGGCGACCTTGGGAACGTCGAAATCCGGCAGACCCCCGCAAATATGGAGTGATCACAAACTCATGTCATACCCAGAAGGCAGCATCATCCCCAGACCCGAACATCCCATCTCCCGAGCCGATATCGACGTTGATGTCTTAAAGGTGCTCTACCGCCTGCATCACAAGGGACATCTGGCGTATCTGGTGGGAGGCGGAATCAGAGACCTCTGGTTAGGGAAGCAACCCAAAGATTTTGATATTGCTACGGACGCCCATCCCCAGGAAATCCGCCGTATTTTCCGTAACAGCCGCATCATCGGCAAACGGTTTCGCCTGGTGCAGGTATTTTTCAAAGGGGGCAAGATCGTCGAGGTCTCCACCTTTCGCAGCCGGTCGGAATTCGACGCCGAAGTAGATATGTTGGCTCCAAACAACACCTTCGGTTCTCCGGTGGAGGATGCCCAGCGGCGTGACCTGACCATTAATGCCCTGTTCTATAATATCGCTGATTTCTCCATCCTGGATTATGTAGGAGGCGTCAAGGATCTTCAGGATGGCATCATCAGGGTTGTCGGACCGCCGGAAATCCGCTTTCAACGGGATCCGGTGCGGATGCTCAGAGTCTTACGCCATGCCTCTCGCACCGGTTTTCAGATCGATCCCACCGCATGGTCCGCCATCCAGTCCTACCGGCATCTCATCCGTTTATGCTCCCCGGCCCGGGTGCGAGATGAGCTTTTGAAAGATTTTAGAAGCGGTTACTGCAGGGATTTCTTTCAGCTCATGCTGGCGAGCGGGTTACTGGCGGCCATCTTCCCGCACATTGAGGAGACGACAGATGGCGCCGCCTTTAGTGGTCTGCAGCCGCGGATGCAGGCGGTGTTTGGAACGATTGATCTTCTAACTATGGGAGGCCTGTCTCTCAGCGAAGCGTTTTTTTGGACCGCGTTTCTCATTCCATTTCTTGAAAAAGTTACGGTCTTGCCTTTCCAGCAGATAGAACCGGAGACCGTCGCCAAATACGTGGACGAATCCTTGAGCCCGCTGGAGTTTGCCCGCGGCCGCCGGGATGAGGTGATCATGCGATTGGTCACTGTTTCCCAATTAATGCATCAACTTGGCGCCGGGCGTCGTGTCTCGGCCCGTCTCAAACGGCGCCTTTGCCTGCCCGAAGCCTGGCTGCTGTATCATATCCTCACAGGTGCTTCACAAAAATTCTTTGAAGACATTATAGCCCAACAATCGGTGAAGCCGGTCCTGCCCGAGAAGCCACCAACCACAAAGCGGCGCCGAGGTCGACGCCGCACCCACCGGAAAAAAGTTTCTCCTATCTAATCGGTTTGTTGAGTTCTAGGCCGAAATTAAGTAACTCTAGAGTTGCCTGAGAGAATAGAGCAATGAATGGTGGGCGGTGCCTACCCTACGTTTAAAAACCTCGATTTCTCGATATCGCAGCATTCTAGAAGGCGGGATGCGCTCCGCTTTGGCTTACGCCGATCTGCGATTCCCGCTACAACACGGCAGAGCAGGTTCCCGCTTGGATCGGTGATTTATGAGGAATTGGTGGAGCAATGGGTGGTAACCGATGATATCAACCATGTCTGGCTAGAAATTCGTCAATGTAGCCGAAGATGACCTCATCATCGGACATTACCATATCCATCTGTTTGGTAAAAACCTCCAGACGTCCTAAAATCTCCAGGAGTTTTAGTAACGCTTTCTGGTCCTGGCCGCTCTGGCGGGCGTCCAGGAGGTCCCCCTCAATGGCAACTTGAAAATTCAGACGGGTCAGGACGCCCTGAATCAGCCGCAGCCGCCGGACCCGGCGCTCCACCGAGGCGGCGCCTCCCTGGTAATGAAAGCGGATATAATTGCGCCGCACCAGATCATCGACGTAAGACTCTATGGTAGAAGCGTGGTAACCTAAACAGAGGCTGAAGTTCATGTAGTTCTGGGCCAGGAGGGCTAAACTGACTTTTTGGAGCTGATCTTCGGCCCGGGGTGTGGTGGAGGTGACGCCGATCACCGAAATAAAGCCCTTCATGTCCAGGGGGCGGGCTTTAGGCCAGGGTATGGACATCATGCCGGCCAGAAAGGAGCGGAAGGGCAGGGAGGTAACATCGTCTAAATGCACAGTAGCGGCGGGGCGCGCCAGGCCGCCGCCGACGTCGATAACCAAGATAGGCACCAGCCGGCCGGTTATGAGGCTGGCCGCCTGGTTTTTCGTAACCTGACCCCGCAGACTGAGGCAGAACATCTCGTTCAGACGTTGTTCGGCGATGCCGTTCAGGAGGTCTTGAAGGTTGGAATAGGCACCCGCTTTTTCAAAATCGGTTGGAACGTCCTTTGCCTCGGCGGCAAAAAGGAGGGCCCGCATTGCTTCCCACCGGTACCGGCTATCCCCCTGGACCTGATCGCCCGTGGCTTCAAGAGATTGAAGTTCCTGGTGCAGACGGTTGGTAAGATCAACAGAGGCATTGATCAGACCCTCGGGGGGGGTCTTACAGAAATCCTGGAGCAGGTCCATGGCCTGACGGGTGTGCTGCAGGAGGCCGGCCCCCAAACCCTGCAGTTGGGAGAGATTGACCTTATCCGGAACTGTCATAAGGTGGTACAGGCGGTCCAGTAGTTCCTGGGCTGCTTCGGTTGCAGCCATGATCGCCATAAAACACTGGAACTTTTTCTGGTATTGGTCGGCCAGGCTGAGACGGGTCCTAACAGGTTCAGCGGCGCCTCCCTTTTTAAAAAATTTTCTCCAGAAGGCCACAATCGGGCTCCTTGCATGAGGTAACAGTCGAAAAAAAACCAGGATAGCCATATTATACGGCTATCCTGGCCAGTCCAGCAAGCTTAGTCTTAACGAATTCTGCGCGATAATACCAAATCTCTTAACCGGGAACCGGGAACCAGCTTACCGGGGCTGCTTCAGACTTCTTCTTTATGTCCCGCCTCTGCCCCCATGCCAAAGCCCTCGAAGATCTCAAAAACGCCGTAGCCATACCAGAGGGTGTAGACCACATAGAAGACCAGCATGAAGGTCAAAAGTAAAATGTTGTTACTTACCGGTTCGGGTGAGATGCCGTAGAAATTATATCCGGGTTCAATCGACCGTTTGGAAATTTCGATGAGGGCGGCGGCCTGCTTAAAGGAGGCGGGGGTCGCCTGTTTTTTCAAGGCCTTATCCATTTCCTGGAATGAAATCCACCAGGTCTTCAGGGCTGCCTTGGGTTCAAGGTTATATTTGGCCGTGAGCCTGTCACCGTGATTGTGAAACATCACTTCGGCATCGTAAATGGCGGCGAGCATCACCTGCCCCATATCACCCTTGATCTTTAACACCTGATTGTTTAATTCGACGGCGGCCCCAGCTTGCGTATACAATAATTCCGCCTTTTGGGCCACTTCGGCGTCTTTGAATTTCAATTGTACCTCAAAAGTTTGCCCCTTAAAACCGACGGCCACTTTCCGCATATCAGCCATATAGTTGCTGGAGCCTTTGGCCAGAGAGTTGAAGAAGTCATCGGAAAACTCCAAACCATTGCGGTCCCTGCCATTGGCGCCTTTGCCATACCAGGGCATGAAGATGGCAATCAACACTGCGAGAAAGGTAGCCAGGAGGATGATTCCGGTAGTAAGCTTCTTTTTGTTCATCGGTTATGCCTCCCCCCTTAACTTTTTAATATTCGCAAAGAACATATAGAACACCCAGATGGCAAAAGAGCCGGCGATGGCAAAGAAGATGATGAGTCCAGCGGTATCAAAGATATTTGCCGTGGTCGCTGAGATATCGATATACTCCATATCTCTAAGCTTCTTCGGCAGGGCAAAAAAGCGGTTGAAGAATCCGGCCAGAATAGTGATAGCGTAGAACCCCCGGATATAGATGCCCTTGACAACCTTGGTGGTGAGGGCGCCCACCTGGATGCCAAATAAGGAGCCCAACAGCATTCCCATGGCCAAGGTATAGAAGATGAAGCCGTAGATGGCGTATTGGCTGATGGCGGCATAACCGGCGGTGAAGATGATTTGGAGAATATCGGTCCCGACAGTGGTGAAGGATGAGACTCCCAAGAGATACACGAACATCGGGAAGGCCAGGAATCCGCCGCCAACGCCCATGATAGCGGCGACGACACCGACGACGAAGCCGCACAAGGCCACAAAAACCCCCGAGATATGGTTGCCGCCTGGAACTATATCTTCGTCAAAAGTGATCATGGGTGGCAGGTGGACGGCCTGGAGTTTCTGGGCCAGGCCAGTGGTGCCAGAAGGTGCAGCGGGTTTGCCTTCGCCATGGCTGTGGGGGTCCTGGATCTTGGTGTCGGATCCAGCCCGGCGCAGCTTCAAAAAGTCGGTCATGGCGTAGAATCCCAGAAAGCCCAAGAGGAAGACATACACCAGCGAAATGAAGAGGTCGCTCAATACCGGATTGGTCTCGTAAATCCAGCGGTTAAGGACGCCGCCGCCGGTGGCGCCCAAAAGTGAGCCGAAGAGGAAGGCGATGGCAAGTTTGACCGATACATTCCCCATTTTTCTGTGGACTGCCGTGCCCATGATGGCCTTGGCGAAAATGTGGAAGAGGTCGGTACCTACGGCCAGAATCCCTTTGATTCCGGCGCTCATCAGGGCCGGGGTGATGATAAAGCCGCCGCCGGCGCCGATGCAGCCGGTGACCAGACCGGCAGCCAGCCCGATAAAGATGGTGGCGAAAAAGATCCCCGGGGTGTAAAACGCCGGTGCATAGGCGCTCTTGCTGCCGATTAAATCTCCCGCCGCCCAGGTGTAGCCCATGACTCCAAGAATGGGCAGGCAGAGAACCAAAAGGAGCAGTAACTTTTTGCGGTTGCGGACGATATGGTTGGAAGTTTCTATCTCCCAACGGGCATGGGCCTCCGCAGCCAGCTTCAACATGGTGAATAAACGTCGGCCGCGACTCATAAGCAGAATAACCTCCTTTATTCCTTAAATTATTGCTTTGCCACGGTCTCAGCCCTTAAGCCCCAGGCTCAAGAGGAGAGCTGTTCATTATGGAGATACAGTAAATTATTGCCGGCTTATTAAACCTCATGCCTCGGCAACGCCAGCAACCTTTCTGCCAGATAAGTGCAATCGATATGCCAATTTCAGCCAAGGTCTAATCCACCTAATAAAGAGAGAGAATGGCTGCTTTGAGATGGTCGGGCCCTCCAGTTGTGCCAGATTTTTTTACGGAGTGTAAAATCTGATGGCAAAAGCAGCCGGATAAATCTCCAACCCAAGGCTAGTGCCAGCGAGCCATGACAAAGGGAAGGGTTAAATCTGGGCTCAAGAGTATTGCCCGTTGGGGTGCCGCTGAGGAAATCCGACTCCGAAAGCGGAGAGACTGTATCCTTGAGCATGTATTCTTTCCGGTTTACGACTCGCTCGCGTCCGGTCCTTTCACCTTGACAGTCTTGGCCAAACCGGATAAAAATCTGGCATATTGAAGAGCTGGTTTTCATGGTGTAGCCCCTGGGATCCGGCAGTTATAAACGGCAGGAGAACTGTTACGTGTATTGGAATTGCGAGATTGAGACTTTAACCACTGATAACCTCAAAGGTCTGCAACTGGAGAGGCTGCGGCGGACGGTTGCCCGAGCCGGCCAGAGTCAATTTTACGGCCAGCGGCTGGAACAGGCTGGCATTGTTCCGGATGACCTGGGATCTTTGGAGGACATCCGCATGCTGCCATTCACCACGAAAGACGATTTGCGGACGAGCAGCCTCCAAATGCTTACGACCCCATTAAAAGAGATCATCAGACTGCATGCCTCTTCGGGGACCACCGGTCAGGCCACGGTAATCTACTATACCCGGACTGATATTGAACTGTGGGCCGACTTGGTGGCCCGTTCCCTGTACATGACCGGAATGCGGCAAGAGGACGTCTTTCAAAATATGATGGGTTACGGCTTGTTCACCGGCGGGCTGGGCTTCCACTATGGGGCTGAGCGGTTGGGCGCCTTGACCATCCCGGCAGGGGCTGGCAACAGCAAACGCCAGGTACAGCTCATGCGGCAGTTTAACGTTACTGCTATTCATATCATCCCGAGCTATGCCCTTTTTCTGCTCCAAACCTTTGAAGAGTTAGGAGTTGATCCTCGGGACCTGCCTCTACGCCTGGCTTATATCGGGGCTGAACCGTACTCCGATGCCACCCGCCGGCGCATCGAAGCAGCGTATGGCGTAAAAGCATATAATTGTTATGGCCTGTCAGAATTGAACGGGCCGGGAGTAGCCTTTGAGTGCCCGGAGCAGAACGGTTCCCATGTTTGGGAGGACAGCTACCTAATAGAGGTCCTGGATCCATCCACCCTTGATCCGGTCCCGCCCGGAACCGTGGGTGAATTAGTCTTCACCAACCTTACCCGTCAGGGAATGCCGTTATTACGCTACCGCTCCCGTGACCTCGCTTCCTATGATGACCGCCCCTGCCCCTGTGGCCGGAGCAGTCGCCGCATCTCCCGCATCCAGGGCCGCACCGACGACATGATCATTCTTAAAGGGGTCAACATCTTTCCTATTCAAATCGATCGGGTGCTTATGAGGCTTCCCGAAGTGGCTTCCAATTATCTCATCGAAATGCAGCAGACCGGAGGGAATGATCAGATGGTCATTAAGGTGGAGGTCAAACAGGAGTATTTCAGCGAAGATTTGGCGTATCTCAAAGGACTGCAAAAACGGATTACAGAAGCCCTGAAGAGTGAACTGTTAGTTACCCCCAGGGTTGATTTAGTGGAGCACAACTCCCTGCCTCGGACCGAAGGCAAGGCAGTCAGGGTAGTCGATTCTCGTCCGAAGGCTTGATTGTCGACCCGGCTGCCGTCGCTGGTGATGTCCAAGGGCAGGACTGACGCAATTTTTGTGGAACACGCGGCGGTTTTCGCATAGTACGCCGTCGTTGGGCGGTTAAGCGGCTATTCTTTGCTTCCCAGATATGCCCGTAGACGCTCCAAACCCTCCTGTCGAGTAATTTCTCCGCGAAAGCGGAAAGGGACCTTCATACCTCCTAAAAGTGATGCCAGGCGAAAGCCGCCGGCGATTTCGTAGCGTAACTTCTCCTGCCGCAATAAGACGCCCAAGGTTTTGGGGATTGCCGGCAGCTTCAGTAAGATTGGTATATCAACCTGGTTTGTGCCACCGGCTGGCAGAGTGATGGCATCGGTGCTGTCGCCCTGCACCAGATTTTCGCCCTCCAGGGCAACTTCGTAGTCGTAGCCTAATATCCTCATAGGCTCCGGATTGGGGTTGGTCAATTGCACCCTGGCGCTCAGAGGCCAACACTCGCTTTCCGGCGGATAAATTGTCAGTCCTTGAAACCCCACTTCCGGAGGAGCAAGCTTTCCAGAGGCCAACTCCCTGACTCCACACCCGGTCATCAGATTGATTAGGATGACGCACCAGAAAAAAACGCTCACAACCGGGGGTGGTCCGTAAAAAAGTTTTGACATAATCACCTCTTTGTTATTACAGTAAAGAACAATTTCCTATAGTTCAAGGAGGAAGACCGCAATGGCCCCAGGCACATGCTCCAGGCTCGCTCTTGTACTTATGGTATCGGTATGGGTTGCCCTTGTTGGGATTATGGGATTTGCGCAATCAAGCGCCGCGGCTCCGGCCTTTGGAGACTCCCGGTACGAAATGGGCCTGCGATTCGGCTATGGCCAAACGTATAATGCCGGGGAAACCGTCCGTTTTTATGACTGGCTACCCCGCTGGGGCATCTTCCTGACCCAGCCGGGCAATTCTGTTTTAGGTAATCTCCGGCTTTCTTTGGTTATCGAAGGTGTCATCGGGGTCCTGGAGGCCGGCCACTCGGGTTGGGAGCTGGGATTTACTCCCCTGTTAAAAGTCAGCTATCCCCTGAGTTCACGGGTCCTGGGCTATATTGAGGGCGGGGCCGGGATTGTCTGGGAGAATATCGACTCTCCTACCTACGCCCATGTTTTCAATTTCAGTCCCCAGATCGGAGCAGGGTTGGACATCAAGATTGTCGGCAACTTTGCCCTTACCTTGGCGTACCGGTTTCGGCATACTTCTAATGCCGGAATCTATGATGAAAATCGTGGCGTCAACTCAAATTTTGGCATGGTTGGCGTAAATTATTACTATTAAATCTGAGAGTTTCGCGTCCCGTGAAAAGCTCATAATAACCCTGGCTATTCGATAACTAGAGGGTGTGTTTCTAGCTATTTTAATCTCGGAGCCCAGAACTCTGATCCATACTTATTATTAACCGAATCATGCCTTAAACCTACACGTTCAGCGGTCAACTTTCAATCTATTAGCATACGTGGAAAGAATTCTATCGGCCATCCTTGACAGTAATAATTATTATAGGATAAAAATTGACTATGAAGTATTCTATGGACCGTTTGGTTAACTGTCTGAAAGAGCAGCATATCTCTGTAACGCCGCAACGGCTTGAGATCCTGAAGAATATAATCTCCCGCTATGATCATCCTAGTGCCGATAGTATCTATCAGGAAGTACGCCGGCATCTGCCGATGATTTCATTCAATACGGTTTATAAAACCTTGGAGACTTTTTGTCAGCTGGGTCTCATTACCAAGATCAATCCGCTTCATGAAGTGGCCCGATATGACGGCAATGTTGCCCCTCATGCCCACCTCGTGTGTACCCGCTGCCATAAAGTGGAAGACTTCGATTGGTCCTGGCCCGACGATATTCCATTGCCGGACGCCTCGCCCGAGGGTTTCAAGATAGAGTCAGTTTCAGTGCAGTTTTTCGGCTTGTGCCAACAATGCCAGCAACAGTGAGATGTTGTTCTGACCTATTCCAAACAACTCCTGGCAATGGTTAATCCTTCTCCAAGACCGCGAGCGCCAGCCGGGCGGCTTCCTGAGCGGCCTGTTTTTTGGACTTACCCTGTCCACGTCCCCAAGGCTGATCAGCCAGCCACACCTCTACCTCAAAGGTTCTGGCGTGGGCCGGACCGGTTGCCGTCACGACCCGATAAGTTGGGGTGACTTTCAAGTTTTTCTGGGCATATTCCTGCAATAAGGTCTTGAAATCCTGCATGCTAGCCTTGTCTTCCAGTCGGGTCAAACTTGCCTGGAATAACAGTTTAACGACACCTCGCGCGGCTGCAAAGCCTCCGTCCAGATAAACTGCCGCTAACACCGCTTCCAGAGCATCGGCTAGCACCGACGGTTTGCGCCGGCCGGATTGCTGTTCTTCTCCTCGACCTAACCGTAAATGACCTCCCAAATCCAAACTTCGGGCAATCCCAGCTAAATGTCGGGCGTTGACCAGAGAGGCTCGCCAACGCGAGAGCAGTCCTTCCCCGGCTTGGGGATAGTATTCCATTAAGAAATCGCTGATAAATAAACTCAGGACCGCATCACCGAAAAATTCCAGGCGCTCGTTGCTGGGACCCTGCAGGGGAAATTCATAGGCGTAGGAGCTGTGTACCAAGGCCTGCTCCAGCCAGCGCCGGTTCTTAAAACTGTATCTCAGTTGTCTTTCTAGTTCCGTTAGGTGGATATCTGTCATTCTTGCATCTACGCCGATTGATAGCGGTTTACAGCTATTTTACCTTACAGCTAAAGATGAGGGGTAATTTTTTTGTCGGCTTCTCCCAAACTCTATGTTTATACTCAGGAAACAAGTTTCCAGTTTCTGGTTAGTCATGCGGTAGGGGCAGGTCTGAGACCCGCTACGGATGCAGTGCCTAAGGGCGGGAAAGCGGAGCGCCTCCCGCCTTCCGGAATGCTCCAACGCCAATTTTCAGGGTACGCAAGTGTCTTGCAGGTAATAAATATAACTACAGCAATTGTCATTCTTAAAAAAGCACGTAATAGATTGTAAAGATCATCTGCTGTTGGTCCAGGCTTGCTATCCAGGTCATAAATTATTCTTGATGAAATATATTGTTCTCTTGTGAATATCGGCTGGGCATTATGTTAAATCAATATTTTTGTTGCATCAAGTAATCGTGATTATTAATAAAGAAGATTCGATAGACTATAATTTATTTAGAAAATGGTTGACTTTTATCTCGTTTTGTAATAAGTATGACAAAACTTTGGGCCAGAAGGCCAGAATATGAAATCTAGGGGCGACAAGCACTTTGGTCACAAAGAATTACCTCGGCATCATATTTTTTCATATCGTCTCTTGGCAACAAGCTTGTAACCCCTAACCCTGACTGAAATCATGGTCTTGCCGAAAGGAGGTCTATGATGGTGGGTCGGCTTATTCTTGGCACTACCATAAGCTTGGCTCTGGTATTGTGTCCGTATTTTCTCAGCGACGCACACGCCAAATCAACCCGTAAGAAACCTTCCCGTGTCACTGCCAAGGCAAAGGTGAAGAGCAGCAAGAAGTACAGCTCTCGTAGCCGCAGCAGCCGCTATTACCGGGACCGGAGAACTTACGAACCACCACTCAATGGCCAGCAAGAGGGGCGCGATTTTATCCCGAAATATTATCGCGCTGGCGTTGGTGAAACGGGTCCCCTGATGAAGATAATTCCGCAGAGGGATGGCCGTTTTGTCCTGGAACCTTTGCGCCCCAAGAAACCGTCGGGTAGTTACGCGCCGACCATCACGGATGACCGGAAGGTAGCGCCTATACCCCGGAGCAACGATGATTATTCCGCCTTGTCGGGGGAAAATGCCCCGATTTGTCCGAGGTGGAATTTTAACGATCTGGTCCTTACCTTGGCCAAAAGGTATCAAGGCGCCTCATACAGTCGGGGGGCGAGCCTGATGACCGGTTCCTCGACCGACTGTTCCGGCTTTGTGCAATATGTCTGCCATAACTTTATGGTAGACCTGCCGCGCTCTAGCAGTGAACAGGCGCAGGTAGGCAAAACTATTACTTCGGAGATGGATTTCTCCAAGATGCTGCCGGGTGATCTGCTTTTTTTCCGCCGTGGGGGCCGCGGCATCGGACATGTCGGCATTTATCTCGGCAGCGGTAAGATGATCCACGCCTCAAGCCGCAGGACTGGTGTTACTATCACTGACCTGAAAGAGCCCTATTATATCAATACCTTCGTGGTCGCCAAGCGCGTCTTCGAGGTCAAGTACCCGCACTAACCTGTAACCAGGTTGCATCGAACAGATTACGGCAACGATAATCTGGCATTCCTAGAGTCTCCTCCGGAAGCACCCTGATCCTCCGCCCCACGAGCGGGGGTTAGGGGTGAGATGCCGTCTCTAGCACGTTTGTGTTCGGGGTGTCAAAAACGCACTTCTTCCTTAGATCCGGTCAGTAGGGCGCTGAGCCACTATTCGTTAGGAGAGCAGATAAACCTTATATAAAAACAGTGAGCAGTGAGCCGTGAGCCGTGAGCAGCAAAAACATTATTGTGAGCAGCCGCCACGATTCTGTTTTTATGCTTCGTTGTGTTCGGCAGAACATGTGGACTTGTATAAAAACAGTGAGCCGTGAGCTGTGAGCCGTGAGCAGCAAAAACATTATTGTGAGCAGCCGCCACGATTCTGTTTTTATGCTTCGTTGTGTTCTTGAGAACATGTGAACTTATATAAAAACAGTGAGCGGTGAGCAGTGGGCGAGTCGTGTATGTGCCCTAAACTTTACCTGCCCGCCATAACTCCCGGGCGACGACGTTCAATAAGGCCCAGACGCCGTCCAGAGCCCAGAAACGCTCCAGTGTTGCCGGGGCCGTGAGGACCACCTGGGGGGGAAATTCTTCATCTCCCAACCACAAAATAACCTCAATCTTCAGGTTCGGATAAGGCGTCAGGGCTACGGCGGCATCTCCTTGCGCCAGCTCTTTTCCGCCTAGACGTCGACCGGCGGTTAGAAAGAGAGAGCGATCGGTGCCGAACCTGGCCTCCAGGCGGGTAGTGGGGATGATATGCGGTCCCTGAAAAAACGTTATGCCGCCTTTATATTCTTTGGGGCTGACCTGGCGGGAAGAGAGCCGGGCGGCGTCAACTTTTAGAAGAAACAGCAGGGCAGTAAGGCAGAGTTGAAATTCTGGTTCCCTCGTGGTCTTCTGATCGCTCAACCAGAGTCGGCGTTTGGCCGGCTGGATAAGCAGCTCTTGATTCAAAAACGGCAGGCAATAAGTATCACCTTGGTGGCGGGTCATAGTCCGGTCCGTCACCTCGGCAGGATCAGCCGCAGCCAGGGCCTCCCAGAGAGCCCCGTCGACATCCTCGCATCTCTGGTAGAGGATGTTGGCTTCCGGGTCATTTACAATATCATAGTCGTTGTCCATCAAGGTCTTCTCTGGCCAACATGGTGCCGCTCGCCCTGCTCATAATAAATCCGGATTGTTAAGGGGCGGCAAGCAGGTGCGTCTGCCACCGAGCCGGGTTAAATTTGAGGTGTAAGGCGATTTCCAGTAAAACGGTTGCCAGACCCTTGGGGTAAGACTTGCTTCTGGGGCTCATGGCGGCCAGTTTTGGGGAAAGCTCCTCCATGAACTGGAAAAAGACATTCTGGGCCTCCATAAGATCGATATCCAGGGGCAGTTGAGCGGCGAGCGTCAGGAGACCCCGTACCTCTTGGGCCCTGGTCAGGGTCAAATCCTTGGCCAAACCTGCCAACCGCTGTTCTAAAATAGTTGCCATTTTCTTGGCGGCGGGATCCCCCACCAGGTGAATCTGTAAGATTTTGGCTGCCTTAATAACCTCGGCCAACGCCCATTTGGGTTGCAGCTTCTCTTCGCCCGTTTCCCAAGCCTCCAGAATCTCAGCTACCCTTTTGCTGATTGTGGCGGTAGCTGCCAGCCGGAACAGGGGCGCAATGACCAGTCCCTCCTCGGACATGGTAAACAACAGCGGCTCTACGGCGCTAAAAGCATGCAGTAACTGGCTCTCCGCTTCCTGCCGGACTTTTTGCAGCAGGGTTTGAAACAGGTCTCGCTTCTCCCGTTTAAACATGTCCCGTACGGTATAGTAGTCAGGGCCGAAATAGCTGGCCATTGCGCCGGTGATATCCTCGGGGGCGTCTTCCAGGGCATTACACAACTCCACCACCATGTCGGCGAATCCTGCCGCTGTCTGGCCTTCTTTTACCTGAGTGCGGTAGAGATAACTTCCTAAGAAAAGAGTGGCATACCCCAATATCTTAGTTTCCTGGGTCACTCCTGAGGTCAGTTTGACCCTTCCGAAAGACAGGTCAAGCCCGCCGTGGCTTCTTTCTTCGTAATTCAGTAGTTCGGAGCGGTAATGGTAAATGCAATACTGGCATTGACGGGTCCGATTCTGGAGCAGCGAGATGCTAAATTGGTTGACTAACTTAGGAAAAGTGATCACCGAGGGGCGAATTTTCGTCAGATAGAGATCTCGACCGCTGCCCAGCTCTTTGATATTGCTTCGGGCCCGGTCCAGAATGGCTAGAAAAGGCGTTTCCAGGTCTTCGCTGACAAACTCCTGTCCCAACTGGAGAGCGCGCGCTGCGTATTTCATCACCTGCAAGGTCTCAAGACCGCTCAAATCGGCAAAAAACCAGCCGCAACTGGTGTACATCAGCAAGGCATGCCGCTCCATCTCCAGGAGTTTGAGTACGTTGATGCGATCCTGACTCTTCAGATCGGGAATGCCGTGGCGGCTGAAAAAAGCTTCGCGGCTTTCTTCGCTCCGGTCCAGGATAACGTCGATGTAATCGTGGCGCGCTGCCCAGGGATCGGCCAGGTATCGGCCGCCTGCCTGAGTGAAAATCTGAGCCAGCTTCTCATTAAGGAAATCGAAGGACTGCCGCAATGGCGCCCGCCAACTCTGGCGCCATCCCGCCTGGCCGCCGGTGGAACAGCCGCAATCACGCTGCCAGCGTCCTACCCCATGGGCACAGCTCCAGGAACTACCCTCACCCTGGGGACCCAACGAGATTTCTACTTCATAGACCGGTGCCCGGACCTCTAAGTAGGCCCGGTAGTTGGTGACGCTCCAGCCTCGTTCGGGGCAGAGCCGGGCCAGTGCGTAGGCCAGCCCCATTTCGCCGAAGGGTTTATGGTGTCCAAAAGTCTCTCCATCCGTGGCCACATTCAGAAGCTGGGGACCCGCCGCGGAAGATAGCTTTGAAGCAAGCTGGTTCAATAATCGGTTACTGTCAGATAATAATTCCCCAAAACTAAGCTCCGCCGCACTCTGCCCATCATAGAAAAAAATGTCGATAAACCGCTTGCCGGTTTTCCCGTCAGGTGCGGGTACGAAACAACGGTAGGGCTGGGTCGGGTCAATCGAACCATCGTTGACCTCCTGCCAGGCTCCACCGCCTAGAGGGCGTAGGCGCCGCGCCTGCCAGGGCGAAAGTATCACATACTTCATGCCATGCTCAATCAACGCCGCCAGAACCGCCAGATTGACTGCGGTCTCCGGGAGCCACATGGCCTCGGCCGGTCTTTGGAAACGGTGGCTAAAATCCTTTAGCCCCCAGATAATTTCCGTCTCCAGGTCACGGGGATGGGCCAACGGCAGAATAACATGGTTATAGGCTTGGGCTATGGCGTTGCCAAATCCCAGCCGGACCTGACTCTCTCTATCAGCCGTCAGGATACGTTGATATGTTGCCGGGGCGTTCACCTCCAACCAGGAGAGCAGGGTAGGACCGATGTTAAAATTAATATAGCTGAAATTATTGATGATATCTAAGATGTGAAGGTCATCGTCCCGGATACGGGCGCAGCTATTGGGAGTGTAGCAATCACGGGTAATGCGGGCATTCCAATCCGGGAAGGGATAGGCGCTCTCTTCTAACTCGATCTCCTCAATCCAGGGATTTTCCCGCGGTGGCTGGTAAAAGTGGCCATGTAACACCACAAAGATACGGCTGCCGGGAATAAGTGGGCGGTCCATGCGCCTCTCCTAAAACAAGATTCGGTCCAAATCCCGCCAGCTATAAATCACCGGGAAAGAGTGGTGGCGGCGACGATTCCAAGGCTGATCGAATACCAGCGGTTGTATGCCGTGGTGGGCGAGCTGAAAGCAGGTCTCTAGTCTATCCTCTACAAAATAAGCAATTTTGTGGGTCTGCAGGTAGTCTAATTTCAAATCCGGATCTCCGGTGGCAATCACCCGGATAGCCGTTGGCGATGCCTCCGGCAGATTTTTAATCAGCCAGTTGAAAATGGGTTCGGCCCTGTCCCTGGCAGTGACAAAAAGCAGGGGATTTTCTTTGGCCAACCGCGTCAATACCGGAGCCGCATGAGGCATGAGCGCTATCGCCAGCTCATCCGGCCGGTTCAGCAGCAGCTCAAGAATTTCCCAGATAACCGCCTCATCCATCTGTAGGCAACGCGCCAGATCGAAATCCACGATGTCTTCATAACGCAGATGATGCAGTTTATAGCGTTCACGGGCCAGATCGATAAAAGTGGTCATGATGTCAGCCACCACGCCGTCAATATCGAACGCCAGGCGCTGCGGGTCAAGCTTATCCGGGAGGAGCGCTGTCGCCATCCTTTGCCTTGGAAGATAAAGACTGAAATTTCTGCAGGATCGTTAAGACTTCGCTATCGGTTACATCATACCAATTTCGATAGGCCGCAGCAACCGCAAAAGGCCGCCGCTGGCGAACGTTCAAGCAAACCACCATCTCGACTTCCCGCCGGATCAGTTGTATTGTGTCCAGGAGCCCTGTAGGGACCGCCACGATGATCTTGTCAGAACCGCACTTCTTTAAAAATCTCAGGGCGGCCAACATGGTGAAACCCGAAGCCAGACCGTCATCCACCACAATGGCCTCCAATCCCTGCAGATCGCCATACGGCCGGTTACTCCTAAAAAGCGCTTCCCTCTGCTCCAGGGTGGTGCGAGTCTTGGCAATCTGGGATGTGATCTCGTTTTTACTCAAACCCAAACGCTGTACCAGCGGTTCATTGAGAATAACCTTCCCATCCGGTGCCAGGGCGCCAAAACCGGCTTCGGAACTCCAAGGGATTTGGATCTTGCGGACAATAACCAGGTCTAAAGGCAGTCGGAGAGCGCCAGCCACCTGTGCCGCCACTGGCACTCCTCCGGCCGGAATGGCAAACACTACGGCCTTGCCGAGGGTGAGATCAGCCAGTTTTCGGGCCAGAAGCCGTCCTGCCGCCACCCGATCCGAAAAGACATAACTCCGGTCTCTAAATGCTGCCTCCTCAATGATATCGAGCATTAGATCTTTCCCCTCCACCTCTTTTGAGCTAATCATAATTTCATTTTTTGATCGATGAGCTTTTTAAAAGGCTTGGGTTGGTGATCGATCATGGCATTGAACGTCTCCAGGAAATCTACGACCAGATCAAGATCCAGACGGCCATCGGCAATAAAAAAAGAGAGTCGGGACCGGCAGAGCGCGTCCATTTCCTATCTGAACGAGTCGGAAGCGGCAAGTTCCCGGAGCTCCTGGTCAGTGAGGGAGAGAATATATTTTTTGAACCTCTGCAGCAGTGCGTCGTGCCCAAAAAGGTGAAAATATGCTGGTAAGAGATTCCAATCCAACAAGGAATTGTTGACCCGGATGCAAGCATCGACCGCCTAACCCGAAGATATTATACCAACAACCGAATAATCTGTCCTTCAATTTCCCGGAGACAGCCCAAAAACCTGATTTACCCTTCGGGGGGCTAAGGCAACTAAAGGGGAATGAATATTATGGTTGACATTTGATTTTTAATATGCTTTTTAAGACATACATAAATAGTGCTAATATTCACATATTCTAATAGAATAATTGTTATTATTCAAGAAGTTACTGGCTAAATCCCGCAGGTCTTATGGGGGTGCCCCCGCCTAGGGCCATAATTCCCTAACAAGACGGTGCCTTAAACCATGCGAACCGTCCTCCGGGTGTGCCAAAGAACTCTAGTGGAGAGCAAAAATGGAATTGAAATGTTTTATTGAGGTCTCATTCTGGGCATTTTGTGGTTTTGTCGTTTTGGCGGCGGTTTCGGTAAGATTTTTCCGGTTACCTCTCGTCAGGGTCATGGGGTTTCTGGCCCTGTTGGCCGGCCTGTTCCTGGTCGCCGGCATCTGCCTGCAGATCGGCCGGCCTCCTCTCAGTGGGGCCTTTGAGTCTTTTTCTTATATGGCTCTGGTGTTGTCCTTCCTGGCTTTGACTTCCCTGTTCGGGAAAGAGGCCAGTCCGCTGTTGGCCGCGGTGTCTTGGGGAACAGCGGCGTTGTTGCTGGCGATCCTGGTGATAATGCCGCGCCAGGTAAATCCCGATTGGTTTATCTACGAATACGGCTGGACGAGATCCTTCTTTTTCTGCCGCCTCTCTTCTATGGCGCTGTTGATCTATTCCTCCCTGACCGCGCTGTCCTGGCCCCGCGGCTCCCAGGATACCGAGACGAGGCGAGCCATGGTGAGCAGATCGCGTCGTTTTCTGATATTGGGCACGGCTCTGTTTCTGGTAGGTGAGGCATCGGGCTTTTACTGGTGTCTCGTCTGGCGGGGAGACTACTGGCGTTGGAGCCGCAATTTTCTTGAGTCCACCATGATCTTTCTCCTGGCCAGCGCCGCCTTGCATCTGCCCCCGAAGCTGGCGGTCAGACCCCAGATCCTGCGTCTGGCCTACAGCCTGCCCGGTTTCCTATCCATGACCGCCTATCTGGTGCATGTCATTACCGAGACAACCAAATGCAACTGAAGCGGCTTTCCTCCCTCGTTTTGACCTTGTATGCCTTGAGTGCAGTAGTGCTCTTTCTTGCCGTGGGCATCGTCCTGGCCCAGGTGGAGCCTTACGCCACTGCCATGAATAGGATGGATGACGGGCTGCTCTTGGATTGGCTGCTGACGGAGTGGGGCAGAGGACCGGGCTCGAAGGTATTGACCGTCTGGTTTTTGGGGCTGTGCGCCGCCGTAGCGGTTCTGATGCTCAATTTGTGTGCCTGCACCTGGACCAAACTTCTCCCCCGTCTGAAGAATGAATCTCGTTTTCACGCCTGGCTCCTGCTCTTGGCTCATGTGCTCATGCTCCTGATTCTTTTAGGGCATCTTTCCCAGATGACTATGGGTTTTAAGGAAGAGGGGGTCAAGCTGCTGTCCGGCCAAAGCAAAACCTTTCCCGGAGACCTTCTTATCACCGTCGAACGGGTGCATTTTGTCAATGATCCTGCCTTTCTCAACCTTACCTACCGCCAGGGTCGCCGGGTCCACACCCGAGAGGTCTTCAACCGGGCGGAGAACACGGTAAGGCTTTCAATCTGGCAGGGTCCGCAGAAGCTGGCTGAAGGCGACCTGCGTATGCTGGAACCACTGCTGGCAGGGAAGATACGGGTGACCCTGTCAGACTTCTTCCGCGCTGACACCGGGGAGAAGAACCGGGTGGGTGCCGTACTGGCCGTTGTCTCCAATCCGTTGACCAATTTCTTTTTCGCCTTTTACTTTGCCTGGATCGTAGTCTACCTGCTGTTGACCGTCAAAGCCTTCCTGCGAGGAAGTACATTGCCAACCAATGATCAGGAGTCCGATTGCCGCAACTCACTCTAAATTACGGAGATTACGTCATGAAAAAACTGTTTCCGGTGGTTACCCTGGCTATTCTATCGGTTTTCTGCCTCTTTAAGGCGGTCTTGGCCCAAGACCAGAAAGAGTCTCCCGACTATCAGGTTTTCACGTTGGGCGAAGTGGTAATTTCGGGAGAAAAGGATGCCAGCAGCCAAACGACCACGATCAGCACCTTCAGCGCCCAGGATATCAAGGAGACGCACAGTCTTACCGTGCCCGAAGCCTTATCCTATATCCCCGGCGTAACCGTGACCACGGGTTTTAAGAATGAGCCGGATATCAGGATTCATGGCTTTCAACAGTATGAAGCCCTGATCCTCATTGATGGGGTGCCTTATTATGAATCCAATTACGGCAAGCTGAACCTGAACCAGCTTCCCACGGATATGATCGCCCGCATCGATGTGGTCAAGGGCGCTCCTTCGGTGCTCTATGGCCCCGGTGCCATGGGCGGGGTGATCAATATCATCACCAAGACTGCCGGAGATCGGGCAACCTTTTCCGGCACCGGCGAGGCCGGCAGTGACTGCGCCTATCATGTATCCGCTACCCACGGCAATAGCCTGGACAGATTTAAGTACTGGTTGAACGTCAGCCGCCGAGGTATGGATGGCTGGCCGATGTCCGATGGCTTTACACCCCGCGACGGTAAGATTATCAAGAAGCCGGGAGGCACTACAAATGCCATCCTGGAGGATGGCGGCCAACGCAATAACTCGGACCTCGAACAGACCAGCCTCTGGGGCAAGGCCGGAATAGAACTGGGACCGGAATCCAAATGCTATCTCAGTTCCTATTTTATCGATTCTTCCTGGGGCTTTCCCGTCTCTACCCGGGAAGTGATCATCTTTCCCAAACGGCCATCTTTTTCCCGGTTTGCCCGGATGGACAAATACCGGGATTGGGGTATGGACCTGAACGGAGAGCACAGAGTAAACGATATCATCCGATTGCGGGCAAAGTTTTTCTATCATAACCATGTAGACGACTTTGTTTCCTACCCCGACCTGAATATGATCAATCCGATTGCGGTTAGCACCTACCAGGATTATATTGCCGGGACCTCCCTGTTTGCAGACCTGGACCCAGTGTCCTGGGACAGCCTGCGCTTTGCCTTCCATTTCCGGGGCGACTCCCACGAGGAACGGGACGATGTTTATCTTCCCTTTGCAAAATCCTTATCATACACCGGCTCGGTGGCGGTGGAAAACGAATGGCGTCCCCTGGATCGGCTCCCAGTAGTTGTTGGCCTGAGTTATGACTGGTTCCAGGTGGATAAGGCCGAGCACAACATCACCGATAAACAGGGGAACTGGTTGTATACCGAGAGCCTTCCCACCGGCAACACCAAGGACGCCCTCAACCCCATGGTAGGCGTCAGCTACTCTTTTCTTGACCAGACCAGGGTCTACGGTTCGATAGCCCGCAAGACTCGCTTTCCTACCTTGCAGCAATTGTTCTCCTCCAAGGGGGGCAATGTGAATTTGAAGCCCCAGAGAAGCATCAACTATACCCTGGGGCTAACGCGGCCTTTTGGTAAATGGGCCTCAGGCGAGGCATCGATATTTTTTTACGACATCGAAAACCGTATCAGCCGCGACGCCCCCTACCCGGATGCCCTGTATCGCAACTATGCCCAGGTCGAGATCTACGGCCTGGAGCTGGTCGGCAAGCTGATCCCCCGGCAAGACCTCAATCTGAGGCTCGGATATACCCTCATGCAGGCCAAAGACAGGAGTACATTCCGGGTCACCGATTATGTGATCGGAGTTCCCAAGAATAAAATAGATCTGGGCATCAACTACCGAGTTCCGCGGCTGGCCACCCGCCTGCACCTGGAGGGCATGTTCCTGGCCGGGCAGTGGGATCAACTTCCTTCTCCGGCCAGTCCGACCACCGAGGCACTGAAGACCGGCAGCTATTTTTTACTCAATGCTCAGATTAATCAGCCTATAGGCAATCATCTTGAGGCTTTTGCGTTTTTAAGCAACCTCCTTGACAAAAACTATGAAAGCCAGAGCGGCTTCCCGGGGCCGGGGCGCACTTTTTGGCTGGGGATCAATACCAAATTCTGAACTAGAGCTGCACTGTCCCATAAGGTTGCTCAACCTCTTGGCATTACCCAGGCATGCGTCAGCAGCGATAGTATGCCTGGATAAACCTATGGCCCGGGCGAAGCCATCGAGGCCGAGCAGAAAAAGAATGCCAGGATAATGAGCCGCGGCCTCGTTTACACCATCTCTATAATATAACTATACCATGCATATCCTCATAATATTATTATACAAGCCGATTATATCCGCTCACGCCGCTTGACTCAATGATCGTGCTGCCTTTCTAAAATTAAAAAAGTCACAAATAAAAAAATCCCACAAACAAAATTTAGATGCTTGACAATGAAGAATATGCTTGCTATACCCATAAAGAATGTTTTCACAAACATCATGACCTGCGGTATGGAGGTACAGGTGGATATTACCTCGGTTCTGCACGATTACGCTTATGTGCTCATATTTCTTCTGGTGGGCGCCGGCTTCGCCTTCGGACCATTAGTAATTGCCCACTTCGTCGCGCCGCGCAGCTTCGGTCGTTCCCGGAGCGAAACCTATGAGTGCGGCATTCCCACCTTTGGCAGCGCTTGGGTGCAGGTGGCCGTCATCTATTATCTCTTTGCATTGATTTTTCTGGCCTTCGATGTGGACGTGATTTTCCTCTTTCCGGTCCTGTTGGCTTTTGGCAAGGGATATGTCTGGCGGGACTTTGTTGAAATTTTTCTCTTCATCGGCATCCTATCCCTGGTGATTGTATATGCTTGGTGCAGGGGGGTTTTTTCGTGGAAAAGAAAACCGGAGAGCCGCTGATCCAGTTTGCGGTTCTGGAAGAAGTCTTAAACCTATGCCGGGCAAACTCGCTCTGGCCCATAACCTTTGGGTTGGCGTGTTGTGCCATTGAGATGATGGCTGCGGGCGCCTCCCGGTTTGATCTGGACCGTTTTGGGGCGGGCGTCTTCCGGCCTTCGCCCCGCCAGTCCGACCTGATGATTGTGGCCGGAACCATTTCTAAGAAAATGGCTGATCCGGTGATCCGGCTGTATGAGCAGATGCCCGCACCCAAGTGGGTGATTGCCATGGGCAATTGCGCCATTTCCGGCGGGCCTTTCCTGTATGAAGGGCAGTATGCCATCGTGCCGGGGGCCGATCAGATCATTCCGGTAGATGTGTATGTTCCCGGCTGCCCGCCCCGGCCCGAAGGCCTCTTAGAGGGTATTTTGCAGTTGGAAGAGAAGATCACTAACCGACCGCGTTTAAGAAAGTATAGATAAGATGACGCCTCAAACGATTATACAGAGTCTGCAATCCATCCTCGGTCCAGACAAGGCGATGGAGGCGGAGTATGTCAAAACCGGCTGCCATGTGCGGGCGGAGGCCGAACTTCAGCAGATGGCGGCGGTGGCTGAAGCTATGCTCAAGCACGAATGTTTTTTGGAATCTCTAACGGCGCTTGATCTGGTGGAATCCTTTGACCTGGTATACTTTTTTGCCTCGTATCGCTATCTCTGCCGTACCGTGGTGCATGCATCCCTGGCCAAGGGGGTTGCGGCACCCTCCATCAGCCATATTTATCCCGCCGCCGACTGGTTTGAGCGGGAGGTCTTCGAGATGTTCGGCATCACCTTTACGGGTCATCCGAATCTGAAAAATCTGATTCTGCCCGAGGATGCCGATTTCCACCCGCTTCTCAAAGATTTCGTTGCGAGCAGTTAAGATGATGCTGGAAAAAGGTGTTGAAGAGAAGACTTTCTATTTGAATCTGGGGCCGCAGCATCCCAGCACCCATGGTGTCCTGCGCATCGTGCTGGAGATGGATGGCGAATTTATTATCAACTCCGATCCGGTAATCGGCTATGGGCATCGGGCGCATGAAAAGATGGCCGAATTGCGGACCTATCAACAGTATCTGCCCAACATGGGGCGGGTGGATTATCTGCATGCCCTGGCCTATAACCAGTGCTACTGCATGGCGGTGGAGAAGCTGGCCGGGATTACCCCGCCGGAGCGGGCGGAGTTTATCCGGGTCATCACCAGTGAACTGAACCGCCTTTCCTCCCACCTCCTCTGGTTCGGCGCCTACCTGATGGACCTGGGGGCTTTTACTCCCTTTCTCTATTGCTTCGATGACCGGGAGCAGATCTTGGACCTACTGGATCGGCTTACCGGTTCCCGTTTGACCTATTGTTTTTATCGTTTCGGCGGAGTGCCGGTGGATATTGACGATGAATTCACCGCCGGGTGCCGAGCCTTTATTCAACGTCTACGCAGCCGCTGGGACGATTATGACGATCTGGTTACCAAGAACGTCATCTTTATCCATCGTACACGGGATGTGGGCATCCTGACCCCGGAATTGGCTCTGAAGTACGGCGTCACCGGCCCGAACCTGCGCGGCAGTGGCATCGCCTACGATATCCGCCGCAGTGAACCGTTTTCCGCCTATCCCCTGTTCGATTTTGAGATTCCCACCGGGGAGCGGGGGGATATCATGGATCGTTATCTCGTCCGGTTGCGGGAAATGGAACAGAGCCTGAGGATTATCGAGCAGGCCCTGGATAAGATTCCCAACGGCCCGATTATGGCGGAGAAGGTGCCGAAACGTCTGAAACCGGCCGAAGGTGAAGTGTACACTGCCGTTGAGACGGCCAGGGGGGAGTTTGGCTGCTATATCGTGAGCAAGGGTGACGTCAAGCCGTATCGGATAAAGCTTCGGGTACCCTGTTTCTCAAACCTGAGTATCTTGCCGGAGCTCATTAAAAATACCATGGTGGCCGATGCAGTTGCCATTTTAGGCTCTATTGACCTGGTGATTCCAGAGATTGATCGATAAGCGCGGTTGACAGGTAATGGCGGTTATACACGGTTAATCACCACCCGCCATACCGGAATCTGATGTGATGAGGATAACTCGATGCAGTTCTTAGTAGCCGAAGGAGCGAGATTGGTGGTCAGCCTGATCGGGGTTATCGGCCTGGTCTCCGTCAACGCCCTGTTCTTAATCTGGATGGAACGGAAAGTCTCGGCGCACATTCAGCTCCGGCCGGGGCCGATGGAAGTAGGGTTCCACGGGGCCTTGCAGACTATCGCCGACGCCCTCAAACTGATCGGGAAGGAATTGATTACGCCGGAAGACGTCGACAAAATAATCTATCTGTTGGCCCCGATTGTGATGTTCCTCCCCGTGCTGGTCAGCTTTCTGGTCATTCCCTTTTCACCTGCCCTCGTAATCCGAGACATAAATGTCGGTCTGCTGCTGATTTTCGCCTTCGGGGCCTTATCGGTGTTGGCCATCCTCATGGCCGGATGGTCTTCCAATAACAAATATGCCCTTCTCGGCGCCATCCGCTCGGTAGCCCAGAATGTTGCCTATGAAATTCCTTTACTGATCACTGCCATGAGCATTATTCTGATGGCCGGTTCCTTCAGGTTGTCGGATATTGTGGCGCAACAATCCGTGCTCTGGAATATCTTCCTACAGCCTTTGGCCTTCATCCTGTATATTACCTGCGCTACAGCGGAGACCAACCGGGCCCCCTTTGATATTCCGGAGGCCGAATCAGAGTTGGTGGCCGGTTTCCATACGGAATATTCCGGTATGCGTTTCGCCATCTTCTTCCTGGCGGAATATACCAATATGTTTATCGTCTCGGCGGTGGCCACCGTCCTCTTCCTGGGCGGATGGCGGGGCCCCGTCCTTCCTCCCGTGGTCTGGTTTTTAATCAAAGTTTACCTGATGATTTTCATTATAATGTGGTTCCGTTGGACCTTTCCGCGGCTGCGGTTTGATCAACTCATCACTTTTTCGTGGAAGGTTTTAATACCTCTAGCCTTTGTGAATCTCCTTGTGACGGCCCTGGTCATTAAGATCTTATAATTCGGTCAGGTGGGAGCATTACTCTAAAGTCGTGTACATGTAAAGGTTTGCTGCAATGATGGCCTATGTTAAGGAAACCGTAAACGGATTTATAAGCCTGCTGGCGGGTTTGGCGGTAACGATCCGCTATTTCGTTAAGCCGATCGTAACAGTGCAATATCCCCGGGAGAAATTAACTCTCAGCCCGCGCTACCGGGGACATATAGAATTTATCATTGACGAGGAGACTGGGTCGCATCGGTGCACCGCCTGCGAGAACTGTATGCGCACCTGCCCCTCTAAGGTGATTACCGTCACCGGGGTCAAGGTGGCCGGTAGTAAAAAGAAACGGGCAGTGACCTATCAACTCGATTATTCTTTATGCAGCCTGTGTGGTCTATGCGTTGAAGTCTGTCCTACCAACGCCCTCAAATTTTCGGATGAATACCGGCTTGCCGGCTATAGCCGGAAAGATATGGTGATTGACGTCATGGCCAGGTTGCAGGCGCAACAGCGGGCCTTGGGTTTGGCGGAGGAGGTTCCCCCCATACCCGAACCTGAAGAACCTAAGGTTAAGGCTGAAGTCGCCACTGGGGAGGGTGCAGCATGAGCGCCATTTTTGATCTTTCCAATCTCAGTTTCCTCGGGGTTCTGGCCGTCACCTTCGGCGGCGCGATCATCGCCGTGGGCGCCCGCAACATCTTCCATAACGTTTTGGGACTGGCCTTGTCGCTCTTCGGGGTGGCCGGCATTTTCGTATATCTCAATAGTCCGTTCTTGGCTATGATGGAAATCTTGATTTACGTGGGGGCTATTTGTATTGCCATCTGTTTTGCTATTATGCTCTCCGAACCGCTCTATTTACCCAAGCCCCCGCGTAAGCCTCTTAAAATTGCCGGTGCCGGTCTGGGAGCGGGGGTGGTCTTTTTGATGCTCAGCCTGCTCATCAAGAAAACCGACTGGATTCCGGCCTCAGTGCGGGGTGATGATTGGTCAATAGCCACCATCGGGCATTATCTGCTTACCCGCTATGCCCTCATCTTTGAGGTTATCTCTTTAGTGCTGCTGGTTGCCATGCTGGGCGCCATCGTCAATGCCCGCAATGGCCGCAACCGGGCTGATTCTTAAGCGTCCGAGGTGATAGGATTCGACTATGTATGACAATCTCCAAACCTATCTCTATATTGCGGTGCTGCTGTTCGCCATCGGGATGTATGGTGTCCTGGCGAGGCGCTCCTTCATCGCCGTGCTGATCTCCGTGGAGCTGATGCTCAATGCCGCCGGTATTAATTTTATGGCCTTTAACCGGTTTCTGGCACCCGACCCGGCGGTAGGGCAGATCTTTACCCTGTTCATCATGGCGGTAGCTGCGGCAGAGGCGGCCATTGCTTTGAGTATTATTGTCGCGGTTTATCGCAAGCTCAAGTCCATCAACGCTGAAAATGTCAACGAACTGCGAGGTTAAGGATGGCGGTTCAGTTTTTCGATGCTACGTTTCAGGCATGTTTGTTGGTTTCGATTCTTCCTATACTCTGTTTTGGCGTAATTATGATCTTCACCCGGGAGAATCCGAAACTCTCTTTAGGGATATCGTTGACGGGGTCCACCATTCCCCTGGTTATCGCCTGGTGGCTGCTCATTAAATACTGGGGTATAGAGAAGCCTCTCATTTATAACCTGCAGTGGCTTTATTCCGACATGGTGAAGATACCCTTTGGGTTTCTGCTGGATCCCACCAGTCTGCTTATGCTTACCATCGTGGCTACGATCAGTTGGCTGGTGCAGGTCTACTCTATCGGCTATATGGGCGGCGACCCCGGCTTCGGCCGGTTCTACGCCTTTCTGTCTCTGTTCGCCTTTTCCATGTTGACCTTGAGCATCTCCAGCGGTCTGTTGCAGCTTTATATCTGCTGGGAGATGGTCGGTCTGGCCTCCTACCTGCTCATCGGTTTCTGGTATGAAAAATTCTCGGCCTCCGAGGCCGGCAAAAAGGCCTTTGTGGTGACACGTTTCGGAGACGTCGGTTTCTTCATGGGTCTGGCCTTTTTAACCATTTATTATGGCAACCTGGAGATAAACCAGGTGAACAGCGCTGCCGTGGCTCAATCGATGCCCGGCTGGCTCATTACCACTGCGGCCCTGTTGATATTCTGCGGTATCATGGGTAAGAGCGCCCAGTTTCCGATCCATGTCTGGCTTCCCGACGCCATGGAAGGCCCGACGCCGGTCAGCGCCCTGCTCCATTCTGCTACCATGGTGGCCGCCGGGGTTTATCTCATGGCCCGCATATATCCCTTCTTCAGCGCCTCATCCGAAGCCATGATGGTGGCGCTGATTATTGGGACAATCACCCTCCTGCTATCCTCCACAATCGGTATGGTAGCCTCCGATATTAAGCAGGTCTGGGCTTATTCCACGGTCAGCCAGCTTGGGTTCATGGTCATGGGGCTGGCTGCCGGGAGTTATTTCGCCGGTTATTATCATCTTACTACCCATGCCTCCTTTAAGGCGCTATTGTTCCTCTGTTCCGGGGTCTTCATACACCATTTTGGCACCAATGACTTCTTTATAATGGCAGCCCAAGGTGGGAAGAAATTGAAAATCCCTATGATCACCATAACCATTGCCGCCCTGTCTCTGGCCGGGATCTTCCCACTGGCCGGTTTCTTCAGTAAAGAAGGCATCTTGGGGGCGTTAGCCCATTTAGACAACAAGTTCTTCCTCTTTGCCGGTCTGTTTGGCGCTTTTCTCACCGCCTATTACACCTTCCGGGTAATTTTTGTCATGCTCTTTCCGCGCGAACCGATTTTTAAGATTGCCGAGGCCCACGGCCATGCCGAGGAACACGGTCATGGTCACGGTCATGCAGAAGCGCATGGCGGCGATTGGGCCATGAACATACCGCTGCTTATATTAGCCTGCTTCACCCTGACGCTCGGGTTTATGCAAGGCCACCTGGAAAAGTTCCTTACCGGCCATGCCGGTCACCATGAGATCAGTATTCCCCTGCTGGTTAGCGCTGTGAGCGCCGCTTTGCTCGGCATCGGCTTGGCTTGGCGGGACTGGGGAGCGAAAAAGGCCAAGTGTGTTGGGTTCCTGAGTTATGTTCCGGTATTGGAAAACTTTTTTATCCAAAAGTGGTATATGGATCATTTCTGGCGCTGGTTTTTAAATGCATTTATTTACGGCACGTTCTCCAAGTGGTTTACGTACAATGACCGCCGGGTGGTAGATGGCGGCGTTGATGCGGTGGCTTTTTCCACTGTGGGGAGTGGCCGTTATCTGTCTCGTTTTCAGACTGCTCTACTCCAACTTAACCTACTTTTCATGGTGCTGGTGGTGGCGGGAGTGGGCCTGTACCTGGTCACGGGCCGATAACCGCATTTGGCGTTAATTATTATTGCAAATACGTTCTAGGATGGCTTTCTATGGTGGAGCATCTAGCTAGTTTTCCTTATCTGACCTGCATGGTATTGTCGCCGGCCATAGGCCTCTTTATTATTGTGCTTCTCAAGGAGGAGCAGAAATTCCTCATCCGCGCCGTTTCCTTGGTCTCGGCGGGAATTTCTCTGGGCCTATCAATCTACACGTTCGTCGGTTATGACAAGGTCTTAGGGGGATTGCAGTTTGTCGAAAAATACGAATGGGTGAAGTCGTTCGGCATAACCTTTTTCGTCGGTGTCGATGGTATTAACGCGCCGCTGTTGCTGCTTACCGGTATCGTCATATTTACCGGTGTGCTTACCATGTGGGAGTTGGAAAATCGGGTCAAAGAATACTTTGCCTTTATGTTGTTCCTGGTCACCGGCGTCTTCGGTGTCTTCATGTCGATGGACATTTTTTTCTTTTTTCTGTTCTATGAAATCGCCGTTGTCCCGATGTATATTCTTATCCTGATCTGGGGTTCCACACGGAAAGAATATGCGGCTATGAAGCTGACCCTCTATCTGATGGCGGGCAGCGGGTTGATTATTCCTGGAATTCTGTTGTTATACTCCACATCCGGGCTATACACCTTCGATCTGATTAAATTGCATGGGGTGCATTTCCCGCCAGAAATGCAAAAGATCATCTTTGTCCTGCTCCTGTTCGGATTTGGTGTTTTGGCGGCGATGTGGCCGTTCCACACGTGGTCGCCGGTAGGCCATGTGGCCGCTCCCACCGCAGTCAGTATGCTGCACGCCGGCGTGTTGATGAAGCTCGGCTCCTATGGCATCCTAAGGGTTCCGATGTATCTCTGCCCGGAAGGATTCCAGTATTGGTCGCAACTTATGGGGCTCCTGGCTATCTGCGGTATTGTCTATGGGGTCTTCGTTGGGTTGGCCCAGACTGATCTAAAATACGTTATCGGCTACTCGTCAGTTTCTCACATGGGAATCGTGGCCTTGGGGTTGGCCACCGGAACTATGGACGGCCTCAATGGCTCGGTGTTTCAGATGTTCTCCCACGGCGTCATGACGGCCCTCTTCTTCTCTGCCGTGGGATACATTTATGATCGCACGCACGTTCGAGACATTCACCTATTAGGAGGGTTTAGTAAGATCATGCCGGTGGCCTCGGCCTTCTTTATCACCGCGGCGTTGTGCGGCGCCGGCCTTCCTGGATTCGCCAGTTTCTGGGCCGAACTGCTGGTCTTCATTGCTGCGGTAAAGGTATTCGGCATAGGCGGCTTGATCGCGCTGGCTTCAATTGTCGTCGGCGCTCTTTTTGCCCTGCGGGTGGTTCAAACATCCTTCTATAATGAACCCAATCCAAAATTTATACACTTTGAGGACGTCAGCCCCTTCCTGGGGTTGCCCCGGATGATTCTTATTGCCACATTGATCTTGTTCGGCATCTTCCCGAGCCTGATGTTGGACGTCATCAAAACGGCGGTGGCGCCGTTCATAAGTGGGTTGTAAGCTATGAATGCTGCTCTGTTCGCACCGGAACTCTACTATTTGCTCATGGGGTTGGCGTTATTCTTTCGTACCTTGCGCCAACAGGTGAATGTAAAGCGTGACTTTCAGATTTTTCTCGCACTAGCTGGAGGCGGCGTTCTCGTTTCTTCCCTGTGCCTCTTTCAGCAAGGAGAACTCTTTTTCGCGGCTTACAAGGTCGATCTCTTCAGCCAGATATTTAAAGCAGCTCTGGCCCTGGGCCTGTTTCTGGTAGCCCTTATCTCCCACAATCTGGCGGATGTCGAAGAGCGCTCCCATGCAGAGTTTTATTTATTCCTGACTACCTGTACGGTTGGGATGATGATGCTGGTCAGCGCCGTAGAGCTTCTGACCGTATACGTCTCCCTCGAACTGGCTTCGTATTCCCTATATATCCTGGTGCCGATGCGCCGGGGAGACGGCATCGACGTAGAGGCGGGCATCAAATACCTCTTTATCGGCGCCGTTTCCTCCTGTTTTATGCTCTTCGGTCTCAGCTACATCTTCGGGGCGGTGCACAGCACTTATATTGCCGATGTCATGATGAGGCTGCCGGCACTGGTGCATAGCCCTGTTGGCCTATTAGGGATTGTCCTCTCGCTGGCCGGTTTTTTCTTTAAATTGTCCATTTTCCCTATCCACTTCTGGGCGCCGGATGTCTACCAAGGGGGCACCAATCAATTAGTGGCTTATATCGCCACCGCCTCCAAGGCGGCGGCTGTGGCCGTACTGTTGCGTTTTGCGGCGTTGGGCGGCCCCTATGGCTACTCCTTTGCCAAGGTCCTGGTATTTTTGTCGATTATTTCTATGACCCTGGGCAATCTGGTGGCAATTATTCAAAAAGACTTCAAGCGTATGCTGGCCTACTCCTCAATTGCCCATGCCGGCTATATAATGATGGGGATCTTGACACTGAGTGAACCTGGATACACCGGTGTGATATATTATGCGGTAGCATACCTTATCATGAACTTCACCTGTTTCATGGTGCTTTCCGAAGTAGCAGGTGATGGAAGAGACCTCAAGATTGTAGAGTTTGCCGGACTTTATCAACGCTCTCCGCTGTTGGCTTTGGCCTTAATGCTCGGTCTGTTCTCATTGGCGGGTGTACCCCCGTCAATCGGATTCACTGGAAAGCTCCTTATCTTCACCTCAGCCATGAGTCAAGGCTATTTCTGGCTGGTCCTTATTGGCGCCGTCAACGGCACGATATCTCTTTACTACTATTTGAAAGTGGTATATGCGGCCTACTTTTTGGAACCAGGCGACCTGCCGGTTATTCAGCCATCAAATGTTATCCGCCTGACCAGCGTTGGTCTGATCGGGATCATTATCGGTTTTGGCGTATTCCCAAATCAGGTTGTGGAGTTAGCCCGTATGGCAGTAAAATATGTACTCTAAGCCGAGAAAAGAAAATTTCACAAAAAAAGCCGGCCAGAGGGCTGGTTTTTTTTTTGGCTCGTCGGTGTGCCTGCTGGAAAAATGCAGCTCTCCTCATTAAGGTCCGTTTTTAGGGAATCACGAAACCATCGCGGTTATTACCTTTCTGGGTGCAAAGAGTTTTCATATCACCTCGGATGCGGGGGGAGGGCGACTATCGTAAGAGTCAAGAGTTTAAGACATTGAAATTACGCTGGGCTGATAAAAAATCGGTCTTGATATTGATTATCTTCTCCGATATAATTATATATTTGAGTTAAGGTGTCGGTTCGGGCTACAAACCAGTACGCTGACGCCCTAAAATAATACTTGTAGGAGAATATGATGCAAAGTGTAGTTGTTGCCATCCCTTCGTCTTTTCCTGGTGGACTTGAGGCCCATCTCGGCGCCCATTTCGGTCATTGTGATCTCTACACGGTGGTAAAAATTACTGACGGCCAGGTGCAGGAAGTGGCCACGTTACCCAATGTACCGCACGAGCAGGGGGGGTGCATGGCTCCGGTCAATCATTTAGCACGGCATGGCGTGCAGGTTCTCATTGCCGGTGGTATGGGGATGCGACCTCTCATGGGGTTCAATCAGGTAGGGATTGACGTCTTATACGGCGGGGAGACGCAAACGGTGGGAGAGGCCCTGGATGCCCTGATAAATGGAAGGTTACCGCGGTTTACTACTGAATTTACCTGCGGTGGGGGCGGTGGCGGCATGATGCACATGGGAAGATTCTGATCATCAGAAAAGGAGATCTACCGTGTCTGATGATGATTTTCCGGTGCCGGGTGAAGTAGGAGAGCAGTTCTTCCGAATAGCGAAATATCCAAAAAATATCGGTGCTATAAAAAACCCGAGTGGCAGAGGTACTGCTGTCGGCGTCTGCGGCGATTCTATAGAGGTATCGCTGCAGATCGAGATGGAAAACATTGCAGATATCAAGGTCCTTCCTCGGGGGTGTGTGTATACCCTGGTCTGCGCTAGCGCCATGAGCGAATTGGCCAAAGGTCGAAATGTGGATCAAGCCTTGGACTTGGAGCCCCAAGATGTGGTGAACGCCCTGGGAGGGCTGCCGGAAGACCACTTGCATTGTGCCCGCCTAGCGGTAAACACCTTAGGAGAGGCCATTGCCGATTATTACCGGAGAGTTTCGCAATCTGGGATTATAATCACGCCTCTGACGGATGGATGAAGAATGCTCAATATAATTCTTACTACTACACGCCCGGAGGCTTTTAAGACCTTCTCCGAAGCCCTGTCGTCTGACCAAGAGGTAAACCTCAGGCTGGTCCAATCCGGTGCCGAGGCCCTTGAAGCCGGTCGTGCGCCTTCGGTGCACCTCATAGTGTTTGACGCTGATCTGCCTGATGGTAGCCCTTTGGATCTTGTTCAAAAGCTTCTGGCAATAAATGCCATGGTAAATACAGTCGTAGTCAGTCCGTTGTCAGATGAAGAGTTTCATGAACAGAGCGAGGGTTTAGGAGTTCTCGGCCGGCTGCCGCAATTGCCAGGTCCGAGCGATGCCACCGATCTGCTGCACAAGCTGAGAAGGGTTATCGGATACAGCAGCTAGTGACGATGGCGGAATGATATATCCCGTATCCTCTTTCCAGCCCTCTTCTTACCAGGAAGAGGGTTTTTTTTGCCTCTATCCGGCCAACCGGGCAATCCTTTCGGCTCACCCCTGCGTTGGCCGTTAAGCTGGGAGGAATTGTGTAGAGGCCGTAACCCGCTGCCCCCAATACCGACTTTTAACAAGGGACCTTGGACCCTGATCCATGGCACCATTGGCGTATCTCCGCCAATAAGAGGCATTAAATGCTGAAAGGCTCGCTCCCAGATAGCATCTTTCCTGATTAAAGCGAATATGTTAGACTTTTAAAAACAGCGAAAGGACGTTAAACATGCCGGGAATGGAAAGCAATCGGAGCGTTAAGGCAATCCTGATCGGACTGGCGTCGGCAGCATTAATACTGCTCGGATTGGTTCGGAGCGACCTCGGGGCTGTTACGACGGGCGATGCCGAATGCACCCAATCCTCGAAGGTATTTAACTATCTGTGCGAAGATGGCAAGAGTTTCACCCTGACCTTGCTGCCCGATGAGGACAGCGTTTTACTCACTTTAGAGGGCAAACCTATGAAACTTCCGAGGGTTGTTTCGGCCTCAGGGGATCGGTACAGCAATGGCAGGACCTCAGTATGGTTGAAGGGCAATGAGGCATTTATCGAGATTGACGGCAAAATCATCATTAAAAACTGCCGGAGGAGGGATTGAGGAAGAGAATAGATCAAGGAATGCTGGGCGGTGCCCACCCTACAGCACTACAGCACCGACCGGCCCATCCGTAGCGGTGAATCTTGTATTCGCTAAAAAAAACTGAAGTGTTACGAAAAGCGATGCTTTCCAAGTTGGACCGCCAAAGGAGTTAAGGCAATGACCGGTTGGCTCTTGCCATTTTCATTAAATATTCGGCAGAAAGTAATAGTTGGTTTAGTGGTTAGTATTATGGCAGTGGTGGCCATTGCGGCAATTTCATATTATTATCTGCATCAGATCGAACTGAAACAACATGTGGTGGAGATTGCCGATGACTTAAGTAATACAACGTTAGAGATCCGGAGGTATGAAAAGAATTATCTCCTCTATGGCTCTTCAGCCGATCTTAGAGAGAATCTGCAATATCTGCAAGCGGCTCAGAGGGTTCTGGATAACCTGGTTTTCGAGGGGCAGAAATTAAAGCTGTTGCCGCAGTTTGATCTCATGAAGAAAGCCCTGGGGGCCTATAAAGAGACTGTGGACAAAATAGCGTCCCTATCAGAAGTTATGGATCAGGCTGATAGAAAGAAGCGAGAGGCCCTGGAAGAAAAATTGCGGGAACATGGTAAGATCCTCGTGGAGCTATCGTCCCAGGTTGTGGTCTACGAACGGCAGCGCATCTTGGAGATTTTGCGCACATTGAAGACGCAGCTCCTCTATTCTCTATCAATTTTTCTGGTATTCGGAGTTTTTTTGACCTTCATTGTCAGCCGCAAGGTTATTAAACCCTTGGAGGTTATTGAGAAGACCACCCTCCGCATTGCCCAGGGGAATTTCCGCCCCTTACCGGTATTGAATACCCGTGACGAAACGCAACAGGTGGTGACGGCTTTTAACCGTATGATTGCTGAATTGGAAAAACGGCAGAACCAATTGGTGCAGATTAAAAAGATGTCTTCCTTGGGGGTTTTGACGGCAGGCATCGCCCATCAATTAAATAACCCCTTGAATAATATTTCCACTTCTTGCCAGATTGTCCTCGAAGAATTGGATATCTGCAATCATGAATTTATGCACAAGATGCTGACCAATGTGATACAGGAAGTCCACCGGGCGCGTGATATTGTCAAAGGTCTGCTTGAATTTTCCCGGGTGCGGGATTTTTCCCTGAATCCGACGGTTTTAAGGGACGTCATTGCCCGAGCGGTACGTCTGGTGGCAAGTCAGGCGCCGCCGGGCGTAGAAATAATCCAACAGGTGCCGGATGACTTGATTCTCGATCTAGACGTGCAACGCATGCAGGAGGTGTTTATCAATCTGTTGCTCAATGCCACCCAAGCTATCGAGGAACTGCCCGGGCAGATCAAGATTGCGGCTTGGGCAGATGAAGCCAGACAACAGGCGATGATTACGGTAGAAGATACCGGGGTTGGCATTCCACCAGAGGCTTTGGATAAGATTTTTGACCCATTCTTCACCACTAAAGAAGTAGGTCTCGGTACCGGTTTGGGTTTATCGATTGCGTACGGGATTGTGGAAAAACATCGGGGCACCATCACCGTGGAAAGTAAACCGGGGGAAGGAACGCGTTTTACTATCAGCCTGCCCCTGCCACCGAAGTCTAAACCCGAACCGGAGGTTTTAGCGGCATGAACCCAGCCCGCATCCTGATCGTCGAAGATGAAACCATCAGTCGGGAAAACCTGCAACACGTCCTGGAGAAGGAGGGGTATGAGACCGTCGCGGTAGAGAACGGCTCCTTGGCTTATGAAGAGCTGGCCCAGGGCGAGTTTGACCTGGTTCTGACGGATTTGCGTATGCAGCAGATTGACGGTTTACAGGTGCTGGCCAGAGCCAAAGAACTCCAACCTGATATCGAAGTGATTGTAATTACCGGTTACGCCACAGTGACTTCGGCGGTGGAGGCCATGCAGAAAGGGGCCTACCACTATCTGGCCAAACCTTATAAAATCGAAGAAGTTCGCATTCTCGTGCGAAAGGCCCTCGAAAAGAGATGGCTCAGACAGGAAGTAAGCCAACTGAAGCGCCAGGTGCAGCAGGGTTTTCCCTGGTTGGTCGGCAAGAGTACCAAGATGTTGGCCCTGGAGGAAACCATCCGCCAGATTGCGCCTACGGACTGTACTGTCCTGATCCAGGGAGAGACCGGCACCGGCAAGGAACTGGTGGCTAAAGCCGTTCACCATCTCAGCAATCGGGCTGAAAAACGGTTTTTGGCTATCAACTGCGGCTCTTTTACCGCCGAACTATTAGCCAATGAACTCTTCGGCCATGAACGGGAGGCCTTTACCGGCGCCCGCGGGATTAAACGGGGTCTGCTGGAAGCCGCCAACGGCGGCACGCTCTTTCTTGATGAGATCGGGGATATGCCGCCCGTGATGCAGGTCAAGTTACTGCGAGTTTTGCAAGAGAAGACCTTCCTGCGGGTTGGAGGAACCGAAGAGCTGCCGGTAGATGTGCGGATTATTGCCGCCAGCAATAAAGATCTGAAACAAGAGGTGGATCTGGGAACTTTTCGGCAGGACCTCTTCTTCCGTCTGAATGTCATTACCCTTTACGTTCCACCGCTGGTAGAGCGCCGGGATGATATCCCGCTATTGTGTCAACATTTCCTCACGAAGTTTGCCGAAAGCCAGAAAAAACGTGTGGAAGGTATCTCGCCTGAAGTTATGACCATTCTCATGAACTACGAATATCCCGGCAACGTTCGGGAATTAGAAAATATTATCGAGCGGGCGGTAACCCTGTCAACCGGACCGATTATTGAAATCGGCCACCTCTCCCCCGATCTTCAGAAACACCAATATCACGTCCAGCGGCATCGGAAAAAGGAGTTTCATACCCTGGAAGAGAATGAAAGGGACTATATTGAATGGGTGTTGGCCCAGGTAGAGGGCAATAAGACTAAGGCAGCGGAAATATTAGGAATTGACCGCGTCTCACTCTGGCGCAAGCTAAAACGGTTTGATCTGGAACCTTAAATCCTCGGCCTTATTTGGGTACGCCGCGACGATAAGGCTGCAGCAAATAGACCAGTTTCAAACCGGTTGACCTTATGGGGCGGGGAGCAGAACTACATCTACTAATGGATCGATCTCTTCTGCCAATACAATTTCCAGCTCCTTTTTGACATCTTCCTCCAGGTTTTGAATATCGACTTCGTTAGGTTTGGGAAACACCACCGTACGCACCCCGGCCCGGCTGGCGGCCAATATCTTTTCCCTGACCCCGCTGACCGGGAGGATGCGGCCGCTCAAGGTTATCTCTCCGGTGAGAGCCACCGTCCGACGGGCTGGCCGGCCCGTTAGAAGTGAGATCAGGGCCAGAGCGATGGTTACCCCCGCCGAGGGTCCGTCTTTCGGAATGGCGCCGGACGGGAAATGAATGTGAATATCGCTGCCGGCGAAAAAGTCGGGGTCGACCCCGAGGTTGGTGGCGTTGCTACGAACGTAGCTTAAGGCGGTTTGCGCCGACTCCTGCATGACGTTTCCCAGGGATCCGGTCAAGATAAGCTGTTTGTTGCCCTTCATACCGGTTGCTTCCACAAAGATAATTTCGCCGCCAAATTCTGTCCAGACCAGGCCGGTGGTGACGCCTACGCGGTTTTCCGCCTCCGCCACTTCATGGGTGTATTTTCTGGGACCCAGTAAAGTTTCTACCAGTTCAGCATCCACGACCAGCTCGCCGGGTGTAGTTTTACTCTGGAGACAGACCCGAGCCAGCTTGCGGCAGACATTGGCGATCTCCCTCTCCAGATTCCTTAGACCCGCTTCCCGGGTATAATCGGAGATGATCCTAACAATGGCCTCATCAGTGAAAACCGGCGCCATAGCGGTCAGGCCGGAGTCCCGCAAGGTTTGGGGAATGATAAAATCGCGGGCAATGTGGAGTTTTTCGTTCTCTGTATAACCTGAAAAGTTAATCACCTCGAGGCGGTCCAGCAGGGGGCCAGGAAGGTTTTCCACTACATTGGCGGTAGTGATGAACATGACACTCGATAGATCGAAGGGGACGTCTACGTAATGATCAACAAAGTGGCTGTTCTGCTGGGGATCGAGAATCTCCAGCAACACCGAGGCCGGGTCGCCGCGAAAATCCTGGCCGATCTTGTCTATCTCATCGAGCATGAAGACTGGATTTTTAACCCCCAGGCGGCGAATCTCATTAATGATGCGGCCAGGCATGGCCCCTACATATGTCCGCCGATGCCCCCGCAATTCCGCCTCATCCCGCAGGCCGGCTAGAGACATGCGCACGAATTTGCGCTCCAAGGCTTCTGCTATGGCCTGTCCGATGGAAGTCTTGCCGGTACCCGGCGGCCCGGCAAAACAGAGAATAGGTCCCCGCGTCAGTTGAAAATGCCGCTTGCGGTCTACGAGTTCCCTTACCGTCTGACGCAGTTCCTCCAACTTGATCGGTTTGGAGAGATAGTGGGCAGCCCCTTTCTTCAGGGCATCCACCGCTGTGCTTACCGTGGCGAACCCTGTGACCATGATTACTTCGGAATGAGGCGAAACCCTTTTGACATTTTCCAACAACTGCAGGCCATCCATCTGATCCATCTTCAGGTCCGTGACAATAACGTCAAAGTTCTGAGCCTTCACCTTCTCTAAAGCTTCGGCGCCATTGGCCGCCGTACTGACTTGATGCCCTTCTTTACGCAAGATATACTCAAGGTTGGTTCGGGCTATCTCCTCATCATCCACTACCAGGAGGTTGGAACTCTGCAGGCTGCAGAGGGTGCGCACTGCCAGGTATTCCAGGATGCGCTCTTTGATGTGCCCCAGGCCGTAATGCTTGAAGGCGAGAACTCGCTCAGCCCGCCGGAGATCCAGATTATCCTCGGTGAAGCTGTTCCAGGGAAGAGAAATGAGATAATCCAGGTAGTTGAGACCGATGGAATACTCCGCCACGGAGGGATCGGTCTTCTCTACCCGCTCCAGCTCCTTTAAGGCTATTGCAGCCACCGACTCCGGCAGATTGGCTTTTTGAATAGCCGCTCGGACGTCACTCAACTCCTGAGCCGAGCGGGGTCGATCCTCGTCAGACCTGCGAAAGAAGATCATCGGTTTGGCCTTTCCTTTTCTTCTGGGTCCCAAGACCTAATTAACCCTGATTATAAAAGTATTTTCAGCTCGGAGCAAGTGTCAATAGCACAGGCTGAAATTTCTTGTCGGCAGGAATTTTAGGGCCAACATACCATTTCCCCTAAGGCTGCTGCTGAACTCATTTCCCCCGCTTCGGTCATTTGGAGCGTAGTAAGGAATCTTAGGGCTCTGGGAGGTTAAGGTCATTCACTGTGTTCCGGTCGATAATAATGGCTATTTGGCAAGACGGTCCACTAATTGTTGCAATTTGCAATGGAAGTTAACTTCTGGTGTTGCTTTGATTAACTGTTTGTTTAAACAGGGTTATTTAGCTTGTAACTAAGTTGCGTTGCAGATTGCAACTAGGGCTGTCAGGGAGACACTATCTTGCGATATATTAATTATGTAGTTATATTATAGAGATATCGTATATAGAATGGACTGGCATGACATTTGAATATAAACAAAGTAAGAATTGGCGGACATATGGAGAAGTAGGGTGACGCTAACCATATTAGAAGGGTTCAAACCATGAGGCGTCGTATAGATCAACCACAGAAACGGGATAAGAACAGGGTGAACCGAGAGTCCGGCATTCAAAGTAGTCGGATGGCCACCGCAACGGCGGTTATCTCTCCTCACAGTCGGAAGATTCTCTTGGTCAGTGACGGGGAGAAGTTTGATCGGGCGGCTACGGAGTATGCCCTCAATGTCGCCCAACGGTTGAACAATGACATCATTGCCATGAATGTCTGTCCCTCTTTAGCGCCCCTAAAAAACCGTTTTTCCCCTTTTCGCCTGTCTCGCCAGGAGCTCTTTAAGCGTCGGGCGGCCAGCGGCTTTACCGATCTGCAGCGCCAGGCGGCTGCCAAAGGCGTGCAGTGTTGGCACCTAATAAATTTCGGGGAGCTCAATCAGGCGGTAGAGGAATTAAACCAGGAAGTAAAAAGAATCGAGTTTGTCATCACCGGAGCAGAAACCGGGGATGAAAAAGGTACTGAAGCAGTAACCCTGCCAATGTTTTTAATTACCGGGAAAAAAGGAGATATGGTCATGGCGAAGCAGAATGCAAGCAGAAGGAAAAACCTGATCCAGGTAGTCGGTTTCGGCGCCCTTTCGGCGGTTATGTATGCCGCAGTTTTCTTGAATACGGATACGGTGATGAAATATTTTACCCGGGGGGCCTGGTATGCGGCATTGCCGATCATTACGGTCTTTGCGGTTTCTTTTGTTCACGGCGCCTTCGCCAACTACTTCTGGTCGGCCTTAGGTATTGAGGCGCCCAAACAGACGGTCCAGCCGACGGCTGCCAAGCGGCCTGTGGCGAGGAAACGCCCCCGGCCGGAGCTGCGCCTGAACGCTTAATCCTGCAGAAACATTATTCGTCATCGAATCGTAGGAGCGGGGTTACCCCGCTCCTCCACAGGTCCCTGAGAAGGGCTGGCATTAGCGTGGAGTGTATCACCCTTATCATATTCCCTGTTACAGCGGATCACTTTAAAGGAGGCGACAGTGGAAGGAGAAGTTATTAATTTCATCGATCTTAATGTGCTCAACATCAGTTTCTTGTTTATTGTTGGCTTTATTGGCGGTCTGGTAAGCGGTTTTATCGGCTCCGGCGGGGCTTTTGTCCTGACGCCCGGCATGATGAGCCTGGGGGTCGCCGGGCCGGTAGCGGTAGCCAGCAACATGTGCCATAAATTCCCCAAGGCCATGGTAGGCGCCTATAAACGCTGGAAGTATGGCCAGGTAGATATCAAAATGGGATTGATCATGGCCTCTTCGGCGTCCGTGGGGGTATATCTGGGTATCAAGGTTCAGGAAATGATTCTGGCGGCCTGGGGGCAGGCCGGCTCCAACCTGTACGTGAGCATTTCGTTTGTCGTCGTGCTCATTGTGGTAGGCGGGTATGTCTTCTGGGATGCCATGAAGAGTGATAGGTCGGAGAAGACCGAGTTGACGGTAACGCTGGCGCAAAAGCTCCAGAAAATTAACCTACCTCCCATGATCTACTTTAAAACCGCTGATGTAAATATCTCGTTATGGTTTGTGCTGCCCGTGGGTTTTGCCACCGGCGTGCTGGCTGCCACTATTGCCGTGGGGGGATTTATCGGCGTGCCCGGTATGATCTATGTGATCGGCGCCTCCTCTCTGATCTCTTCGGCTACCGAGCTGGTGGTTGCCTTTATCATGGGTTTCGGCGGAACTGTTAAGTGGGCGATTATGGGCATGGTGGATATCCGCCTGACCCTGATTATTCTGGCCGGCTCTCTTTTAGGAGTGCAGTTGGGCGCCATCGGCACTACCTATGTCAAAGAGCACATGATCAAAATCGTCATGGGAACAATTATGCTCATCGTGGCGGTAAGTCGTGGTCTGGCCATTCCCAAGTATCTCAAGCAACTCGGAGTGCTAAACTGGGATGACGGTCTCCTCACGATATTAAACTCGGCCAGCTTTATCTCTATGTGCATTGCTCTGCTCACCGGTGCAGTGATCATCATCGGGGCGATGGTAAAGGCCAAAAGGGCAGAGAGGCTGCATCTTACCGTAGGTAGCGAAAATTATGGCAAAATATAAGAAAATACTGGTGCCGGTTGATGGGGCTGCATCAAGTCTGCACGCCTTGCAGGAAACCTTCAAACTGACCCAAAACGGTATCTCGGTTATTTCGGTTGTGCCGCCCTATCATGGTGACCTGCGGTTTGCCGGGGTGGGTGAGATAGAGAAGCTCATGCGAGCCCCGTGTGACCAAGCCGCGTCCCTGGCCCTGGACCTGGCCGCCGAGGCGGGGGTAGAAATATCGGTAGCCTGTCCGGTGGGCGAGCCTCATGAGGTAATTGCCGACATCGCTGCCAGTGAAGACTTTGACCTGGTTGTTATGGGTTTACGCGAAGACCAGGGAATTATACGATTCTTTATGAGTGGCCCCACGGCCAAGGTTATCGGCTACAGCACAAAGGATGTGCTGGTTATTCCGGAACATGCGAGCCTGAACTGGAAAAAGATCTTGCTGGCCGTGGATGGTTCGGAAGCCAGCGTCAAGATCGTAGATCGCGCCCTGGACCTGGCGAAGTCATATAACAGCGAATTGCTGATCCTCTCAGCCCTGGACCTGCCATTTCAACTGTATGGCGACGTCAACCTCAAAGATAATCTAATGCGGGGCGTCAAAGGCTACCTTTCCGAAGTCAAGACCGAGGCCGAGGCCATGGGCATCGCCACCCGCGAATTCCTGCGGGTAAGCAAGGCCCCAAAAGCCATTGTGGACCTTGGCCGGGAAGAGCAGGTTAATCTTATAATCATGGGTTCCCACGGCCGGACGGGCCTCAAGCGCCTCTTCATGGGAAGCGTTACCGAGCAGGTGATGACCCAGGCGCCCTGTCCGCTGCTCATCGTCAAGACCTAAACCTCATTGTCGTTATATGAAAACAGTGGGCGGTGAGCGGTGGGCAGTGGGCCGAAAAGGCATTATTGTGAGCAGCCGCCACGGTTCTGTTTTCATGCTTCGTTGTGTTCCTTAGAACCTATTGCTATAGGGGCGAATCCTGTGTTCTGCTAAAGATGTGGGCGAACACAAGGTTCGCCCTGCTTTTTTAATTGGGGATTGGTATAAGTTGTTCTCCAATTGGAAACCCGGAGATTGGGATCGAATAGGTCAGATAGATGATATGGTGGGGAGAGCAAAACTCTGTTCGGTACCCTCCTTCCAGCCATCCCAAACATAGTTGTCTACTTGACCAGCGGCAATGACCCGGAAAGCGAACTTGGCCTGCTCCACATAAAATTCGCAGTATGGAGCCGGAGCATGCAGGGTTTGAGAGCACATATAAATCTCCGCAGGGCAGGGAGCACCGCAGAAATGGCGAATGGCGCAGCTTCGGCAGGGTTCGAAATCCTCCACCTTGCGGCTGGTCATGTCCTGGAAGGGGCGGGTTCTGAGGATGTCCTCCACCGGAGTGTTGAAGAGATTGCCCCCCCTAAATTCCGGGATGCCGATGAACTCGCTGCAGGGGAAGAGGTCACCTCTGGCTGACAGGGCAAAGAAACAGCGTCCGCCGCCGCAGGGAGAGATGTCGCACATCAGGCGGCGGGCCAACGGTGCTACGATGCCTATGAGGATATTGGCAAAATTGGCGATGACCAGTTTGCGGCCGGTGGCCTGAAACAGATCATGGCTCCGCTCTAGGGCGGCACTGAAGTGTCGGGCAAAGACTTGGTCATCCGGTTTGAGATCACGGCCTCCGGGTTGAGTGCAACGTACCGGATTGAGCATGGCCACCCTGACACCGGCGCCATGAAGAAATTCTACCATGTCTGTCAAACGGTCTACATTGGTTTGGGTGACGGTGCAGATGACACTGTAGTTTGGGTAATCTGCTAACCGGTCCAAGAGAGGAGCTACTACACCGTATACCCCGCGGCCCTGCCAGTTTTTCCGCGTTTGATCAGCAATATCCGCTACCGGAGCGTCCAGGGAGAGGCCCAGGCTGACCTGGTGCGCCTGGATAAAAGCTAATGCTGCATCGTCCAGCATAGTGCCATTGGTCTGGATGCCGAAGCGAAAGCGGTTGCCGTATCGTTCAATCCCGGCAAAAACCGCATCCCTGACCATCATCGGTTCGCTGCCATGAAATATAATCTGCGGCATGACACCCTCCGGCAGGGTACGGCCGAAGTAATCCGACAACATCTCTAATGCTTGGAGGAGCCGCAACGGCGGCATATCCATCCCGCCGAGCCGGATGTCGCTGGGGATATAACAGTAGGAGCAATTTAGGTTGCATCGTTCTGTAGGGTTAAAATAGACCGCCGAGGGGATCAGCTCAAAGCGCAGGGTTTGCATCTCCCGCTGAAAGTGTTCCTGGTGTTCCATGAATATCTGGGGTATGAAGTTGCCTAATAAGTATTCTCCAGCCTCGGCCCGGGGAACCAGGGTCCAGAAACCGGTATCCCCTTCGATGAGGACGGCGTAATCGGGATGACCGATATCCATCAGGGAAAAGCGGGGGCCCTGCCCCACATTGGCAGAGACCCCGGCAAGCGATGTTGCAGGTTTCAAGAGTGCATCCTTATCTTACTTCTTGTTGTCCAACAGAATGTAGTGGGATAGGCCAGTGTTGGTGCCATCGGATTTGCAGCTATAGCGGTAACCGATGGGGGCAAGTTTTTTGGAAGAATCTGGGGTAATGACCTTTTGTTGCATCTTCCATCCTCCTTAGGATTAAAATAAAAAAGGGAATCCCGTATGATACGGAACTCCCTTTACCATAAGCAGTTCACTAAATTGTGTCTGGAACAGCAGGTCTTCTGGCTTTCGGATTAACCGTTGAAGGCGCAACCTTCCCACCGCAGTGGCCTGCGGCAGTGGCCGGGATATTCCCTTCGCCCTCCTCGTCCCCGATTACAGCGGCGGGACCGCCACGGATTTACACCGTGTTCCGGGATGCTGACCAACATCTAATTCATACTTAATCCTCCCGCCTTTGTCAATGATAAACCGGCTTCGGTGTGCGATAAATATTTCTACAACCGGTTTGCCTTTGGCCTATCGCGCCCATCGTTTTCTATAATTGTGGAAAGGATTGTATCTCTGCTGATCGCATGATAAAAAATAATCGTTCGAAGGACTTTCATGCGCCTTGTTAAGGGGCTTATTTGGGCTGCTTGAGGTTCGCGCAACTTAAACCGTATCAGAAAAGAGGCTGCCCGCGTTATTTGTAAGATATTCAAATGTTCAAATAACTCTTTGATAGTCTCCACCCGGAAAGTCCTTTATTTTTGGAGTTATCCCTTGTAGGGGCAGGCTAATCCCGCTCCGACAAATATGATTTTCGTTTTTCTCTTTGTGCTGCAAGGGGCAGCAACGCAGTTTGCGGATGAACATTAATTATGAAACACGGCGTCAGATTTCGTACTTTGACCGGCAATCGTGGCAGGTGGAACCTCAGGACACCATGATCGGATTTGATGCCGCCGCGATCCTGTTCAGCGACCCCAACCAGAGAGATTATGTCTGGATATTAGTGAGTCTAGCGGTGATTCTCCTGGTATTGGGAGGATTATATTATTTTATTGCCAGACTTACCCGCAAGGTTGCCGCAGCCCAAGAGAAATTAGTGAAAATGGCCTCCGTGGATGATCTTACCAGGTTGCACAATCGCCGTTTCTTTTTTGAGCAATTCGGTCAGGAGGTGGAGCGGGCCAAACGCTACCGCCGTTCTCTGAGCTGTATTATGTTGGACATCGACCATTTCAAGGCCATCAATGACACGTATGGGCATCTCCTGGGTGATCAGTTGCTCATCGATATTGCCCAAATATTACACGATAACTGTCGTCTGAGTGATCTGGCCGCCCGTTACGGAGGCGATGAACTGATTGTTTTGCTGCCGGAAACCGAGGCGGCGGGGGCAATAGCTATCGCCGAAAGAATCCGAAAACTGGTGGCGCAGCATCAGATTGTAGGTGAAAAAGGAGAGGTGATTCGGGCAACAGTCAGTATCGGGGTAGCCAGCCTGGGGGCAGGCCAATTGCAGGATATTGATCACTATGATCGCATTATCCGGTATGCCGACGATGCCCTCTACCGCGCCAAAACAGGCGGTCGCAACCGAACTGAGCATTATCAGCAGACTGTGTAAAGGTCAACAATTGTTTGGATAAAGTTTTTGGTTAAATCAGGCGGCCAGGGGCAGCACTTGAAGTTGTCCCTGCCGCACCTCGTCCGAGGTTTTGTAGCCGTGACGGTAAAAAAGTGAGGCCCGACAAGGTTAAAACCTGCCGGGCCTTTACGTCCATGGAATTGAACTCCCATACTTTCTGATGCCAGACCCGGCCCCCAGCGCCGCTAAAGCCAAACCCCTGCTTGGCCCCTCACGGAACCACGACAATATCAACTACAGTGCTGGCAACCCGGGCCAGACGCTGATCAGCAGTCCAAAGTTCTGCCCCCAACCGTTTGGCGAGAGCTAGATAATGAGCATCATAAGCCGCCGGTAATGCCAGTTCTTCCGCCATCCTGAAGGCCTGGTGGTGTATATCCAGCTCGCTGTGCAATTCAATTTCGAGATCAAGGGCCAGTTCCAGAAGTTGCCTGGCTTCCGCTGCCGTCAATTGACCTTTGACCACATACCGGTGCAAGGCGTTTACCACCTCATAATACAATAGTCCGGGCGCCACAGCGATTTTTCCTTGCTCATGACTCTCTACCCACATTTGTACCGGCGCTGCTTCAGGACTGGCACTGCCCAGGAGTCGAAGCACATAGCTGGCGTCAACACACACTATTGAGTTGGGCATCCCGTTCCTCCCGGATTTCCTGAATAATTTCTGCTGGCGGCGTCAAAGGCAACGTACCTCCTGGGCGCGCCTGTATTCGGGCGTTGAGCTGAAAAATCTTCTCCAATGTCTCCCTCCAGCCCCGCTGACGTTTCGCTTTGAGTTTTGTATACTCCTCTACTGAAAGAACCACCACGGCAGGTTTGCCGATATGTTCAATTACAACCACTTCACCAGCCAAAACCTGCCTGATGAGCTTGCCGAGATGAATACGCGCCTGGGTTGCACTTACCACGCTTTCCATACCTCGTCTCCCCCAACACAATAATTGATCAATTGATTGATTAATTATAATCCATGCTCAGATCGTCCGCAAGAACTTCACACTGCGAGTTTGCAGCTTGTAGAAAATTGTGCCGAAGATACACTAGAAGGACAACCGGAAGGAAAACATGATACTACTGACATTTTTTCTCTTTTAACTGCTTATTGAAAAGTTTTCAACACATAATTAGATAAGCGGCCAACCCCCATGAGCATCAATTATTGAGTCAATTTGGGGTTTTTCTCACCTAAGGGCTTGCCGTCAACCTGTTTATAATCTTCAATGAGACGCCCTATGAAGGTCCGCACGGTCCTTATTGTCCCGGTTACCCCTGCTTCCTGTCTTAAACTGGCATTGGCGGAATGGCCCGCATACGGCGGATTTCCCAAGATTACTTCTATGGGGTCTTCCTTCTTAATTCGGGCGGCGCTATTACTTTCCTCAGTGATGAACCCAGCAAGGGGTAAGACTTCTGCTCTTTTAAAGCCTTCATCTAAGGTATTAGTGAGATAGACCCCCAAACGTTGGCCAGGTGGAAAATCAAAGCCCTTTTCCAGCAAGAGCAACCCCAGCTTGAGGTGAGCCACGGCATAAGGGGCCATCAGAAGCTCAAAGCCAAATATCCGGGGCAAGAGGCTTTGGGAGACATACGAAGGCCAGCCCCCGGCCTGTCCTTGGGTGCATAAGGTAGCATAAATCAAGGAAATAACACTGTGAAGAAAAGTTCCCGTGCCGCAAGCCGGGTCAAGAATCAGGGTATGCCTATCAGCTACCCCCCATGGGCGGCCAAAGCGGTTTTTAAGTAAAAAATCAATCGCTCTGACAATATAGGAAACTACAGGTTCAGGAGTATAGTAAACCCCACGGACCTTACGCTTTTGGGGGTCGTAAACAGCCAGGAAGGTTTCATAGAAGTGAACTACCGGGTCTTTCTCCAATGACCCCCGGCCGAAATCGGACATAACTGCTTCAAGGTCCGCAGAGTTAAGCAGGGCTACCATATCATCGACCACCCATGACACCGTAAGGGGAACCTCTGGTCCGGCAAGATGATAGAAGAGCCTTTTGAGGAAAGGGTTGGTTTCCGGCAATAACGCGGCGGCCGTATCCCGGCGCAAATTTTGGCCCGCCCCGACACTTACCTTGGCGGCAAAAAGGCCATAGGTGAGGGTTTGAGCATACATATCGGAAAATTGTTCCGGGGAGAGGCTGGGAACCAGGGTCTTTTCAAAGGCCGCCAGCCAGCCCTTAAGGGTTCCCGTATCCGGCTCAATTTCCAGGGTCTTGAGGGCGGCATTGTGCATTAACCCAGCTAAATTTGCCATTCTTAGGGCTAATTCTTTGGCCGTGCTGATAGAGGGAAGCTTTAGGGCCAGGAATTGGGCCAGCAAATCTCCCACGGCGGCAAGATCTTCTTTCTTGACCTTAACCTTGCCATCTGGTTCTATGTGGCCCAAGGAAACCGTTGACCGTCGTTCACCGTGCACATACCAGCGAAACTCGAGGTAGTCAGTCAGAATGAGGTTTGGCAAGGCTTCCCGGTAACGTTTTAGCTGGGGGCTCTTTTCTTCAGTCGCAAGATTTACCCCAACATCCTTTGTTTCCTAATAACCAAGAAGCACTGGCCCTTGATAAACCGCCATGTCGGGCTTGCCGCAATCGGTAACTTGCCGGGGTTCATTCGTGGCGGTGAGGTGTTTCCCTAAGGATTCCAAGAGGGTCTTGAGAGTAGGCCGGTGGGTATGCTCTGAGGCGTTCACCCTGGCCAGATCGGTTTGCAGGGATTTGAGATAAGTTTTTAAGGCATTGGTCATGTATGCCCTCACAAGACCATTTAACCCAATGTAATACTTCAGCTATCTGAGATAATAGATCAAAGCATGGTGGGCGGCGCCCACCCTAAAGCTCTACAACACCAACAGGCCTATTCGTAGGGGAATCTTATATTTGCCCCAAACAACTGAAGTGTCACAATCCAACTATATATTTGGAGCAAATGTTTTTTTATAGCACAAAGTAGAGAGCAAGGGGAAAGAGAACTTCATGAAATTAAAGATATACTGAAAAATCAGTGTGCGATTGCAAGCGCGGCAATGGTATTTAAAAGTTTTTGGTGCACGTTATGTGCACGTCAAAAGAAAATTAAAAAAGGCAAATTCAGATTAGCTCTGTAACTTGCCTTGATTTTAATCAAATTTTGGTCGGGACGAGAGGATTTGAACCTCCGACCCCCTGAACCCCATTCAGGTGCGCTACCAGGCTGCGCTACGTCCCGACTTAACCATAACTTCGAGTTTGCTCTCGACAGCGCAGATATATGCAGCCATGCTGTCAAGTCCAATATTTTATATAAATTTATGATATCTTTAGGAGCGAGGGTTGTCAATAGTTTAACTTGCCATTCGCAGGGTGATTAGAAGGTTACTTCAATACTGCAGCGGGGCTAGGTCCTTGCCTTGCTGTCTGTAGGTCAGATTAAGCATGTGACCCTCGTCATAAATCGCGTCGGAACCGCAGCCATCGGGGCGCAGGAAATGGCCCAAGAACTCACGGTACCAATCGCTGTGATAATCCACCCGCTCGATGAGGGCCATGCCAATGGGGGGATGCATTTCCTGGCAGTTATCTTACAGAGAAATCTCGACTTCCCTTCCGGTGCCAGGGATTAGCTGAGGTTTGGAATAGGCAAGCATCCGTTTCTCCGATTATCTATATGGAGTCGGATCAACTCCCTGTCGAATGGTTTAAGTGGGGTTCCGGTTGGCCGGCCCGAGTCTTTTCTTGTGTGCTTAGAAGATTGGAGGTAAGATTCCTCTATTTTTTTGCCGGGGTCTGACTATTTTTCTTGCTAATATAGTTAAGCTACTTTACTATAATGTTTATGGAGACTAAGGCAGAATATATCGCCGCCATGAGGCAGAAACTCCTGCGAATCCTCAACAGGCAGGCGCAAATCGAGGAGATTCGCATTCGTTTTGATGAAGGCGTGAAGTGCGCATTCCATCAAAACTCACATCAATTTGATAAGAAAACTCTGCCTCTAAAGTCTCCTGCGCAATTCCCTGGGAAAATACAGTTCTTCCCAACGGCCGTATAATCCGCGGCGATATTTTTTTAAGACCCTTCAAGAAGTTGGTAGTCATTTATTGAGGGGGATGAACCCCCTGGATTTTTAAGCGCAGTAAGTTTCGTAATTGAGCCACGAAGGCCACTACGTCAGCGTAGAGGACAGAGCGTGGCTTTTTTTGTCGTCTATGTGATATATCCTATAGTATTTACTAACAAAACAGAAGGCGTCCCCCCTGCCAAGAAGAGCCGCCTTCTGAGGAATCGCACCTCTTAACCGCGACCCCCTATCTCTTTTCTATCAGAGATGGAGGGCGCTGTCAAAAAGTGTGTTCCATCATTATACGGGGAAAGGAGATTGGAGATGTGGAGGGTTAATTGGGCAAAGATTTTCGGGTGTGTGGGATTATGGCTGGTCCTGCTGTCGATGCTGGCCCTGGGGGAGGAAACAGGGTCGGTTGAAAGCCCGCCGGGGCAGGAAGAGGAAACCCGGGCGGACAAACCGGTCACGGTGGAGGAACTGCCTCAGATTGAGGTTCATTCCTTTGCCGAAAAAGCGGCCACCAGCAGCGTCGTTACCAAAGAAGACATCAGCCTCGGACCATATCAAAATCTGCCCGGATACCTGGAAGATCAGGCCGGTCTGGATATGACTCGCCGCTCCCTGTTGGGGGTGAAAGCCAACCAGGTATCCATCCGGGGATTTGATGAAGGCCGGTACCAGGTTTACCTAAATGGCCGGTCTTGGAAAGGCTCCGGGGTAAAGGGCGGTTTTTTCGTTGATTGGGCTACCATCACCACCGAGGACCTGGAACGCCTGGAAATTATCCGGGGGCCGCTGTCGGCGGAATATCCCAACACCCTGGGAGGGGTAATCACCATCAACACGCAAAGGGGAACCAAGGAGCCCAAGATCTCTTTAGACACCTATTGGGGCAGTTGGGCGACGGAGAGCTACCGTTTTTTGACCACAGGCAGCTATGGACCCGTGCAGTACGCTTTGGGGGTCAACTATGGTAATAGCGACGGGTATCTCAGGAATAATTTTATCCGCGATCGGGGGAACTTTAGTGGCAGCTTCACCTATTCCTTCCCCTGGGACCTAAGCTTGACCGGCTCGGCCCGCTATTTTACTCAAGAAACCGGTTTGATTATCTATAACTGGCCTGATTCGCCATTTTACAACCCTGACTATCCTGAGAGCGATGCTGACTGGCTTTATGGACCGTATCTCAACTTTCTGGATCAGATCACCGGTCAAAACGCCCAGACTAAGCAATGGTTGGGAAGGACTGCCGGAGACAACAGTTACGTTCGTACGCAGCGGTACGAGTTTGACCTGGAAGGCAAGCAAAATTTCTGGTATGGCGCGGGGGAATTTCATCTCTTTTATTGTCAGGCCACACGGTCAGAACATTATTACGCCATGAACAACCCGAATAAGTTAATCGCGTCGCGCGGGAGCTGGGATGAAGATACCTGGGGTTGGAACTTCAAGGTTCGCCAAACCCCGGGAAAAGTTCGCCTGGGTTTCGGTCTGGAAGGGAATTATTATGGCTTCGGCGGCGTGCAATATACTGACCTAGACCCGAATTATTTTTCTCCGGCAGTATATTTAAATTACATGACCTTCCCCCCCACCCCACGCCCCATCCAAGGCATGAGAAATGCGGCCAAGATGCATGGCGGCTTCGTGGACGCGTCCCTTCCCCTTACCAAGTACTTTGAGCTCTACCTGGGACTGCGTTATGACAATTATGATGCTGCGGATCCAGGAATCAAAAACTCCAAAGGTCTACGCGCCGACTTCCTGAGTCCTAAATGTACCTTGACCATCCGGCCCACGGACACCACTGAAGCCTATCTGTCGGCCAATTATAGCAGCCATTTTCCCAACCTGACGGAGTGGTGCGCATTTTGGGTCGGTGCCAGCGTCCCCACCGGGCAGCCAGTTGTCTCTCCGGAATTCGGCATGCAATACGAGGCCGGGATCACCCAGCAGTTGCCCTGGAATTCCATGCTGCGGATCCGGAGTTACTATTACGACATAAACGATTATATCCGACAGATGTTTAGTTCAGCCTTCAGCCCGGGCGGCAGGGTGGTCTATAACCTCGACCTGGCCAAAATCAGAGGCGTCGAAGTGGAAGGACACATCCCCTTGCCTTACAACCTGGCGGCCTTCGCTAATTACACCTGGCAGCAGACCAGCACCAGCCCCGATCCTTTGGGCGGCGGGGTGCAAAAGCTCACTGAATATCCGGAGCATAAAGCCAATGTCGGCCTGAAGTATAAGGCGCCCAACGGGGCGGAAGGCAAGCTTTCCCTGCGCCTGGTCTCCCATCGCAAGCAGTACACCGTCTCCGGGGTTTCTGCGAGTAATGTGGTCACCGGCGTCACCTTAAGACCGATGAAAGGTTTCTTCAATATTAATCTGGAGGGTCGTTACCCGGTGGTGGAACGCTATGGCGTAAAAACCTTCGCATATTGCGGCGTGCAAAACCTCACCGGCGAGTTCTATGAAGAAAGCGCCGGTTATCCCATGCCCAGCGCTACCATCTATGGCGGGTTGCAGGCGCGTTATTAACTTCTTACAACCGTCTTGTTGCAATCAAAAGGGGGAAAAATGATGATCAAAGAGAAGTTGCTGCTTATGTTTCTGACCGGTTGCTTATGCCTTGCTTGGGGGACGATTTCCGGAGTTGCAGCCCCCTCGGCCCCGGGAAAATTTTACCTCGTCGGCACCGGTCCGGCCGGCCCGGAACACGCCACCCTGAAGGCCATGGATACCATAAATAAGGCAGACCTAATCCTCTGTCATCCGGAGCTGCAGAAACTGTTCCAGTCATGTCTCAACGGCAAAAAGGTGGAAGACCCCTGGAAGGAGCTGTGGTGGCACCAGGGGAAGATGTGGATAATGTTGCTGCCCAATCTCCCTCTGGAGGAAAGACGCGCCTTAGTGGAGGAAAAGATGCGGCAACGGGATAAATTTGTCCAGCGGGTCAAGGGTCTCCTGGACCAGGGCCAAAAGGTGGTCCTGTTGGACGGCGGCGACCCTACGGTTTACAGCCGGGCTTATTGGCTCATGGAAGGGTTGAACGACGATCGGGTGGAGATCATCCCCGGGGTGGGAGCCTTGTCCGCGTGCATGGCCGCCTTAAAGCGCCCGAGCACCGGCGGGGAAGCCCGCTTCATGTCTCAGACGGCGGGATATTGCTTCTTCGGCAAGCCCGACCGGGATGACCTGGCCCGGGATTTTGCGCGGATTTCCGGCACCCTGGTGGTTTACTCGGGTTTAAAAGAAGCCAATGATATTTTTACCACTTTAAAGAAATATAACCCGGAAGACCTGCCAGCGGCGGTGGTCTATTTCGCAGGCTTTCCGGATAAAGAAAAAATTGTCAAGGGAACCATGAAGAATATCCGGGAAAAGATCGCCGCCCAAAAGGAGGAATTTATGGGGTTGATTATTGTAGGTCGGTGTCTGGACGGCGCCCGTTTCCCCAGGTCGGTGTTGAACCTGCCGGAGCGGTCTTCCGGGGAAAAGCCGAGCAAGGGCCAACCGTAAAGGGTTCGTCGCGGTCTAAGAGATTGGTTCTGCGCGGTTTCGCAGGGGTAACCTCTATTCAGGGGCCCATCTCCCGCAAAGTTTATGGCTTTGGAGAGCGGCGGAGAGGCAGAAAAAACTCGCTGCCTCTCTGTATGGCCGGGAACGGTTTTTTCGTCTTCAAAAAAAGTTCCCGACGCCAACCTCTGCTTCCGTTTCGACATAGCCGGTGAAACGATGGTCGATGTCGGGGCGCCCAAGCAGGGGCGCTGGGAAGAGGGTAGTTGGGCTGGTCTCAGAACGATTGAGTCAAAAGAGCTGAGCGTGTTGCAGATTTTTACTTGACAATATAGTTAAGCTCCTTTACTATTAATTAAAATGGAAACTAAGGAAGATTTTATCGTCGCCATCTCTCGGAAGCTCCTGCGAATCCTCAACAGGCAGGCGCAAATCGAGGAGATCCGCATTCGTTTTGATGAAGGTGTGGAACTTACTCCCAAGGAGATCCATACCGTCCAGGCGATTGGTGAGCCTAAGCAAATCAACCTTACAGATTTGGCAGTTCATTTCGGGGTCACCAAGAGCGCGGCTTCACAGATTGTGGCGAAACTGGCAGAGAAAGGCTTTGTGCGAAAGCGTCATGCCGCCCACAGCAACAAGGAGTTAGACCTGTCCCTCACGGAATTGGGATGGCGGGCGTTTCACGCGCATGAGCGCTTTCATGGGAAACACTTTGCCGAACTAGTCAATCGCTTGAGTGCCTTTTCCCTATCACAGATCGCCACCACGTCTGTTTTGTTGGACGTCATTGAAAGTGTTCTGGAGGAGCGCCTGGTGCGGATATTACACGAGTAATTTTTTTATCATAGAAGTTAAGCTACTTAACAATTTTTACAATTTGAAGAAGGATGCCAAATTAACTTTGGAATAGCCTTACGACTAGACATGTGGGAATACTTATGATGGAACTGCACAAGAAAAGTTACGAACCGTTGAAATGGACCGTGGCTTTGCTGGGGCTGATGATTTTGCTGGGCGGCTGCGAAAGCGGGTACGGGCGGCAACCTGCCCCAGCTCCGCTCCCGGAAGTGTCCACGGTAACCATTAAGCCGCAGCCGGTGGAGTTGACCACCGAATTGCCCGGTCGTACTTCTGCCTACCTGGTGGCAGAAATTCGACCCCAAGTTAATGGCATCATCAAGCAGCGCCTGTTTAAAGAGGGTTCCGACGTACAAGCCGGACAAGTTCTTTACCAGATAGATCCCGCTCCCTTTCAGGTGGCCCTTGACTCTTCCAGGGCCTCCCTAAGCAAGGCCCAGGCCAATCTACCCTCCATCCGCTTGAAGGCCGAGCGGCATAAGGAATTGCTGGTCGACAAAGCGGTAAGCCGCCAGGACTACGACGATGCGGTAGCCGCCGAGGACCAGGCCCGGGCGGAAGTGGCATATTGGCAAGCCCAGGTGACCGGAGCCCGCATCAATCTGGGCTACACCCGGGTCACCGCGCCCATCTCCGGACGCATCGGCAAATCCTCCGTGACCGACGGCGCCCTGGTGACCGCTTATCAGCCTACATCCCTGGCCACCATTCAGCAGCTTGACCCCATTTACGTGGATGTGACCCAGTCGTCGGCCGAGTTGCTGCGTTTGAAACGCCACCTGGAAACCGGCCGGCTCAGCGCCGACGGAGCAAACGGGAGAAAAGTCCACATCCTCCTGGAAGACGGAACAGCATATCCCCTGGAAGGCCTGCTGCAATTCCGCGACATCACTGTGGACCAGGCCACCGGTTCTTTCATCCTGCGGATTGTGGTCCCGAATTCGAAACATCTGCTTCTGCCAGGCATGTTCGTGCGGGCCGTAGTTCAAGAGGGAATTGCCGAACAAGCCCTGCTGGTCCCTCAACAAGGGGTGAGCCGCAATCCCAAGGGGGAACCCATCGCCCTGATCGTGGATGAGGCTGGCAAGGTCCAGCAGCGACTGTTGACCCTCGACCGCGCCATCGGGGATAAGTGGCTCATCTCATCAGGTCTGAAGGCTGGTGAGCGCTTGATTGTCGAAGGCATGATGAATGTGCGGCCGAGCGCCACAGTCATAGCCGTCCCCTGGAAAAACGCCCAGGCCGGCCAAGCCGCCTCGCCTGCGAACCGCCCCCTGGCAGAATCGCGCTGACGGAGGATCGAGATGTTATCCAATTTCTTTCTGGACCGCCCGGTCTTCGCCTGGGTTATCGCCATTATCATGATGCTGGCGGGCGGTCTGGCAATTTATAATTTGCCCATTTCCCAGTATCCGCCTATCGCCCCTCCCTCCATCGCCATTGAAGCCTTTTATCCCGGGGCTTCGGCTGAAACCGTGGAGAACAGCGTTATTCAGATCATCGAGCAGAAGATGACCGGCTTTGACAAGTTGCTGTATATGTCCGCTACCAGCGATGCCTCCGGCGCCGGGAAAATCGAACTCACCTTTGCTCCGGGAACCGATCCGGACCTCGCCTGGGCCCAGGTGCAGAACAAGCTTCAGCTCGCCTTGGCGAGTCTGCCCGACGTGGTACAACGCCAGGGGGTCAGGGTCAGCAAGTCGACCATCAATTGGCTGCTGGTTACGGGTCTGATCTCAGAAGACGCCAGCATGGACGAGTTTGACCTGGCGGACTATGCCCAGGCCAACGTCGAGCAGGTGCTGGCCCGGGTGCCGGGGGTAGGTGAAGTGGAAGTCTTTTCTTCCCAATACGCCATGCGGCTCTGGATTAATCCTGACAGGTTGAATGATTATCGTTTGACCATGGAAGATGTCATCCAGGGGCTTCAGGCCTACAACGTGGAAGTTTCCGCCGGTCAGTTCGGCGGGGCGCCAGCGGTGGCTGGGCAGCGGCTGAACGCCTCCGTCATCGTCCAGAACCTACTCAAGACTCCGGAGGAGTTCGCCGCCATCCCCTTGCGGATCAACCCGGATAGTTCCATCGTGCGGGTGCGGGACGTGGGACGGACGGAATTGGGCACCGAGCGCTACGGCCGCCACCAACTTTTCGACGGCAAGCCCGCAGCCGTGTTGGCCGTCCGGTTGGCCCCCGGCGCCAATGCGCTGAAAACCGCTGATTTAGTCAAGGCGAAAATGCAGGAGTTGGCCAGGTACTTTCCCCCCGGCATAAAGGTTATCTACCCCTTAGATACCACCCCTTTCGTCAGGGGGGCCATCAACGAGGTGGTCATGACCCTATTGGAAGCGATTCTACTGGTCTTCCTGGTGATGTACCTTTTTCTGGGGAATATCCGGGCCACGCTGATTCCCACCCTGGCGGTGCCGGTGGTGATCTTGGGGACCTTCGCCGTCCTGGGATTATTCGGGTTTTCCATCAACATGCTGACCATGTTCGCTATGGTGCTGGCCATCGGTCTTTTAGTGGACGACGCTATTGTGGTGGTGGAAAACGTGGAGCGGGTCATGAGTGAGGAGGGACTCCCACCCAAAGAGGCGACCCGCAAATCCATGAGAGAGATCACCAGCGCCTTGATCGGCATCGGGCTGGTGCTGGCGGCGGTATTCGGTCCCATGGCCTTCTTCGGCGGCTCTACCGGGGTCATCTACCGCCAGTTTTCGGTGACCATCATTGCCGCCATGCTGCTGTCGGTAGTGGTGGCTCTCATCCTGACTCCGGTGCTCTGCGCCTCGCTGCTGCAGCCGTTAACCAAGGGACATGAGGCCGCTGAGACCGGCTTTTTTCTCTTTCGCCCCTTTTTCCGGTGGTTCGACCAGGCGTTTCTGTGGATCAGGAATAGGTACCAAATCCTGGTGGGCCGGATCCTTGCCAAGAAGCTGCGCTACCTGGTTATTTACCTGCTGATCGTGGCGATATTGGGATTTCTGTACCAGCGCATGCCCATCGCCTATCTTCCCAACGAGGACCAAGGCATCATGTACGTCCAGGCGATGCTGCCGGCGGGTTCGACCCTGGAGCAGACCAAGCAGGTCTTGGATGAGGTCCGAAACTATCTGCTGGTGGAGGAAAAGAAGGCGGTGGCTTCCTGCTTCACCTTTGCCGGCCGGGGCTTTTCCGGAGGCGGGCAGAACGTGGGGATTGGATTGGTTAAGCTCAAGGACTGGGAGCTGCGCCCCCAGGCTGATTTGAAAGTAAACGCCCTGGTGGGACGCGCCATGGCCAGGTTTGCGCAGATCCGCAACGCCAGAGTTTTTGCCTTCCCACCCCCGGCAGTTTTCGAGCTCGGACGGGCGGGTGGGTTCGACTTTCAATTGCAGGACCGGGGTGGGTTGGGTCATGAGGCCTTGATGGCGGCCCGCAACCGGATGCTCGACATGGCTGCCAAGGACCCGAGGTTGACCCGCATTCGCCCCAGCGGCCTGGAAGATGTGACCCAATACCACATTGATGTGGATTGGGGAAAGGCGGGCGCCCTGGGGGTTCCCATCAACACCATCCATAACACCATCTCCGCGGCCTTCGGCAGTGCCTATGTCAACGACTTCATCCAGGGCGGACGGGTCAAGCGGGTCTATGTTCAGGCCGACGCGCCCTTTCGGATGCTGCCCCAAGATTTGGAGCGGCTCTATGTTCGCAATATCTCCGGGACGATGACGCCGTTCGCTTCCTTCGCCGGCGGCCACTGGTTCCAGGGGTCGCCGCTGCTGGAGCGTTTTAACAGCTTCCCGTCATTGAATATCTGGGGTGAACCGGCCGCCGGAAGAAGCTCTGGGGAGGCAATGCAGGCCATGGAAGAAATCGTCTCGAAGCTTCCCAAGGGCATTGGTTTTGACTGGACCGGACTCTCCTACCAGGAGCGCATGGCCAAGTCACAGGCCCCCTTGCTCTATGCCTTCTCTATTATTGTGATTTTTCTCTGCCTGGCGGCCATGTATGAGAGCTGGACCATTCCCATCACTATTCTGCTAGCCTTGCCACTGGGAGTTGTCGGTGGCGTGGTGGCATCATCACTGCGGGGGCTGCCCAATGACGTCTATTTTCAGATCGGGCTGCTCACCGTTTTGGGGCTTACCAGCAAGAACGCCATTTTGATCGTGCAGTTCGCCATGGCCAAATCAAAGGAGGGCATGGAGTTGATCCAAGCCACGCTGACCGGGTCGAAACTCAGGTTACGCCCCATTGTCATGACCTCATTGGCCTTCGGCTTCGGTGTTCTGCCCCTGGCGCTGGCCACCGGAGCTGGCGCCGGCGCGCAAATCGCCATCGGCACCGGCGTTTTGGGCGGGATGGTAACGGCCACCTTCCTGGCGATTTTCTTTATCCCCCTTTTTTTTGTGGGAGTAGTGCAATTGTTTGGCAGGAAACATAGCTTCGCCAAGGCAGGGCCGGTTGCGGAGGCCGCGAGTTTATCAGAGGAGCATTGATATGATGAGGGAAATTCTTTCATTTTGCGCCCTAACGGCCCTTTTGCTCACCGGCTGCACCATGGCTCCGCCATACAGTCGCCCCGAGGCGCCGATCCCCCAGGACTGGCCCAGCGGTCCGGCATATAAAGACGCTTTCTCTAAGCCGGACGCCGCGCTCGCGGTCGAGGTGCAATGGCGAAAATTCTTCAATGATCACCGGCTGCAAACGGTTATTGCCATGGCCCTGAAAAACAATCGAGATCTGCGGGTAGCCGCCTTGAATGTGGAAAAGGCGCGCGCCTTGTACCGCGTCCAGCGCGCCGAGCTTTTCCCGACGTTGGAAACCGGCATCAGCGCCAAAAAGGAACGCGTCAAAATCTCGGGAACCCAAGGAATGGTAAACCTGGAGGAGTACAGCATCAATCTGGGCATCAGTTCCTGGGAAATTGATTTCTTCGGCCGGATTCGCAGCTTGAAAAAACGGGCCCTAGAAGAATACCTGGCCTCGGAACAGGGTCGCCGCAGTGCGGAGATCTTGCTGATATCAGAAGTGGCCAACGCCTATCTGACCCTGGCGGCGGATCGGGAAAACCTCAAACTGGCTCGATCCACCCTTGAGACCCAGCAGGCTGCTTACAATCTGATCCGACGGAGGTTTGAAGTTGGCTTTGCACCCGAACTGGATCTGCGTCAGGTACAAACCAGAGTGGATACAGCCCGAGTGGACGTGGCGCGCTATACTGAATTGACGGCTCAAGATGAAAATGCCTTACACCTGTTGGCCGGATCACCCATTCCGGCCGACCTGTTGCCGAGAGAATTGAGCCTGGTCAAACCCTTGCCGGATGTATCCCCCGGCACGTCTTCGGAGGTGCTCCTGCGCCGTCCCGATATTCTTCAGGCAGAGCATGTCCTCAAGGCCGCCAATGCCAATATCGGCGCGGCCCGCGCCGCTTTCTTCCCCCGCATTTCACTTACCTCGGCGATTGGTACCGCCAGCGGCGACCTATCGGGACTGTTTGAGACCGGTTCCTTTGTCTGGAGTTACGCTCCTCGAATCGTTCTGCCGATCTTCGATGCCCGCACCCGGCCAGCATTGGAGGCCACTCAGGTAGCAAGGAAGATTGCCCTGGCGCAATACGAACGATCGATCCAAATCGCTTTTCGGGAAACCGCTGATGCGCTTGCCAGCCGAGGCACGCTGGGAGACCGGATGGCAGCCCAGCAATCTCTGGTCGATGCCACTGCCAGAACCTACCAGCTCTCCAATGCGCGCTATGAAAAGGGGATCGACATCTATCTAAACGTGCTGGATGCGCAACGCTCTCTTTATGCCGCACAGCAGGGTCTCATCGCCATCCGCCTGGCCAAATTAGTCAATCAGGTGCGGCTTTATGAGGTGTTGGGAGGGGGCGGCGACGCCAGCACCTCACCTGAAGGTTTATAATCCTGGATCATTCCGCAGGAAAAGATGGAAATTAGCATATCTATGTAATAGAATGGGATAATCTAACAATTCGAGATCTCAAAGATGCTCGATAATGGGAAAAGCCAAAAAGAGATAATCCGACCGGATGTTAACCGGGCCAAGAGGCCTTAAAACCATTTTTGACTACGGTGGCCAAGGTTGCCGCTTAATCTCGGTTAAAAATAGTTAATATAATAATCAAATATGAATATGATATTAATCGGAAGTTTAGCCAGTCTTTTAGCTGGCCTGGCTACTGGCATAGGAGCCATATTAGTTTTTTTTATACCTGAACCTTCTGATAAGTTCCTTGATGCTTCACTCGGATTTGCTGCAGGTGTTATGCTGGCAGCAAGTTCATTCAGTTTAATTGTGCCTGCAATTGAAATTGGGGGAATTTGGAAAACAGTAATAGGAATTATTACAGGAACCGTATTCCTGTTCTACGCGGAAAGACTTATTCCTCATGCACATTATGTAGCAGGAGTTAAGGGTCCCCCAACAAAGCTTAGTAAAATATGGTTATTTATTCTGGCTATAACTATTCATAACTTTCCTGAAGGTATGGCTGTTGGAGTAGGTTATGGTGGCGGTGATATTAAAGCGGGAACCAGCTTAGCAATTGGAATAGGACTCCAAAATATGCCTGAAGGATTAGCTGTTGCATTCCCTTTGTTAAGAGAGGGAAGTACGAGAAGTAAAGCTTTCCTGATAGCTCTATTGACTGGTTTGGTGGAACCATTTGGAGGATTTTTGGGAATATCCGTCGTTTCTTTAGGGAAATTCCTTCTTCCTTATGGTTTGGCATTTGCTGCCGGAGCTATGCTTCTTGTGATAACCGAAGAAATAATACCTGAAACTCATTCTCGAGGCAATGACCGGGAAGCTAGCATAGGTGTGATTCTTGGTTTTATTATTATGATGGTTTTTGATAATATCTTTAGTTAAAAAATAAAATAGCATTAACACGATGCAGGGAACTTCTCATTCGTCAATGAAATAAACAAACGAGTTGATGTTAGATGAAGGCTTTCAAAAATGCTGATTATAAACTTATAGTTGCATAATTGCGGTTAATGAACCAATTTCTTTCAAGAGAATGACATTATTTAATGATCTCAATTCATGCATAAGTGGTGGAAGTGTATTTCGAGAAATTTGGTGATTGCAACCGGCGCTGCCCGGCAGCGCCCATTAAATCAAGACAAGGAGAAAAACCATGGCAGACAAAGAGATCCTTTTTTCGGACAAGGACCAGCAAGAGATCGAAGCTATTGTCATCGACAGGGATAAAGACGAAGCCCTGCGTTTTCTGAACAAACTGCTGGAATGGATAAAAGGCCATCCCGGCCGTGTCTGCGGCCCGGCGCCCATTCAATAATTTGCGCCCTTAATGGCTTTCAGAGAGAATCTGGAAAGGCTGGCTCTGGTGGTTGACACTTATGCCTACCAGGTCGGCCTTTCCGTGTTGTAGGCTTTTGCTGAGTACCAGGATATGCGTTATCTGGCCTGCCTGGGGGATTGCTTTTTGGTACCTTTCCAGTCCTAACTCCAGATGGATCAGAGGCACCGGTTGTATAAGGTATTCGACGCGTATGGCCCAGGAATGCCCGAGGCCACAGGGCGCAGTATCGCCTTGAATCTGTCCGATCAGATCTACCTGCCCACACCCCGGCCTTTCTCTGTACTTATTGTCTCTTTCGGGGAATTGAGGAATTTTATATTTTTTGGATTCCCGGACTGCCTCGCTTCCTCAGAATGACGGGTGTGGAGGCTTTGCAGCGCCTTACTGCAATTATCAGTTGTATCCCCCTGTAAAACCTAACCTGACTGTGCCTGGTGGTCATCGTTCGTTAAGCCTTGGTTTGCCCAGAACGTCGTTTGAAAAGGAAGTAAAGGGCCAGGCCCGCTGCGATGGCGGCCAAGCCGGTGAGTGAAACATAAGGCTTGTTGATGATGGAAAAAAGGATAATCCAGAGATTGCCTGCCATAAACAAGATGGGGGTGAAAGGATACCCCAGGGTTTTATAAGGCAAGTCCGGAGCTGGTTGCCGGTGCCGCAAAACCATGAGCCCCGCCACGGTGATCAGGGAGAACAGCGACAGGGTGAAACCGATAAAGATCAGCAAATTTTCGAAGGAGGCGGTCAGCACCATACCCAGAGCCAGGCTGCCCTGGAGCCAAATGGCGTTGGCCGGGGTGCCGGAGCGGCTGCTCACCCTGCTGAGGCCCGAGAAAAACAGCCCGTCTTGCGCCATGGCCAGATAGACCCGAGGGCCGGTCATCATCATGGCGCTGATGAGGGACAGGAGGCTTAAAGCGATAACTGCGGCAAACGTCCGGCTGACCTCGGGGCCAAACAAGGCCAGGGCGGCCTTTTCTCCTACTTCCAGGACGCCGCTCATCTCCTGGACCGGCAGGCCATAGAGAAAGATCACATTGATAAGCAGGTATAGGACGGTAACCACCAGGGTGCCGCACACTAAAGCCAGGGGAATATTGCGGGTGGGTTGGGAGATTTCACTGCCCATATAGGCCGCGGCATTCCAGCCGCTGTAGGCGAAAGTAATGAAAATAAGCGAGGTGGCGAAAGAACTGGAAAAATAAAGACCTACCGGCGGCGCCGCGCCCAAATGGGTCAGAGAACCGCGGCCATACATGAAGCCCAGGAAAATAAAGGCCAGGATGAGGGTGACCTTAAAGAGGGTGAGCAGGTTCTGGACGCGGCTGCCTAGAAACAGGCTGTGGCGGTGAATCATGGAGAAGACCACGATTATTGCGGAGGCTAACAGGGTAACCGGTGAAATGGTCAGCACCGTCAGCCCCTGGATTTTGTAAGTGAAGCCCAGAGCCGCGGGGAACCCGGCGCTTCCCAGAAGATACACCGCAAAGGCCATGGCCCCCGCGGCAATGGGGGCTGAAAAGCCTACAATGAGGGAGATCCAGCCGGATAAAAAAGCCACCGATTCACCAAAAATCTCCCGCAAAAAGGCGTATTCCCCGCCGGCTCGAGGATAGCGGGACCCCAACTCGCCGTAACACAGGGCACCGGCCAGGGCAAACAACCCGCCGGCAGCCCAGCACGCCAGCAAGGCCCAGGGATTTTGCAATTCCTGGATAGCGAAGCCTGAGGTGGTGAAGATGCCAGCGCCCACCATGTTGGCCACCACCAGGATGATGGCAGAAAACAGGCTGAGCTCGTGGCGGCTTTGCGGCGCCGAGAGTTCGGTGGCTACAGCCGGGACAGTGCGGTTCATTTTTTTCCCAACTTTCAGAGTATTGAAATTATTGAGCGGCATAATCTCCGGGGTCCCTTGGGCGCGGCGGTTAAACCCCTGCTGGGGCGCACCGACATTGACGCGGGTTTTGCCGGTCATATCGAAACGGAAGCAACATTCGGCGCCGAGAACCTCTTTACCAATTTGCAGTCGCGCAGAACCGATCTCTTAGACCGCGACGAACCCTTTACGGTTGGCCCTTGCTCGGCTTTTCCCCGGAAGACCGCTCCGGCAGGTTCAACACCGACCTGGGGAAACGGGCCCCATCCAGGCATCGACCCACAATAATCAAGCCCATAAATTCCTCTTTTTCGGCGGCGAGTTTTTCCTGAATGTTTTTCAGGGTTCCTTTGACTATCTTCTCCTTATCCGGATAGCCGGCGAAAAAGACCACCGCCGCCGGAAGCTCTTCCGGATTATGTTTCTTTAAAGCAGTAAAGATATCATTGGCTTCTTTTAAACCCGCGTAAACCACCAGGGTGCCGGAAATGCGCGCAAAATCCCGGGCCAGGTCATCCCGGTCGGGCTGGCCGAAGAAGCAATATCCCGCCGTCTGAGACATAAAGCGGGCTTCCCCGCCGGTGCTCGGGCGCTTTAAAGCAGCCATGCAGGCGGACAAGGCCCCCACTCCGGGGATAATTTCCACCCGGTCGTCGTTCAGCCCTTCCATGAGCCAATATGCCCGGCTGTAAACCGTGGGGTCGCCGCCGTCCAACAGGGCCACCTTCTTGCCCTGGTCCAGGAGGCCCTTGACCCGCTGGACAAATTTATCCCGTTGCCGCATCTTTTCCTCCACTAAGGCGCGTCTTTCCTCCGGAGGGAGATTGGGCAACAACATTACCCACATCTTCCCCTGGTGCCACCACAGCTCCTTCCAGGGGTCTTCCACCTTTTTGCCGTTGAGACATGACTGGAACAGTTTCTGCAGCTCCGGATGACAGAGGATTAGGTCTGCCTTGTTTATGGTATCCATGGCCTTCAGGGTGGCGTGTTCCGGGCCGGCCGGACCGGTGCCGACGAGGTAAAATTTTCCCGGGGCCGGCGGCGCCGCCATTCCGGTAAACGCGCCCCCAACCAGGCACAAACCGGTTGCCAGCAACAGTCGCAGCAACTTCCACTTGGTCATCATTTCCTCCTCCTCTTCAGGTTGATTCTCATTGAATTGTCGTGTGTGCTTACATAAGGTGCAGTAATAACTGGAGTCAATTGAAGACCCCAAAACCTTTTATCAAAATTGATACTTCAATCCCCCCAGTACCTCCCATTGCGGCAAGGGGACCATTGCTATACCGGTGACGAGATCGCCCGTATAGGCATCCGAAGCATAGCGTCGGGGAGAAAACGTTGCGTCTAGTGTCGCCGTCCACTTTTTGTAGCCGTAGGTCAATTTCCAGTGATATTGATCAAATTGCGAGGCGATCAGGGTACCGGTCGCATCGATGGGAATCCGGCTGACGCGCAGATAGTAAAAATCCAGGCCAAACCTTTGATCACGCCAGGGTTTATGGAACTCCAAGCCGACGATGCCTTGGTCCTCGGGGGTACGGGGGATATAAACTGCCCCCGGCGTACTCGGATTCTTTAGCCGGGCTCGCGCATCCATCCAACTCCCGTATAAGGTGAGATCCCGAGTCAGGAAGATCCTGGCCTCGACTTCGAGGCCCGTGCGTTTGGAGGTCCCCAGGTTTTCATACATCTGGGTTGCAGGGTTTAACGCCCCCTCCCCATGATACAAGGTATTAAAATAATCAAAGCTGACATAGACCCGATTAAACAGGAGGCCGTTGATGCCCACGTCCCAGGACTCCAACTTGGACAGCCCCAGATTGAAGTTCTTTTTTTGGATCGCCGAGGATGGAGACAGTTCGAAAGCTGCTGGGGAACGGAAGCCCCGCCCTTTGTTGGCGAAGATATTGATATCCTTATAGGGAGTGATAACCACCCCGATCTTGGGGCTCCACAAATTGGGGCTAGCCTTTCCGGAATTTTGAGGGTACAATTCATTAACTAGGTTAATTGCATATTGGTCGAAACGCCCCCCGCCCATAAACTTTATGAAAGAGAAAGGCTTGTACTGAGCCTGGGTAAAAAACCCGGTGCTAAATACATCGAATGCATAATCCTGGGTATGTTTTATTAAGGTATAATAATTCAATGTATTCCAGCGGTTCTGACTGACCGCGTCATAACGCAGGTCGTTGCCCACCTCCAAGGAAAGACATTCAAAGGGCCGGTAATCATACAAAAGCTTCCAGCCGAAGTAGTTTTCAAAGGTGAATGCTCGATATTGAGGTTGAGGCGGATATGTTCCCGAGATATTGTTCTGATGATAGCAATAGTAAAGGGTGCCGTGGAAGCCTTCCTCACCGCCCCTGGGTTCATAATTCACCACTAGGTTAGCCATTTCGGCATCGCCACGTTCGTTATTATCCACCGCGCTTGTTCGGCTTAATCCGGACTTCATACTGTTTATATTCAGGAAACCGGGATTTCCGCAGGAACGGGCCACATAATGAATACGGGCCGATAAATCCCCCTGCCATAATGGGAAAGTGAATTTATTGAAGAATTGCCCCCGATCGTAATTACTATTGTCACGATAGCCGTCCCGGCTATAACCTTCCCATACCAGAAAAGGCGTTATATTCTTTAATGAGGAACTCCAAGATGGGTCGCTGAGGACCCCCACGCCTTGCACCGTCCCATAGGTGCCCCCATAGAACCCCACACTGGGCTGATCCACCTTTTTGGTAATGATGTTGATGACTCCACCCAAGGTAAAATCGCCATATAGAGCGGAGAAAGGGCCCTTAATGACTTCGATGCGTTCGACCATTTCCGGAACCAGCCATTCAAGGTCCGCATAGCCGGGGACCAAATCGAGCATGTTCATGGGCATGCCGTCGACGAAAACGGCGACTTCCCTGCTGTGGTTACCGGTAAAACCCCGCATACTGATTCTGTCTCCCATGAACGCCGATGAGTATTTACTGACATAAACTCCCGGTATTTTTCGGAAGATATCCAAATAATTGGTTACGGGTGTCTTTTCCAGGTCTTCTTTGGTGACGATATTCACATTCGCGGGCAGACCTTCTGGTTTAATGGTTATTTTGTCCTGTTTTTCCACCAGACGTTGGCTTTCCACTACCACTTCCGGGATGTCCTCTTCTGCGGCAGCGTCTTTCTCTACGGTGGCAGAAACCGGTGTGGTGCAGAGAGTTAACAAGAAAAGTCCCATTATTAACCATCTAATGTTCATTTTTTTCTCCTTATCCCCTTGCCTTCCTCCCCATTCTTTCGTAATCTGAAAAACAGGGGCTTTGGTGCACACGTGTACGGTTAACGGCCGTCTGTCGCTAGGGTCCTTTCAGGGCAGGGCCACCTTGGCAAAGTCAGCCCCTGCCCTGATTTTTGCCGCCTGTCCTGTAAACGGATCAGGTGGCGGTTATGCCGCCGCGGCTTTCTCCATCTTAGTCTTCATGCTACAGCGGTGAGTCTGCGAATGTCCCTGTTCCCTTCCTCTCCGTCAAAAGTGGAAACACCCCGGTGGTATCTCATTAATATCGCAAAACAAATCTTATCGGCAGCCTGGCGATGCAAGGCGCAGGTTTTCCTTCAATGGTAGCCGGCCGGAAGGTGGAACGTTTAACCGCTTCCACCGCGGCCTCGTCAAACCCGCCCCCCGCGCTTTTCAAGACCTCGACCTTCTGTAGAGTGCCCCGTTCATCAATGCTCAGCCGCAGTAACACCTTGCCTTCCTGGCCGAGCCGCCGGGCCTGCTCCGGATAGACCGGCGCGGTCCGACTCAGAAAGGCGGGACCGGAGGAACTGCCGAAATCTATGAGGTGAGGTCCGGTGCCGCTCCCCCCTCCTCGACCCTGCGGCGCAGAAGAGGGTTGTCCTCTGACCGCGGGGGACGATGGGACCGGACCGGGTCGGGCTATAGCCAGGGAGGGATGCGGCTCCGCCGTTTCCGGGATGATTTGGGGTTTTGGTTTCTGGCGCGGTTTCGGCACGGGTTTCGGGGGGACAGGCTTTACCGGCGCCTTAAGCTGCCTCAAAGACGCCTGCCGGGGCTGGGTGGAACACATCACCGCATCCTGAATATTGTCCGCCAGAAAGATTCTCTGGATCGTCATCTCTTTCAGCTTTTTCGGTCTGGGCAGATCTTTTTGAAGCCACAATACGGATGCGCCTAGCAGCCCGTGCAGGGCCATAGAAGTTAGAGCCGCCAGGGTGCAACTATGCCATTTTGAGTCGGATTTGGGGATTGTCGCATTCATGGCTATTGACGTTGTTCTACCTCAATACCGATGCGCTCCACTTTCAGGCGCTTCAGATTATCAATGACCTCGATGAGGCGGCCATGCCGGATTTCTCTATCTGCGGCAATGACCGCCTGGGGTTCCGGATCCTGTGACTGCGCCCGAAAGACCTGCTCAAACTCACCGTAATGGTTCAGCCGTACCCCATTGATGGCGATCTGTCCCTCTGCATTGATAGCGATGATGATGGGGTGTTTCTCGTTTTTTTCCGCTTCGGTGGCCTTGGGCAGGGCGATGGAAAAGGTGCGGGGTTGCAACAGCGTGGCAGTCAGCATAAAAATGATCAGGATCACGAGCACGATGTCCACAAAAGGGGTCATATTGATCTCGGTGATGGGACCTTGAACTTGGTCTTTCATACCAATCTCCCGACCCTCCGGGGGGACTTGGAAAGTTCCACGTCTGGAATGGAAATCTCGGCAGTCCCGGTTGCCCCATCGAGGTGGGCCAAGAGAAGCTGCTCCAGAACCCGGGAGCGTTCCAGCACTACCTGAAGGCGGTGATGAAAAAGGTTGTACATTACCACCGCTGGTATGGCCACCAAGAGACCTACGGCAGTGGCGATCAGGGCCTCGGCGATGCCCGCCATGACCGCCGGGCCACCGCCGCCTTCGGCCAGGGCTAAGTCTTTGAAGGCATGGATGATTCCTAAGACGGTGCCGAAAAGGCCGATGAAGGGGGCATTGGCTCCCAAGGTTCCTAGAAAACCCAATCTTTTTCCCAGATAAAGGCCTACCTGCAACCGCTCCCCCTTCATGATGTCCTGTACAGCCGCCTTGCTCCGGGGAATTTCCCGGAGGCCGACTAGCAGTACCCGGGCTTCCATACTGCGTTCCTGCTCACATCGGGAAATGATCCGGGGCCAGTCTTCTTGCCTCAGGGATGTTTTAATTTCGGCCACAAACCGATCCTGGTTGAAACGGTGACGATAAAAGATCAGGGTCTTGTCGATCATGATCGCCACCGAGGCGACACTTAACCCGAGGAGCAGCCATAGAACCCAGGTACTGCCGCCGACGGTCAGGTCAAGCAAGCTTTTGGTCAAATCCATTTTGATCCCCCAAAAATGAAAAAGCCATGAAGTCATTATTACCTTGGAGTCGCCCTAAAGTAACTTGTACTATCCCATGTTCTTCGTTTTTATGTTTTATTTATAATACAATGTTTAAATTAACAAACTTATCGCTCAAAAAAAATTAGCTCACCTCGATATTTTGAGCCTTACCCCACCTCAAGACCGTTTTTTGTCACATCTTCCAGGCACAAGCTGAGGCAGTGTTCACAGTTTTTCTGCGTCAGATCCCCGTTGCAGAAGTGCTGAAAACCGAGAATCCATTTTTTGCCTGTCAGGGGACAAACCTCCAAAAAGTCGCAGAACAGAATCAGTCGATCCCCGATGAGTCGCGGGAGGGCATGTTCCATCCGGCAGGCGACTTCTTCGGCTAGATGCTCTTCAATGGTAAGGACCTGAACGAAAAAGTTGAGCAAGGCTTCATGACGCCATACCACATCCTGGGCCAGGGCAGCACCCTGGGGAGTCAGGGTGACTACGTCATAGGGGGCATAATTAATCAGCTTATTTTCGGCCAAGTTCCGCAAGGCCGCGGTCACTGAGGATTTGTGCACCCTCAGGCTGGCAGCGATATCCTTCCCTCGGGCAACCCGTTTTTCTGCCACGATATGGAAAATGGCCTCCAGATAATCTTCCATGCTAGCGCTCAGGGATAGGTTTTCCATGTTGGAACCCTCTCATTATAGTTTAGATAATAAACAATATAGAATAAGACAAACATCTGTCAAGCTTTTTTTTAAGGAAGCGTAGCCGGCAGCATGGCATCCAGACACAGCATGAAAAATTTCCATAGATCTGACATACGCAAAGCCGCCGCCCAACCTCGGTAAGAGATAGATTCTGCCTGTTCCGGTACGAATTTTATATAATAGGGGCTCAGAACCAGGATCATACCAATCCGCCAGGGGCGTCAGGCCCGCGGCTTTTTTAACTTCGTGTTTAGAGAAAGTTTTCCATTGACAAATTAGTTAAGATGATTCACCATATCGGTAATATGGACACTAAGGCCGAATATATCGCCGACATGGGGCGGAAGCTTATGCGGATCCTCAACAAGCGGGCGCGCCTCGAGGCGTTGCGCATTCGTTTTGATGATGGTGTAGAACTCAATCCCAGAGAGATCCATACCATTCAGGCGATAGGTGAGCATAGGCCAATCAACGTTACAGAGTTGGCAGCTTATTTCGGGGTTACCAAAAGTGCGGCTTCGCAGATCGTGTCGAAATTGGCAGAGAAGGGTTTCGTGGAAAAACAGCATACAGCCAACAATAATAAGGAGTTAGATTTATCCCTTACGGAATTGGGATGGCGGGCGTTTCAGGCTCATGAGCGTTTTCATGGGAAACACTTTGCCGAACTAGTCAATCGCTTGGGCGCCTTTTCCCTAGCTCAGATCGCCACCGCTTCGGTGATATTGGATGTCATTGAAGATATCGTAGAAGAACGCCTCGATCTTCTATCCAAGAAGTAAATTTTTTGGATAGTAATTTAAGGTGCTTTACGTATTAGGATAAGATAGAAGAGGGATGGCGTGAAGCAAAGTTTTGGCGCATTCCATCAAAACTCACATCAATTTGATAAAAAAACTCTGCCTCTAAAGTCTCCTGCGCAATTCCTTGGGAAAATAAAGTTCTTCCTAACGGCCGAATAATCCGCGGCGATATTTTTTAAAACCCTTCCGGAGACTATCAGTAAATCCCAATAATGTCCGGTTAGAAAATTGCATTAAGCAATAAAACTTGTGAAAAAATTTCGAGAACTCGCATTTCTTGCTTGATGAAGTTAATTGTGTACATGTGAAGGATTTCTTAATATTCTTTAATACAAGTCCTCATGTTCGCAATAACATAACGAAGCATGAAAGAATGATTGGTAGCATAGGCTTCCTGGCCTATGCATCAGCGTGCCGGCTGGAAAGCCTGCATCACCATCATTCATATAGGAAGTTACGAAATGGCCTCACATCAGCAAGCCTCAGAGTAGCAGAAAAAAAGTGCCCTCCTGAACTGGATTATGGCAACCAGCCGAGAATATTGATGATACCATTCCTCCTCTTCTGGGCCGAGGAAATAAACCTTTGAAATTGACTTTTGAACATCAACTTAAATCTCTCGTTGGCTTGTATTTAAAAGAGTACGATTCGACCTGGCATCTCCTGCAATTTTTGGAAGAGGATGATTATGCACGTGAATTCATTGCTCCTGCCGATGGCATAAAAAGGAGTAGTTACTGTGAAGCTATCAATACCCGTGGTCTGGAACAACTCATCTACGTTTACGAAAAGCTGCATGAACAAACTACTCGAACCTTGCCCCTGGAATATCCTGAATTGGGCGATCTAGTTGCTATTGATGGCTCCTTGATTAACGCTGTGCTGTCCATGACGTCGGCTGACTAACGCAGAGGACAAAAACGGGTATTTTGCAATGGCCTCTATACATATATATCAAAATATATTATATTTTCTGCTTGGGGAATTGGAGTACAGATTCATTATGCTCGTTTTAGCCTTTGATACCAGCACTAGCCGCGGTGGCCTGGCCCTCATGCAGGGCGGGCGGCTGCTGGCGGAATATACCTTGGAAAGTCCGGCCTCGTATTTAAACCGTCTCCTGCCCGGCATTGACCGGCTGCTTCAAGACGCTGGCAGGTCGATTCAGGAGGTCAAGCTCATCGTGGTCAGCCGCGGACCGGGCAATTTTACCGGCCTGCGGCTGGGGCTCTCTGCCGCCAAAGGATTGGCCCTGGTCCTGGGATGCCCGGTTATTGCAGTAAATACCCTGGATGTCCTGGCCGCCAATTTTCCTTTTGCTTCTTTGCCCGTTTGCACGGTGATCGACGCCAAGAAGCACGAAGTCTACGCCGGGATTTACTGTCAGGGGGGGGGCGGCCTGAATCTGGCCGGCGATTACCTCTTGCTTTCGCCTGCAGCATTGGCGGAGCGGATTACCGAGCCGACGCTCATTACCGGTCCCGGTTTGGAGCGTTACGGCGTCCTGTGGCAGGAGCTTTTGGGGAACCTGGCCATCCTGCCGCCGCCGGAGCTGCGCTACATCCGGGCGGCGGTGCTGGCCCGCTTAGGCCTCCAGCAGTATGACGCCGGGTTAATTCCCAACCTGGAGAAGTTGACGCCCTTTTATCTCCGCCCTGCCGATGCCGAATTAAAAAGGCCGGCGTCTGCCGCAATGCCATAATCGGGGGCGAAGAGCATGACCGGTTCCGTCCTGTTACAGCAGCTTATCAACGGTGTCTCCCTCGGCAGCCTCTATGCCCTGATCGCTATCGGCTATACTATGGTGTATGGCGTCCTGCGGCTGATTAATTTCGCTCATGGCGATTTTTTGATGGTTGCCGCTTATCTCGGACTTTTCGGCCTTTCTCTCTTTTCCCTGCCCTGGCCGCTGGCTTTTGGGCTGGCCCTGATCCTCACCGGACTCATGGGGGCGATGTTGGAGCGGGGGGCCTATCGGCCCCTGCGCCGGGCGCCGCGGTTGTCTCTCTTGATTTCGGCCATCGGGGTCTCTTTCCTGTTGGAAAACCTGGTCCTGGTGTTCATTGGCGGACGGCCTCTGTCTTTTCCCACACCGGCTTTTTTTGGGGGGGCCTGGCGCTTTGGGGAACTCTATCTTCCCCGACTCAGTGTGTACATTCCACTGATCACCCTCATCGTCCTGGCCGGATTGTTTGTCCTGATCTACTCTACCCGCGTGGGCATGGCTCTGCGGGCCCTGGCCTTTGATTGGGAGACTACCCAGATCATGGGTGTCAACGTCAATCGGCTCATTAGCCTGACCTTTATCCTGGGATCTACCCTGGCGGGGGTCGGTGGGTTATTGTGGGCCATGAAGTATCCCCAGGTGAATCCTTTCCTGGGGATTCTTCCCGGTTTGAAGGCCTTTGTGGCGGCGGTGCTGGGAGGAATCGGCAGCCTGCCGGGGGCCGTCGTGGGGGGGGTGCTTTTGGGTCTCCTGGAGATTACCGTCGTGGCCGTCTTCCCTTCCTGGGCCGGATATCGGGATGCCCTGGCCTTCGGGCTGCTCATCGTGGTATTGCTGGTGCGACCCACTGGTATCATGGGAGAGATTATGCTGGCGGAGAAGCTCTAAATGGGATCGAACCCACGGCGCCGCAATCTCTTCCTCACCTCTGGGACAGCCATCCTGTTGTTTCTGCTGCTGGCAGGAGCCCAGACCTGGGCCAACGATTATCACATCCGGATCTTGAACAACATTGCCATCTTTATTACCATGGCAGTGAGTTATAATCTGATCAACGGCGTCTGCGGCCAACTCCATCTGGGACCCAATGCCTTTGTCACTCTGGGGGCCTACACCGCCGCCCTACTGACCCTCAGTCCGGCGGAAAAACAGCTCTCTTTTCTGCTCAGCCCCCTCATCTGGCCGCTCAATCAGTTTTCCACCTCTTTTCCTGTCGCCCTGATGGCCGGGGGACTGGTGGCGGTGGTCTTCGCCTTCCTGACCGGCTTTCCGGTGCTGCGGGTACGCGGTGATTATCTGGCTATCGTTACCCTGGGCTTTGGCGAAGTAGTGCGCGTTCTGGCCAATAACCTGCAGTCGGTCACCAATGGCCCCTTGGGACTCAAGGGTCTGCCGCCATTCACCAATCTGTGGTGGACCTGGGGAACGGCAGTCATGGCGCTGGTGGTGATCACCGGCATCATTCATTCGGGCTATGGGCGGGCCATGCAGGCTATTCGGGAGGATGAGACCGCCGCCCGAGCCATGGGGATCGACCCTTTCCGCCACCTCCTGCTGGCCTTTTTGGTCAGCGCCTTTTTTTTGGGGGTGGCTGGCGGCCTGTTAGCCCACCTGATCACGACGATTTCACCAACTTTATTCACCTTTTTTCTGACCTTTAATCTATTGATCATTATTGTCTTTGGCGGTCTGGGGAGTACTACCGGCGCAGTGCTGGCGGCGATAGTACTGACCTGGGGCGGGGAGTGGCTGCGGGTAGTAGAAGAACCGATCCTGATCGGGTGTATACATCTGCCCGGTATTCCAGGCCTGCGGGCGGTAATATTCTCATTTCTGCTTCTGGTGATGATCCTCTTTTTCCGCCGGGGTCTGCTGGGGCGGCAGGAATTTTCCTGGAATTGGCTGCTAGGGCGTCTAAAAATTAAATAACTGGTCAAGAGGCGGGAGGCGCTGCGCTTTGCCGCCCTACGACACTGCAGCAGTTGAGGGGGTAATGGTCTAGAGGAGTATGGATGAGAATTACTTGGGGGACGCAACAATCAGCCTCCCTGCACAGGTTATTTCCATGGTTGGCGGTCGTTTCGCCGATAATGAAAATTACGGAAGTTTTTAACCGGCAACCGGAAAGTTGAAACCGGAAACCTTACCAGTGTCTATTCTGGAGATCAAAGACCTGCAGATGCGCTTTGGCGGGCTGATGGCCCTGGCCGATTTCACCCTTAAGTTGCCGCCGGGGGAACTGCATGGCCTCATCGGTCCCAACGGTGCTGGCAAGACCACGGTTTTCAACCTTCTCAGCGGTTTTTACCGGCCTACCGCCGGGGAGATCATTTTCCAGGGTGCGTCGATCCTCGGTCTGCCGCCGCAGGTCGTAGTGCGACGGGGCATCGCCCGCACCTTCCAGAATATCAAGCTTTTTCAAGAACTTTCGGTACTGGACAACGTCCGGATAGCCTTTCACTGTCGCCGTCGGACTCATCTCTGGCAAGCGGTGCTGCGCCTCCCGTGTTTTCTGGCGGAAGAGAGGTCTTTCCGAGGTCAGTCCATGGAGGTCTTAACGGCATTACAATTAGCTGATGTTGCTGAAGATAAAGCTGGCCAGCTACCTTATGGCCGCCAGCGCCGCCTGGAAATTGCCCGGGCCCTGGCGACGGCTCCCAAATTGCTGCTGTTGGATGAACCGGCGGCGGGGTTGAACCCCCATGAATCTGCCGAGCTCATGGGGCTCCTGCTTGATCTGCAGCAGCGTTATAACCTGTCCATTCTGTTGATTGAACACGACATGAAGTTTTTGATGCCTATCTGCCAACGGCTGACGGTGCTGGACCATGGTTTGATCATTGCTCAGGGTCCGCCAGCCGCGGTGCGGTCCGACCGGCGTGTCATTCAGGCCTATCTGGGGGAGGATGCGGGTGCTTGAGATTGCCAACCTCTCTGTGGCTTACGGTCCTATTCCGGCCCTGGATAATGTCACCCTGGCGGTGGGCACCGGCCGGATTGTGGCTCTCATCGGGGCCAACGGGGCCGGTAAGTCAACGCTGATGCGGACCGTCAGCGGATTGCAGCGCCCGCAGGCGGGGACCATTCTCTTTGCCGGCCAATATATACAAGGGGCCGCGCCGCATGACATCGTGCGTCGGGGGGTGGCTCTCTGTCCGGAGGGACGACGCGTCTTTCCGCACCTGACGGTGAGGGAAAACCTCGTTTTAGGGGGATATCACCGTCCGAAGCGGGAGTTGGAGGGCGATTTAGTTAGGGTCTATCAGCTCTTTCCCCGCCTTGGGGAGCGCCTGAGGCAGAGGGCGGGGGGCCTGAGCGGCGGCGAACAACAGATGCTGGCCTTGGGGCGGGCGCTGATGTCCCGTCCTCGACTACTGTTGTTGGATGAGCCTTCCCTCGGGTTGGCACCGCTCCTCGTGCAGGAAGTTTTTAAAATGCTGGCGCAGATTAACCGCGAGGGAACAACTATGCTGCTGGTAGAGCAGAACGCCGTGGCGGCCCTGCGTCTGGCCCACTATGGCTATCTGCTGGAGAACGGGCGCATTATCTTGGAGGGGCCGAGCAACCGCCTCCTGAATGACCCGATGGTGCAGGCTGCTTATCTGGGTGGTTAATCTCTGGTTCGAAATACTGAACAAGATGAGCCTCTTCCTGACCCTCTTCCCATAAGCTAATCATTACCCACAAATCAGGGTTATAGGGCGGGCCGTGCCCGCCGTCATCAAAGGCCTGCACTTGGAAATATCATCAAGAAGTTATAGGGCGAGCCGTGCCCGCCGTTATCTGATGAAAGAAGATCTGGGCGAACCTGCCTGAGACCACCTCAAGTAACAGAAAAGATAAGGGCTTGGCCTCGGGAAAGCAGGAGGTGAAGGCAAAATAGACCTGGCGGGAGAGATTGTCCAAGGCCTCAGACAGGCCACTCAGGAGAACACCCTGTTTCTCGGGGGGCAGGTCGAAGAGCCGACAGGCCAGGGGGCGGTGCGGGAAGATCAGGCAGCGCTGGCGTTCGTTCAGCGGACATAAGAGGTTAGCTCTCGTGTAGGCCTCAGCCAACCGGTCATCGCCACAATCCTCCATCGTTGACTGCATCTCCTTGGCCATCCGCCTCGCTTCGGCGGCGCGGTGAACGGCATTCTGGCGCTCCACCCGACTCAAAGTGGCGTTGATCATGTGGTTGAGGTAGACCGCTTCAATAAACGGTACAACCACCGGGTTGTAACAGCAGGCTATATGCTCCCGACCGCACCGGGAATGACAGTCTGCCTCAAGCAGATGACGGTCCACTTCTTGCGCGAGCCTCTCGTAGTCGGCAAAAAACGGGAAGAGATCCACCAAATGTTTGGTTTCCAGAGAAGGCTCGCGGATGGTCAGCGGCTTTTCTTTTTTGCCATACTTCCGGATAAACCACCACTGATCAAAATTCGCCGGTTTGGATTTCAGGCCTTTGAGTCTCTTGCCTGCCAGTTTGTGTCCCAGGCCTTTGCGGAGCAGAAAGGCATTTACTACCGTACCGGTGCGGCCGATGCCAAAGCGGCAGTGGATCAATACCTTTTTCCCTAAATAGAGGCACTCATCCAGCCAGTCCAGGGCTTTTTCCAGTTCTTGCAGGTCTGGCGTTTCTTCATCGGGGATAGGAAAATAATATACCTCAAATCCGGCATTGGCCTCAATCCAGTGCAGATCACAGAACTCGGCGCAGAGGTTCATGATGGCGCCGATGCCCTGCCCTTTAAGCTGTTCTAAGGCCTCGTACGACATAGGGGCCTGCCCCACGGCCAGGCTGTTGGTCACCCAATCAATCAGATACGGTTTTACGCTCATAGCCATATGGTAAGTTGGAAAATAAGTTTCTGGTTTTCGGTTTCCGGCCAAAAATTAAGTTCTGCACTGGCGAGAGAATCATATCGTTTTGCCATGCAGCGGCTGTTTTATCAGAAGATCGGTAGCGCAGACCTCCGGGTCTACGCTAAGAGAAATCAGAGGCGTTTATCTACTCCCAGTCGATGCAGTGGACCGGGCAGATGTCGATGGCCTCCTGAATCTTTTCCTCCGACGCCCCTTCCGGATGCATGACCATGGCCCAACCGAGGGATTCGTTGAGGACGAAGACCCCTGGACAGACCTCGGCGCAGGCGCCGCAAAAAATGCAGTCTTCCTCGTGAATGACGGGTGTGCGAGACATATTGTCATCTCTCTGACGCCATAATAGTTTGGGGCATCTTGTCGTGCAGATCCGAGAGGCGGGAGACGCTCTGTCTTCTCGCCCTACGATCTCTTATTTCTGCAATTTTCCTAAAAATCTGGCTGGCGGCGCCGAAAAACACCGTCACGTCCTGGCGTTGGCGTCCCGAGCGTCCCACCCCGAAGCGGGACAGAAAAGGGGTCGAGCGATGCCGGAAGCGATGCCAATCTGCCGGATCGCCGGTGCAGCCGCCGCCCGCCTCTCCGATGAACACGACATACCGCACCGAGGCGCAATGACAGAAGGGAGCGATAGATTGGCCAGGCGGCGGCCAGGCAGACAATACCAGGTCCGGCCAAAAGGCCTCAACCTCGGCAAAGGCGTCTCCGGTCACTACCACAGGATGGCGCGGCAGGCCGCTCTCGAATTCTCCCTGGGCGCAATCGATAGCCTGAAAGTCGATCCCCTGTCGGGATAACCACGGTGCTAAGACTGCTGCCAGGTAGCCCCGGCCGGCCCCGGCCTCCAGGACGCGCCGGACCCGCAAGAGCTGCACAAAACGGCAAAAGGTGCCAACCCATTCCCGCGAGGGGAAAAAATAAATTCCCGTCGTCTGGGACAGGGCAGTTAGGACTGTTTCTTCCTGTTCACCGGGTGGTGCCAGGCGGCGCCAGGTCTCCTCGGTCAACAGACAATCCCACGGGTCCACGCCTGATTCGGGGAGGCGGATGAGGGTGTGGGCGGTCTCTTGAAACCGGCGGCGCTCCCGCCAGGTAGCTTGGGCGGAGCACCATCGGGGGTCCAGAACACTCTGAACCGATGGCATCGGGACTGGTAGCATAGTTAATTTTCGCGTCTGGTGGATCAAATCACAAAAGAAAAATTTTTTCCGGCAGAATATTTCTTTTTAGTCCCGAATGCTGTGTGCTGAGGAGAGACGTTTCATACCTTCCCTGAGAATGCCTTCTTTGACAGGCCGCTCTCCTAGTTCATATCCCGTAGACGGCGGGCGCGGCCCGCCCTATTAAGTAAGTTGCCCGTAGACGGCGGGCGCGGCCGGCCCTATTAAGTAAATTGCCCGTAGACGGCGGGCGCGGCCCGCCCTATTGAGTAAATTGCCAGTAAAATATCGATAATGGGATAGGGCGGCCCATGGCCGCCGCTGATGTTTAACTACCACGGTTCTGTTTTCATATTTCGTGGTGTTCCTCAGAACATGCCGATTTTTATAAAAATAGGGTAAGAGGTAAGAGGTAAGAGGTAAGAGGTGAGAGGTGAGAGGTGAGAGGTGAGGACAATCCCGTGAAAATCGATTGTTTTTATGCTCCGTGGTGATTTTTAAACCTGAAAACTAATATTCTGAGAGCGCGTCGGGCGATGTTGCAGGCGGCCGCGGCGCCCAAGAGATAAAAAAGGCAGGTTGAGGAAATATCGGATAATCTGAGATAAGCAATCAGCCGCAGAACCGAAAATTCCGGCATAAAAAACTATCAACCCGTGCAAGCGGCATGTTATGATTATCAAGTATAATAGATAATTGCCCAAACGAGGAAAGCAACGCCATGACTGAGACATTCCTGCTGCAAGACTGCTATAAACAGTACTCTTATGATCTGGACAAGGTCTGTCCTCCGGAAGAAACTGTGGCCCGGGTGAAGTATCGGTTCAAGCAGCTTAACCTGGACCTGTTGAAAAATACGCTGCGCATCGACAGCGGCCGTTTGGGTATTCCAGTCTACGTCAGCCTCTGTGGCGTCGACGCCGTGCGCACGATCGGAACCCAGAAACAGATGGGCAAAGGTTCCACGCCGGAGCAGGCTGAAGCCAGCGCCCTGATGGAATTAGTGGAGCGCTTCAGCTTTTTTTCTTTCATGCATCAGGCTGATTTCCTCTATGCCACTCCTAACAGTTTAGGACCGGAGTCGGTTTCCTTCAAAACCTTGGCCAGGTCATTGTTTGATGTCAGTGAAGAAGCCGAACAGGTTAAAGCTATCTACCGGGACTGGCCCCTGCATTTTACTTCTGCCGTCAGTCTGACGTATGGCCATCCGGTGTTGCTGCCAATCCACTGGTTTTATCTCATCAATGAATACAACGGTCCGGCGGCTGGAAATACCCTGGAGGAGGCCGTGCTCCAGGGTTTATGTGAAGTGGTGGAGCGGCACGTCGGTTCGGTGATCAGCCATGGGCGGTTGTTTACGCCGGTCATTGATCCGGCCTCGGTACAGGACCCGGCAGCGGTGGAATTGCTGGAAAAATTCCGGCGTCAGGGAATCGTGATACACCTCAGGGATTTTTCCCTCGATACCGGCATCCCCACCGTAGGGGTGCTGGCCTACGATCCGGCTACCTTTCCCGAAGCCAGTGAGATTATCTTTACCGCCGGGACCACGCCTGATCCGGAAAAATCTCTCGTTCGGGCCTTAACCGAAGTGGCGCAATTGGCCGGGGATTTTAACAAACGCACCTCCTACCGCCCGACGCTGCCCAAGTATGAGAATCTCACCGAGGCCTCTTATCTTACGGCGCCGGGGCCGATGCGTCCTATCCGCTCCCTGCCGCAGTTGGCAGATGACAATATCAAAGTTGAGATTGAACGCTGTGTCGCCACTTTGACCAGGCTCGGATTGGAAGTCCTGGTGGTGGACGTCACCCACCCGCAGATTCGCATCCCGGTGGTGTATGTCATTGCGCCCGGAGCTCATTTCCTGGAGCGCACCCGTCAGACCAATGTCATCTTTCATCTGGCCAAATTGGCCAGCCGCTACGCTGAGCCTGAGGATGCGATGCAGGCTCTGACCCGCTTGCACGAGCGGTTTCCAGGGCGTTTTGACGTGCTGTTCTTCCTCGGTCTGACCATGGATACTTTGGGTCGGACCGCAGAGGCGCTGTCATATTTTGCAGCATCGCTCCAGGCGTACCCGCCCGCCCACGAGATTGCCAGCATCTACGTTCATATCGGTTCCTGCCGCAAGGATCTCGGAGACTATTCCGGGGCCGTTACTGCCTTAAAACAGGCCCAGGCGGCCAATGATCAACTGAAGGAAGTCTACCACCTGTTGGGATTTTGCTATTTCAAGCTGAAGGAGCACCAAAGGGCGGTAGAGTGTTTTGAAAAGGCGATCGAACTAGACCCCGGCTCCGGCATCGACTATGCCAATCTAGGCATCAACCTGCGGGAACTGGGATTCCGCCAGGAGGCGGCCCACCTGCTGCAAATGGCCTTGGATCTCGATCCTTCCCTGGATTTCGCCCGTCTGGCTTTGGAAAAGCTGGCGGAATGAGCCGCCAGGAAGATCCGGTCCGGCTCAGCCCTGGTTTCCACTATTTCTCTGGTAATTGCCATTGCCTAGCGGCCACCCGGGAACCACGGAAATGGTTTCCTGGCGTGCAGGCGTCCAGCCGGAATAAAAAAATTCGTAATACTTCAGCTATCTGAGATAATAGATCAGGAACATGGTTGGCGGTGCCCACCCTACAGCACCACAGCATCGACAGACCCGTCTGTAGGGGCGAATCTGGTATTCGCCCCAAGCAACTCGAAGCTTATTTTCTTGGTAACGATATATGTCCGAACACTGGTTGTGGTTGCTCATAGGGGGCGTGGTCTGCTTGTGGTTGGGGTCGCTGCTGGCAGTGCGCGCCTGGACCAAAAAGAGGCTCCTGCAGACCCTGGCAATGGAAGAGGTAGAGAAGGATGACGTTTCCCTGCCGTTTGCCGCTGATCGCCCCGAAGACCGAGAAGCGAGGGAAGTTGTCCGTCGTTATCGCCGTCGCTATTTCCTTAATATCTGGCCCGATACCGAGTTTTCCTTCAAGAGTATCACCGGTATGGCGTTGGAACTGGTCCAGGAGATTGCCCAGGTCTATCATCCTGAGGACGAGCGGCCGGAACTCCACGCCTCTTTGGATGACCTCATCGGCTTGCAGAGCCGCATTGCCAACCGGCTTCGATCTCTGCTAGACACCCTTCCCCTCAGGGCCATGAAAGGCGTAGAACTGCAGACCATCCTGTTTTATCACGGTCTCTACAAAAAGATGGCGAGCCATCCGGGATATGTCTTCTTAAAACGCCATCATTTGGACAAGGTGGCCCGCTATGCCTGGATGCTGAAAAACATTGCCAGTCCCTGGTATTGGGGCCGGCGGGCGGCCTACGCCAGCGGCAAGGAGGTCCTGGCCCGATTTTTTCTGGCCCGTATGGCAACCATTATCGGGGTAGAGGCCATCCGCCTCTACAGCGGCCGGACTCCGGGGGCCGAAAAATGGCGGCCGTATCAATTAGCTATGCACGAGATGGTGCATCTGGCGTCGGCAAACGGACACGCGGGCGCCGAGGCCATGAGATTTATCCTCCGGTTTATCCTGAGCAGCCGGGACCTGCCGGAGCCGGTGAAACTGGCCCTGGTGGAAGAATTAAGCCGTGCAGAAACCAAAAAACCGGTGGATTTGGCGGGTCTGACGGTGTCGGAGCGGACTCAGGTCAAGCGCTGGCTGAAGAAGTTTATTGTGAGGGTGCTGCCGGGTAGTAGGCAGAAACAGGCTCTTCAGGAAATCCACCACCGCCTGGAACAGGCCGGCAACGATTCCGGGTGACTTAAGGAATGGTGGGCAGTGCCCACCCTACGCGCCGACAGGCCCATCCGCAGGGGCGAATCGTGTATTCGCCCCAAACAACTCCTGGCCGTCCGGAGATAAGCGCATCTTACCCAAACGACAGAACTTTACTTGGGAGAGACGGTCGGCCGGTAGAGGGGTTACTATTCCCAAGAACTGGTGATTCCAGGGGGATGGCGGGAGCAGTCCCAAAGCCAGGGTCAGCAGGTGGCGATCCAGCAGCCCGACCAGGCGATATTCCAACTGCCGCCACTGGGCCCAATAAATCTTTTTCTGGCCCAGTTCTGCTTCGGTCGCAGCCAGATCCGACTCGGTTAACCTCCGGTCCACAAGCACTATGAAACCCTGGGCGACCTCCTCGGCGCGGAGCACCGGGGTATGATTGAGAATCTGGCCGAGCCATTGCTGAGATGCGGCTGGCAGGAGGCGTCCCTGGCCGAAAGGAAAACCCAGCCAGGCCAGGTGCTCAAGCGGGAAGTGGCGGAGGCGGGCGGTTTGGAAGTATGCCGCAAATCGTTCCTGGCGGTAGAGACGCCGCTGCTGAAAGGGCTTCGGCTGCGCCTGGGCGGAGACCGGCAGGGTTAGTACCGCCTCTGGCCGGAAACGCTGTAGGGGAGCCAGGATAGATGCCAACTCCTGTTCCTGTTGCAGACCTATGACCAGACGGGGTGTCAGGGACTCTGCCTTGGCCAACTTCAGCCGATGGGCCGCCGGACCGCCAATGAAACCGCTGGTGTTGACAATGATGCGATACTGCCCGCGCCGGCGGGCGATGTCGGCCAAGTGGCGCAGACCAACGACTAGTTCCATCATTCTACCAGGCGGAGAGGTCTGACCGATAAAATAGAGAACATCGGGAAAAAGACCCGAGTCATCAGGGGGGCGGGGAGGATAAAAGTTGAGGCCCAGAGTGGCGGGGGGACCTAAATGAGACTGGCCCAGATCGCCGTCAATAAAGGCCGCCGGTCTGCTTTCCGCCCGGGCCCGGCCGAGGAGATAGCGGCAGAAGGTGCTCTTGCCCCGGTCCGGGCCTCCCAAGATCATGATGACGCCGTCAATTGCCAAGGCCCGGTCGGCGGCCGTTTCCCAGCCCGAGGGCAGATCGATGGCGAGGGTCGAACTCGTGTTCAAGGAAGGACGCCCTAATCGATCCAGGTGAGAAATTCGGCTGCGTCTTCCCGGCTGGCGGAGTGGTCAAATAAAGGACTCGTACGGTCCGGAATCCCCAAGGCTATGGTTGTTATGAGATTGACGCTCTCGGGCAATTGCAGTTCCTGCCGGATCAGGTCCTGATACCACAGCACGAGGCCGATGACACAGGTGCTCAGCCCCTGCGCCTCGGCCATTAAGAGAAGATTTTGCGCCGCCGCCCCTACGTCAAACAAACGATCCGGCGACAGCCGGCGATCCAGAGCAAGCAAGATGACTGCCGGAGCGCCATAAAAATTAAGACTGCCGCGTATCAGATCGAAAGTCGGCTCATGCACGGCGGCAGGTGCCAAGGACTCAGTAAAGCGGCGCGCCCGAGCCTGGTAAGGCTCCGGAAGCTCGATGGCCGGAAGCTGTCTCCCCTGAGCCAGGTCCTGCTCGTATCGGGTCAGCAGACTGTGGGCCAGGCGGGCGCGGGCCTTGCCGGTAACTACGATGAACTGCCAGGGCTGGATATTGCGCGCCGAAGGGGCCTGAATGGCGGCGCCAATAAGCTGCATCAGCGTCTTTTTGGGAATCGGCGCCGGGGTGAAGGCCCGAATGCTGCGGCGGCGGTAGATTACCTCCTTCACTTCCATGCTGTACCTCCTCGTTTCACGAAATCAGCACCATAACCGGGGTGTTGGGTTTTCACCCGAGCAATAGGATATACGAGACTTCCGAGTTTGGGGTTTTGAGAGAAAATCATGATAGCCGCATCTATTGGACCAAGGAGAAAAATATTACCTTTCAATCTCGTAACTTAAAACCTAGAGCTTGAGACTTGAGACTTGAAACTCGGAACTCTACTAAGATACAGTAACATTTTACTTTTTAAAAGGGGGCGCGGGAGGAATTTTGCTAACCAAGTTCTGACTCAAAAACAATCCGCTGTTCACCTTCCGAATTATACCATATTCGGAGGTGGGTCATTGTTATCCAGACGGATGCGAAATATATTGACACACCTGAGAAATCGTGGGATAAATCCGGCAAATAGACCAGCATGTGAGGTATGGAAGCTATGGCGAAACGATGCTTAAAAGGGATTGTGGGGTTAATACTCGGTCTGGGGCTTTTGGTCGGCTGCGTTGAGACCGCTCTGCTTGGGGTTGGAGCTTCGGCCGCTCTGGGTGGCTATAAATGGATTGAAGGCACGATGGTGCGGGACTACCCCCGGTCATTGCCGGAGATGTGGCAGGCTTGTCAAACTGCCGTACAACACTTTCGGATGAAGTTGACTGAAAAAAAATACTCCCCCATGACGGCGGATATCAGCGCCGTGGAGCAGGATGGGACCGAGGTGAAGATTAACCTCACGGCCCAGCCCAATAATATCACCACCGTCGGCGTCCGTTTCGGCATGATGGGCAATGCCGAAGCCTCGCAGATGTTTCATACCCAACTAGCCAAAGAACTCGGCCTCTAAGACCGTCACTCAAAGAAAACTCAGACTTGGGCGGTGTTTCTGGAAATGGGAAAGATTAAGGCGGGCGTAATCGGCGTCGGGTATTTAGGCCGTTTTCACGCCCAAAAATATGCAGCTCTGGAAGATGCCGAGCTAATCGGGGTCGTTGACCTCGATGCTCGACGGGCCTGGCAGGTGGCTGACGAATGCCAGACGCAGGCATTCACGGACTTTCGGGAGTTATTGCCTCTAGTGCAGGTGGTAAGCGTGGCGGCGCCGACGATCAGGCACTACGAGCTAGTGCAGGAGTGTTTGCGTCATAACATCGATGTCTTGGCGGAGAAGCCGCTGGCCACTACCGTTGCCGAAGCCGAAGAATTGGTCCAACTAGCCAGACAAAAGGGGAGAATCCTCCAGGTGGGCCACCTGGAGCGGTTTAATCCGGCCACGGAGGAACTGACCCGGCGGGTGCGCGACCCCAGGTTTATCGAAATCCACCGGCTGGCCTTTTTCAAGGAGCGGGGGACGGATGTGGACGTGGTCCGGGATCTGATGATTCATGATCTCGACCTGATTCTCTCCCTGGTCCCCGGGAAAGTCAGAGAAATCCGGGCGGCGGGGGTTTCGGTGCTGACCGATTCCATCGATCTGGCCAACGCCCGGCTGGAGTTTGACTCCGGCTGTATCGCCAATCTTACGGCTAGTCGTATCTCTGTCAAGAGTATGCGGAAATTCCGCCTTTTTCAGCCGCATACCTATCTATCGGTAGATTTTGAGACTCGGGAGCTGATGGTGGTGGAACAGACCGGTCAACCCGGCGGAATCTTGCCGGGTATCCATCTGGAGACGCTGAAATTTCCGCCGGCAGATCCACTCATGAAGGAGATAGCGGCCTTTCTGGAGGCGGTGGTGACGCGCCGGGAACCGGTGGTCAGCGGTGAGGCCGGGAAAGAGGCCCTGGCCCTGGCTCTGGACATCAATACAGCAATGCGTCAGGCGCATCTGCGATGACTGCTCCGAAGATCATGGTCGTGGCCGGGGAGGCGTCGGGAGACAGCCATGCCGCCCGCCTGGTGCAGGCGATCCGGGAACGCTGCCCCGAAGCCGAGTTCTATGGCATCGGTGGCGAGGCTTTGGCGGGACAGGGAATGCAACTGGCCTGCCGGGCCGAAACCCTGGCAGTTATCGGTCTGACCGAGGTCTTTGAGAAGATTCCGGCTGTTTGGCAGGCTCTCAGAACCCTGTGGCGCTATCTCCGGCAGGAGCGGCCCCAGTTAGTTATTCTGGTAGATTTTCCGGATTTCAATTTTCTGGTGGCCCGCCTGGCCAAGTGGTGCCGGGTGCCGGTGATGTATTACATCAGCCCCCAGGTCTGGGCCTGGCGGCAATCTCGAGTGCGCACCATTTCCCGGTTGGTCTCCCGGATGGTGGTGATCTTTCCTTTTGAAGAAGAGTTTTACCGCCTGCACGGGGTATCGGTGAGTTATGTCGGACACCCCTTGGTTGAAACTTTGCCGAAGCTCCCCCCTCGGGCGGAGTGTCGGCGGCTGCTCGGCCTCAATCCCCAGGACCTGGCCGTGGCGCTGCTGCCGGGAAGCCGGGCCGGAGAAATCGCCCAGTTGCTGCCTGACATGCTGAGCAGCGCTTTCCAGCTTCAAGAAAAACTGCCCCGCTGTCGATTCCTCCTGCCGCTGGCGCCTACCGTGCCGCCGGCCTTGGTGCAGCAACCGCTCTGTCATGCCCAGATACCGGTAGATCTGCACGAGGGGAGGACCTTCGAAGTACTGGCTGCGGCTGATATTGCCCTGGTCGCCTCGGGTACGGCCACCCTCGAGACGGCCCTCTCGGGGACTCCCATGGTCATCGTGTACCGCTTGGCTCCACTGACCTATTATGTCGGCCGTCTCCTGATCCGGGTGCCCCATATCGGCATAGTGAATCTATTAGCCGCAGAGGGACTGTTCCCGGAATTAATCCAACACGAGGTTACCCCGGCAAATATAACCGCTGCGGCTTTGAAGCTTATCTGCGAACCGGAGCAGATAACCCGGATCAGCACCGGTATTAGAAAAATCTGGCACCGCCTCGGCGGTCCGGGCGCCTCGGGGCGGGCTGCCGCAGTGGCCTTGGAATTACTAAGAAAATAAGTTTTGAGTTTTTGAGCTAATCAGAAAATATCTTCTGCTCAGGCTGGAAACCGGTGCCACCGGCATCGGATATTCAAAAAGTATTGTAAAATAAACCTTCCCGGTTTTGCCTCTCCGCCGATTCTCTGGTATATACAGGTAGAATAACTAGTATGTCCTTGACCTAAAAGAATCATTGGAAGCGGGGCTCAGATCCGTTACCGAAAAAATTTCTGCCACTAACCACACATTCTCTCCCTGGCCGCCAGTTTCGGTCGGGCTGATATCTCAGGAGGTTCCTATGATAAAAAAAATCCACAGTTTATTAGGCAACGAGGCGGAATCTCTGTTAACCTATACCTGTAAGGGTTTTCCCAAGGAGACCTTGCACCTGCCCGGACCGGATTTTATCGAGCGGGTGATGGTTCCGACGGATCGTCCGGTCAAAGCCTTGCGCTCTTTAGCGGCGTTGTTTAACCACGGACGGTTGGCGGGTACGGGCTACCTTTCCATTTTACCGGTGGACCAGGGCATCGAACATTCGGCCGGGGCATCATTTGCGCCCAATCCCATCTACTTCGATCCGGAAAATATCATCAAGTTAGCGATCGAAGGCGGCTGCAACGCCGTGGCCTCGACCCTCGGGGTGCTGGCGGCAGTAGCCCGGCGCTATGCCTACCGAATTCCCTTTATCGTCAAGATCAACCACAATGAACTGCTCACCTATCCGGCTATCCACGACCAGACGCTCTTTGCTCAGGTGGAGCAGGCCTTCAATATGGGCGCCACCGCCATCGGGGCCACCATTTATTATGGGTCTGCCGAGAGCCGGCGCCAGATTCTGGAAATAAGCGACGCCTTTGAACAGGCCCACGAGTTGGGGCTGGCTACCATCTTGTGGTGCTATCTGAGGAACCCGGCTTTTAAGACAAAGGAGAAGGATTATCACGTAGCCGCAGACCTGACCGGTCAGGCCAATTATCTCGGTGCCACCATCAAAGCCGATATCATCAAACAGAAATTGCCGGAAAATAACGGCGGCTATACTGCCCTGAAGTTTGGCAAGACCCACGCCAGGGTATATTCCGATCTGGCACCCGATCATCCGATTGAACTGACCCGTTATCAGGTGGCCAACTGCTTCATGGGACGCGTCGGCCTGATCAACTCCGGCGGGGCCAGCGGGGAAAATGACCTGGCCCAGGCCGCCCGCACTGCCGTCATCAACAAACGGGCCGGGGGCACGGGGCTCATCTCCGGGCGCAAGGCCTTCCAACGGCCGATGGCAGAAGGCGCGGAGCTGCTGCACACCATTCAGGATGTCTATCTATGTCCGGAGGTGACAGTGGCCTGAGGAAGACGCCAAAAATGCCGAAGGCGGCACCAGGCCGCCTTCGGTTCAACGATAACTATCGAACAATCGGGTTAAAGCAGCTTGAACTTATCCTTATATTCGGGATAGCTCTTCCGCATCTCTTTTTTGATCATCTTGCCGGTAGGAGTACGCGGAATGGAGGGCAGGAATACCACTTCCCGAGGCAGTTTGTATTTGGCCAGCAGATCGGTGGTGGAATTAATGATATCTTTGGCCAAATCCAATGACGGGGTGTGGTGCGGCTCCAGCTCCACCATGGCTACCACCTTCTGGCCCAGGATTTCATCAGGAATGCCGACCACGGCGGTATCACGGACCATAGGATGGCGGACGATGGCGTCTTCGATCTCGGAGGGAGCCAACCGGAAGCCGGAAGACTTGATCATGTCGTCTTCCCGGGCCTGGAAGAAGATGAAGCCGTCTTTATCCATGAGGACAGCGTCGCCCATCATGTTATAGCCGTCTTTCATGCCCTTCTTCTGGGTCTTGAGAAGTTTCGAATCCTGGACGTACGGTTTCCAGTAGACCGTGCCGGTGGGGCCTTTGACCAACATGGAACCGACTTCGCCCGCCGCAGCCGTAGAGCCGTCTTCTTTTACGACCTTAACCTCGAAACCCGGCAAGGCCTTGCCGATGGAATCGGGCATGGGCACGTCGCTCATGGTGTTTGAGGTCACCAAGTGGACCATTTCGGTGCCGCCCAGACCTTCCCAGATGGGCTTGCCGGTTTTGGCCTGCCACAGGGCCAGAGTCTTGCCGGTGAGGGCATCGCCGCCGGAAGTGTACATCCGCACGGTGCTGATGTCGTAGTCGCCAAAGTTGGGCATTTCGAGCAACTTCCGGTAAGCGGTGGGCAGACCGGTGACAACGTTGACCTTGTGTTTGCCGATGATGCTCATCATATCGTCGGGAGAAAACTTGGGCAACAGAGAGATGGTAGCCCCGGCGGCGAAGGGAACGAGACAGAAGGTGCCGTAGCCGGCGGCGAAGGAGACAGGGGCAGAACCGCCCAGAACTTCGCCAGGTTTGAGCTTCCAGACGTATTTGTTGACCAGGTTCGCTTCGATGATCACTTCTTTGACAAAGTGGACGCAACCCTTGGGCTGGCCGGTGGTGCCAGAGGTATAGAGGATAACGCCGATATCATCCGGGCTTAGTTTGACGTTTTCGAAGGTGTCCGCAGCTTCGGACAACAGTTCGGCATAATCATAGTCGCCCTTGGCCTTGACTTCGTCGACCTTGCCGCCCACAACGATGATCTTGGTCGGGAACTGAAAATCCTTCCTGCCCGCGTCTACCGCCGCCATAAGGGGGGCGCTGACGAAAAAGGCGGCAAATTCGGCATTGTTTAAAGTAAATTCGATCTCTTCTTTGGCCCACAGGGGAGAAACCGGCACCGGGATGGCACCTAACTTTTGCAGACCGAAGTTGATAGCTACGGCATCGGGGGTGTTGGTCAGGCGCATGCCCACCCGGTCTTGAGGCTCAATCCCGAGGATTTTCAGGGCATTAGCAACCTTGTTGGCGGTCTTCATAAGCTGTTCAAAGGAGATCTTCTGGTCGCCGAAAAGAATGGCGGGTTCAGCGCCTCTGCCAGCTTTGACCCACTTGTCAAGAAATTCCTCGGCGATGTTCACCGGACCGGCTACTAAACTTTTGAACTCATCCGGCACGATCAGATCGGGCCAAAGTTCTTTGGGGGGTAGATAATCAGCGGGAATCTTGCCCATACAACCTGTACCTCCTGCAATGTTTTATTGGTTGATCTTTGCTGCTAGAAAAATTATGTACATTACTCTTTCTGCCCTATGTCTTGTGAATGGTATAACAATGTCAAGACATTTGTCAAGAGCTTTGCGCGTCCGGCTGAGTTTTCTTAGATATCTTCCTGGCCGCCAGTCTTTTTGTTGAAACCGATACCACTTCCTAATATTGAAAAATCGTAAGCGCTTAGCTACAAACCATTGGCTTTTAATTGAGATAATGAAGTGGTGGTTCCCGCGGGTTCTAACGCAAATAATTCGTCAAAATCCCATATACCCAGTAGCACAGGCTTTCCAGCCTGTGCGAAAACAGTCTGATTTTCTAATATGTTTTTAATCTAAGGCATTTCAATAAGTTAGCTTTATTTTTCCAAAGGTTATGAATAAAGCAGGCTAAGATTGAGGCTGGAAGGATGGGTGGAGAATTTTTCAGTGATTGTGTCTGAGAATGCCTTCTTTGACAGGTCGATCTCCTAGTTCAGATCCCGTAGCGGGAATCGCAGATCGGCGTAAGCCAAAGCGCAGCGCATCCCGCCTTAATGGGCTTAAAGACGGCGGGCGCGGCCCGCCCGAGTAAATTGCCGATAAATAATCGATAATGGGATAGGGAGGCCCATGGCCGCCGCTTCTCTACCATGGCTCTGTTTTCATATTTCGTTGTGTTCTTGAGGACATGTGAACTTGTAATATTTTTTTCGTTATTCTCGGGTCTTATGATTTGGGAGGAATGATTGCTTTACCCGCTGGCCATGACCACGCGGTTGCGGCCGCTATTTTTTGCCCGATAGAGCGCTTCATCTGCCTTTGCCAGCAGCTTCTCGCCGGTATTTCCGTGCTCCGGGTAGAAGGAGAGACCCATAGAGATGGTGATAGTTCCTAAAACCCGGCCTTGGTGATGAACGACCAGATCTTTGGTTCCCTCTCTGATTGCTTCGGCCCGCTCCAGGAGGAAGGACGAAGTTATTTCCGGGATTATCAGGGTGAACTCCTCGCCGCCGTAGCGGCAGGCGATATCTTCCGCCCTGATTGAATTTTTAAGGTATCTTCCAAAGACAGCCAATAGCTTATCCCCTGCCTCGTGTCCATTCAGGTCGTTAAACTGCTTGAAATGATCTATATCCAACATGACCACTCCCAAGTTGGCATTTTTACGTTGGGCCCGATGGATTTCCCGGTCCAGGGTTTCCTGCAGATAGCGACGGTTGAACAGGCCGGTGAGGGGATCCCGAATAGCTTGATGTCGCAGGGTCTCCCGCAGCTTCAAGTTCGCCAGTGATAAGGATATCTGTTCCGCCAGGGAGCTGGCCAACCGTTGCTGTGGCTTGCTGAAGTTAAGGTTTTGATCCTTCCCTCCTTCCGAAGCCTTTCCCGAGTCGGTTCTGACTTTTTCTAGATAAAGCAGACCCAAGGTTTCTCCCTGACCCGTAAGCGGCAGACAGAAGTGACTGCCCTCCTCTCTACCGGCGATGTGAGGGCACTTCAAGTTGAAGCCGGGTGACTGCCCGGTCCCGCTCAGATATTGTTTCCCCTGGCGTAAGGCCCAGCAGTCTGCGGGACTAAATATTTGTTCCCCAGCCAGTGTCTCTCCCCAGTGACTTACCGGTGTCAGCAGGTTACTGGAAGAATTTATAAGATACAATGCCCCGGAAACCTCGGGGAAAAGTCGGTGGACAAATTGTCCGACAATAGGAAAGGCCTCCTCCAGATTCGAACAGACTTGCAACATTTCCACCATCTGACTGATAAGATTGATTTCATTGTTGGTCTGACGGACTTCGACAATCATTGCCTGCAGTTTCGTGTTGGCCTTAGTCAGGGCAAGTTCCGCCCGGCGCTGGTCGGTAAGGTCGACAAAGCTTTCGAGTAAATAAAGTGTACCGCCGATCTCCAAAGGTGCGGACACCTTCCAGATAGGGATCAGTTTTCCGCTTGCGGTAATTAATTGACCTTCCGAACGTCTGGTACGCGCCTTTTTATTGTCGCCAGGCGTCATCTGCTCCTCATCCTCAACAAAGAACCGCAGGTGCTGTTGGCCCAAAAGCTGCTCCCGTTTATAGCCCAACATGGATAACGCCTGGGGATTGACTTCTGCGATCTTGCCATCGGCTTGGTCGGTCAGCACCACTCCGACGCCTACCGCTTTTAGCAACGTTTTCCAGAAGCGCTCGCTTTCTATCAGTGATTGTTCCATCTCTTTCTGGAGAGAGATATCAAACATCACCCCGCTGACAAAGTCGATCTTCCCAAGGGAGTCGCAGACAATCTGACTTCTCTCCGCCACCCAGAGGATGTTGCCGTCTTTTTTCCGGAGACGGTATTCCCGACGGTAGAAACGGTCGCTCTTTAATGCCTCAATAAGTATCCGTTTGCATTCCTCCCGGTCCTCCGGCAGGATGATTTCCGGCCACTTAATTTGACCGCTAGAGAATTGCTCCTGGGTGTAACCCGTCAATTTTTCCACTTTGTCGTCGACAAAATCCACCCTGCCGTCGGCATAACCGCGATAGACCAAGGCCGGAATGTTTCCCACCAGAATCCGGTAATTCAGCTCGCTCTGGCGTAGTGCGGTTTCGACCTCCTGCTTGGCCCGAATCCTTGTGTGCATCTTTTGGGCTCCCACCGAGATGCCGACCACACCCAGGAACCAGAGGAAGCCATGGGCCAAAAGAATGGCCGAGCGGTTTTTTTCCCAGGTCCCCACCAAGGAATCCATGAGCAGGCTGGCGCTGATACCACCGACGACCGCGCCCTGGACAAAGGTATCCTGATTATGGCATAAAAGACATCTAGCCGTTGCTCGTAACGGTCTCATGAGCCGGAAACAGAGTTTCCCATTCAGGTTGAACATCCCCCCCACTTCGTCTTTTCCCTGCTGCAATTGCCTCAGCGCCTGCTTTTCCCAGGGGTCGGGGGCGTTTTCCGGTCTGAGAGGCGTCAAACTAGTAAGGCGGCTGCGATAGGCTGACTTTTCGGGCGCCGAGTCATAAATCTGTCTGAACATTGAGGCGGAATTCATTGCGGTCAAGGTCTTGCCTGAGGGGGTGACGATATCCCTTTCCGGCAGATTCAGCAACTGATTCGGCGGGTTGGTTGGCGTCACCGGGGTGTAAATCCAGCCGTGCCGGATGTTCCATTCGCGTAAAACCAGGTCTTGTTCCACATGTGACCGGGCTATTTCTTCAGCCAGACTCACTTTTTCTTGGGTAATCTGGTTTAACCGCCAGACAATGGAGCCCAGCACTATCAGAGTCCAGCAGCAGATTAGCAAGATGGCATAAAAACCCAGACTCAGCTCTTTTTCAAATATCCAACGGGTTTTTTTCCTTCCCATCTCTGTACACCCTTCCTAACCGAATCAATGTATTATCTATTCGGAACAATGAGTCATAATCTTAAAAATAGAAAAACCTTGACAAGAAATCCGCTTATGTGTAAAAATTCACAACATTATTCTGGAGGAGGTAGGCGCGAGGATGGAGATTTATCTCCCCATTGCGGGTATGAGCATTAATTTTTTTCTGGTCATCGGCTTAGGCGTCTTGGTCGGATTTCTCTCCGGCATGTTCGGCGTCGGCGGGGGTTTTTTGTTAACTCCACTCATGATGATGGTAGGCATTCCGCCAGCGGTGGCGGCGGCGTCTGATTCCAATCAGATCGTAGCGGCAGCTAGTTCCGGGGCTTTTGCGCACTGGCGCCTGGGGAATGTTGACTTCAAACTGGGCCTGATCATTCTTATCGGCGGCATAACCGGCGGCACTATCGGCGTCCAATTGGTCAAGGTGTTGCGCAGTCTGGGGAACTTCGAGTTTGTGATGAAGGTGGTCTACGTCCTGATGCTGGGTTTGGTGGGCGGCGCCATGTTCATCGAGAGCCTGAACACCATCCGGCGCAGCAAAGCCAAGACCGTAGAGCCGGTCACTTCGGCCCAGCCCAAGCTCACCAAGGTCTTTAGCAAACTGCCCTTTAAGATGCACTTCCATCGCTCCGGGCTGCATACTTCGGCGATTTTCCCCTTTGGCATCGGCGCCGTTGTTGGGGTGTTGGCGGCGTTATTAGGGGTGGGCGGCGGCTTTATCATGGTGCCGGCCATGATCTATATCATCGGCATGCCGACCATTGTGGCTATCGGCACCGACCTGTTTCAGATCGTCCTGACCTCTGCCAACGTCACGTTGCAGCAGGCCTTTGTCAATAAGACAGTTGATATTCTCTTGGCCCTAATCCTCCTGGCCGGTTCTACCATCGGCGCCCAGTTCGGCGCCCTGGTGGGCAAACGCCTCAAGGGTGAACAGATCCGCATCCTGTTGGCCGTCATCGTCCTGGCCATGACGGCGAAGCTGTTCCTGGATCTGGTCATCGAGCCGGATTATCTTGTCAGCCTGGCGCCGGCTAAGGGAGGAGGACATTAATGATGAAACGTATCTTGATCATACTGATTGCCGTAGGCTGGATGGCTATGGCGGGTATCCCGGCCTGGGCCGTTTCCACGGAAGGCTCCGAAAAGGTTCTTACTGCCGCTTCCAAACGGGATATCGATATCAGCCTGTTTTATAAAGGTGATCGGGTCTATTTTTTCGGGGTCAACCCGGTTGCCGGAAGTGACCTGGTGGTCCGGCTGACGGCCGAAAAGGCCGAAGAGATTAAGCTCTCCATGAAGGGCAAGGTAGGTCCTTTCTGGATGACAGTCAAACAATACGAAGTCACCAATGCCCCGTTTATCTATAAAATCCACGCCTCTAAGCCTTTAGAGCAGATTATCTCGGAGGATCAGGCTAAGGAACTGGGTCTAGGCTACGACGCTGTCAAGAGCAAGATGAAGATGCACCTGGTGCGGGGAGACGCCGCCCCGGAGGATGGGGAGGAGTTATTCAAGGGGCTTTTGAAAATTAAGCAGGACGCCAATCTGTATAGAATCGTCGAAGATGATCCTCAGAGTACGAAAGAGGCACCCCGCCTGGAAATCACCGAAGGGAAGCTGTTCAAACATTATTTTACCTTTCCGCCGGCAGCTACCGAAGGTAAATATCAGGTGGAGTCCTTTTCTTTCCAAAACGGCGAAATGGTGGGCTATGGCAAGGATGTCATTGAGATCCGCAAGGTGGGACTGGAGGGCTGGATTACTCACGCCTCCCAGGAGTATGCGGTATTCTACGGCATCGGGGCCGTCCTCATTGCCTTGGGCGCCGGTCTTTTGGTGGGCATGATCTTTAAGAAAGGAGGGCACCATTAATGGAGACCCTGTATAAGGAAGCAGCTAAGTCGATCGCCGTTGCGGTGGACGGCTCCGAACCCAGCTGGGAAGCCATGGGTCGGGCCTTGAATATGGCCCGCCTGCTCGACCTGCCCCTGGATGTCCTGCATGTGGTGCAACTCCAGAAAATGGGTTATTTTGCCTTTATTGATCGGCACTTGCAGGAAGATAAAGAGTCTGCCGCCCAAAAGGTTTTTGAAGAGGCCAAGCGCCGGGCTGAAAAGGCCGGGGTATCCATTCGCACCCATCTTTTGGAAAGCAGTATCAATCCGGCTGAAGCAGTTATTGCTTTTGTGGAGGAATCCCGCGGCGTTAAATTCCTGGTCCTTGGAAGTTACGGCCACGGATTCCATAACCGGGCTATCCTCGGCTCCACCACCGAACGGGTGATCCGGGAAATCGCCCGCCGACGGATCCCGGTGCCGGTACTCGTTGTGCCGGCCTACAAATCAATTCCTGAAGAAGAATAATTATTCTTATAATGGGGGTACGAGACTTCGTGCCCCCACGCATACAACGTTTTCCTATAACCTGTGCCTGCCGGTTTCTCTCTTGACCAGCCCACCGAGGGCGGATACAATCTTAATGTGTAACTAATTGAAGACCGTCCTGATTCATGGATCTTGCAAAAGCCCGCCAACTATTGGAACTAGGCCTGGAGGCCAGCCGGCAGGAAATACGCGCCGCCTATCGCCGGGCCGCCCGGCGCTGGCACCCGGACGCCGCACCAGCCGAGACCGACCGTCATACCCGCATGCAGGAAATCAACGAAGCCTACCGCTATATTCTTGCCTTTTTGGAAACCTATCGCTATCGCCTGGAAGAAACGCCGGAGGCCAAGGAAGATTACGAGCATTGGTGGCAGACGCATTTTGGCCAGAGCATGGGGTGGGAGAACCGGCCCAGGCGGCCGCGGCGCCAGAAAAAATCCTGATTCATGATCCGCCTCTCGGTTGTTTATCGGCTGTTAAGATGGATATTGCTGGTGTTCTTCGTGTTGCCGCCCGCTTCCGGTCTGGCCACACCACCTCAGCCAACGACCTGGTCCTACACCGTAGATGCTCTATGGTTTAAAGATGCCGGTCGAGCCGCGATCTCCCTGCGCCAGATAGACCAGGAGCATTTTGAGGGCGAGATCGAAGGGGAAACTGCCGGGGTTATTGCCTTTTTCACTGCCCACCGTCGCGATCGCTATCGCACCACTATGCGTTTTCACCAGGGTAAACTACAGCCTCTCATTTATATTGAGGAATCCTGGCGCAAGCGGCGGCATCACTATAAAGAATACCGCTTTGATTATGAGGAACACCGACTAGAACTCTGGCAGCAGGAGGAGAACGGTGCCCTGGCCAAAAAATGGCAGACCGGGTTGACAGAGCCGTTCTACGATCCTATCAGCGCCTTCTTCAATTTCCGCCTTGGCGCCCTGGGGGAGATTAAAGGCGGCGACACTATTACCGTGGCCGGTGTTCCTTACCCCGAGCCCGAAGAGATTGTCATCCGCCTCGGCCCGCAGGAGGCCGGTAATCGCAAGGCCACCGTCGCTATCCGCAACCGAGCTTTTGAGAATGAGAGCGGCCTGGTTCACATCGTCTTCGATGATCACCTGACGCCTCTGTCGGCCTGGACCAGGGTGCTGAAGTTCGGCAAACTCGTGGGGCGATTGGTGGAAGTCAAAGCCCCCACCCCTTAACCCTCAATACTGTTGAGTTAAGATGGTCATTCTAAACGGAGCGAGGCGGCCTGAAGAATCTAACCTGCCACATTCCATTGCTTGGGGCGAGTACAAGCGCGGAGAATACAAGAATCGCCCCTCCGGGTGAGCCTGCTGGTGCTGCAGTAATGTAGGACGCGAAAGCGGAGCGCATCCCGCCTTCTGCATTTCTCCGATGCTGCCGGGAAATGATTTTAATGGTGCGCGGGCGCCCCACAGGTACTGGCAATTATCGAGAAATCGAGGTTTTTCAATGTAGAGTGGGGACCGCCCACGCTTCTTTGATCTAATCTCTCGGCTAGCTGAAGTATGACGAGACCAAAAAACGATAATCAGAAACCTCATGGGGGTGTCAGTAGGCGCCAGGCGAGTGGAGGCGGCGGCGGTAGACTGATGTGTAATCGCAGCCGGTATCGGCGCATAGATTTTTTGCCCCCCAGAGGGCCAGGGCGAGGCTAAAGACCAGGTCGTCGTGAGGGCCGTCTGGCCCGGCGGCATAGCGCTCCCGACCCGAGGCGCTGATGGTTAGGTGGAAGTTTTCCAATTCGTGGATGAGGAGAGGGAGTTGAGGGAGAGCCGGGGCCAGTTTAAGACTGCCGGTCTGTAGGGCTACCTGGAGGTTGGCGATCAGGTCTCGTTGGGGAAGACGGAGGTCTCGGCCGTTCTGAGAAACCGCTTCGCCGCCGTGAATAGTAACGGCATAAGGATTCATTCCGGCCTGAGTGAGCATATCCACGACTGGCGCACCAACGCCGGTCTTATCAACTATGAGGAGGGGGTTGGGTCCAATCTGCGGTTGTTGGAGAAGTTCCCGAACCTGACGGACAATATCCGGGTAGGGGGTTCGCAAAGGGAATCGTTGTAGATGGCGCAGATGGCAGGGGGGATCAGGAAGCGCTGGAGATCGGTGGATAATGGTCAGAGCGGAATAATCTTGTGACTGGCCCAGATCCAGGCCGATAAAAAAGGTCCCCGTCGGTGGGCTGGGAGTGATTTCGGCAAAGAGGGGAGAAACCTGGCTGCACTGGGCGGTCTGGAGTAGGTGGGCTGGGAAGAGTTGATTGGCAGCCTCACCGAATTCGCAAAAATACTCGGCCCGAAACCAGGCTGCGGGAAGGGAGCGTTGTTCAGCGGCGAGGAAATCTGCCGAAATACGAGGGCACTGGGTAGCGGGAATGGTATAGCGTTGCCATTGATCCCCGCCTTCGGTATAGCAATGATAAAACCAGCCACGTTTACCGGCGGGAGTGGATAGGGCGGTTAATCGCCCCCGGCTCACTGCCAGCATGGGGCGTACGGCGTAATAGAGCTCATCGGGTACCAAGGCGGCCTCATCAATGACCAGGAGGCGTACTTCAGAAAAACCGCGTATAGTTTCTTCCTGGCCAGGGAGTGAAATGATACGACTGCCGTGGTCAAATTCGAGACGCAGGGCGCTGGTTCGGCAGGCGGCCGGAGCGTGAGGCAGCCTCTGATAGAGCCCGGCTGCTTTGCGAAAGAGTTCCTGCGACTGGCGCAGGCTGGGGCTGAGAAGCAGGATCAAGGCGCCGGGATGAAAGAGGGCCTCATGTAGGGCCAGGGCCGCCGCGGAGGTGGATTTGCCAGACTGCCTGGAGCAGAGTAAAAGGGCTTGCTCCGGCCGAGAGACCAGGAAGTCCTGCTGCCAGGGATCGGGGGTGAGGCCGCAAAGCTGGAGAAGGAGGTCCGGTCGGAGGGCTAGTTCTAAATCATTTATGTAGGGATTGGAGGGCATGGATCACCGCCAGTCGGCTTTCGGGGTAGGGTTCCAAAGCGGCAAGGATAGCAGTGCGCAGTTCCCGCCAGGTAGAGGAGTGGAGGAAATCGTTTTCCCGAGTCTGAGCGCCGCCCTCGGGCAGTTTGGCCAGCAATGTGGTGAGGCGGACAAACTCCCGGATACCGGCCAGGGCTGCGGCCGGGTCTTTCCCTTTTTTAGCCTTTTTGATAATCTCCAGGGCTAGATTCTGGAGGTCGCACAAACATTGGCGCTGAGATTGAACTGCATCATGCGCCGGGGATGTATGAATTCGTTGCTGGTACTGATCCATATGTTTTTTATGTCGGGTGAGGGTCCAAGGGCTTATGCCGTAGCTTTGTGATATTGATTTACGGGTCTCGCCTTGTAAAAGAGCAGCCTCGATAGCCTCCCGGGCAGGATGGCGGCAGACGGAGCAGAGGATTTTTGAGGTGGTTTTAGGCATATAGCAGACTCCTTGTCCAAGACAGGTTAGGGAACTTATTTCCAGTGAAAATCCCTCCAACTTTTTTTATTCTGGCACCACGCCTCCCTTTTTCTGTACAATAACAACTCATGGAAATCTCATCAAACCGATTTAGCCCCAGTGGTGGGTTTGGAGATAAGTTTAGTAAATGCAGTATTTTATTCCAGCACAGCGAGGACACATGCAGTATATGACAAACAAGGGGGCTAATCGCTAGCTGCTGCTAAGACTTTTTGTTTTGCTAGGCTTAAGATCAGACCTGGGTTTCGGGATGGCAGAGGGTTTCTTGACAAGAGGCTTTCCGAAGCAAGCAGCGTTCTGTCCCCGTATATCGTGGACAACAGCTATCGCCAAGGCGCCACTTCGAGCTAATAGGGGTAATCAGACGATCCGTTACTGCCGTAGACCGTTAATTCAAGTATTCAGCCTGATCTTCCGAACACTAATGAAAGAACTTTCATAAAACTGGATTTGGGTCAGCAGCAGGACAAGTGTAAAGATTACCTGATTTCTTTATGATCGGTTCTATATCAGTAGGGATTATCTATTTGCTGCTGGCTACGTCCAATAAGGATTTTTGACTCGGAATATGGGGGAGATCGATTCAAATGGAAGTAGAACGGAGGCGGGAAGCCATAAAGCATGTGAAAGAATTGTTGGCAGAACCGGTGGAAATATTGGTGGTGGATGATTGCCCGGTCCAGGCTGAACTCCTCCGATATATCCTTGAAAACCAGAAATACCTGGTCTCCATAGCCAGAAACGGCCAGGAAGCTCTGGATAAACTCGAAGAGCGTCGGCCAACCCTCGTAATCAGTGATATCGCCATGCCCGAAATGGACGGGTTCGAACTCTGCCGGCGAATCAAAGCTGTTGATCGGTTTAAAGATCTGCCGGTAATTATCCTTACGTCTTTAAACGATCTAAGTCATGTTATGCAGGGTTTGAAGTGTGGTACCGATAATTTTATCAGCAAACCCTATAGTGCGGAGTTCCTGTTGTCTCGGATCAGACACGTCCTGATGAATCAAGGTCTAAGGAAGACCCGACCCCATCAGATGGGCATGGAAATCTTTTTCGACGGTCAGAAACATTTTATCAAATCGGATCGGGTGCAGATTTTGGACCTATTAATCTCAACCTTTGAAGGCGCCGTCGAAAAAAACAAGGCACTGGAGGAGGCGAACCGAGAATTGATCAAGGCCAGGGACCTGTTGCAGAGACAGACTGAAGAACTAATGGCTCTCTCACTACGCGACGGACTTACCGGACTTTATAACCGCCGGGCCTTTATGACTTTGGCGGAGCATCAACTCAAGGTAGCCGAGCGCACCGAGACCTCGCTGCTACTCATGTTTATTGACCTGGATGATTTAAAAGCTGTCAATGATCTTTATGGTCACGCCATGGGGGATCGGGTCTTGGTCGCCACCGCCAACATCTTGGGAACGGTATTTCGCCAATCAGACCTGGTCGCCCGCCTCGGGGGAGATGAATTTGTTGTCCTTTATCTCTGCAGTAATGCCGATGCCCCGGAAGCAGTAGTTGAGCGGCTGCAAAAGCGACTGCGGCAATACAATGCCTGTCCCAAAGAGCATCCCAATAATCTTTCCCTCAGTATCGGATTTGCCTGGTATAATCCGGGCTGCCCCGTACCTCTGGAAGAGCTTTTACAGGAAGCCGATGATATGATGTATGCTCAAAAGAAAGCTAAAAAGCAAGGTGTGGGTTATCCATCGCCTTCCGATCTGGCGACGCCTCCCTCAGGGAAGGGAATGTTGCATTAAGCAGGTTCCAGGGGGAACGTTTCTGAAATGTTATCGTTCCTAATTGGGTCAGCAGCCCATGAATAATTGCTTTGAAGGAGATTCAGCATGATTCCGGAGAACTCGCAATGCCTCCGTCCGGCTTCGGCCATAGACGAACTTTGCATTAATACCATTCGATTCCTGGCGGTGGATGCCGTGCAGCAGGCGCGTTCAGGACATCCCGGCATGCCGATGGGGGCGGCCGCTATGGCCTTTGCTCTCTGGGACCGCTTTCTCAAGTTCAACCCCCTCAACCCGCAATGGCCCGATCGGGACCGGTTTGTCCTTTCCGCCGGGCACGGCTGTGCTATGCTGTACGCCCTGCTGCACCTCTATGGCTTCGAATTGTCTCTGACGGAAATCAAAAGCTTCCGTCAGTGGGGTGCCCTGACGCCAGGACATCCCGAGTATGGCAGGACCCCGGGGGTGGAAGCTACCACCGGCCCCTTGGGACAAGGGATTGCCAATGCCGTCGGCATGGCCATTGCCGAGGCGGCCCTGGCGGCTCGCTTCAATCGACCCGAACACGCCATCATCGATCATTTTACCTATGTTCTGGCCGGGGACGGAGATCTGATGGAAGGGGTTGCCGCCGAGGCTATCTCTCTGGCCGGTCACCTCGGTCTCGGAAAACTCATCGTTCTCTATGACGATAATCACATCTCCATCGAAGGCGACACCACCATCGCCTTCACTGAGGACGTCAAAGGGCGTTTTGCGGCCTGCGGCTGGCACGTTCTCAGTGTCCAGGACGGCAATGAGGTCCGGGAAGTGGCGGCGGCAATTGCCGCAGCCCAACAGGAAAGCGGCCGCCCCTCTCTCATCGCCATCCGCAGCCACATCGGCTACGGCAGTCCCCACAAACAAGACACGCCCGAGGCCCACGGCGAACCGCTGGGGGAAAAGGAAGTGGCCCTGACCAAAGAACGGCTGGGGTGGCCAAGGGAGCCGACTTTTCATGTTCCGGCAGAGGCCTTGGAGCATTTTCGGCCGGCCGTAGCGCGAGGTGCAGCTTGGCAGGCTGAGTGGGAACGGCGTTTTCAGTCCTATGAACGGGAATATCCGGAGCTGGCGGCAGAGCTTAGGCGCCGGATAAACCGGGAGTTGCCCACGGGTTGGGACCAGGAAACGCCCGTTTTCAGTCCAGCCCAGGGGCCTGTGGCCACCCGGAGCGCCTCGGGCAAAATCCTCAATGCCCTGGCCCCCAAGCTCCCCGAGTTGATGGGCGGCTCGGCCGATCTGGCGCCCAGCACCAAGACCATCATTGCCGGAGCCGGGTCGTTTCAGGCCGGGTGCCGAGAGGGCCGCAATCTGCATTTCGGCGTCCGGGAGCACGGTATGGGGGCCATTTTGAACGGGTTAGCCTACCACGGCGGGTTTATCCCGTATGGCGCTACCTTCCTGATATTTAGCGATTACATGATTCCTGCCATACGCCTGGCGGCCATGGGCGGTCTTAAGGTGATCTATGTGTTCACCCATGACAGCATCGGCCTGGGTGAAGACGGCCCTACCCACCAGGCGGTGGAGCAGCTCTTGAGCCTGCGGGCTATCCCCAATCTTTCCGTTATCCGCCCCGCCGACGCCAATGAAACCGCTGCGGCCTGGCGGATTGCCCTGAGCCGCCAGGATGGACCGACAGCCCTGGCGCTGTCCCGACAGAATCTGCCGGTGCTGGATCTCCAGAAGTACCCGTATATCCAGGAGGGAGTAGGGCGCGGCGGCTATATTCTGGCGGAGCCGCCCGGCGGTGCCATTCCCGAGCTTATCCTGGTCGCCACCGGCTCGGAAGTACACCTGGCCCTTGAGGCTCAGGGGGCTTTGGCTGCCGCCGGAGTGGCAGCGCGCGTGGTGAGTCTGCCATGCGGGCAACTGTTTCAGGCGCAGCCGCCAACCTACCGCGAACAGGTGCTCCCACCCGGCAAACCGCTGGTTACCCTTGAAACCGGGGTTTCTTTAGGCTGGCGGCCCTATGTAACTACGGGCGGGCCGCTCGAGGTCATCGGCATAGATCGCTTTGGCGCCTCCGCCCCCGGCAACGTAGTGATGCGGGAGTATGGTTTTAGCGTCGAAAATGTCTGCCAGCGGGCATTAAATTTATTAGGGCGGGAGGGAAGGTAAGAGAGGATGATCTCATTACAGGAATCTTTATGATTCAAGATGGCATCCATCAGTCCTCAAACAGTATCGGCAACTGACCTATGAGGAGTTAGCCTTTCATCCGGAGGATTCGGCCTCCTTCCGTGTTTTTTCCAGGTTGAAGATGGGGCAGCATCCCAGCGACACCACCTTGCAAGAAAACATTAAGCCCATCAGTCCATTGACCAGGGAAGTGGTGAACCTGGTTCTCGTCCAGCATGCGGCCTGCCAGGATGCCGAGAAGGGTCGCACCGTCCGTTTCGATTCCATCGCTGTTGACGCCAATATTCATTATCCCACCGATTCGACCTTGCTGCAGGGAGGATATCGTGCTGGTGCGCAGACTTGTTTTTTTCCTGATTATATGGGTATTGTTGACCCTCCAGGCGGCTGCGGCGCCCGGGCGGGTCTATACCCTCAAGGAATTGGAGGAGATTGCCCTCCAAGTCCATCCGTCACTGAAGGCTGCATTTGAAGCCACGCGTCAGGCTGACGCCGACTGGCGGATCACCCGACAGTATCCTAATCCGGAATTAGATATTGGAGTAAGTTCCCAGAAGACCAAGGGCGGGGAAGGGCCTTTAACCGGCACCGGTTACAATCTTACGGTCACCCAGCCCATCGAGTGGGTGGGAAGGCGGGCTAAAAGGCGCCCTGATCATTCTGAACCTCCCCCTGGCCCTCATCGGCGGCATCCTGGGTCTGCTTATCTCCGGCCTCTACTTAAGTGTGCCGGCCTCGGTGGGGTTTATTGCCCTGTTTGGGGTGGCAGTGCTCAACGGGGTAGTCCTGGTTTCACAGATAAATCTGCTCCGGCGGGAGGGACTGGAAGTGGAGGAGGCGGTGCGGCAGGGATGCGAGCGGCGGCTGCAGCCGGTCTTGATGACTGCCCTGGTTGCCATTCTGGGGCTGGTCCCCTTGCTCTTTGCCACCGGACCCGGGTCGGAGGTGCAGCGGCCCCTGGCGGTGGTGGTGGTGAGCGGTCTTTTCACCTCCACCCTGCTGACCTTGATTGTTTTGCCGGTGCTGTATGGCAGGTTCGCCGAACGCCTGCCGGAGCATTAGGAGGGATATGTTTGAAATGCGTCACCTGACCGAAGAGGAAGGGGGTGGCTTTCTTATTACATTGCTGCCAAGATTGGGTTGGTATAAATGTGAAACTACCTCGTCTTTTTCTCGGTAATCAGGGAATGGGCAAGTATCATCAAAATAACCTTTAGGGTATTCATCTTCTGGTTTCCAGATATCATCCGCTCTTATGGTGTGAATGCTGCCATAGGACGGCGGGCGCGGCCCGCCCTATGAGTAAATTATCGATAATGGGATAGAGCGGCCCATGGCCGCCGGTTTCATTTAGTTCCGCCGCATCCCCTTGGGGATGCCCCGGACCTCCCGGTCGAACATACTGAAGTTCCAGAAGCTCCAATTGGCAATTCAAGGCTAATGTATTATATCGGCCGCAAGCCGGATGATGCGGTCTTCTTTACTCTTTAGTGAGATGGCCGGCCTGCCAGTTAATATCGTTCTGCTGTTCCTGAACCATGGGGTCCTTTCGCCGCCGGGAAGCTTTTTTAAAGGTGGCAATAGGCGCCAAGGCCTCTGCGCTGGCGTAATCCTGCGGCAGCCCGAATTCCTCATAAGCGGAAAGTTCCGCGCCGAATACATCTGTAAGCCTGTGTTTTATAAGTGAGATAGCCAGATGGGTTCGGAAGGCTTGGACGAGGTCCGCCACCTTCTTTGAGCCAAAGGTAACCACCTCGCGATAAGCTTTTTCTGCCTCCAGGTTCCAGTGCCAGGTGTCTTCAAAGGCGGTTATTTGGGCCGCTGCTAGTTCCCCACTTTTTTCAGCAAAGAGAATATTATAGGTTGCTTGACTGTTGAAGGGAGGGTCCAGGTAAATTAAATCCACACTAGCAGTGTCGATCTGATTGCGCAAGATATCGAGATTGTCCCCGAAAAAAAGTTTGTTTTTCCAGGCTGGACTCATGGCGCTTCCTCCAAGCTAAAGGTAATGCCTCCGGGGATAAAATAAAAATCGTAATACTTCGGCTATCTGAGATAATAGATCAGGAACATGGTTGACGGTGCCCACCCTACAGCACCACAGCATCGACAGACCCGTCTGTAGGGGCGAATCTGGTATTCGCCCCAAACAACTGAAGTGTTACTAAAGATCAATGTTCGGCTGGCCTAAGTTGGCTATGGCAACTATCTCACGATATAAAAAATATGGCAATGATCAAGAGCAGAACAGAAGCTATAAGATATTTTTCACAAGTTTATTGACAAGAGGTTGCGGGGATAATAAAATAACTTTTTAAATTTTAGAATAGCCGAGGCTTACCATTTCCCCGCGTCGTGGGGCCAAAATACACTTTTTAAAGGAAAATAAGTAAGATGAAGAAACATTATCTCTTAGCGCCCGGGCCCACTCCGGTGTCTCCGGAAACCCTGCTTGCCATGGCCACGCCCATCATTCACCACCGTTCGCCGCAGTTTGCCGAGGTAGTGGCGGAATGCCGGGTGGGTCTGAAGTATTTATTTCAGACAAAACAGGAAGTCTTAATCTTGGCCTCTACCGGTACCGGGGCTATGGAAGGAGCTATTACCAACACCCTTTCTCCGGGTGATACCGCCTTAGTGGTGCGGGGCGGCAAGTTTGGCGAGCGTTGGGGCGAGATCTGCGCCGCCTATGGGGTCAATTTCGAGGCCATCGATGTGGAGTGGGGCAGGGCGGTGCAGGTGGCTGACGTCGCTGCCAAACTGAAGGCCAACCCGGCTATTAAGGCCGTCTGCATTCAGGCCCATGAAACCTCCACCGGCGTTAATCATCCGGTAAAGGAGCTGGCTGAGCTTACCAAGTCCTTGCCTGGCACCCTGCTCCTGGTGGATGCCATCAGTGCTTTAGGAGCTTTTGAGCTGCCGATGGACGCCTGGGGGATAGACATCATGGTGGCCGGGTCGCAGAAGGCTATGATGCTGCCTCCGGGATTGGCCTTTGCCTGTCTGTCCGAAAAGGCCTGGGAATTTACCAAGACCGCCACGTGCAACAAATATTATTTCAATTTCTCCAAGGAACTGAAGAACATCCAGAAAAACACCGGCGCCTATACCTCGGCGGTCTCGTTGGTTATGGGTTTGCGCGATGTCTTACGGTATTTCAAGGAAGCCACTCTCGAGAAGATCTTTGCCGAACATCAACTGATGTCCAAGGCTACCAAAGCTGCCGTCAAGGCTCTGGGGTTGGAACTGTTCAGTCAGGAAGGTGCTTCCGACGCCCTGACCGCGGTCAGGGCGCCGGCCGGCGTCGACGGTCAGGACGTCGTAAAATTGCTGCGGGATAAATATGGCATTATGATTGCCGGCGGGCAGGCCGAAGCCAAGGGCAAGATTTTCCGGATTGCCCATATGGGGTATATCGGCAATTTTGATATCGTCATGATTATTGCCGCCCTGGAAGTGGTATTGAATGAATTAGGGTATAAAGCTCCTTACGGCGCCGGGGTTAAGGCGGCGGAGGAAGTATTGTTCGGGGGAGCCTAAGCCATGAAAGTTCTGATCAGCGACAACCTTCATGCTCATGGGGTGGCCATCTTCGAGCAGGCTCCCAATATCGAAGTTATCAATCGTCCGGGTATGCCACCGGAAGAGTTCATGGAAGTAGTTCAGGATGTGGACGGCCTGGTCATCCGCAGCGCCACCAAAGTGACCGATAAGGTATTGGAGGTTGCCAGTCGCCTCAAAGTGGTGGGGCGGGCCGGCACCGGTCTGGACAATGTCAATATTCCCGAAGCCACCAAACGGGGTATCGTGGTCATGAACACCCCCGGCGGCAACACCGTTACCACCGGTGAACATGCCATCTCCATGATGCTGGCCCTGGCGCGCAATATCCCCCAGGCCGCCCATTCCATGCGGGAGGGGCGTTGGGAAAAGAAGCGGTTTCAGGGTCGGGAGGTGTATAATAAAACTCTCGGCATTATCGGTTTGGGCCGGATCGGCACGGTGGTGGCTGGCCGGGCGCAGGGACTGAAGATGCGCATCCTGGGGTATGATCCTTTCGTCAAGAAAGAGATGGTGACCTCGTGCGGGGTAGAGTTGGTTACTCTGGATGAGCTTTTTGCCCGGTCTGATTTTATCACCCTGCACACCCCGAAAACCAAGGACACCGCCCACATTATCAGCCGGGAGGCCTTCCGCAAGATGAAACGGGGGGTGATGCTTATCAACTGCGCCCGAGGTGGGCTGATTGATGAGGAAGCCCTCAAAGAGGCCCTCGAGGAAGGCATCGTCGCCGGGGCGGCGTTGGACGTCTTCGAACAGGAACCGCCGGTGGGTTCACCGCTGCTGTTGATGGGCAACGTTGTCTGTACCCCGCATCTGGGCGCCTCCACCGAAGAGGCTCAGGAAAACGTGGCGGTGGCCATTGCCGAGCAGATGGTGGATTATCTGCTCAACGGTACGGTCAAAAATGCGGTCAATGCCCCTTCGGTGAGCGGAGAGGTATTGAATCAACTCCGGCCCTACCTAACGTTGGCGGAGGCGTTAGGCGCCTTTCAGGCCCAGATCGCCGAGGGCCCGATCGACAGCGTCAATATCGAGTACATCGGTGAAATATCGAAGCTGGACACCACCCCGCTCATGCACTCCATCATGAAGGGGTTGCTCTATCCGGTGATGCGGGACGAAGTGAATTACGTCAATGCTCCTGCCATCGCCAAAGATCGGGGAATCCATCTGACCGAAACCAAAGTGGAGTCGGCGGAGGATTTTACCACCCTGATACGTCTGACCGTACGGGCTGCTCAGAAGGAAAACATTTTGGCAGGCACCATTTTCGGCCGCTACGAACCCCGGTTAGTCCGCATTAATGCCTTCCGCTTAGAAGCCGTGCCCGAAGGCCACATGCTGTTTATTTACAATACCGACAGGCCGGGGGTCATCGGCGCCATCGGTACCACCATCGGCAACCACAAGATCAATATCGCCCGGATGACCGTGGGTCAGGAAAAAGAGCGGGGGCAGAACATTATCCTGCTGACTACCGACACGTCGGTTACTCCCGAATGTCTGGCTGATGTGCGGGCCCTGCCGCACGTGGCCTCGGCTCATCCACTTGAACTGTAATCCAAAGGAGGAGGACGCCGTGGCTCCTCCTCTTCCCATCCCTTGGCATTGGAGGGTGTCATGACCGATACCGAGGAAAAAGGCTTTACCGTCAAGGACCGCCGTTTTTTCCAGCAGTCGGAAGAAGAAAAAGAGCGTTTGCGGGAGGAATCCCGCCAGCGGGAGGAGGCGCGCGCCACGTACGAAGCCGAGGCTGCCAAGCCCGCGGATGCTGCCAAATCTCAAACCGGGACGCCCCTGCCGGAGATCAATTTCGCCTCGTTTATCATGTCTCTGGGAACGTCGGTGTTTATCCACCTGGGTGACGCGCCCCATCCCGAAACCGGCAAGAGCGATAAGGATATGTCCCTGGCCAAGCAGACCATCGATCTTTTAGGTCTTTTGAGGGAAAAAACCAGAAATAATCTAACTTCCGAAGAAGAAAACCTCTTTGACAATCTCTTGTACGATCTGCGGATGCGGTACGTGAGGGAAGTGACCAAATCCGGCGGGGCCTGATGCGGCATCTGACACTGCACTGCCCGGCCAAGGTCAATCTCTATCTCAAAGTCATCGGCCGGAGATCGGATGGTTATCATGATCTGATCACCCTGATGCAGCCCGTCACCTTAACAGATGAGCTGGCCATCAGCCATGCTGCAGCAGGGATTGGGTTAGAGTGCGACCATCCCGATTTACCTGTGGATGAAAGGAACCTGGCCGTGCGGGCGGCGATGGCTTTTCAAGCAGCCGTCTCGCGCCGATTCGGGGTTCGGATCCGGTTAAAAAAAAACATTCCTCTTGCTGCCGGGCTGGGAGGTGGCAGCAGCGATGCCGCCGGTGTCTTAAAGGGGTTGAATGCCATCAGCGGCAAACCTTTGACTGCTAGTCAGCTCCATCAACTGGCCCGCCGCCTGGGAGCGGACGTACCTTTTTTTTTACTGGACGGACCGGCTTGGGGGCGCGGTATCGGCGATGTCTTGACTCCGGTTGTCCTGCCCACCTATTGCTATGTTTTGGTGAATCCCGGCTATCAGATATCGACCGCCTGGGCGTATTCCCGGCTGCAACCGCCGTTTGTGGCGCCGGCGGAGGCCCGGTGGGATTGCTGGCCCGAGCAGCCTCCCGCTGCTTGGTTACACAACGATTTAGAGGCAGTTGCCATGGCAAGCTACCCTGATCTGCTTGCCCTGAAGCAGGCCTTGTGGCAGGAGGGGGCGGAAGGGGTATTGATGTCCGGCAGCGGTCCCACGGTTTTTGGCATCTTTGCTGATCAGGCGGCGGCTTCTGAGGCTGCCGAACGTCTGCGGACCGCCACCGGTTTTTGGACTGCTGCGGCGCTGGGGCTCTCTCCCACCTCATCGTCTCTCTTTTTAAAGGACTTGGGCTGATGAACGAGATCAGTATTTTTGCGGGCAATGCCAACCGCCCTTTAGCGGGGAAAATCTGCAGCTATCTGAATCTGCCTCTGGGGGAAGCCCTCGTGGGTCGTTTTTCTGATGGAGAAATTATCGTCGAAATCAAGGAAAATGTCCGAGGTAAAGATGTTTTCGTCGTCCAGCCCACCTGTACGCCGATTAATGAGAATCTGATGGAGCTGCTGATCATGGTGGATGCCCTGAAGCGGGCCTCGGCCGGCTGCATTACGGCGGTGACGCCGTATTACGCCTATGCCCGCCAGGATCGGAAGACGGCGCCCCGGATGCCGATCTCGGCCAAGTTGGTGGCCGATCTCTTTACCGTGGCCGGGACCCAGAGGCTTCTCACTATGGACCTCCATACCGGTCAGATCCAAGGATTTTTCAATATTCCGGTGGATCATCTGTTCGCGATGCCGGTGTTATTGGAATATATCAAGAATAATTTTGCTCCCGATCTGGCTATTGTCTCGCCCGACACCGGCGGGGTCGAGCGTGCCCGCGCCTTTGCCCGACGTCTGAAAAGCAGCCTGGCGATTATCGACAAACGCCGGGAAGGACCCGCCATTTCCGCTATGACGCTTATCGGCAATGTCTGGGGCAAAGAAACCGTCATTATTGATGATATGGTCAATACGGGGGGAACGTTGCATATGGCGGCGGAAATCCTGGTGCGGCACGGCGCCCGCTCTGTCCACGCCTGCGTCACGCATCCCGTGCTGGCGCGAGATTCCATCTCCACGATCAAAAACTCCCTTCTGCGCAGCCTCATTGTTACCGATACCATACCCCTATCAGCCGAAGCCGAGGCCTGCGAAAAGATCCAAGTCCTTTCCGTGGCCCCGCTCCTGGGAGAAGCCATCAGGCGGATTCACGCCCAAGATTCAGTAAGCTCTTTATTTATTTAGTGACGTAGAGAATGTTCATTGCGACCGGTTGGCAGTGGTCATCGATAAGCTGGCAATATTCACCTTGAAACGAAACTAACCAGATGGGTGGAGTGGACCTCCGGGCCCGCCATCTTCGAAAGTTTGCTGCTTCTCAAAGTGAACCCGGTGTTAGAGCAACTCACTGTCAAACGATGATTCGGGCTGTAGCCGTAGGGGCGAATCTTGTATTCGGCCTGAACCGGGTGCGGCAAGACCCTAGGCAGTTAAGGAAGGTTGATTTTGCAACTCTTCATTGGATTAGGAAATCCGGGATTTCGATATAAAAGAACCCGCCACAACGTCGGTTTTCAAATAATTGACGTCCTCAGCCAGAGATGGGGTATATCTCTCAACCGTCATACTTGTTCAGCCCAATGGGGTCGGGGGGGCTGGGCCGGCCAGGAGGTCGTTTTGGCTCAGCCGGAAACTTATATGAACCTCAGCGGCCGGGCCGTCTTTCGCTTGTTGGCTTTTTTTCAGTTGAGCGCCGCGGACTTGCTGATTATCCATGATGATCTGGATCTGCCACTCGGCAGGCTCAAGTTTGTCCTCAGGGGAGGCGCTGGCGGTCACCGGGGGGTTGCCTCGATTATCAACACCATCCATACCACCGAATTTTTACGCCTCAAAGTCGGCATAGGCCGTCCGCAATACGGTGAAACGGTGGAAAACTATGTGCTCAGTCCCTGTTATCCGGCCGAAATTGATACCTATGCCAGTATGATAGATCGAACGGCTGACGCTCTCGAAGCAGTCTTAAAAGTCGGCCTCAACCAGGCTATGAGTCTTTTCCATGGTTGGATGCCGCCGGCCGAAAACCGCTCGGCGACTAGCTCGTAGCCATCCGGAAAGTCATGGTATTGCCTCACCCCGCTTACTGGGAAGTTAATTATCCCCTCGCCCCGCTTGCGGGGAGAGGATAAGGGAGCGGGGTGAAAACATCATTATTCCATTTAGTTGCAATATTACCGGAGACCAGCCATAGTTTCCGGATGGGACTTAATTACAAAATCTTTACAGAAGAGGCACGATATGATTTCTGGCAGAAATGATGATGACCGGGAACGGCCTGATTGGCGGGCCATTGATCGAATACGGGATCGTTCCCGGCATCGGCGGGTAGAGCCAAAGCCGCCGGGAGGTCGGAAGCAGGAGGAGAAAATCAGGCGGGAAGTCCTCAAACAGGCGGAAGCGCTTTTCGGAGGCAAACAGCAGCGGCCGGAATACAAAAAGGCAGCAGCTGAACTAGCAGACCACCGGGCCACGCCGCACTTTTCGGCATTGGCAGCAAAGTTTCTGGCGGCCTATGGGTTGCCGGAAGACTGGCGAGCCCTGATGTTATTTTTAGATTATCCGGAGTCTACCGTGATTGTCGAAGCCGTGCATCGCCTGCAGCAATTGGCGCCGACCCAGACCATGACCGAGATACAAGGGTTTAAAGGCAAGCTGCGTACGCTCTCTCTGATATCCCCCTTTCCGGAGGTAAGGGAGCAGGCGGAAGCAACGCTGGCGAAACTCTAGGCTTCTGTCCCCTTCAAGCGACTCTCCGGTCTCTTCTTAACCGAAATGTTATTCAAATGCTGCTTGACAAAACTGCAGCCTGGCTTATAGTAAAAGCTATACTAACAGCCGAAATCCATGGTCAAACTATGGGTGCGGGGGAACCGGGTATTAGGGGCGTATCGCCGTCCGGCGTAGGACAACCTCATCGGTCCAAGCCCTGCAGCTAACCTCGTAGGCGTCGATGGGGAGAGACCTTCCGGACTGGATGCCCGGAGGCGTGACCTCCCGGAAAAATAGTTTGGAGAGTTCTCATGAGTTTGGCTTCCGCTTCAGGAGCGGAGCAGACGTTTCAATCCGCATCAGAACCAGCCGCCGATTTCCCCTCCGGCCATAACAGCCCTAAAGCTCGCTTAGATAAAAAGAAAAATCTGCTTCTGGCGCTGGGGGCTATGGGAGTGGTATATGGCGATATCGGCACCAGTCCGCTCTACACCGTCAAGGAATGCTTCCACGGCAAGCACGCCATGGCCATCTCCCCGGATAACATTCTAGGGGTTATGTCCCTAATTTTCTGGTCGCTGACGATGGTAGTGACCGTAAAATATGTCATGTTCATTTTGAGGGCCGACAACCATGGTGAGGGCGGGATTTATGCCCTGGCCGCCCTGTTTCTCGGAAAAGGAAAGCAGAGTGTGTCGCCCGGTACGGTAAACCGGCTAGTGCTCCTGGCAATTTTTGGCGCCGCCCTGTTGTGCGGTGAAGGCCTGATTACGCCGGTCATCTCGGTACTCTCTGCCATGGAGGGCCTAAACGTAGCTACCAAGGCGGCCGAACCTTTTGTCCTGCCACTTTCTTGTGGGGTCTTGTTCGGCCTGTTTCTAGTACAGAGCCAGGGGACGGAGCGGATCGGCAAGATCTTCGGTCCCATAATGATCTTCTGGTTCATTTCTCTGGGCCTCTTGGGAATCATGCAGGTTTTTCGGACGCCGGGGATTTTGGCGGCCCTGGATCCACGTTACGCCGTAAACTTCTTTCTGGTCAATCGCCTGCATGGCGCCATAGTACTAGGTGCCGTCGTGCTCTGTATTACTGGATGTGAGGCGCTGTATGCCGACATGGGTCATTTCGGGCGCGGTCCTATCCGCCTTTCCTGGATCGCCTTAGTGTTTCCAGCCCTCCTGCTCAATTATTTCGGCCAAACTGCCCTCCTGCTGGAAAATCCCCTTGCCGCCGTTCATCCCTTTTATGAACTGGTGCCTAAAGTGCTTTTGTATCCTATGGTTGGGCTAGCCACCACTGCCACCGTGATTGCCTCCCAGGCCATGATCTCCGGCGTCTTTTCGCTGATGCAGCAAGCCATTCAGATCGGCTACGCCCCCCGGTTACGCATTGTCCACACCTCGGGAGAAACCAAGGGGCAGATTTACATGCCTTGGGTCAACTCGGTGATGATGATCGGCTGCCTCGGTTTGGCCCTGGCTTTTAAGGAATCCAGCAACTTAGCTGCCGCTTACGGTATTGCCGTGACCGGTACCATGTGTATCAGCACCGTTATTTATTATTACATCACCCGCTTTAACTGGGGTTGGCCGCTCTGGCAGTCCTTGCCGTTGGCTGCCCTCTTCCTATGCTTCGATTTCTCCTTTTTTAGTGCCAATCTGCTCAAGTTCCTGGATGGTGGTTGGTTTGCGGTAAGCGTTGCGGTTTTGCTCTTTACGGTCATGGTCACCTGGCGGGACGGGCGAGCCGCCCTCCGAAAACGTTTTGAAGAGGCCCAGGTCCCTTTTGATGTCTTAATGTACGATATTACTACCTATAGGTTGGTGCGTACCCCCGGCACCGCTTTTTTTCTGGCCTTATCGCCAACCGGAACTCCCATTGTCTTGCTCCACCTTTTGAAGCATACCGAAGCCCTGCCTGAAAGAGTTTTTATTCTCTCAATCCTTTCTACTGATATTCCCTACGTCTTGCCGGAACAAAGACTGGAAATAACCGACAAGGGTCATGGTTTCTATCGCATTGTAGCTTCCTACGGCTTTATGGAAACCCCCAACGTTCCTGAAATCATTGACTTGGCGAACGAGCGGGGTCTGGATATTGACATCTTCGCCACATCCTTCTATTTAGGCAGGGAATCATTGCTTACCACCGGCTTCAGCAAGATGGCCCGCTGGCGCAAGGGCCTGTTCGCTTTCTTGTCCCGCAACGCCTGGAACGTCTCCACCTTTTTCGGCATTCCTCCCGGTCGGGTCGTAGAATTGGGCAGCCAGGTGGAAATTTAGTATTATCATGAGCAGTGGATTTTTTCGAAATGCCGCATTCTACCTACTCATCAATAGGTTTGCGCCCTTCCTGCGATCGCCCCAGTTTTTGTTGATCAGTGGTTTTAGCGCGGTTATCTGGGTGGGAGCGGTGTTCCTCTGGCTGCCCTGGAGCCACCAACCGGGGAAGGTAAGTTTTTTAAATGCCCTGTTCACTTCTACGTCGTCAGTCTGCGTCACCGGCCTGATCGTGGTGGATACGAGCACGGTCTACACCACCTTTGGTCAGGTGGTGATCCTCCTGCTCATTCAAACCGGCGGGCTGGGGGTCATGACCTTTGCGGCGCTGACCTTTCAGATGCTAGGGCGGCGCTTGTCACTCCAATCCCAGATGGTCTTGCACGATTCTTTCTTTCAGCAGGATATTGGCTCTGATTTCCGTCACCTGTTTTTCCGCATCTTAATGACAACTGTTGCCATTGAGGCCGTGGGGATGATGGTTATCGGCCTGGCGTTGTTTGTGCGGACCGGCAATTGGGGGCAATCATGCTACAGTGCCCTCTTTCACTCAATCTCGGCCTTTTGCAACGCCGGTTTTTCCATTTATAAAGATAGCCTGGTCGATCTCAGAGATAATCAGATTATCCTGGCGGCGATAATGCTGCTGATCATTGCCGGTGGGCTGGGACATGCGGTTTTATTGGAGTTCTGGAGGAGGTTGCGGCCTGTTTGGAATCAAGGCCATGACCAGACCCCGTCGCGGTTCTGGTCGACCCATGCCAGGGTGGTCTGGCGCATGACCTGTTGTCTTATTGTTATCGGAACATTGGGGATATTGTTTTTCGGTTTAACCAAAGATGAGGTGGGATGGGTGGAAAGGGTTTCCGGGGCCCTATTCCAGTCGGTTACCGCCCGGACGGCAGGTTTCAACACGGTGAATTGCGGGGCCCTGCCGTTGAGTTCCCTCATGTTGATTATCATGTTGATGTTTATCGGCGGCTCGCCTGGTTCGTGCGCCGGAGGTATCAAGACAACCTCTTTCGCCATCTGGCTGGCCGAGATGCGCTCCAAACTGCGGGGCTCTCAAGAGGTAAAAATTTTAGACCGGCAGGTGCCCCCCGAGATCTTATGGCGCAATACCATCCTCATCCGCCTGGCTGCGGCCTGGAATATCTTCGGCATCTTTTTATTGTTGTATACCGAAACCGCGCCGGGGGTAGGTATGCATGACGTGGTCTTCGAACAGATTTCAGCTTTTGGCACGGTGGGGTTGTCGACCGGATTGACCGAAAAACTCTCCGTGGTCGGCCGCCTGTGGATTATTTTGACTATGTTTATCGGCCGGGTCGGGCCTCTCACCGTCGCGATGTGGATCATTCCCGAACGGCATGTAATGATTCGTTATCCTCGCGGCAGGATTATGATCGGATGAAGTGGAAAAAACATATCTGCGTTATCGGGTTGGGGCAGTTCGGTATGGAGCTGGCCCGGGAGCTGTCGAAAAGCTGTGAAGTGCTGGCTTTGGATGTAAATGAAGACTTGGTCTATGCCATTGCCGACGATGTGCAACGGGCCATGGCGGTGGACGCGCGGGATTATGCCAGTCTGAAGCAGGTGGTGACGGCGGATTTTGATGAGGTTATCGTCAGTTTGGGTGAGAGCCTCGAAGCCAGTATCCTCTGCACCCTGCACCTCAAAAAGATCGGCGTCAAGATGATCCGCGCCAAGGTGATGAGCGAAGACCACGCCGCGATCTTGCATTCCCTGGGGGTGCAGGAAGTCATCTTCCCGGAGCGGGAGACCGCCTGGCGGCTGGCGGTCCAGATCATGAATCCCAATTTATTGGATTATATCCCGTTGGAGGCAGGGTACCGGGTGATGGACGTGGCGCCGCCGAACAGCTTCTACGGCCGCAGCCTGATGGAATTGGGTCTCCGGAAGCAATACGGCGTCTTCGTCATTGCCGTCAAGGAACTGGTGCCGCAGCGCTTTGTCTTCCTGCCGGAACCTAGTTTCGTGGTAAAGCCCAGCGATATTCTGGTCATGATCGGCCGCGAGGAACAACTGGCGCTCCTGCAGGAAAAAGCCGCCTAGCGGTAAGCCTAAGGAAGTTCGACATAGGTAGGTTCGCACGGACTTTCCCTGTTACACCACCGCGACCCGGGGGCGCCGCCGCGTGACCCCAAGGTTTTCGATTCTGCAACCAACAGGGGAGGAGTGGCATACTTTTATCCGGTCCAGAAACCCAAAGGGGCTGGCCAGTTACGGCTAACCCCTTGATTTTGCGTGGTAGGCACGAAGGGATTTGAACCCTTGACCTCTACCGTGTCAGGGTAGCGCTCTCCCCCTGAGCTACGTGCCTTGATGTATGTTGTCTTTGTATCCTGTTTCCTCCACGGCGTCAAGATTTTTTGCCATCTTTTTCGGTCCTCAGGATTCGGCCAACCGCTCTGAATCTATTCCTAACTGAATTAAACCACATTACATATGGCAGATTGGGCTGCATACCTACAAGGGGCAGGAGAAATATTGCGTCCCGGCGAAGTCAGCAAACCATTCGTTGCTATGATCAGAAACCTTCAAAAACTGTCATCATTGGTACCCCGGCCCGACTAGAGTTGGCGGCACACGGATTATAATTGCTGCATCATAATATTATCATGCAATAACAATTAATTAAGGCATATTTGCAGCTTGTTCCGATTGTCTCTGCTTATTATAAAAAACCGCCAAAAATGCGGTTTTTGAAAATGCCGGTTTTTTTTAGGTGGTATTCGAATCATAAATTCTCTTGCATAAGTTTATCTGGTTCTATTATGATGAAAAATACATAATGAACTGAGGTCCCGATCGGATAACAAATGATGGCAGATTCCGCCTTTCCACCCTGGCGTTTTGCCCGGTTTCGTTTTCTGGTACGTTTCAGGGACAATGCCATTCTTCCCCCGTATAAAGGAGCCATTTTTCGGGGCGTCTTTGGAAAGACGTTACGGAAGCTGGTCTGCATCGCCCCCCAGGCGGAATGCCGGGAGTGCGCCTTTGCCGCCAAGTGTTTATACGTTGCCATTTTTGAGCCGTCGCCGCCGCCGGGCGCGCCTGAGGCCCGGAAATACCTAAAGGCCCCCCGGCCCTTCGTTCTGAACCCGCCGTTAACCAACCGGCAATCCTTTCATGCCGGCGACAGCCTGAATTTCGACCTGGTGTTGATCGGACCGGCCATCGAGGCCCTCCCCTATTTTATCTATATTTTTCAGGAGGTGGGCAAGAAGGGGTTGGGGCGGGAGCGGAGCCGGTATGACCTCATGCGGGTGGAGTCGGTCCGGGAGGGGCAAAGGGCGGTGATCTATGAGAAGGAGACAATCTTCGCCGACCGGCTGCACGCGGAGACCGGGCCGGTGACGCGGCCGGGGGATGCTGCGGTGCGGGAGGTTACCCTGGAATTGCTGACGCCGCTGCGGTTGAAGGTTCGGGGGGACCTGGCCACGGATTTAAGCTTTGGCTTGTGGTGGGAGAACCTGAGCCGACGTCTGGGGCTGCTGGCGGCGTTTTACGGGGAGGGCCGGGAGCCGGATTGGGACGGCCTGTCAGACAAGGCCGCGGGTATAACAACCAGGGAGAGCCGGCTGCACTGGTACGACTGGGAGCGCTATTCCTTCAGCCAGAAAGAACTGATGAAGCTGGGGGGCCTGAAAGGGACGATCACCTTTGCCGGGGAGTTGGGGCCGTTCATGCCCTACCTACGCTTGGGGGAGCAGGTGAACCTGGGCCAGGGAACAACGTTCGGGTTGGGGAGGTATGGGTTGGGCCGGGGAAATACAATTTCCCGGGGGTGTGATGGGAGACAGGAATGAAGCTTCCAAACCGAGATGGGGCGTACATTCCTCGGGATAAAATTATTGCATACCTCCTATCGCCTACTCATCCAGTGGGGAGATTAAAGGCCCACTTTTTTCGGTCCATAGGTTTCGATACCAGTGATATAACTGAATTGGAGGGACAATTTTTAAAAATCGCCCATAACGAAGATGTTATAGCTCAAATAATCTCTCCTTACGGGATAAAATTTATCGTGGACGGTGTACTGGAGAGAAAGGGGGAGGCGGTGGCCCAGATCCGGACTATTTGGATAATCGATGCAGGCGGGAATTATCCCCGTTTTGTCACCGCCTACCCCTTATAAGAGAGGAGCAGGAGATCAACATGTTTAAAGAATTGGACATTGCCGTGCTTAGGCGGGACGTGCCGGAACACGACCTCAAATCAGGAGATATTGGTGCCATAGTACACTGCTATGACGTCGGGGAGATGTATGAGGTTGAATTTGTGGACGCCGGGGGAAAAACTGTGGCCTTGTTGACATTGGGCGCGGCCGATATCAGAGCTATGGATGGTTCAGAGATTTTACACGTCCGGGGTTTGGAGAAGGCGGCGGCTTGAGGGAAGGGATGTTCAATAGAAACACTTGAACGTTTCCGGGTTGTCAGGGATAACGGCATGATCGATTTTCAAGATGCGGAAAAAGATGACCCGTAGGGTGGAAAAGCGGAGCGCCTCCCGCCTTTGGGAGGGGCAAAAAAAGGTCAGAGGGCAAGGTCGAGCAGATTGGGCACTCCCCATAATCATGTCCCTGCTGTTCCCCTTTTGAGCGGCCTCGGTTCTTTTGTCTTTCCCTGGGGAGAGCCGGCTGCACTGGATGGACGAATATTGTGAAACCCCCATGCGTTATCTGGGAACCACCGACACCGGGCACGAGTTTGGCTGTGACGCCCAGACTAACGAATGTTTTCGGGCTCCGCTTTGCCCCCAATGCCGAGAAATACCTTTTGATTCCGGACAATTTGGCCAACTTCCGGATATGTTAGAGGAAGTCGACAAAATCTGTAAGCTTCGCAAGAATATGGAAAGATCGTACAATCTGTTCAAGCATGTCGCTGGCTTAGAACGCTTACGTCTGAAATCGCAGCAGAGTGTGATGGCTGCCGTAACTTTTGCGCAATTGGCCACCGGACTCATGGAAATTGCCAGGCACCACCAATCGTCAGAAAAGGAGCATCGACCCAAGCAATTGCAGTTGGCGGCCTAAGACGCCAAACCAATCAAAATAAAGCATTCAAAAGAGCTGGCATGACCTCTTGGTGGAAACCTATATTCTTGGGCTTTGATAACCTGATAAAAAAAGCCATGAAAAATTTAAGTCTGGGTTTTTTCATACCAAAAGATTGATGCCAACTCGTTGAGTTGCCAAAATTTGCTTTAAAAAACACGCCGCTCAATTTTGAACCTTATTTCTGGAGATACTTTTTAACAGGCTTTATAAATCAAAAGGTTGTGGCAGAGTAAAGATTGAGGTGGAAGAAAAAAATCAGGAAAAAAAGGAGAAATAACTCCATCTCCTGATTGATATAATTTTGAGGTCAAACTATGCCTGACGCCAGATTAGGCCAGGGTCTGGAAAGGCTGCGGCAGCGCCGACTTTTTCTGGACGATTTGCTTCTCGTCGCCATAGGGATAGGTCTTCTTGTTAACCTCTTTGCCAGCGCCCTCTTCGTGTATATAACTGATAGTTATAAAAAAAGCTCTTGGGGTGAAGGTTGGGGGTGGACATTAGTATTTCTTTCTTGGCTTCTTTTTGCCATTCTATTGGTGACTTATAAAATACGCTGTCAGAAAGATATTGAGTCCAGCTATTTTACACTGGTTTTGCCCATATTAATCGATCCGGGGAATAACAACGTCGAGATTCTGCATCATGATCATTACAAACCCGCCAAGCAGGCCCGCCAGTTTTCTGAGAGTGTCAAAAACTCTTGGAAAACCCAATTTCTTCAAGACTGGCCGGGATGTAAGTTCATAAGACCCCAAGTTTTCGGCCCGGCCAATTATTGCTGGGGCGTCCTGGCGCACATCGTTCAGGCTTTACTTTTCCAGGAATTGAAGAAATATGGAGAACTGACCCTTACTCAACAAGTACGCTATCATACACGATTTCTGCGACTGGCCGTTGGCGGTCTGACGAGAGGTACGCTGGAACGGACCCAATGGCCCCAAGCACTTCAGGAAAATAAGTTTATTACCGCGGAAAAACTTTTCCTTCCCGTAGGAGCGCTTCTTACTTCGACGGAACCTTCGGTTCATCCTAATGAACCACCAGGCCGCCGGGACCTGACGGTAAGTATTAAACACGGTTCTCTGACGTTTTCCATCTCCCCCTACTGGATTACCCTGCGCGAGATCGAACCGGCCATAAAAATCTTTGATCCTCAGGAACCTGAAAAAATCTGTTTTTTGGCCATACCCATCGAGACGCGTCTGATTTTCCAAGGGAGTTTATTGAAGCGCCAGGCAATCACAATTTACCACTATCTCTGGCTTAAAAAACTGCGCGACGCCGCCTGCCATTATTTTAGTTGGGGAAATTTTTTAGGGATTAATCGGGAATGTGGCAATGATCTCTGAAATAACAGTCACCTCCAACCTCCATCACGCCTTCACCCGGGTCGAGGCCTCCCAGGGCATGCCCGGGGTGGATGGGGTGAGTTTGGGGGGATTTAAGGAGGATTTGGCGGTTAATCTGGCGATATTGGGGGAGGAGCTGAGAAGCGGGGAGTATGCGCCCCTGCCGCTGTTGCGCTTTCTGGTGGCCAAGCGGGATGGGTCCCCTCGGCCTTTGTCTGTCCCTACCGTGCGGGACCGGGTGGCCCAGGCGGCGGTATTGAATAGTATTGAGCCGATTTTCGAGGCTCAATTTGAGGAGGTCAGCTTCGCCTACCGGAAAGGTCGGTCGGTGAGGCAGGCGGCGTATCGAATCAAAGAATTGCGGGACCAGGGGTATCGGTTTGTGGTGGATGCCGATCTGGACGCCTTTTTCGACAACATTAACCATGAACTGTTGCTGGCCAAGGTTGCCAACATAATAACAGATCCGGACATCCTGAGATTGATCGGTCTCTGGGTCCAGGCCGAGGTGTATGACGGCGAGAAGATATATATGATGGAAAAAGGCATACCCCAGGGGGCGGTCATCTCTCCGGTTTTGGCAAATCTGTTTCTGGATGAACTGGATGAGGGGCTCATCCGAAAAGGCTACGCACTGGTGCGGTATGCGGACGACTTCGTGATTTTGGCCCGGACCCGGCCGGAGGCCGAAGCGGCCATGGCGTTTACCGAAGAAATCCTGGAGAAGATGAATCTGGCCCTGGATATGGAGGATACGGAGATTACAGATTTTAAGCGGGGATTTACGTATCTGGGGCTGATTTTCGCGGGGGAGGCGATTCTGGCTCCCTTTGACCGGCCAAAGAGGGAGCGGAAGGTTTTGTATATGCCGCCGCCTTTTGATTTGGAGAAGTATTTTGCGGGGAGGGAGAAATTAAAGGTAAAGGGTAATGATAACATTGATGTATAATAGAAAAATTGGAGATTTTCATGCATGGGAAAAATCTCCTGGGCAACAAAGCCGCGGGTCCTTAGAGGAGGAAGCAATGATAAAAACAGAGGATTTACAGCCACAGTATATTATCAATGAAGCAGGAGAGAAAACCTCGGTTATCCTGTCTCTAGCCGCCTTTCAGGAACTCATGGAGGATATCGAAGATCTGGCCATTGTAGCGGAAAGACGCGATGAGCCAACGATTCCTCATGAGCAATTATTAACCGAGTTGAAGGAAGATGGCCTTATATAAGATCGAGTGGAAAAGTTCGGCGATCAGGGAACTTAGAGGGCTCGAAAAGAGTATTATTAGAAAAATTCTGGCAGAAGTGGAGAAGCTTGCGAATAACCCCCATCCTATCGGGAGTAAAAAGCTCAGGGGCAGTAAATATAGTTACAGGCTCAAGATGGGAAATTATCGGGTAGTATATAAGGTAAGTTCTTCTGTTCTTACCATTGAGATAATCAGGGTTGGACACCGTCGGGAAGTCTATAACTAGACGGGGGCCGGGAGAAAAGACAGGACTGAGTGCTGAGGACTGAGGTAAAAACAGACCGGAGACGGGGGACCGGGAAAGAGATAAAACCGGCAAATGGTCATATGAAGGAAAATCATGGCTTTTCTTTACTTGAGTGAACAGGGCGCCTGTCTGCAGAAGACGGGGGAGCGGCTGGTGGTGGCCAAGGAGGGGGAGACTCTCCTGGACCTGCCGGTGGGCAAGGTTGAGGCGGTGCTGATTTTCGGCAATGTGCAGTTTACTACCCAGGCAGCACACCTGCTGCTGCAGCAGGGCGTGGAGATGGCCCTGTTTACCCGGCGGGGCCGACTGGTGGGGCAGCTGACGTCGCCGTTTACCAAGAATGTTACTTTGCGCCAGGCCCAGTATGATCGGGCCGCGGATCCGGAATTCGCCCTGGACCTGGCAAAAATAATCGTCGGCGCCAAACTCACCAACAGCCGGGGGCTGCTGCAGGAGTTTGCCCGCAACCACCCGGAGAGCGGACTCAAGGGAGAGATTGAGCGATTAACCGAGCTTATCCTCCAGATCGGCGGGAGCCCCAACCTAGCGGCCCTTCTGGGTCTGGAGGGCGCGGCAGCCCACACGTATTTCCAGGGATTGGCCCGGATGGTGCGGCACGGTTTCGGTTTTAGCGGGCGGCAGCATCACCCGGCCCCGGACCCGGTGAACGCTTTGCTCTCCCTAGGATATACCCTGGTGTATAATGAAATTTCCTCTCTGCTGGACGGCATGGGGTTTGATCCCTATATGGGCTTTTACCATCAGCCGCGCTACGGCCATGCCACTCTGGCCTCTGACCTGCTGGAAGAATTTCGAGCTTTATTGGTGGACCGCCTTACCCTGAGTCTGATTAACAATCGGGTGTTTGGGGAACAGGATTTTTTCCGCCATGAACCCTCCGGCGGGATGTATCTTGGGGATGAGCCCCGCAAGCGTTATTTCCAGGAATATGAACGGTATCTCACCAACGTGCATCACTGCCCCGAGAACGGGGGAGAAACTGATTTCCGGCGGCTTTTCCGGCGGCAGGCGGAACGGCTCATGCGGGCTGTGCTGCTTAAAGGAACCTACCAACCCTATACATTTTTCTGGTAAACGATGATGTTTTATGCTATCAGTTATGATATCCGCGACAACCGGAGGCGTTTGCGGGTTGCCAAGATTCTGAAGGATTACGGCGAGCGGGTGCAGCTCTCGGTGTTCGAGGCCGATCTGGATGAAAAATCTTTGGCCAGGTTGAAAAAGCGGTTGGAGAAATGCCTGGACTTAACGGCAGACGGCCTCAGGCTGTATCCCCTCTGCGGCGCCTGTCGGCCCCGGATAGAGATAATGGGACAGGGAGTGGTTTCGCAAGATCCTGATTATATTATTTTATAAGTTCCCATGTTCTCCCGAACACAACGAAGCATAAAAACAGTCGACTTCCAACGGATTGCCAGGAGTCATTACCTCTAACCTCTTACCCCTTACCTATAACCTGTTTTTATATAAGTGCACATGTTCTGCCGAACACAACGAAGCATAAAAACAGAATCGGTGCGGCTGCTCACAATAATGTTTTTGCTGTTCACGGCTCACGGCTCACTGTTTTTATATAAGCAGTAGACTATACCTGGGGAGAAAAATAACGGGGAGGTTACACGGAATTTGGAACATAGTGGTTTTTCTCATATTTCGAGATGGAAAAGGGGTTTGGCAGGATAGGCGGGGAGCAGCAAAGCTGGAAAAAACAGGGGTTACACGCAGGGGAGTTCTATCCTATCGATAATTCACAGGAAATATAAGGGTGCCTTACAACGATAAGAAGAGTCTTCGGACGATTGCGACTAATTTATAAAGGCTTCGTAGAATTCTATAGGTCTTTGCTTACAACGATAAGAAGAGTCTTCGGACGATTGCGACGGTTCCGGCTTCACACAGACCAACTACGATCTCTTGCCTTACAACGATAAGAAGAGTCTTCGGACGATTGCGACTTGGCAAGATTCCTCACATATCTTTCATCGAAATCGCCTTACAACGATAAGAAGAGTCTTCGGACGATTGCGACTCATATAAGATCGAAAGGCTTGTCTTTGTTCCTCAGACTTACAACGATAAGAAGAGTCTTCGGACGATTGCGACTTCTTTGTGTCGTTCCTTGAACGCTTTAAGATTTTTTACTTACAACGATAAGAAGAGTCTTCGGACGATTGCGACTAAGCGAATTACCCACTCCTGGATTAGCTAAAGATATTCTTACAACGATAAGAAGAGTCTTCGGACGATTGCGACCTTCCAGCTGGGGCAAGGCCTTCAAAAGATTGTTAATCAATCTTACAACGATAAGAAGAGTCTTCGGACGATTGCGACCCAACTTGCATATGACAGAGGAAAGCTTTTCATCAATCTTACAACGATAAGAAGAGTCTTCGGACGATTGCGACTGTTCCGCTACAGCTCGGCACATGCCCAGGCCATGCTCCTTACAACGATAAGAAGAGTCTTCGGACGATTGCGACAGAGGTCCTGCGGGCGCACCACCGTGGCGTTGCCGCCTTACAACGATAAGAAGAGTCTTCGGACGATTGCGACAGCTTCATTACCCATTCAATATCGCCGGCGAGAGCGAAAACTTACAACGATAAGAAGAGTCTTCGGACGATTGCGACTACAAGACATGTTTGTAACTTCTGATGTATTCAACGTCGCCTTACAACGATAAGAAGAGTCTTCGGACGATTGCGACCTAATCGATATCTGAGTCTCCATGTCAAATGCGTTGACTTACAACGATAAGAAGAGTCTTCGGACGATTGCGACCTTGATCAGATTGGAAGAGGCTGTAGAAGGCAACATTCTTACAACGATAAGAAGAGTCTTCGGACGATTGCGACTCCTGGTCGGCGTTATCCAGTAAGTCAAGGACTTCATCCTTACAACGATAAGAAGAGTCTTCGGACGATTGCGACTATTACAGCGGTCGCGGTATCTGTGAAGGCTGTGGTTTCCTTACAACGATAAGAAGAGCCTTCGGGCGATTGCGACCCGTAGGGGCGGGGTTACCCCGCCCCTACGCCGGTTACAACGATAAGAAGAGTCTTCGGACATATTAGGAAATCAGACTGTTTTGGCACAGGCTGGAAAGCCTGTGCTACTGGGTATAGGGGATTTTGGCGGATTATTCGGGATTATGGGGCAGAAGATGGGAGCGGGGTTTCTCCGTTTGAGGCGTTTTTCAGCATATCAGAAGTATTATCTTTCCTGAAAGAACATCCCCGCCCGGCACATAGGGAGGTTTACACCAGGGTGGAGGTTTATGATGAGGATACCTACTAATGGGGGGAGCAGGGCAGCAAGGATAAGCCCCTCAAAGCCCTGAGAAACGTCAACATCCTGTAACTTCCGGAAGCCTTGAAAGAATTTGCACCGGCATACGCCTGCTAAAATTTTCCTGTGGAGCGGATTGGCGCGCAAGGCGAATGGAGGGGATTAAAGCATTTTCACCAGTGCGGCGACTAGGGGCACGGACGCGGCCAGCATCCCGCCAAGGCGTAGGGTGAGGTCATGCTTCAGGCGGAGTGCAGGCTTTTTCATATCGCATTGCAGGAGGGCAATATCTGTTTGGGAAGCCATTTCCCCTTGCACCAGGGCGATGTCGCTTTGCAGAAAGTACATCTGATACGTATGGCTTATTTGAGGAACTTAACGATAAAAGCAATGAAGGCCCCTTGGCCGATGACCAGCCCGAAAATCCATTTGATCAGGTCTGATTTTAGTTCAGATAGCTTGACCTCAAGACGCATTTCCATTTCTCTCAAGTCTTGTTTAGTGGCTAACTGTTCTTCTACTACCCCGGCCATAGCTTCAGCCATAGCCTCAGCCTGCTCTTGGCTGAAATTGGCCGATTTTAGTTTTTTGGCAAAATTTAAGGTATCAAAGGCGATTGCTCTCATAATATCTCACCCCACAAAAGAATATCATATTCGAAGAGCATGGATTGATTGTAATTACATTTTGTCGTTTAGTCAATTTATCTTGACAACCTGTCCCTTGCGGGGAATAACGGCGGGGCTAAAGCTTAGACGGCTCCCCGACCGTTAAATCGAAACGACAAGAAGAGTCTTCGGACGATTGCGGGGATAGGGTCGAGGCTGTTATAATAAGACCGCCGTCCGTTCTCCTGTCAAGAAACCTAAGATGGCCCGCACGAGAGATTATCAAGCAGCGCCGAGGCAAATCCGGAACAGGATAGTTCTCGGGCTCCGGGCATGAGGCGGGCCAAGTCGTAGGTAACGGTCCTGGCCTGGATGGTCCGCGCCAAGCCCTCGTGGATGAGATTGGCGGCTTCGGTCCAGTCGAGATATTCTAGCATCATGGTTCCCGACAGGATGAGGGAGCTCGGGTTGATCTTGTCCAGGTTGGCGTATTTCGGGGCGCTGCCGTGGGTGGCCTCAAAGACGGCGTAGCGGTCGCCGATGTTGGCGCCGGGGGCCATGCCCAGACCGCCTACCTGGGCCGCCAGGGCATCCGAGAGGTAGTCGCCGTTCAGGTTGGGGGTGGCAATGACGCTGTATTCCTCGGGGCGCAGCAGCACCTGCTGGAAGATGGAGTCGGCGATGCGGTCCTTGATAATAATTCGATCGGCCGGAGCGCGGCCGTCAAACTCACGCCAGAGTTGCTCCTCGGTAATCACCCGGTCTTTGAATTCCGCCGCCGCCAGCTCATAGCCCCAGGTTTTAAAAGCTCCTTCGGTATACTTCATGATGTTGCCTTTGTGCATCAGGGTGACGCTGGGCCGGCCCGTCTGCAGGGCAAAGATGATGGCTTTCCGCACCAGCCGCTGGGAACCGGCAGCGCTCATGGGTTTAATGCCGATGCCGGCCTCCGGAGAGATATGGCAACCCATCTGGGTGTTCAGGAAGTTTACTACCTTACGGGCCTCCGAACTCTGGGCCGGCCATTCGATGCCGGCGTAGACATCTTCGGTATTTTCCCGAAAGATCACCATATTGGTTTTTTCCGGTTCTCTTAAAGGGCTGGGAGTTCCAGCATAGTAGCGCACCGGGCGGATGCAGGCATAGAGATCCAAGACCTGGCGCAGCGTCACGTTGATCGACCGAAAGCCTCCCCCCACCGGTGTGGTGAGGGGGCCTTTCAACGCTACCAGATACTCTTTGATGGCCTTCAGAGTCTCTTCCGGCAGGTGGCTGCCGACGGCCTCATAAGCCTTTTCTCCGGCCAGGGCCTCCCGCCAGACAATCCGCCGTCGGCCGCCGTAGGCCCGGGCTACCGCCCCGTCCAAAACCCGCACCGTTGCCCGCCAGATGTCGGGGCCGGTCCCGTCGCCTTCAATATAGAGGATGATGGGATTATCCGGAACCCGGAGCTTGCCGGTCCCATCAAAGGTAATTTTCTCGCCTGTTAAAGATGTGGTGTCAGTCATAGATTGCCTATCGCCTCTTATAAAGTGTCATGTTCTGCTGATCACAACGAAGCATAAAAACAGAATCGTGGCGGCTGCTCACAATAATGTTTTTGCTGCTCACGGCTCACGGCTCACGGCCCACTGTTTTTATATAAGCAGCCAGGGGCCGGGGATTGGTCTTTCTTCGCTCACCCTTGGCCGCTGATCCCGGATCACTCTGGATCAGTTGTGGCCAATAATATTACATCACCGCCATAGCTGCGCACGAGATCTCCTCCGGCAACCTCGGCTTCCGGATAGTTGCTGCCTTTGGTCAATACCTCGGGCTGCAGGGTCCGGAGAATCTCGGGAAGTTGTTCGGAAGAGAAGACTGTAACAAAATCTACCGCCTCCAAGGCCGCCAACATACGCCCGCGTTGACTGGCGCGGATTACCGGGCGGCCGGGGCCCTTTACCTGACGGACAGAATCATCCGAATCCAGGGCGACGATCAATATGTCCCCCAGACGCCGGGACTCCTCCAGGAATCTGATATGCCCCCAGTGCAGCAGATCAAAGCAGCCGTTGGTAAGCACCAGCCGTTTTCCTTGAGCCCTGAGTCTTGGGACCAGCAGCTTTAATTCCGATAAACCGACGATCTTCTCGGAGCTGGCCGTGCCGTCTGACTGCAGGGCTTTGGCCAATTCCGAGCGCAGAACCGGCGCGGTGCCGACTTTACCGACGACGATGCCGGCGGCGGTGTTGGCCAGATGCGCCGCCACCAGGAAGTCACGCCAGCAGGCCAACCCCAGGGCCATGACCGCCACCACGGTATCCCCCGCTCCGGAAACGTCGAACACTTCGCGGGCCAGAGCCGGAATCTCAACCGGCGGCGCTGCCTGCGGGAAGAGGGTCATACCCTCTGCGCCGCGGGTAATCAGGATGGCGTCCGTTTCGCAGGCGGTGCAGAGCTCCCGGCCGGCCCGCAGCACTTCATCGCCTCGCGACAGGGGATATCCCACGGCCAGTTCAGCTTCCTTGCGGTTGGGGGTGATGACGGCGGCCCGGCGATAGCGGGAAAAATCCCTCCCTTTAGGATCGACTACCACGGGTAGGTGCTGCTCCCGGCCCCGATGGATAAGCTCCGCCAGCAGCGAATCGACTAAGACGCCCTTGCCGTAGTCAGAGATAACTATGGCATGTAAATCTGGAAGGATATCGGTAAAGTAATGGCGCGCCTGCTGTTCGAACCACCCTGCCGCCAGGTGTTGGTTCTCCCGGTCGATGCGCACGATCTGTTGATTGCCGCCCACCACCCTGGTCTTGCGGGTGGTCTGACGCTCAGGATCAGTGAAAAGGCCGCTGGGGTCTACTCCCAACCTGCGAACCTCTGTTTTGAGAACCGCTCCTGCATTGTCTTCGCCCACCAGACCGAGCACTGCTACCTGGGCCCCCAGGCCCACCAGATTGTTGACAACATTGCCGGCCCCGCCCAAGACCCGGGTTTCCCGTTCAACCTTGACCACCAGCACCGGCGCTTCCGGTGAAATCCGCTCCACCTGCCCCCAGACGTACTCGTCCAGCATAAAATCGCCGGCCACCAATACTCTTAGGCCACTCAAGGCGTTGAGATCAATGCGGCTTAAATCTGGTTGAGACAGTTCACAGTTCACAGTTCGAGGTCCACCAGGAGAAATCAATCGGCTGCAATGCAAGCAATGCCGGCCCTCATGCCAATGTGACGATATTTAACCTTTAGGTGAGATTTCTGCTTGATTATGATAGCATATGGACGGTAAAGATTTCAACGGCTATCAAAAACTCCGGCGCAAGCCCTTAAATGGAAAATGCAAAATTGACCGGCAGGTCAGGAGTGCACTATGTCAGAAATAGACATTATTCAGGCTATTGAACTGGCCATCTCACATGAACTGGAAGCTCGGCGGTCTTATCTCGAACTGAGCGATCAGGCCGATGATTTGGAGTTGAAGAGGTTACTGCAGGAGATTGCCCAGGAAGAAGCCGGGCATGAGGCCTCCTTGCGCAGCCGGCTGCGTCTGTATCAGGAAAAACACCTTCTGCGCGATACTATTTCCCGTTATGTCAGCCCCAACGTCTGCGAGGAGATCTTAAAAAACCCTCAGCTCTTGCAGTTGGGTGGAAAACGCCAGCGGGTGACAGTACTCTTTGCCGATATCTGGGGCTTTACCAGCATGTCGGAAAAATTAACGCCGGAGACCGTGGTGGAGATGCTTAACCACTTTTTCACTGCCATGGTTGATATTGTCTTTGAGCATGAGGGCACCCTGGACAAATTTATCGGGGACAATATCATGGCCGTTTTTGGCACCCCTTTGGAGATTGCCCAACCGGCCTTAAAAGCCGCGCGCTGTGCCCTGGCAATGCATCGGCGGCTGCGGCAGATGCAAACTGATCTGTGCCAGATCAAGCGCATCGGCATCGGCATCAACACGGGGGAGGTCATCGCTGGCAATATCGGCTCCCATCGCCATATGGACTTTACCGTCATCGGCGATGTGGTCAACATTGCCGCCAGACTGGAGAGCCTGACCCGAGAACTGGACGCCGATATTATTATCGGACCTGAAACCTATCAGGAGATTGCTCCGTATTGCCGCCTGGAGCCCTGCGCCCCGGTTGTCCTGCGAGGCCGCAGCGAACCGTTGCTAACCTATCGGCTGTTGGGCGAAGTCTAAAGCTCAAACCTCAAAATTTAAGAACCTACACGGCAAAACCATGTTTGAAGGTAAGCTTCTTGATCATCTGTGCCAGTCCGACACCCAGGGTGAAGACCGAATCCGTACCGAGATTCCGGTCGGCGGTTTCATCAAAAAATACCTTGAGGCCGGATTCCAGGCCGTCTTCCGGCAACCAATAGCAGATCAGGATAGGAACCTTGGGGAGCGGGTATAAGACCACAGAAATATCGGACTCAAATTGCTGTGCCACCTGCCTGCCGCTGAAAAGCTGAATAATATTGTCAAAGAGTTCGGTATAGCTATCGGCCACCCGTTTTAAAGGCTCTTCGCATTGCCGTTGAAAAAGTGGATATCGTTCCCGGCCATTGCTCAACTCGCGCAGCGATACCCACTTATGCGCCAGCGGAAGCCCCTGTCCGTGGAGGATATAGTTGAGAAACGGCACGGCAATCCAGGGATTGATGTGAATATCGGCGCTCAGATTTCCCCGCACATCGACACTAAAGTCTTTGCCGAGAACCTTTATAGTCAGTCGGTTATCCGAGAAGCTGCCTCCGGTTCCGGCGGTGGCGGCGGCGAGATCGAGGCGGGCTACCTCAGCCTTCAACCCTTCCAGGTATTCTATACCCGGATCAAAGGGAGGACGGGTTTCGATTTCTTCCGAAACCTTCTCAGCAATGTCTTTGGCCAACCGGGGGCATTCGTTGAGCTTTCTCTGATCCTGAAAGACCGCCCGGGCAAAAGCGAGGCAGGTTTTTTCACCACACTTTCTGCAGTTCGATTTGTCCAGCAACTGCAATATTTCTAAGACATTTTTGGGTTTGGAGTTCAAGGCTTCCTCTTTTATGGCGGGCAACAGTTCAGTCTTCCGAGGCTTTAGGTAGGTTGCCAAGGTCGGAAATAGGGTTGGAAATTATTTTAGCAGAAATAAAAAAGGGGTTAAATATCTATCTAACCCCTTGAATGTACTTGGTAGCGGGGCAGGGATTTGAACCCTGGACCTTCGGGTTATGAGCCCGACGAGCTACCTGACTGCTCCACCCCGCGTCAATCACAATAATTTAATATAAAGGTTTCCAATAAAATTGTCAAGGGCTAGTTGCTTCTCAGAGCCGTGCATAAAAAACATACGGCTTTCGGAAAAATAAGAGAATATTGGCTTAATTTGTGGTATGCTAGCGCAGTTTATGACAGCAGAAAGAGCAATGTCCGGGTCTAAGATTCCGCAATCGTTGTCGCGCAAGCTTTGGGTAGTAGGGGCGCTGTATTTTGCCGAGGGAGCGCCATATGGATTTATTAATATAACTCTATCGGTTTATTTCCGCTCCCAAGGGATGCCGCTGGAGCAGATCGGTTTTCTGAGTATTCTCGGATTAGCCTGGAGTCTTAAACTGTTATGGGCCCCCTTGGTGGACCGCTTCGGTCGGCGGGCGGCCTGGATAGTCCCGGCGCAGGTACTGTGCGCCATGTGTATGGCGCTAGTGCCCTATTATTCTGTGTCGCCCGCCCCCTGGGGTTTCTGGGTCTTGATCGGCTGTTTGTGTCTGGCTTCGGCTACCCAGGATATCGCCATCGATGCCTATACCATAGATCTTTTGGAGACCAAGGAGTTGGGCATTGCCAACGGCGTGCGTATGGGGGCCTATCGCGTTGCTCTGATTGCGGCCGGTGGCGGCTTGATCATGCTCAGCGAGGCCGTAGGTTGGCGGGCCAGCTTTGTAGGGGCAGCTCTGCTGATGGGGGTCATGGCCTTGGTTGTTTTCTGTTGTCCCGATTTTCAGCGCCCGCGTCTTTATCCTTCTGCAAGCAAGCCACAAGCGCCTCAGGTGTGGCGGCAACTGGTAGAAGCCGTTCAAGGCGTTCGGCAACTCCCGCATGTCTGGGCCGTGATATTGTTCATTCTGCTCTTTAAATTGGGCGATTCCTGGATGGGCTCCATGGTCAGTCCTTTCTGGGTGGACATGGGCTTCAGTCGGACTGAAATTGGTCTGATTTCAGGTTCTTTCGGAGCCGTTGCCACTATTGTAGGTTCGCTGGTCGGCGGCTGCTGCACCAGCCGTTGGGGTATTGCCCCGGCGCTGTTTGTTTTGGGCGCCTTCCAGGCCCTTTCTAATCTGGGTTACTGGCTGGCGGCCTGGCCGGGAGTATGGCGGTATACGACATATCTGGCCTCGTTGGGGGAGAGCTTCACCGGCGGCATGGGCTCAGCGGCATTTATGGCCTTTCTCATGAGTCTGTGCGATAAAAGGCATAGTGCCACGCATTACGCTTTCTATAGTATGCTATTTGGGTTAACCAGGTCCCTGGCAGGTTATTTAGGGGGTTTAAGCGCCGCCCGCTTCGGCTATGAGCCGTTTTTCCTCTATACTTTTCTTGCTGCCCTGCCAGCTTTTGCTCTTTTACCCTGGATTTTGCCGGTGGTCCGTCAGAGGGAAGCCGTTATTGAGGAGATTGCGGAGGATGCCTGAATATGGAACAGAGTTCCTATGAAGCCAAACTGGCACAGTTGACCGACATTTTCCAAGGCGATGCAGTGTATGCCAAGACTACTCTGGACAAGTGGCTCCAAAAAAACCGGGCCGATTTTGAGGCGCAGATCATCGCCGAAGTCAGCCGTCGGCTGGACGGTCTGAATTCTATCGTCCCGGTCACCTTAAAAATTATGGTTGACTCCCAGGGGGTGCGGCTTCCCGGCCTCGCAGCAGTTTCGTCGGAGGCAAAAACTTCGACCAAGAAAGAGAGACACGCGGCGGCCAAGAAAAACAACCTCTTTGAGCCCTGATCGTGGAAGTGCAGGAATATCAAAAACGCCTGGCTGCCGCAGTCAATCTTTTAGGAGAGGATGCGGGCCGGCGTTATATGGAGCAGCGCCTGCGGGAGCTCCGCCGGGATATCGAACATCGTTTGCGCCAGGAGGTCAAACGTCGGCTTGGCGATCTTTCTTGTCCACTGCCGGTAGCATTTCAGATCGAGATCGGTCCTCAAGGAGTTCAGGTTAGGTTGGGTCGAAGAAGTAAACCCTAAATGAACTGAAAATCTTTTATATCGCAGAGCAGATGCATAATTTTACTTGACAGGCATCTCCTATTTTTAGTAAATTCTGACCAGTAGATTGCATGTCAGACTGGAACCAGGGCGGTGGGCTTTGGGGAGAATGAGGGAGGGTGTGCAGTTGCCCTTCCTTTTTTTTGCATGCAGTTTCCTCCTGTCCTGATGACAGGAGAACAATTAACACTTGTAGGAGAAGGTTATTAATGAAGGAAACAGGCAGGGTGAAGTGGTTTAACGATTCCAAGGGCTTTGGCTTCATTTCACGTGAAAATGGGCCCGATGTATTTGTGCATCATAGCTCTATCCAAAGCAAGGGCTTTCGGTCGCTGTCGGAGAATGATGAAGTTGAATTCGAGGTGGTTCAGGGTCAAAAAGGCCTACAGGCGCAAAACGTTGTAAAGATAGGTTAACCACATTCAGTTAAAGAACTCCGGTGTGATCGATTTGGCCCCGGAGTTCTGTGTTTTATCCACATGGAGGTGTTCCATGGTGAGAAACAGATTTAACCAGGAGAAGCGAGCTAAGGAAATTGCCCGACAGAAAAAACAGGAAGAGAAACTCTTGCGCCGCCAGAATAGAGTTCAACCAAAACTCGAATCACCGGAATCCGAAGTTGATGACGAGAGAATGTAAGGGATGTATGTCCCTTTTTAAGATCTAATTAGATATTTTTTTCTGTAATGGCGGCAACCTGCCATTCAAGGATACCTCATGAGCATGAAACTGTATGTAGGCAATCTGCCTCATCAAATGAGCGAGAGTGAATTGCAAGACCTTTTTTCCGAAGCCGGTTACGTAGTATCAGCAAAGATTATCACTGATCGCCAGACCGGGCTACCAAGAGGTTTTGGCTTCGTCGAAATGGAGACCAAAGCAGAAGGCGCCAAGGCCATATCAATGATAAATGGTCGGACTGTGGAAGGCCGTTTTTTAACGGTTAATGAGGCCAGACCGCAAAAGAGCGGTTTTGGCGGCGGTCGGAGCGGTGGTTTCGGCGGTCGGGGCGGCGGTTCCGGCGGTCGCGGGGGGCGGCGGCGCTAAGCTACGATACGTTGGTCATAAAATTGTAAATTGGGGCGAGGTTTACCTCGCCCCAAATATTTTCGGCAGCCGGCTGCGGGGGCAGTTTTATTGGACGCTGGCGGAATTCGCAGAGTTCAAGATCTGATTAACGGTATTAATCTGTCCGGTTGACGGGTTGATTTCTGCGGCCCTCCAGGTATTGCCAGCCTGGCCGGAGACCGGAGTAATCGTTTGCAGCACTTTCCCGCCTTCGACAGTGACTCCGTTATAAGGTGTGGTGGCTGTAACTACCTTCCCACCTTCGATAAGCTGCATCGTTACCCCGGAAGTGGTGGAGAGATTGGTGCTGGTATAGGACGGATCCGAATAATTATAGACCGAAGCCCGATAGACATCGCCCTGATTGAATTTGGCAATCGAAATGACTTCGCTGCCGTTGGCGACTACTGCGTCATAATGGTATAAGGAATAGGGTTGAGCGGTTGAACTGCCAACCTCGGCATAATAGACATGGAACCGGGAAGCGACCGGCCCGGTAAGATGCAGGTCCAGATCGGTTGCTCCCGTACCCCAGTAGGCCAGGATGTAGTAAGGCGTTGATATGGGGGTGGGCGCCGGCTGCGGCGGTACATACACGGCGCTTTGGAGATTCTGCACCGGATTAAGCTGACCGGCCAACTGGCTGGCGACGGTAGTGGGAAGGCTGGCGGCCTGGACGGTACTTGCCGCCGCCTTGCTGAACATCTGCTCGGAGCCGGGTTGTGAGCGCATGCTGATGACTTTTGGGCTCATCTGACCTTCGAGCCATCTTAGATCATCTTGGGTCAAGGGTAATGGCAGGGTGGGAGGAAGATTGGTCGCTACCCGGGTGTAGGCCTTGCCCTCCAATCTGGCCTTGCCAACGATTTCTGGAAAGATATTGGTAACTTCGGTAATACCGGTATTATTGTAGATGTCTGAAGCGTCGGGGGCCACCACGGTGTAATAGTCGGTACCGCGCACACCGATAACCGCGGTTTGGGTTTCTACAACGAAGTCAGGCGCTTCTTTTTTGAAGATTTTCGTCACCAAGGTATGAACCAAACCGTAAAAGATCTTGATACCGGCACGCCGTTGGTTCTGATCCGGGGCATAGAGGTATTCATTGATTGCCACTCTGCTGTTGGGAGCAATAGAAAGTATGGAATCATCTGCGAAATGAAGCTTGACCTTGCTTTCGGACTTGGTGCGAATGATATCCCCCTGATAAATTTTGCCCCCTACTTCCGCCGGCAGAGCCGGGAGCTTGCCTTCCCTCAGGATATCAACGCGGCCAAGTACCTCGGAAACGCCACCAACCTCCTGGGCGGCAAAACCCTCAGGCGCTATGAGTATGGCCAACAACATCGGGATAACGGTCCAAAACAGGCGCCTCATGTGAATACTCCTCTTTTTCGGTTGTTTGGGGCGAATACAAGATTTGCTCCTACAGTTATTGCGAGCGGATACAAAATTTGCTCCTCAGAAAAGAATTTCTGTTTGACGGCTAATTGCTGTAATCCCGGTTATATGAAAACAGTGCTCTTAAAGACGGCGGGCGCGGCCCGCCCTATGAGTAAATTGCCAATAAATTATCGATAATGGCATAGGGCGGCCCGTGGCCGCCGCTTATCTTGAACATGGTCGATGAGAAAAAATTTATATAAAAACAGTGGGCGGTGGCCGGAAAAAGCATTATTGGGAGCAGCCGCCACGGTTCTGTCTTCATGCTTCATTGTGTCCCTCAGAATATGATGATTTATATGAAAGAAGGTGGTGCAGGCTTTCCAGCCGGCACGCTGAGGCACAGACCAGGAGGCCTCGGCCGCCAATTATTCTTTCACTATTCGTTGTTATCTATAAATAATATCATCTCTTTGCAAAATGCGGCACACGAAACTTTGAGCTCCTGGCATTCTGATCAATAACAGATTAATAACGATATTCGATCATGGCACCGACAATCGATCTGTCGTAATCATACAGCGGGATGTTGGAGTCGTCCCGGATATAATAGTAGTGCAGGTTTAAATCCAGACCGGCATAAATTTTATAAAACATCTGCAGTCCGAAAATCATGGTCTTATCTCGCCGTTTAGCCAGATAATCCACCCCGTTAAACCATTGGTGGTCGAAGGGTTGGTAAACAAATTCCAAGGTGGGGTTGATGCGGAATTTTTCGGTGACCGGATAGAACCCGCCCAACAGCAGGCGGTAGATGGAGCTGGTCCAGTTACTGCCGGAAGCGTCGTAGTATTCGTAACTAAAGCGGGCTTGCAGGTAGCCTTCTTTCTTTTTTAAGAAATAATAGAGTCCGAGGCTGCCGCCGTAGTTTTGCGAACTGCGGTCTTCTTGGGGAAAGGGTTGAAACCACCAATAGTAGTTCCGGGTCCACCGCAGGCCGGCTTCCAACCCGAGATTGGGTTTCAGCATATGAAGATACGTCGGGGTCAGGATATAAGAAGTCCAATATTTGTCAGACGCCAGGTCGGTATAATTATACCGGAAAGGCAGCCAGAAAGTGCCGGTCGTCCCCCGATAGCAGGGGGTAATACCCAGAGTATGGCTCATTACGTCGTAGATGGTCAGGCGGCGATGGAAGGTCTCAAAGAGATTATAGCTGGCCATCACCCCGATCGGCCCGGTGGGGAGGAATTCGTATTCAACAGTGCCAAATTGAGTAAAAACCGTGTCTCCCCGACCCAGAGGCACAATGTTGGCCACATTCAGGTCCCCCGGCTCCAGGGAGACATTGGAGTCATAATCAAAGCTGGCACCCAGGTGCAGTCGCAGCGGTTTGGTCTCTTTGATCCGGCGGTCCATCGCCTCCATATAACGTTGGGCAAATCCCGCTTCCCGAGTTCCAGGGTTTAGGGAGATGGCCTCCGTGAGGACCTGTTTGGCATCCTTAAACTGATTCTGAGCTGCCATGGCGGTGCTGGCCTGAAGCTTGGCTTCCTGGGCCAGGTTCGGATCTTCTTCGGCCTGCCGGAAGTAGCGCACCGCCGGCTCATACTGCTTGCGTTTTAAGGCGGCCTGGCCCAAATACATCGATGTTTGGGGAAGCTTATATGGCACTGCCTCCAGTTCCTGCAGGTGTGGCAGGGCTTCTTCAGGCCGGTTGAGAGCCAGGAAAATGGCGGCCAATTGCAGACGCGCTTCATTAAATTGCGGATCTAGCCGCAGGGCCTCTTCCATAAATTCAAGGGATTGGGGATAGTCCGCCAGGCGGTAGCTGACAACACCAAGATAGAAGGCTTTTTCAGCCGTCTTGGCGCCCTTCTCCCAGGCGATTTTTAAATCAGCCAGGGCCTCATCGTAATTTTCCAACTGTAGGTTTTTCAACCCCTGGGCTACCAACACATCGTCATAAGGCGATTGTGCCGAAGCGGCTGCGGCGGCCAAACAGACGGTTAGCAGGACCCCGAGCAACCAAAAACCCCTCTTTACCATTTCCCCAACTCCCCATCAGAAAGCAACGCAGTATTCTTGTTGAGTATTTCCTTACCTAAGGAACACCGTTTACGAAATAGTATACCTTATCTCCCCCCGCAATATTTTCATAATGGTATGAGGTCGTTTTTTTTGTCAAGGTTTTTTTGCAAGCCTTTCAGTTTTGATAAACCGCCACGTGTAAAAATAAACCCTTTATCGAACAATGAGCCTCGCAATCAAATAGACGGGGACTGCCCAGCACTCCCTTAGCTTGCCTAATTTGCGCAGCAACTAGAAAAACTTAACCATACGCTGCGGAGTAATTCTTCTAACTTGCGCTGATTGCGTCATTAAATCCTTAAGCACCGGGCATCCACCCGGTTTTGAGCTTTTTGGTTCACAAGCGAAAAATCCATGGTAATATATCTGTGAACTTTTTTAACAAGCTGAAACAGATCAAAGGAACCTCATGCCTGCCCGATTAGAGATCATGTTGCGGCCGGAATTGCCGGATGCGGAAGGGGAAAGCATTCGACGGAAGGCGAAGGAGTATTTCGGCCTGGAATTTTCCCAGGTGCGGGTGATTCAGGTATTGACTCTGGATACCGACCTGAGCCAGCAAGAGTTAGAGGCTATCCGCTGCGAAGTCTTTACCAACCCGGTAACCGAGCTATCGAGTTACCGGCCCCTGGCCGGCAGCTTTGATTGGGCCGTCTGGGTAGGACTACGTCCGGGGGTTCGGGACAATCCCGGTGCTACCGCAGTGGAGGCCATTCAGGCATTTATCGGGCGGTTGCTGGCCCCAGAGGCGGCGGTGTATGCCTCCAAACTCATTCTTTTTGTTGGCAACGGCATCTCCCAGGCAGACATGGCCACTATCGCCCAGCAGTTGCTGGCCAATGACATCATCCAGCAATTTCGGATATTTTCCCCGTCCGGGTGGGATTCAGAGGTTGGCCTGGGCATCATCATTCCCAAGGTGCAGCTTGATCATCAACCGACAGTGACCACACTGTCTATTGACAGTCTGGAAACCTTGAAGCGGCTGAGCGCCGAACGCCATCTGGCCTTGCAGGAGCAGGACGCACCCATCATCCGGGAGTACTACCTGCGACCGGAGGTACAGGTTCGGCGTGCGGCCTTGGGCCTGGGGCCGCCCACTGACGTGGAGTTGGAATACCTGGCCCAGGCCAGGAGCGACCACTGCAACCATAACACCTTTCGGGGGATGTTTGACTACCATGACCTGGCCAGCGGCGAGCGGCTGACGGTCAATAATCTCTTTAAAACCTGCATTGAACAACCGACCTTGGCTTTGGCCCAGCAGAAGCCCTGGGTGGCTTCAGTGTTATGGGATAATGCCGGCGCCGGCTCTTTTGATGAGGAGTGGAACTACGTTATCACCGGTGAAACCCACAATTCACCTTCCAATATGGAGGCCTACGGCGGTTCTTTGACCGGCATCGTCGGCGTTTATCGGGACCCCTTGGGCACGGGGCGGGCTGCCAAACTGATCGCCGGCCTGTACGGCTTCTGTGTCGGGCCGCGGGATTATCAAGGACCCTTGCGGCCCCATCTGCATCCCCGGCGATTGCTGGACGGGGTCATCGAAGGAGTAAAGGACGGCGGCAATAAGAGCGGCATTCCCACCCCTTTGGGGACTGTTTACTTTAATGAGTGCTATTTAGGAAAATGCCTGGTCTTTGTGGCAGCGATCGGGTTCATGCCGAAACAGGTCAAAGGGACGGACGCCACGCAGAAGACCACCAGCCCCGGCGATCTGATCTTTATGTGCGGCGGTCGGGTGGGCAAAGACGGCATCCATGGGGTAACCGCCTCCTCAGAGGTGTTCGGGGCTCACACCCCGGCCGGTCATGTGCAGATCGGAGATCCTTATACCCAGAAGAAGATGCACGATTTTTTGCTGGAGGCCCGGGATCTGGGCTATATTGCCTTCATTACTGACTGCGGCGGCGGCGGCCTATCTTCGGCTGTCGGCGAGTCGGCCCGGTTTGCTGGCGGCTGTGAGGTCTGGTTGGATAAAGTGCCCCTCAAATATCAGGGTTTGGATCAATGGGAGATCTGGATCTCAGAGTCTCAGGAACGGATGGTGGTGGCGGTGCGCCCGGAGCATGCCCCGGACTTCCAGAGGCTCGCGGCTAAACAGGCGGTGGAGGTTACCAATATCGGCCGCTACACCGATACGGGAGTGCTGCATCTGCTCTATGCCGGTCAATCCTGCGCCTATATCGACCTGAAGTTTTTAGAGAGCGATTTCCCCCCCTGGCGCTTTGAGGCCGATTGGACACCGCCGGAGCAGCGCGGTCTGACAGAGCCGGTTCTGGGCGAACCGACGGATCACACCCGGATACTCCGCACCCTGTTGGCCCGCCCCAATATCTGCTCCCGCGAGTGGATTGTCCGCCAGTACGATCATGAGGTGCAAGGAAACAGTGTCATCAAACCACTGGTGGGCAAATCCGCTGATATCCCGAGCGACGCCGTGGTCATCCGCCCCCGTCCGGACTCCAACCGCGCCTTGGCCGTCAGCATGGCCCTGCATCCGGCCTACGGCCAGGTCGACGCCTACCATATGACCGCCGCCAGCATTGACGAGGCAGTCCGGCGTCTCCTGGCGGTGGGTGGCAGACTGGATCACCTCGGCGGCGTCGACAACTTCTGTTGGCCCAGCATCCGGTTCGATCCGGAGAAGAATCCCGACGGCCGATTCAAGGCGGCCCAACTGGTGCGGGCCAACTGGGCATTGAGGGATTATTGTCTGGCCTATGGCATCCCCTTGCTTTCCGGCAAAGACAGCATGTACATCGACGGCCATCTGCCGGGAAAGTTCGGTGAAACCCATAAGATTTCCGGATTCCCGACCCTGCTGTTCACCGCGGTGAGCGTTATCCCCGATGCGACACAATGTCTTACTCTGGACCTAAAAGAACCGGGGGATTATATCTATCTGTTGGGAGAAACCCGGCCGGAATTGGGTGGATCGGAGTTTTATGAGCTTCTGGGCTATGTCGGACTCAGGGTTCCGCAAACCCAAGCCGGTGATTTCCTCACCTACTATCAAAAAGTGGAAGCCTGTATCGAAGCTGGGTTGCTGGCCTCGTGCCATGGCATTTATCGGGGGGGGCTGGCAGTGCATTTAGCCATGGCGGCCATGGCGGGAGAACTGGGTCTCGAGGTTGAATTAGCGGCGGCGGCCGGGTCTGCGATAGCGGCGCTCTATTCTGAGTCTACCGGTCGGTTTTTGGTTAGCGTCGCCCCTGGGGATCAGGCGAGATTCGAGGCCCTGATGCAGGGATCGCCGCTTCTGCAATTGGGACGGGTGCGAAGCGATGATCACTTTCTGGTAACCTGGAACGGCCAACTGCTGATCCAGGCCGATGTAAGAGAACTGAAGGCTGATTGGCGGCAGCGGTTCGCCGAGCTGATCTGATCCGGTCCGGCACAGGCCAGGAAGCCCAAGAAAATGATAAGTTGTTTTCAGGGTCTGTGGTTATTTATCAATAATGACAATCTGTTTTAGGATTATAAGGAGTTGTGATGCACGCTGAGATTCTGGTGCTGCATTTTCCCAAAGATATCGTCGATCGACCCATCATTTATCGTCTGGTCAAGGACTTTGATCTGGAATTCAATCTGCTCAAAGCGACGATCTCCCCCCGCCGAGAAGGCATTATTGTGCTGGAACTGAGAGGCCACCCCAAAAACTTCCGGCAAGGGGTAAAGTATCTAAAAGATTCCGGCGTCAAGGTCCAGCGGGTGGCCAGCGACGTGCGGCGCAACGAAGAGCGGTGTTACCAATGCGGCGTCTGCACTGCGGTCTGTCCTACCGGGGCCTTGTATGTGAAGCGGCCGGAAATGGAGATAGTTTTTGATCCGAGCAAATGCAGTGCCTGCGAACTGTGTTGCCCGGTCTGCCCGGCCCGGGCCATGGAAGTGGAGATCAATCGCAATGTCGTCTGAGCGGTGCGAGGCAAGGTTTTTTTTGAGAGATTATTTCCTTTGATGAGCAGCATATCCCGCCCCCAGGCTTCCTCTGCCCTTGACCGGCTACCGTCTTTTTTTATTTACGCCCTGTCGTTGTTGATGTCGGGAGTCTATTTCTTCCTCCCCCTGTACCTGAAGAACAATCTTCACTTCAGCGGCCTCCAGATCGGAGTACTCTATGCCGCCGCCAGCCTGAACGCCCTGCTGGTCACCTTCCCTTTAGGGGTGGCTGGCGACCGCTATCCCCTGCTCCAGATCTTGCGAGGGGCACTCATCCTCAGCGCCCTCTGTCTCTGGGGTCTGGGTTATCTCACCGATTATTTCCCGTATCTGGCGGCATTTTGGGGTTTTGGTCTGGGTCTGCAGGCCTTTCGGATCGCTCTGGACACCCTGCTCTTTAAATCTGCCGGGGCTGATGCCATCCGCAGCCTGGCCCGCTACAACTCCTGGCGCATGGCTGGCATGATGACCGGCACCCTGTTGGGGGGCCTGCTCTTCCACCGGCTGGGGTTTGATGTCTCTCTACAGCTATTGGCCCTGGCACCGCTGCTGCTCCTGGCGCCGACCTATCGGCTGCCCCGTCTAAAGATGCACTATAGTCCTTTGCGGCAATATGGCCGTGATTTCCTCACCCGCCCGGTACTCTTCTTCTCCACCTGGCTCTTTCTCTTCTGCCTGCATTGGGGAGCCGAAACCACCAGCTATGGACTTTTCCTGCGGGAACGCTTAGGTCTCGACCTCCAGGGGATGGGTCTCTATATGGCGGTGGAATTCGCTGTCCTGGCCATCACCGCCTATGTCTATGGCCGCTTTTGGTATGGCCGCCTGTCCCCTCTCCTATTTCTCAGCCTGGCCCTGCTCACCTCCGGCCTGGGTCATATCTTCATGACCATTCCCCAGGTCGGCATCTCGTTGGGTTGGCGGGTAGTTCACGGCTTTGGCGACGCCCTGATCCTGATGGAAAGCTACACCACTATCGCCCGACTTTTTCAGGTGGACCGCATCGGCGGCAATTCCAGTCTGATCAACCTGGTGAGCGTCTCCGGCAGTTTTGTCGGAGCATTAATATTCGGGCCCTTGGGGGCCGGCTACGGGTATCAATGGCCGCTCATCGTCTCCGGGATTTTCACCCTGGCCCTTATCCCCCTGGCCTTTTGGGGTTTAAGAAACAAATCCTCTCTCCACCGGTTTTCCTGATTATCCCCTTCTTCAGGCGGCCAATTTCTCCCGGCTGACAATCTGGCCCTGAGCCCCGATGACCACCTGTTCGTGGGGAATTCTTTTCCCGGCGGCAGCCATGCCCTTCTCCACGATATGGCCCAGACCGGCGCAACAGGGTACCTCCATGATGACCGTGGTGACATGCCGGATTTCCGCCTTCTGAAAAATGGCGGCAAATTTCTCGATGTACTCCTGGATATCATCGAATTTGGGGCAGCCGATCAACACCACTTTGCCCGGCAACAGTTCCTGATGAACACCCGGATAGGCGAGGGCACTACAGTCGGCCAAGACCAAAAGATCGGCATGTTTGAGAAAGGGGGCGTCGGGAGGTACCAGTTTGATCTTCACCGGCCAATTACTCAGGGCCGACACCCGGTCCATCGGCTCAACCCCTTGAGGAGAGGAAGGACGAAGGGGCGCGAAACTCTGTACCTGGATCGAGGGACAACCGCAGGCCAGGGATGAAACCGGTGGTTCTGTCTGCTCCCGGTTCTTTAGATATTCTTCCACGGCATGTTCGTCAAAATCATCTGCTTCACGTTCAATGATCCGCAAGGCGCCTCGGGGGCACTCCCCCAGACAGGCCCCCAGGCCATCGCAGTACTTCTCCGCTACCAACTGCGCTTTGCCCTCCACGATCTGGATAGCCCCTTCGGCGCAGGAGGGCACGCATTGGCCGCAGCCGTCACATTTCTCCGGATCTATTTCGATAATCTTCCGCATTATCTTCATGGGTTGATCTCCAGGGTTATTTGGGGCAAAGACAAGATTCGCCCGTACAGATAGAAATTAAGTTTACGGATTATGTGTGATTTTTAGATAATGACCATCACTTTCCTCTCCTACGACTGCGAAGCCTGAGGCTTCCGGCAGTGTTTGGCCAACTCTTGGGAGGCCAATTCCCGTCCGCTCGGGGTGAGGAACCTGTTGGCCAGAAGGCCTTCCAGCTCCTCCGGGCTCAAGGGATGCTCCTTGGCACTCTCTTCCAGGTCAGCCAGCATCTTGGCATCATAATATATCTTGAAATTCTGGTTTTCGTTGGCGCCGGGGGCGTCTACATAGCTGATGATATCGCAGACCTCATCAATCAGCTTGGGGTTGGCCCCTAAATTTGTCAGGATTTCTCTGGCTGCAGCCGGTGCCTCTATCTCCTGCAAGCGCGGTTCGTCGCTCTGATATTTTTCCCACGCCTCCTTAGCGCCAACGCTGTGCAGATAAGCCGCGCTGAGAATAACCGCCAGGTTGCCTCGCTCCTGCTTGCCGATCTGCTCGGCGTACCGCGCTACCCGGGTAGCGTGGCCGACGCGCCGGAAATCTTTTCCCAGATATCGCTTAACGGCAATAGCCACTCGATCTTTAAACAGGTCCTCCCGGCCGGCCAGAAGTTCCGGCGGCAGGACGCCCAGACATTGTTCGGCGTATTTACAGTAAGAAGCGCAGCCGAAATCCAGCTTGGGATTAATCATACGCTCGCCGCACTTCTTGCAGCGCCGGCTGACTTCATCTTTAAAAAACTCTATTTCGCTGCCACAGTGGGGGCATTTAGCTTCAAAAACGGCGCCTGGCTTCCAGTAGCGCGTATCTTGTCCGGGGCATTGCATATGCTGACTCCCTTGCATAAAAACAGTGGGCCGTGGGCAGTGGGCCGCCGCCATACCCATGCACAGGCCAGGAGGCCTATGCTACCAATCATTCTTTCATACTTCGTTGTGTTCTTGAGAACATGTGAACTTGTATAAAAACAGTGAGCCGTGAGCCGTGAGCCGTGAGCAGCAAAAACATTATTGTGAGCAGCCGCCACGATTCTGTTTTTATGCTTCGTTGTGTTCTTGAGAACATGTGAACTTGTATAAAAACAGTGAGCCGTGAGCCGTGAGCCGTGAGCAGCAAAAACATTATTGTGAGCAGCCGCCACGATTCTGTTTTTATGCTTCGTTGTGTTCGGCAGAACATGAGCACTTATATGAGAATCCCTTTTTTGGCAGGCCGATCTCTTAATTCATATCTCACAGCGCATCCCGCCTTAATCAACATCCTCATATTTCGTTGTGTTACCCAGAACCTGATGATTAACCCAAAATCGCCTTCAGGTCCTCCTCGGCGCTGGTAATCGGTTTAAGATCAAAATTCTTTACCAGGGCGTCCAGGACGTTGGGCGTAACAAAGGCCGGTAGACTGGGACCTAAACGGATGTCCTTAACCCCAAGATAAAGCAGGGTCAACAGAATGGCAACGGCCTTCTGCTCATACCAGGAAAGGATCATCGATAATGGCAGGTCGTTGATTCCGATACCAAAGGCCTTGGCCAGGGCTGCAGCAATCTGAATGGCGGAATAGGCGTCATTGCACTGGCCGACGTCCAGGAGGCGGGGAATACCCCCGATGTCGCCCAGGTCTTTGTCAAAAAACTTGAATTTGCCGCAGGCCAGGGTAAGCACGACTGTATCCTTGGGAGCCTTCTCGACAAACTCGGTGTAATAGTTGCGGGAGGCTTTGGCCCCATCGCAGCCGCCCACCAGGAAGAAGTGGCGAATCTGCTTGTTTTTTACCGCCTCGATGATCTGCCCGGCCACGCCCAGGACGGTGTTATGAGCAAAGCCCACCATGACGCTGCGGCCGTTGCTGTCTTCGGTAAAACCGGGTAATTTTAGGGCCTTCTCAATTACCGGGGTGAAGTCTTTATCGGCGATATGCCTGACTCCCGGCCATCCCACCAATCCGGTAGTAAAGATATGGTCCATATAGGTTTCGGCCGGTTTCTGGATACAGTTGGTGGTCATGAGGATAGCGCCGGGGAATTGAGGAAATTCCTTGCCTTGGTTCTGCCAGGCCGTGCCATAGTGGCCATAAAAATGGGGATATTTCTTCAGGCCGGGGTAGCCGTGGGTGGGTAGCATCTCACCGTGGGTATAGACATAGATGCCTTTGCCCTCGCTCTGTTGCAGGATCAACTCCATATCGACCAGGTCATGGCCGGAAACTAAGATGGCCTTTCCCTTTTTGGCCCCGAGAGGAACCTTGGTGGGAACCGGATGGCCATAACGGCCGGTGTTGCCGGCGTCCAGGAGCTCCATGGCCCGCAGGTTGATTTCACCGCATTTTAAGACCAGCGACAATAAATCGGGAACGGCCAGTTTCGGGTCCAGCATCGCGGCCAGACCTTCGTGCACAAAGGCATAGACTTTTTCATCCTCCTGCCCTAAAATCTCGGCATGGTCGGCATAGGCGGCCACCCCTTTGAGACCGAAGAGCAGAGTGTGCTTCAAGGACAAGGCATCCGCGTCCGGGGCCGGATAGGTGGTAATGGCCACTTCCTCCCCCTGCTTCACCAAATCCGCCAGACCGGAGGCCGGTTGGAAGGTGGCTGGACCGCCAGAGAATTCCGCGTTACCGCCGGAGGCTTTGACTTTGGCTTTCAAGGCCTCCCGGTGTTTGACGCACTCATTGATCCAGGCAACAAAACGGGACGGATCAAAGTCCACATTGGTCAGGGTGGCAAAGGTGGCCTGCTGCGTGAAGACGTTAACCCCCTTGTCGCTGACGCCCACCCTGCGACCCTCTAGAGCCACCTGGGACAGGCCGACGAGGGCATAGATCAAAAGATCCTGCAAGGCGGCAACATCGGGCTTCTTGCCACAAACTCCCAGTACGGTGCAGGCTTCGCCTTTGGCGGTCTGTTCGCATTGATAACAAAACATGGTTTCTCCTCCTGAAAAATATATTTTCTAACTTACACCTGTAAGCGAGGGCTTCACCCGGAGATCTGATTACAACCAGGAAACGCTGCGCAAAAATTATCGGTAAAAGCTATCTACTGCCCAGACTTGAAATTAAAATTAAAATAATACTTCAGCTATCTGAGATAATAGATCAGGAGCATGGTTGGCGGTGCCCACCCTACAGCACCAAAGCATCGACAGACCCGTCTGTCGGGGCGAATCTTGTATTCGCCCCAAGCAACTGAAGTGTTACAAATTAAAATAATACCGCCAACTTCGCGTCGCCTTGATTTAAGTCAAGAAGGCAATTTTTTGCCAAAATTTTCTTGGAGGTTTCTAACCAATGAGTGTTCTGTCCCACATCGCTGCCATCCCGCTGTTCAGTAATCTCTCGGCAACCCAGTTGCAGGATCTGGCCCTGATCGTCATCGATCAAACCTACAATCGAGGGCAGATCATCTTTATGGAGGGAGATGAGGGTAAAGGTTTATTTGTCCTGATCAGCGGTAAGGTGAAGGTTTACAAATTTTCTCCCGAGGGCAGAGAACAGATCATACATATTTTCGGACCGGGCGAACCGTTTGCCGAGGCACCGGTCTTCGCCGGTCAACGCTTCCCGGCCAATGCCGAGGCCCTGGAGGAGAGCCGCATCTTCTTTTTCCCCCGGACCAGATTTTTGGAGCTCATCCGGCGGCACCCCTCTCTGGCTATGAATATGCTTGCTGTTTTATCTAAAAGGCTCTATCAGTTGGCGGCTTTAATAGAGGATTTATCTTTAAAAGAAGTGTCCGGGCGACTGGCGGCCTACGTCCTCTTTCAGAGCGATCAGAAACAGGGAGCGACCGAATATGAGTTGGACATCTCCAAGGGTCAGCTTGCCGGCCTGCTGGGTTCCAGCCCCGAGACCCTCTCCCGCGTCCTCGGCAGGATGGCGCGGGAAGGTCTGATTGAAAGCAAAGGACCTATGATCACGATCCTCAATAAAGCGGGACTACGGCAACTGGCAGTGGGAACCAGGCGGTTATAACGACGCCGGAGGAAATCTCGCCGCGCTCTTCGCGTTTGACGTTCACAACACCATGCCACGGCAGGTCTAACCATTCTATCTGACTATAATTATTTGACTTACAGCGCTCTATCTGGAATTAAGAATATACGATAATTGTTTAATTATATTCTATTTATTATAATGATAATGATTACTTAGAGCTTGGTAATTAAACCGTTCATTAGATTGAACATCATGTTTATCCAACTGAACAATCTGCCTGCCTGATTATACCTTTCTAAGCGTTTTTTAAGAAAAAACATATTCCGTTCGGATAATTTTTCCCTTCCTCATTTTTAACTGCCAAGACCCTTGAACTCGGCTAACTTCTGGATTTTATTTCTTTCATCGCGGCAGGAACCTTGGAGCATAATTATAGAGGGTTCCGGTAACCGACGCTGAAAAGGAGTGTGAAGGTTATTGGCAGGATATTTGCACGGGTAAGAGATACAAATAAAAAATTTGGATTGCTTTAATACAGCTATTCTTTTGAAGGGAGGGTTGTCAGGGCGGAACGAACAGGCAAGCCCAGCTTGGCATGTCAGGATATTGTTAAATAGCGTGTTTAAATCCGCATCCATCTCATGGTTGTACCCAAGGAGGACGAATCGAAATGAGAAAAAAAAGCCTTGTTTTTCTTAGCCTGGCGCTGTTGGTGATGATGCCGGCAGCCGCCTCGGCTTTAACCATTAATGATGTAGCTTCAAATCCGCCGTATACCGACGCCGAGGTTTGGGTTAGTGGGCAGACGGTCGGGGGGGGCTATGCCGGTACCGGTGTCTTCCGGGATATTATCGGCAAACAATTTTCTACTGACTCCATCACCATCAACTATAACCCCTTTAGCATCACGATCTTGACCAACAATAAGCCCGGCGGCTGGAATATTGCCGGCAAAAACTGGGGTGTGGCGGATCTGGCCATCAACGCTGCTTCAGCCACTGCCGCCTATGATAGTGTTACCCAGGCCCATTTCCCCGGCGCCGTCAGCCCCTTTGAATTAGGCATCAATATGCAGGCGTATGCCAATAATAATCAAAACGCCGGCAATGTCTTTCTGGCCTATGTGTATCAATGGGATACCAGTTTTGCCCAAGCCAACCCGATCCCCAAGGTAAATTTCGGCGGCGCTTACAAATCCAGCAGTGATGCGGCCGGAACCGAGATTTCGCCAGTGGAAGTCCTCATGACGAGTTATGAGGAATACATGGGTTTCGTCGGCAATATGACCTGGAAACAACTGGACAACGATATCAATAATCTCATCCCGGATTGGCAGATCGACATCGTCTTCCCCAATATGGCTGCACCCTTTTCCAATGCCGAATTCCTCTGGGGCACCGCCCTGTGCGGCAATGACATTGTTCATGCCGTTCCTCTCCCCGGCAGCTTGCTGCTCCTCGGCAGCGGCCTGTTGCGGTTGGTCGGCCTGCGGAAAAGAAGCTAACCGGAAGCAAACTCTGGTTCGTATAACAAGTATGACCTTTTGCAAATGGCCCAGGATGGCGGTGAAACCGCCATCCTGAGTCGTTTTGGGCGAATACCAGATTCGCCTCTACAGATAGTCTCTGTTTGACAGCAAGTCGCTGTAATACCGGTTGCAGGCAGGGTTACTTTTCTACCGGCAGAGGTGTTTCATGTTATAGGTATCATATCATTCCATTTTGGCATGCTGAGCGTAGCGAGGATCTGATGTTTTTACAAGGTTAAGATCCTTTACCTCGGGCGGGATAGCGAAAACGGCTATTGTGCCCGAGGTTTTTTCGTTTTAACATAATTTTTACACCCCCATCCCCTTTTTTAACCCCCTTTTAACTTCCCCCTTGCTAAAAAATATCCATGGCGTGCAACGGCGAGCGTTTAGGGCGAGCAGAAAATTTTTCCCTTTATCCCGAAGCTGCGTTTGTCAGCGAATTGCCATTAGATAAGGAATTACCGAAAAGAACCGCATTAACTTTCAACCAACATTCCCTAATAAGGAGGCTGTCATTATGCCATACACCAAAAAGGTTAAAGATGTGATGATCCCCTTGGAAGATTATCCTCACATCCCGTACTGGTTCACCCTGCGCCAGGCTATGGCTATTATCCGGGAAGCAACCATAAAGTTTGAAGGCAGTTTCGAACCCCGGGCCGTATTGGTCTTCGACGAAAAGTATCAGCTCATGGGTATGCTAACCCTGCGCGATATCCTGCGCGGCCTGGAGCCCCGGTTTGCCAAAGATTCTGGTCTTATCAAGGCCGACCCCAATCTGGCCGTGCTCATGGGAGATATGTTCGGCCCCGGTATGAGGGAGGCCTCCCAAAAGGCGGTGAGCGAGGTGATGAGTCCCATAAAGGTTACGGTGGACGGCAACGACCCCATCACCAAGGCCCTGTTTCTGATGATTCGCGAAGACGTTGGCATGATGCCGGTCATTCTGGAGAAGAAGGTAGCTGGCATGGTGCGCTTGAGCGACTTATTCCAAGAGATTTCACAAGTAGTTCTGGGCGATTGAACCTCAGCGCAATTTGAAAGATCGGTAAGGAGTAACTACTATGGCAGAGGAAACCAAAAAAGTTCCTATGAGCGCCGGCCTGCCGGAAATGCCTGAAGAGATCATTCTGGCACCACCCAAAAAGGTTGTTGATTGGAAACGGATTTTTTTCATTCTCCTGGGTTTCGGTATTTTTGTCCTTTTCTATTTTTTACCAGGGTTACCGGATGCAACAGACCCTTCGGGTAAGATTTTCAGGCTTTCCCCAACTGGCAAGCTATCAATCGGACTCTTTCTCATGGCAGGCATCTGGTGGGTCTTTGAGGTCATGCCAATCGGGGCAACGGCCATCGCTATCGGCGTTTTTCAGACCCTGTTCTCTATCCGTACCGCCAAACAAGCCTTGGGGGATTTTTTGGATCCATCCGTCTGGTTTATCTTTGGCTCCGTGGTCATTGGCATGGCATTCACGGCTTCGGGGTTAACTAAGCGGATGGCCTATAAAATGCTGGATGTGGTGGGCGAGAGAACCACCATGATTTATCTGGGTTCTTTTATTGTTACGGCCGCCATGACACACCTTATGGCCCACACCGCAGTGGCCGCCGCCGTCTTCCCATTGCTGCTGGCCATTAATGCCCTTTATACTGATTCCGATCAGCCCACCAAGTTTGGCAAGGGCCTCTTTATCGGCATGGCCTGGGTGGCCGGCGCCGGGTCCATCGTCACCTTCCTGGGCGCAGCCCGGGGTGTGGCCGCAGCGGGTATGTTCAAAGAGTTCACCGGTTCGGACATCGGTTTCTTCGAACTCACCTGGTACATGTTCCCCATCGGTTGGCTGATGGTATTCCTGATTTATCTGGTTATCGTCTTCTGCTTCCGTCCCGAAAAGGAGCGTATCGTCGGCCTGCGGGAAAAGGCCAAGGAACTGTCCCGGGAACTGGGTCCAATGAGCGGCAAGGAATACTTCGTCATCGTTACCGTGACAGTGGTTGTGGCTCTGTTCATGATTAATTCCTTTATCCCTAAACCTTTCAGCCGGGCCGGTATTGTTTTAATCGCCACCCTGGCTTTTTTTATGTCCAAGACCCTCACCGTCGAAGATTTGGAAGCCATACCCTGGAACATCATCCTGCTCTTCGGCGGCGCCATGTCCATCGGCTTTTGTCTCTGGCAGACCAAGGCCGCAGAGTGGATGGCAGTGCACTGGCTTACCATGTTCCTCAACGCTAATTGGCTGGTCTTTGTCCTGGGCATCGCCTTCTTTGTCCTGATGATGACCAACTTTATTATGAATGTGGCTGCCATCGCCATCTCTTTACCAGTTTCCCTGGTTATTGCTAAGTACTTGGGCGTTGCTCCCCATGTTATTCTGTTTGCCTCCCTGGTCACGGCCGGGATGCCTTTCAATCTGCTTATTGGCGCGGCTCCCAACGCCATTGCTTATGAGAGTAAGCAGTTTACTACCGGTGAATTTTTTGGCTACGGCTGGATTGCCAATGCTATCCTGATGGTCGTACTGATGGTGTTTGTCTATTTGATCTGGCCGCTTCAAGGAATGCCGGTGTTGACCAAATAAATTATGACACCCCGTACGTAGGTGCGGTTCACGAACCGCACCTGCAAGATAGTTAAACTGACTTGATCGACCAAGGATTATTGCTCATGCTGAAAAACGTAAAAATTTCTATAATTATGCTATCCTTGATATTCCTGGCCGGACTTCTGGCCGGAACGACGGCCATGGCCGTCCCGTCGAACCAGGCCGGCGACCGGCTAAGCGTGGCGGGAACTATGAAGAACCCCCAGGGGCGGGGCGTCAAAGAGGTGGAAGTGGAAGTGCTGGTCAACGGCCAGCATGTCCAGACCATGAAGGATGAAGACGTTGCCACTGGCAAATCCGGGGCTTTTCTGGGTGAATTTGTGTTGCCGGCGGGGACTCTGCCGGCAGCCAAAGTTGAGGTTAAGGCCTTCAAACCTTCCTGGGTTCCTTTGGAGCCCACCGCGGTGCAAGTGGTGGAATCGGGTACGGATGCCGCGGGCAATAAGCTTTTCCAGGCCCAGCAGAACTTCAATATTAAGCGCCAGATAACCCCGGCTTTCTGGATTGCTACCTTTATCTTGCTGCTGGTGTATGTCATTATTGCGGCGGAGTGGATGCATCGCACCTTGGCGGCCCTGCTGGGAGCCGCGATTATCTTGTTTATCAGTTACACCGCCGGGACCTTTGACAAAAGCTACTTTATTTTGTCCTTTGAGGACGCCATTGCCGCCATCGACATGAATGTCATCTTCCTGCTCATGGGTATGATGATCATTGTCGGCGTTCTGAAAAAAACCGGCATGTTCCAATGGTTGGCCTACAAATCCTACGCCCTGGCCAAGGGTAACATATTTGTATTGGCGAGCATTCTCATGGTAGTCACCGCAGTAGTGTCGGCTTTTTTAGATAATGTTACCACAATGCTATTGATGATCCCGGTGACCATTGAAATTGCCGTCACTTTGAAGATTAACCCCATCAGTCTGCTGATCTCTGAGGTCTTCGCCTCCAACGTCGGCGGCACTGCCACCCTGATCGGCGACCCGCCCAACATCCTCATCGGCTCCTATGCCAACTTGACCTTTGCGGATTTTGTGGTAAATCTTACCATAATTTGCGCCATATGTTTGGTAATTGCCGTAATTTACTATGTCTTTTGGTATAAAAAGGATTTCCTCAAAGCCGAGGTCAAAGATGTAGGCCGTACCATCGAATATTTGAAGGAAGAGTATCGCATCACCAACGTCAAACTGACAGTCATGGGCCTGGCCTTGCTGGCTTTTACCATTTTCCTGTTCATTATTCACGGCGTGCTGCACATGGAACCTTCCATTGCGGCGCTGACCGGGGCCATGTTCCTGCTGGCCATCTCCCGGGTGGACATCGTGGAGATGTTAGAACATGAGGTGGAGTGGCCCACCCTGATTTTTTTTATCGCCCTGTTTATGGTGATCTCCGGGGCAGAGGAAACCGGACTGATCCAGATCATTGCCGAATGGGTTCGGGATGTCTCCCAGGGCAATCTGACCCTGGCAGTGATTATGGTTCTGTGGGTCAGCGCTATCGCCAGCGCCTTTATCGACAACATTCCTTTCACGGCGACGATGATGCCTATCGTGGCCTTTTTAAATACTACCATTCCCGGTGCTGAAACCGGCATCCTCTGGTGGTCCCTGGCCTTGGGGGCCTGCCTGGGCGGCAACGGCACCATGATCGGAGCATCGGCTAACGTGGTCACTGTTGGTCTGGCAGAGAAGGCCGGTTACCGCATAACCTTTCTGGGCTACATGAAAGCCTGTTTCGTTCCCATGCTCATTACCGTGGCCTTGTGCAACGCCTTCCTGCTCATCGCCACGTTTGTCCGGCCTTTGGCCATGAGCCGCTGAGAAGCAGGGAAGAGAGAAAAGGGAGGAATAGCCTTAGAGGAAAAAACCATCCTGCCGACACCAAGTTGGGGATGAGACGTTCATATTCGGCCGATAGATAACGCTGGCCAACAGACCTGCACTGTGTATTTCCTTCATGTCTTGAGGGAAGCAGTTCAGGCTGAGGGGTGCGTAAGACACCCCTTAGGGCGGTAAGCAGAAAGGCCTTCCAGGAGGAGTCTGTCACCTGGGAGGCCTTTTATATTTTGTTGGCACTATTGCTAACTATTCGAAATAAGGAGTATTAATATGATAAAAGCACGGTATCCGGCTATTGCGGTAGTTCTGGTGATTTCTCTTATGGTCTTTGCAGGATTTCAGACCGTTCTGGCGGCGGTGCCACAGGCCGGGGACAGGCTGTCGTTGGCTGGAGCGATGCAAAATCCCCAGGGACAAGGGGTGAAAGAAGTGGAAGTGGCAGTGCTGGTAAACGGCCAACATGTCCGGACCGTCACTGGCGAAAAGATTTCCACCGACAAATCAGGGAGTTTTCTATCGGAATTTATTTTTCCCGCCGGGACTCTGCCCGAGGCCAAGGTGGAAGTGGCGGCCTACAAACCTTCCTGGAAAAAGCTGGCCCCAACAGCGGTGCAAGTGCTGCAAACGGGGGTTGATAAAGACGGCAACAGACTGTTTCAAGCCCAGGGTGATTTTGGCTTGGCCAGAACCATTACGCCGGCTTTTTGGCTTGCGACGGCTATTTTGCTGCTGGTCTATATCATCATCGCGGCCGAACTGATGCACCGGACTCTGGCGGCGCTCTTAGGGGCGGCACTGGTGTTATTCATCAGCTATACGGCTGGAACTTTTGACAAAAATTACTTTATCCTTTCCTTTGAAGATGCCATTGCCGCTATCGATATGAATGTCATCTTCCTGCTCATGGGCATGATGATCATCGTCGGGGTGCTGAAAAAGACCGGCATGTTCCAGTGGCTGGCCTATAAATCCTATGCCCTGGCAAGGGGAAATATTTTTATCCTGTCAGGTATTCTCATGGTAGTGACTGCGGTCTGTTCCGCCTTCCTGGACAATGTCACCACTATGCTGCTGATGATCCCGGTGACCATCGAAATTGCCGTTACGTTGAAGATCAATCCTGTGACTTTGTTGATTCCCGAGGTCTTTGCCTCCAACGTCGGCGGCACCGCCACCCTGATCGGCGATCCGCCTAATATCCTTATCGGTTCCTATGCCAACCTGACCTTTATGGATTTCGTGACGAACTTGGTTATCATTATTGCCATCTGCATGGTCATTACTGTGACGTGCTATATATACTGGTACAAAAGGGATTACCTGAAGGCGGACGTGAAGGATGTGGGACGCACCATTGATTTTATGAAATCGGAATACCGCATCAAAGATATGAAACTGACAGTGATGGGATTGGTCATGTTAGGGTTTACTATCTTTTTGTTTGTGATTCATGGCGTGCTGCACATGGAGCCGTCGATTGCGGCGCTCACCGGGGCCATGGTCCTCCTGGCCATCTCCCGGGCAGACATTGTAGAGATGCTGGAACAAGAAGTGGAGTGGCCCACTTTGGTCTTTTTTATCGCTCTGTTTATGGTCATCGCGGGCGCCGAGGAAACCGGATTGATTCAGATCATTGCCGAATGGGTCTTAGATGTTTCCCGGGGGAATCTGACCCTGGCAGTGATCATGGTCCTGTGGGTCAGCGCCATTGCCAGCGCCTTCATTGACAACATTCCCTTCACGGCGACCATGCTGCCCATAGTGGCCTTTTTGAATACCACCATCCCGGGGGCTGAAACCGGCATCCTGTGGTGGTCCCTGGCCCTGGGGGCCTGTCTGGGCGGCAACGGCACTATGATCGGGGCTAGCGCCAATGTGGTTACCGTGGGTCTGGCGGAAAAGGCCGGCTACCATATTTCCTTCCTGGGCTATATCAAGGCCTGTTTCGTGCCCATGCTTATTACCGTGGTCTTGAGCAATGCCTTCCTGCTCATCGCCACCTTTGTCCGGCCTTTGACCATGAGCCGCTGAGAAGCAGGGAGGAGGGAAGAGGGAAGGGGGAAAAGGGAATGGGAAATGGGTTAATAATCGGGTATACTAGGAAAATTATTGTTATCAGGAGCAGATGGCCCTATGCCCCCGAACCATCGAGACCCTGTCGAAGGAATCACCTCCCCGGATTCAGCCAGCCATCCGGCCGGACAACGCTTCCTGGTCTGCCTGGGTCCCGACTCTAACGCCCTCGAGTTAGTGCAGACTGCCCGGAGGATGGCGGAGGGAGTGAAGGCAGAATGGTATGCCCTGTTCGTCGATACCCCCTCCCATACTGATGGAACCAGGAGTGATAGAGAACATGCGGTCCACAGTCTCCAGGCGGCCGAATCCTGGGGGGCCAAAACCTTCAAGGTTTCCGGTCTGGTGGTTGCTGCGGAGATTATCAACTTTGCCCGCCAGAATGGCATCACCACCATATTTCTGGGAAGATCGAAGCAGAAAAAATGGTATTCCCGGTTGACAACATCCCTGGCGACAAAATTACTCCGAGGTCTGGAGGGAGTGGATATCTACCTGGTGGCGCCGGAAAGTACGGCTCCGCAGCCGGGGAAGAGGCGAACGCTGCAACTACCCAGGCGGCTGAAGGGTTATTTCCTGGCGGTGGCCGGCGTAATACTTTGTACTGTTCTAGCCTTCGGAGTATTTTATTATCTGCCCCTCAGTAATCTGGTGATGTTCTACCTGCTGACCATGGTGATCATCGCCACGGTGTCTGAACGCGGCCCGACGATTTTGGCGTCTTTACTCAGTATCGGGTTGTTCGCTTTCTTTTTTGTTACGCGCTACTTCTCTTTCTGGGTGGAGAATGTCGAATACACCGTCACTCTCGTGATGATGTTAGTAGTTGCCACCCTGATCAGTGGCCTGACGGCGCGGGCTCGCTACCAGGCCAAAGTGGCGCGCCAACAGGAATGGCAGACGACCGCCCTGTACGACATGAACCAGGGATTGCTGGGGAAATCCGGTCTGGAAGAACTGCTGGCGGCTGCCGTTGAGCAGATCAGCCGTCTGTTCGACAGCCGGGTAAGCATACTCCTGCCGCATATGGATGATCTGGAGGTGCGGGCCGGTGAGCCGTTGCCCCAAGACGATGTGCGGGAGGGTATGGTAGCCCAATGGGTTTTTAAAAATAACTGCCTGGCTGGAGCCGGAACCCAAACCCTTCCCCAGGTTAAAGGTCTGTATATGCCCCTGAAGACTGCCAACCGACAGGTTCTCGGGGTTCTGCGGTTGGAGCGGCGGTCGCCGTCGACGGGTAAGTATGTAGAGGTGGAATATCTCCGCCTTTTGGAGGCCTTGGGCCATCAGATCGCCCTGGCCCTGGAACGGGAAAGCTTAAGTCAGCAAACCCGCCGGGCGCAGTTGCAGGTCGAAGCGGAACGCTTCCGCAACACCCTGCTGAGTTCCGTCTCCCACGACCTGCGCACTCCCCTGACGGTTATTGCCGGGTCCGCCAGCAGCCTGCTGGAGGCGCAGGAGAATCTGGATGACAAAATCCGCCTGGAACTCATTCAGACGATTTATGAGGAAGCCAAACGACTTGATCTGGTCGTCCAAAACCTGCTGGAAATCAGCCGGCTGCAGAGCGGGGAGATCAGGATCAACAAGGAATGGCATGTCCTGGAAGAAGTGATCGGCTGTGCTTTGAGCCAATTGGAGGGTCAGCTCAAGCAGCATTCGGTGACCATCAACCTGCCTCAAGACCTGCCGCTCGTGCAGATGGACGCCTTACTGATAGAGCGGGTTTTCATCAATCTGTTAGAAAATGCCAGCAAATATACCCCACCAGGGACAAAGATAGAAATTTCCGGTGCTTTGGAGCCCGAAGCCCTGCACCTGGTGGTTGCGGATCAGGGACCGGGTCTGCCTCCCGGCCAGGAAGAAAGGATTTTTGAAAAGTTTTATCAGGCGCGGCCGGGCGCGATCCGCGGGGCCGGGCTGGGTCTGGCCATCTGCCGTTGTATTATTGAGGCGCATGACGGTCAGATCAACGCCATCAACCGGCCGGAAGGAGGAGCGGCGTTTCATTTTACGCTGCCCTTTACGGGAGACCAGCCCGATTGGCAGGAACCGATGTTAGACCTGGAGCAGGAGACTCGAAATGAAGCCTAGTATCCTGTTGATTGAAGACGATGCCAACATCAGGCGCTTTCTGCGCCTCACGCTGGTGACCCAGGGATACGAACTCATTGAAGCAGAAACGGGCCAGGAGGGGTTGGCCCAGGCCTTCGCCAGGGTGCCTGACCTGATCTTATTGGATCTGGGGCTGCCGGATATGGACGGCATCGATATTATTAAGCAGATCAGGGAATGGTCCCAGGTGCCCGTCATCGTTCTGTCGGCCCGAGGCCAGGAGAGGGAGAAAATCATCAATCTGGACGCCGGAGCCGACGACTATCTTACCAAACCCTTCGGTATGGGGGAGTTGCTGGCCCGGATCAGGGTGGTCCTCAGACGGGCGGTGCCGACCGAAGAGGGCGCCAGCGAAACCACGGTCAGGTTTGGAAAGATCACCATCGACTTCGAGCGCCGCCAGATCTGGCGCGACCAGGAGGAAATCCGCCTATCCCCCATCGAATACAAGCTGCTCGGTACGCTCATAAAATACCGCGATAAGGTGGTCACTCACCGGCAACTCTTAAAAGAGGTGTGGGGACCGGGCGCGACTGCACAGAATATTTATCTGCGCGTTTTCATTCTCAATCTGCGCCGAAAACTGGAAGATGACCCGGCGCGGCCGGTTTTCCTGATAACCGAACCGGGGGTGGGCTATCGGTTAAAGATCGAGGGGCAGCCCCCTGAATTCAGTCGGGGTTCCTATTTGGCCTGATTCATTTCGTCATATTTTTTTATGACCCTCTCGCTGATGTCTATGGTCTTCTGGAAATACGGGGCATTTTCGGTTGTCAGGATCAGGAGAAAATTATCTTCCTTGCCGATGGTTTCCAAAACCTTTCTTATCTGCTCAAATATTTTGCCTCGCAATTCCGCCGCTTTCTTTTTGATTTCTTCATCAGAGGCGGCAACCAGTTTCTGATATTCGACGGCTGCCTTATTCAATTCGACCTCTTTCAAGTTTTTGGCCGCAGCATTTTCCTTCCTGGGACTTTTTTTCAGCTTCTCGAAAGCCTCAGCCTTTTCCTTCACCAGCGCCTGTTTGGCTTTGATCAGGACATTGAGTTCTGCGTTGGCCATTTTGCCGGCAACGGAATTATTGGTTACCCTGATCACGTCCACCACCCCGATCTTGGGCGGCTCGGCATTACATCCCATAACCGCCAGCAGCAAGACTCCCATGAGCACTAAAACAGGTCTGTGCATTTTCCCCATTCCCCTTGCGACTTCATTTATTACGAAGTATCGGACTGTTGTGCACAAAAAAGATAGTCAGGGCGAACACGAAGGATCGCCGCGGCTCTAAAAATCTATCATTAGCCAGATTTATTATCTAAAAGTAGTTGATATTAAATAGTAGAATATATATCTTTGCCATATCCTCTCTTCCCCGTTATGCCTGGGGGGAACCCTTATAAAATTGAGTATATCATGTGCGGGCGAATTAGCACTAGTGTGCTGTTTTCTCAGATCCCGGTGGCACAGGCTTCCAGCCTGTGCAGCAATCGTTTTCCAACTGCGGCGGGACGGAATCCGCTTTTTCGCTCTACAACCTTGCAGTACCGGCAGGCTTATCCATAGGAGCGAATCTGGTATTGGCCCCGAGCAACTAAAGTGCATTGTCTAGTTTGATTCGCAGGTATTTAAATCGTATAGAACTTTCATATTATTTTTTTAACCTTTTGACGCCTAATTACCGATAAATCCTTAAAAAGGTGGCGTCAGACAATGTCCGGAGCGAAAAAGTTTCCAGATTTAGGAGTCTCCGGACGCGGATATTAAAGTGAATAGTATAAATCGCCAGTTAATTATTGGATCAATAAAGATTTTGGATCAGATCACTCTGCTGGTCTGTTTTGTGCTGGCCGCTTCGTCGGTATCGAAACAGTTAGAGGGTCTGGGTTTCAGGGATTTTCTTTCCATTCGCCTCAAATTCAGCAATTTTTTGATAATATTGATCTTAATGGCGATCTGGTATGCGCTGCTCAACCTGTTTAATCTCTATCAGGCGCGGCGTTTTGAATCCTGGAAAACGGATTTGATCGACGTTGTGCATGCCACCACTTCCTGCACTCTGGTGCTTTATCTGATGAGCGTAATCTTTCAAGTCGCCATTGCCACCCCGATATTCCTCTTTCTCTTCTGGCTTTATCTTACCGTGGCGAAAATAATAATCCGGATTTCCTTGAGAATTTTTTTGGAATTTTTACGGCGTCGCGGTCTGCAAATAACCTACGTCCTGATTGTGGGCACAAACTCGCGGGCGGTAGATTTTGCCCGATCAATCGAAAATAAGCTTGAATTGGGCTATCGGGTCATTGGTTTTGTCGATCGGGAATGGCCGGGAATGAAAAAATTTCGGGATTCCGATTACGAATTAGTATCGGATTTTAAAGATTTTCCTGAGTATTTGAGGGGTCATGTGGTTGATGAGGTCATCATTGATCTTCCTTTAAATACGTTTTATCGGGAGGTCTCCAGGATTGTGCAACAATGTTTGGAGCAGGGGGTGATGGTCCGGTTTATTTCAGACAGTTTCTATCTCCTGCGCAATCTTAAGTTGGCCCGCTCCAAGTTTGAGCAGTTTGCTGACAACACGGTGATTTCTGTCTACAACGGCATTCTAGGGGGATTGCCGCTGGCTGGGAAACGACTGTTTGATTTTATCGCATCACTCATGTTAATCGTGTTTCTCTCACCATTATTTCTCGTGGTGGCTTTTCTGATCAGACTCACATCCCCGGGACCGGTTTTCTTTGTCCAGGAGAGACTGGGCTTTAATAAGCGGCTTTTTAAGATGTACAAGTTTCGTACCATGATTCCTGACGCGGAGAAGCGACAGGATGAATTAAAGAAATTCAATGAGGCCGATGGTCCGGTCTTCAAAATAAAGGATGATCCCCGGGTGACCCCTCTCGGCAACATCCTGCGTCGGACCAGCATTGATGAACTGCCGCAGCTCTTTAACGTTTTGGCTGGCGACATGAGTCTGGTAGGTCCGAGACCCCTGCCGGTGCGCGATTACAAAGGTTTTAATGAGGACTGGCATCGACGGCGCTTCAGCGTCAGACCCGGTTTAACCTGTTTCTGGCAGATTCAAGGTCGCAGCTCTCTTTCTTTTAAGGAATGGATGAGACTCGATATGCAATATATCGATCATTGGTCCTTTTGGCTAGACTTGCAGATCTTGTTGCTGACTGTTGCCGCGGTGCTTAAGAAGAGAGGGGCGTATTAGGTTAACTGAGTTATATCGCGCCGGGTGTCCGGCTAAGATATTCTTGTAGTTGTCATGCTTTTTATATCAGCCGCAGACCATTCAATGGTTCACTGGCACCACATGCTTTCTAGTCCGGGCAGCAGTTATTTTCTTAGCAACTCGGAACTCTAAATCTTAGAATTTCTCATTACGAGTAAGGGCTTAATATGGGTCTAAATATCAAAAGCAGAAAGTTCTTTTCAGGTTGGCAGGATATTTTTAGCCGTCCCCGGACCCTTCCCGCCGGACTGGAGGCTCCCCAATCACCCCGGACAGACACAGAAGTCATAGATTATACCGGGACATTGCGCCTCGTCCGGAAACCGCCAGCCCAGAGATATTTTGCCAACTTATATGAATACTTAATGGTAAAAGAGGTCAAAAAGACACCTGGCCTGGTGCTGGTCTGTTCTGCTACGAAAGGAGAAGGCGCCACTACGGTGGCGTTGGGACTGGCTAATGTTGCCGCTCGAAATAAACAGGAAAAGATTCTTTTAATCGATGGCAACTTTCATTATCCCTGTCTCAGCCAGGCATGGGGGCTGCGACAGGATATCGGTTTCATTGATCTGCTGACGGGAGCCCGAGATAGTGCAGAGGTTGCCCAGCCGACCGATTTGTCTAATGTGTGGGTCATAGGGGCGGGCGGCGATAAAGAGGAACGGAGCAGAGAATTGGAGCATGATCGTCTGCATACCGTCTTCCGAAAATTGGCAACGCACTATTCATTCATCGTTATCGATGGTCCGGCGATCAATGAATACCTGGAATCAAATCTGTTTGCCCATTATGTCCATAACGTTCTGTTGATCATTGCTGCCGGAATATCTCGGGCGCCGGTGGTGAGCAATGCCATTGCCAAATTTTCTCCCCAGGTGCGGGAAAAATTGGAATTGGTATTAAACCGCCGGAAATATCCCATACCAGGTTTTATTTATCGCAAGTTGTGGAAATATTAAGGATATTATTATTTAAGGGATTGTTGCCGACAGTTTTTTGAAATACCACCATCAGGTTGAACTCTCATAATACCGGGTTGGAGGCGGAGAAAAACGGCGATCCGGGGCGAGGGGTTTTACGATGCGGCATCGAATACTATTGATGTTGTTTCTGGGGATATTATTATCAGGTTGTTCGGGTCCGGACCGGATAGAGAGAAGGAGCTATCCGGATTTATCCGCACCACCTCCAGGTGCGGTAGTGGAAGAATCGTACCGCATCGGTTTGGGGGATGCCTTAGCCATTAAGTTTCTGCTCAATCCCGAACTCAATACCGAAGTCACCGTCCGTCCGGACGGCAAGGTCGTCCTGCCGCTGATCGGCGAGGTCGCGGTGAGTGGTTTGACCCTGGAGGAATTGCGGCAAACCGCCAGCACAAAATATCAGAACTTTGTAAATCAGAGTCGTTATGGGGAAGTATTAAAGGAAGGCGATTACTTCGACCTGCGTTTTATCTATAATCCGGAACTGAATATCGGAGTAAGAATCCCGTCTGACGGCTCGGTGTCGCTGCCGATGGTGGGGGAGGTAAAAGCAGCCGGACGGCAGCCGGAGGAATTGCGGCAGCAGTTAATCGCCTCTTACCGGAAATATATCAAAAAACCCGACATTGCCTTGTTGGTGGGCGATACAACGGCCAAAAAGATTCATTTCAAGAAGAGTTATCTAACGATTGCCCTTACCAAAGCAACGGCCCAGGAAGTATTCGTCGGAGGAGAAATTAACGCCCCCAAATTGATTAAGTTAGAAGGCCGCCTGACAGCAATTCAGGGGATTATGAAAGGTGGGGGGATCAAAGATAGCGGCGATCTCTCCCGAGTGGTTATCTTGCGCCGGGGATATTTTGAGAAGCCGGAGTGGATTCAGACTAATCTGGCCGAACCGCTGAAAGGCAACAGTATCTTAAACGACGTAGAATTGCGGGGGGGCGATGTAGTCATTGTTCCGAAAACCGGCATTGCCAAGCTGAACCAATACGTTCGGGAATATATCCGCGATCTGTTGCCGATACCCGGCAGTTTTGGTGTAAGCCTACAATATTATATTGAATATCCGGTATGGGCACCCTAGCTGGCCAACAACCTGAAACCGGTAACCAGAAACTTTATTTTCTATGTATCAATTGAGCCGGATCGGGAAAGGATTGTTAGGCTGCCTGTGTGGCTTAGGCCTGACGGCAGTCTGTTGCTGGGGGCAGGATTGGCTGCCGCCGCAGGAGATGAATCTGCCGCCCGGCGTGATTAATGTCGCCTTGCCTGATTTTGCCGACCAGATCGGGGGAGGCTACTATGGTTTGGCCAACCACGTTCCCGTGGAAGTCAGAGCCGACGCGGCGCCCGAGCAGCGTATCCGGATTGTGCGGTCACCGCATGCCATGCGGTTGTCGAACCGCAAGGAAGCCAGGTTTCAGATCCTACTGGGTAATGTGGAAACTGTCTGGTTCTGGCTGGAGGCTCCTCCGGTGCACGGTCAATGGCGGATCAGGATCACAGCGACGTATGCAGATAAATATCGAGAACCGATTTTTGGGGCCATACTCAAACCGGATATCATCCAGTACTGCTACGTTCCTCCGCATGGTCTGTTGGATATTCAGATCTCGTCCATAGAGCAGACCTTTAGGCTGAGTAAGAAATTTCTCTTCACTATGGCGCCGACGCAAATCGTTTTATGGAGAGACGCCTTACCGTATCCGCGGCGGGAATTTTGGGATTAATGGCATCGGAGGCAGGTGGTTAGCATGATGGAGATCGTACTATGGATGTAAAAATTACCGGACGTCTGCTTATCTTTAGCCTTTTCAAACGGCAAAAAATGATCCTGCACCTCATTCTCATCATGCTGCTGACGATCATTTTGGGGAGTCTCTTTCTGCCACCTACCTACGAAGCGGCGACGGCGGTGATGGTGCAGGGTCGGATCAATCAGGAAATCCTGATGCCCTTGCCGCGGGCCGACAGCAGCCGTACGGTGATGATGAACCCCAAGGAGGAGGTGAATACCGAAATCGAGATCGTCAAAAGCCGTCCGGTGATGGAAAAGGTGGTCAAAACACTCAAGCTGTATGACCGGCCGATCATTCAGGAAACCGGCTTTTTCGGAACCGTGCGCACCATTATACGGAAGGTCCGCAGCGCCTTTACCTGGGTTTTGACGAAAATCGGTCTCGTTTCCGCTCCGACGGAGGAGCAGGCCATTGAAATGGCGGTGTTGAAATTACAGAAAGCTTTAAGAGCCGAGCCTGCTGCTGAATCTCAGATTGTTCGCCTGAAATATCGCGACCGGGATCCGGTCATGGCAAAGAAAGTGGTCAATACGGTGACCTCGGATTATCTCCGGCAACACATGATGATCAATTTAAATAAGGCGCAGTGTTCATTTTTCGCCGAACAGATCGACATCGTCAAGGCAGATTTGAAAAAATTGCAGGACCAGCTCGTTCAACTTAAGGAGAAAACCGGCCTCCTGGCGTTTGAGGAGCAGAGCCGGCTGATTTTGAAGCAGTTAGATACCTATGAGACGGCGCGCACCAGCATTCAGAAGGAAATTATTAACATTAAAGCGAAGATTGAAAAGATTCAGGATCTGCGCCGAACGAATCCGAAGCTGTTAATTCCACTACCGGAAATTGCCCAAGATGTCCAGGTGCAGGATCTGGAGAACAAGCTTATTAATATGCAATATCAATTGAATTCGGTCAATCAGCGCTACACTGGCGCCAGCCGGCAGGTTGAGACCGCGTCATCTCAGATCAAAGAGTTGGATAAACAGATACGCCAGCAGGTGAATCAGATCTTGGACCGGGAGTTGGCCAAACTCAAAGCCCTCGAAGCCGAAAAACAGGCAGTGGAGGAAACGGTTGCCTCGCTCAAGAAGGAGATTGAACGGCTTCCGGCCCAAGAAGTGGCGCTGAGCAATCTCAACAGAGAAATCGATACGAAACAAGAGACTCTGGCAATCCTGTGGAAAAAATATCAAGACAGTCTTATTGCCCAAAATACTGACGAGCGCCTGGATAACGTCAAGGTGGTCAGTTTCGCCGCCACTCCTTTGAAGCCGGTGAGTCCCAATCTGGTGTTGAACACCATTCTGGGACTGGTTCTGTCAGTGGTAGTGAGTTTAAGCGTCGCCTTTTTCCTGACCTATTGGGACGATACCATAAACCTGCCGGAAGACGTGGAGCGCTACCTGAATCTGCCGGTATGCGCTTCTATTCCCGAACTCTAGTATGGACTCGGTGTTAGGTCAGAAATTAACGGGTTTTCGGCAGTTTTCCGGACGATGGCAGTTCTGGTTGGGAATGATCCTCGGGGCTGTTTTTTTGGCGATTTCGGAGTTGGAGTTTGCCTGGTTCACCGTTTTATTTTTAGGCCTGCTTATCGGTTTCATTTCTTTAGCTTTTCATGACAAGAAGCAATTCTCGCTTATTATCCTAGTAATTTCCCTCCCTATAATTATAGACATAAATCTTTATTATCAGCCGAGCGCCGTCAGCCACTCAACCTATGGCTTTCAGGTCATTCTGTTTACCATTCCGCTCTGTGTCCTTTATCTCATCTGGATAATGCGGGCTATTGAGGGGAGGGAGTCCCCGGACATTGCTTCCCCTGGACTATTGGCCCTTGCCTTTTTGTGGTGTTCCTGTGCTGTCTCCGTGTGGTTCTCATCGAACCGGCTGTATGGAGTTTTTGATCTCTGGGCGCTCTTCTCATCGGTGCTGCTCTATATATACGTCGCCAATCAGGTGCGGAAAAGGCAGGAGTTGGTCTTAGTCGCCGTGGTAACAGTGATAAATGTCGCCGTCCAGGGGATTCTTGCCTTACTGCAGTATCTGACCGATTCCAATCTCGGTTTGGATTTTTTCGGGGCTACGAAGGCATTAAGGGATTACACCAGTCTGGCGGCGCTCTCCCGAGCCGGGGGTACTCTGGGTCATCCCAATTCTCTGGCCTTGTTTTTTGATTTAACCCTGCCTTTAACCTTCAGCCTGCTTTTCCACCCCATGAAATTCGGGCGGAAGTTCCTGTTGTTGCTGGCTTTTACTGCTGGGCTGGCGGGATTAACCGCTACCCTGTCGCGTGGCGGCATCCTGGCGGTCGGTCTCGCCAGCATTACCCTGTTGCTGATTCACTTCTTCCGTCGCTTTGGGCTAGCCCAAGCCGTGGTTTATGTGGTGTTAGTATTAGTGGTGGCCTCGGGACTGATTCTGGGAACTTCCAATCCGATCGAAAGGCGACTTTTTCAACACGATTACGGTACTGCCTACGGGCGCATTCCTCATCTTCTGGTGGCAATAAATGTTATCCGGGCCAATCCCCTCTTCGGCGTCGGTTTGAACAATTATTGCGAAGCGGCGCCGGAATTCGACAACACCCCGCAACAGATCATGGCCTACTGGCAGGCACCGGCTCACAATTTATATCTGTTTATCGCCAGCGAAATAGGTTTGGTGGGTTTGATATGGGTCGTTGTCTTTACTTTCGCCGTAGTTAAAGCCCTCTGGCCATCCCTCAGATCGCCAGACTCATTTGTCCGATGTCTGAGCCTCGGGGTATTGCTGGGGCTGATAGCCTTCTTCATTCATGGTCAATTTGATTATGCCAACTGGACCCATTTCTCGACACTCTGGTTTATGTTCGGTGTGGCGGCGGCCCTGGGCCGTTTTGGCGCCCGGGATGAAGTGATTGAGTCCGTCTGAGCCTCATTTGAAACCATCTGATGAGTTAACCGATGATTTTTCCAGATCGTCCCGCCTGGTCCGCAACGGCGTCTTCCTGATTAGCATCGAGCTGGGGAGCAAGGTATTAGGACTGTTTTTCTTCGTCATGTTGGCGCGTTATCTGGGCGCCAGGGAGCTGGGCTTATACGCTTATGCCGGTACTTTGGCCAATCTGTTTGTCCTGTTGCCGAAGTTTGGCTTTGAAAGTTTGGTGCAACGGGAGGTGGGGCGAGAGAAGGGGACAGCCTGGGAGTATTTTCGCCTGATTAGTATGCTGAAATTGATTCTGTCCTTAACCGCTCTGCTGGCGTTGGCACTCGTGTTGTTTTTAGTCCTTCCCAGAGCCGAGCGCTTCGTGGTGCTGTTGGTCGGCTGCTTCGTTTTTTCGTATTCCTTTTTAGAGTATGTCGATTCCTTTTTCCGGGCCTTGGAGCGGTCGGAGTTTGAAGTATTGGTGCGGCTCTGGTTTTCTCTGCTCAATCTGGCGGTGGGGGTCTATCTCCTTGCCGCCGGTTGGGGGCTGAGTACCGTTGTCTTAGGCCAGTTAGTATGCGTGCTGTCGGCCTTGGTGTTGGCTATGGCGGTCTTACGTCGCATTGCTTATGTGCCTTGCCAGCCCAGGAGGGGAATGGGGGCGGTTTTCAGAAACAATGTTTCGGGCGCATCTGGTTCTCTTCCCGCAGAAAACTGGGCCGGATGCATGACAGCCGGTCTCGGCAACGGCTTCCGGGAGTATCTGATCAAGGCGGCTCCTTTTGCCGGTATTGTAACGGCTCTGTATTTCAGTAACCAGATGGGGATTTTGATGTTGTCCTTTTTTGCCGATAAGACATCTGTGGGTTATTTATCGGCGGGGTTGCGTCTGTTTGACAACCTGACGCTCATTCCGGCAGCCGTGATGGGCGCCTTTCTGCCGGTGGTGAGCCGCTATTATCGCACCTCTATCGGCGCCTTCACAACCACGCTGCGCTTTACGGTTAAATATTTATTTATTTTATCAGCGCCGTTAGCAGTCGGCATGTATTGCCTTGCCCCGCAACTTACCGTATCCCTCTTTGGCGAGAGCTTTTTGCCGACCGCAGCGGTATTTAAAATACTGAGTCTGGCTTTGATTTTCAGCTTCTGGAATTATTTGGGAGACAATATGCTCATCGCCCGGAACCGGGAAAAAAGGTTGCTGCGACTGACCTGGTTGGGGGCGCTTATCCATATAACCGCCAATCTGCTTCTCATTCCGTTATTCGGTTATCTTGGAGCCGGATTGGCCACCCTGGCAACGCAATTACTCTATTTTATTGTATTATTTAGATTTATAAGGCGTTATCTGAGCATTGCCGGCCTGATCCGGCTTATTTGGGGCCCCAGCCTGGCGGCGGCAACCATGGGAGCCTCGGTTCTATGGCTGCAGGACCTGTATCTTGGAGTGGTGGTGCCGATCGGCATAGTGGTGTACATGCTCATATTGTTGATTTCCAAGACGATAACTGCCGGTGAACTGGCCAGCTTTAAGGAAATCTGGCGGTTTCGCCGGATGAAAACCGGCATCGTGGGATAATCAGCCGCTTCATTGAAGGAAATGTCCTGTGTGCTCCGCTGACAAAAAAAAGGCCCTCTCCAGACCTCCTCGGGTGATCGCCTATGTAGGGCGAATTTTGCCCACTCTGTCGGAGACCTTTGTCGTACGCGAGATTGCCGCCCTAGTGAGATTAGGAGCGACGGTTGAGCTCTTCAGTCTCTACCCGCCGGAATCGTTGGCCGTTCACCCGGAAACCAGGGGTCTCAATCTAAACGTCACGACGATTTTCTGTCCCAGGTGTCCCTTCTTCTGGCTGGCGCAGGTATGGTACGCGGTTGTCCACCCTCGCCGCTACTGGGGTTGTTTCTGGCGTTACGTCCTGGTCGTTAGAGTTTCCTGGCGGGACCGCCTCAGGAGCCTGCTCTATTTTGTGGCGGCGCCGTATGCCGCCTGGAGTCTGCATTGCCGGAGGGTGACTCATATCCACGCGCATTTTGCCAACTCTCCCGCCAGCCTGGCGTTGATGGCGGCTCACCTGGCCGATCTGCCATTCAGTTTCATGGCGCATGCCTATGATGTCTTCGTTGACACGCTGCTGTTGCCGGAAAAGCTGAAAGCGGCCAAGTTCGCCGCCACGTGCAGTTTTTTCAACGTCAACTACCTCAAGGCTCATTTTCCGGCAGCGCCGGCGGCCCGTCTGGAGGTAATCCGTTATGGCCTGGATCCGGTTGCTTTCCCACTGCGGGAACAACCGAAAAACCGGATACCGTTGCTTTTGGGAGTGGGTCGGTTGGTTGAGACCAAGGGATTTCACACCCTGATTGAAGCCTGTGCCCGGTTGCGCGATGAGGGAGTGGCAGTAGACTGCCGCATCATCGGGGAGGGCCCTGAATTACCGCGATTAAGGCAGATGATTAAAGCCCGCCAGGTATCCGACAGGGTCACCCTCCTGGGCAAACGGTTGCCTCAGGAGGTGAAAGGGTATTATGCCGAAACGGATATCCTGATCATGCCCAGTTGTGTACGCCACAACGACCGCGACGGCATTCCCAATGTGTTGTTAGAGGCCATGGCGATGGGTATTCCGGTGATATCCACATATGTCTCAGGTATCCCGGAATTGGTGCGTCATCAAGAAACCGGCCTGCTGGTGCCGCCAGATGATCCGGTGGCGCTGGCCGCAGCCATAAAAACCCTGTTGGCCGATCCTGGTCTGGCTCAAAAAATGGCATGCCAGGGGCGGGTGCTGGTGGAAAGGGAGTTTAATATTTATCACAGTGCCGCCAGCTTGCTGGAGTTATTCGACTAATGCTCACTGCCGATCGGTTGCCCGCGAACCATGAAAATCATTTGCCGGTAGCACAGGTTTTCTAACCTGTTCAGAAGATATTTTTTTGTTAACTTGGAACTTGGAACTGCGGCGGGAGGAGCTTCACTTTTCCGCCCAAGGGGCTGACTGGAGCGGGTGATGTGCGGCATCTGTGGGATCATAAATCGGGACGGCCAGCCGGTGGAAAAGGGGGTGCTGCAACGCCTGAGCTCAGTACTGCGCCATCGCGGTCCCGATGATGAGGGCTACCATTACGAGCCTGGCGTCGGTCTGGGTTTTCGGCGGTTAAGCATCATTGATCTGAGCGGCGGTCGGCAACCGATGACCAATGAAGATCAGACCGTTTGGGTGGTTTTTAACGGGGAGATTTATAATTTCAAAGAATTACGCCTCCTGCTGCAAACCTATGGCCATGTCTTCCGCACCGCTTCGGACACTGAAGTCATTGTGCATGGGTTTGAGCAATGGGGCGAGGACGTCGTGCACCATTTAAACGGCATGTTCGCCTTCGCCGCCTGGGACAGTCGTTCCCGGCGGCTCCTGTTGGCCCGTGATCGCTTAGGCATCAAGCCTCTGTTCTACTCCCTGATTGACGGCTCCCTGGCCTTTGCCTCGGAAATCAAAAGTCTCCTGCTCTGGCCGCAATTAGACCCGGCCATCAACGACCGCGGGGTGTTTGAATATTTTTCCCAACATTTTGTCCCAGGGTCCGAGACTTTCTATTCCCATATTCATAAACTGCAGCCTGCCGAGATGCTGCGTTTGGCCGATGGTGACGTCAGGCTCAGGAAATACTGGCATCCTCAAGTCATCCCCAACGCTAAACAATCTGTGGCTGATGCCGTTGACGAATTGCGCCAGCGGCTTCTAGCCGCGGTCAAGATGCAGTTGGTGGCCGATGTCCCCTTGGGAGTCTTCCTCTCCGGAGGGCTTGACTCGAGCGCGGTGACGGCTGCCATGGGCCAGGCGGGGGTGCAGGAAATTCGTTCCTTTAATATCGGTTTCGATGTCAAGCGCTATGACGAAACCGATTTTGCCCTCCAGGTGAGCCAACACCTGGGAACCAGGCACGAGAGTTTTCGCCTGAACGAATGGCCTACCAGCATCCTGCCGAAACTGCTCTGGCACCTGGACGAACCGATGGCAGACGCTACTATCATTCCTACCTACATCCTGTCCTTAATGACCAGGCGCCACGTCACTGTTGCCCTGAGCGGGGAAGGGGGGGATGAGCTGTTCGCCGGTTATACACACTATCAGGGGATGAAGCTCAACCGCCTCTTGCAGTTTTTTCCCGTTAGCTGGCGGCGTCTGGGGGTGGCATGGCTGAAGCATCTCCCTTACGGCGGTTCAGCTCGAACCGGCTATTTTCTGGACCGCCTGGCCCGGATTGTTTCGAGTTCCTTTTTTCCTTTATTCGAGGGTTATACCCGGAAGGTGGCGTTTTTCAGTCCTGAAGAGCAGCAGCTTCTGTTTTCACCGGCCTTTCAAGAAAAGATGGCCCACTTTCCTTATTTGAGCGCAGTCCGGCGGATACCCCAAGATCACCCGGAGCTGGATGCCGTCAGCCAAGCCAACCTAACGGATCTCCTCATTTATCTTCCGGAGGACATGTTGGTCAAAGTCGACCGCATGAGCATGGCCGGTTCTCTTGAAGTCCGGGTTCCTATCCTGGATCATACCCTGGTGGAGTTTGCCCTGAGCCTGCCGTTCTCTTTCAAAATGAAGGGGTTGGAGACCAAATATATCTTGCGCCGGGCTCTGCAACCCTGGCTGCCGGCGAGCATTTTACAGCGGCGCAAACGGGGATTTAATCCACCCCTGGAATTCTGGCTGCAAAAAGGCCTGGTAGAATACGCCCGGGAGCAGGAGATGATGGCGACCGTGGCGGCCTGCGGCTATTTTAACCCCGATTACATACAACTGCTCATTGACGCCCATGTAAGTGGCCGGCGCAACTACGCCCGCCAGTTGTGGTCGATCCTTGTGTTCGCCCTCTGGTGGCGCCGGATCAGGGGGAAAGGAGAATGTCCGGTATGAACCGCCGTCTGGTAGTCATTAGTCCCTGCCGGGATGAGGCCAGATTTCTTGAGGGGATGGTGCGCTCGGTAATCAATCAAAGCATCCGGCCGGTTGCCTGGATTGTGGTGGATGACGGCAGTCAGGATGACTCCTTCAAGATCATTTCCCGCCATGCCGCCCTGCATCCCTGGATCAGGCCCGTCCGCCGGGAACGGAGCGGCCAGAGGCAGCTTGGACCCGGTGTGGTCAACGCCTTCCGGGCCGGATTGGCAGTTTTAAGTGAGACCGATTACGAGGTAATTGCTAAATTAGACTGTGATCTGGAGTTCGGGCCGGAATGTTTTGCGATGATTCTCAAACATTTTGATGACTCCAGGGTTGGGATAGCGGGAGGCACTACCTTTCTTAAGGTAGATGGCCGCCTCGTATCAGAGCGTTATGTCACGTATCATGTCCCAGGCGCCGTCAAGTTCTACCGTCGGGAATGTTTTGTGGATATCGGTGGTCTGCAGCCTGTGTATGGCTGGGATATCCTCGATGAGACCGATGCCCGGCGTCATGGTTGGACTACCATAAGCGATCCCGGCATTGTATTTATGCACCATCGCCTGCAAGGCTCCTCCTTCGGGGCGGTTCAGGGCAAGGTTATCTGGGGACGGGGGGCGTATGTCATCGGCAGCCATCCCCTCTTTGCCCTGGCCCGGGGTCTCTTCAGGTTGTGGGAGCGACCCTGGATCATCGGTGGACTGGCCTTTATCTGGGGATATTATTCCAGTTATTTCAATAAGCAGATCAAAAGGGTGCAAGATCAGGAGTTCATCCGTTACCTGAGGCGGGAGCAACTTTATCGACTGACGCATGGGAACCGCCTTCCCCCTAACCCCGTTTGAGGAACTATGACAGGACCTGCGGTTTCTATCCTTGGTGTAGAGGTGGGATGCTACACCCTGACAACTCTCCTGACCCGGGTGCAGGAGCTGCTTCAGGCCTCCGGCTGCAGTTATATCTACGGCGTCAACGCCCACACGTTAAACCTTGCAGCCGTAGATCGCGAGTTCCTGCAGATAGTTGCCGGGGCCGAAGCGGTATACGCCGACGGTGCTTCCCTGCGGCTGGCAGCCCGGGTATTGGGTCGGCACCTGCCGGCAAAGATCACCACCACCGATCTGTGGCCCGAGATGTGCCAGTTGGCCGTCGAAAAAGACTGGAAATTCTATCTTTTGGGAGGAGAGCCCGGATTGGCGCGGCGGGCCGGACTCCAGGCCGGTCAGCAATTCCCCGGTTTACAGATTGTCGGCACCCATGATGGCTATACGGATATTTTCAGCCCACAGACGGCAGCGGCCATCAACGCGGCGCAGCCGGATGTCCTCTGGGTGGGGATGGGAGACCCGCTCCAAGGGTATTGGGCCAAGGTTATGCGGCCGCAGCTTCAGGTGAAAGTGATCATCACCTGCGGGGGGATGTTCAAGATTGTGTCTGGCGAGCTCAAGCGTCTTCCCCGATCCTGGCGAGAACGCGGCTTTGAATGGCTGTATCGGCTCTGGCAGGAGCCCCAGGCCTGGCGGCGTTACCTCGTGGGTCTGCCGCTTTTTGGCCTGAGGGTGCTCTCCCAGAGACTTACCCAGGCGTCGAACCGGTTGCCGGGTTCCGGTGAGCGACATCGATGAGGATCTCCTACTTTAATTATCATCACGACATCCAGGGTATGACCCAGGGTGCGGCGGTACAGATTCAGGCCCTAACAAAGGGGTTGGAGCAATTAGGCCACCAGGTGGACCTGCGATTTCTGGCGGCGTATCATCAGGGAGAAACCGCCGCCCCGCCGACCCTGAAAAACATTCGCTGGCTGCGGCGCTATGGCCATGTCCCCCGGTTGTTGGCCCGCAACATCTCCTTCTACCGGCGCGAGCTCGACTATCTAAGGAAATTCCGGCCTGATGTGGTTCTTGCAGTAAGCTCGTATGGCACGATTTCAATGGCGTCCTCGTCCCGTCGGTTGGGACTTCCCCTGGTCCTCTTTTGTGAAGCGCCTTTGGAATATGAGTACTCCCTCTTCCTAAGGCAGTATTATTCCTATCCCTGTCTGGGGCGCTGGCTGGAAGGCGTTACAGTCCGCCAGGCGCGACGGGTTGTCTGTATCTCCGAAGTCTTAAAGGGTTACCTGATGCGCTATGGCGCCCCGGCAGTGAAGTTTGCCGTTATACCAAACGGGGTGGACCACCACCGCATCAGGCCGCAAACTCCTGATCAAGAGCTGCAACTTGCCCTGGGACTGCAAAAAAAACTTGTCATCGGGTTCGTGGGCTCGTTTCAGTTCTTTGCTCAGTTGGATAATTTTGTTAAACTGGCTCAAACCATATGTAATGACTATCCCGAGGTGGTCTTCTTGTTTGTCGGCGGCGGAGAAACCGCCCAGACTTTGCAGCGGCTCAACCAGACAGTCCAGCCGGCGCCGCGCTTTCAGTTTGTTGGCCTGGTGGCTCATGGTTTGATCCCCAGGTATTTAAGTCTGATGGATATCGTGGTCAGTCCCTACCGGGGCGATTACCTTTTTTATGGCTCATCTATGAAGTTGTTGGAATACCTGGCCGCCGGCAAGGCGGTGTTAGCGCCGGCCCTGGGACAGATCAAGGAGGTGGTGCAGGACGGCTATAACGGCATGCTCCATGAGCCGGATGACTGGGTGGGGATGGCCGAGAAATTGAAGCTGCTCATCCGGGATTCCCAACTTCGCCAGTATTTGGGAGCCAACGCCCGCCGCACTATCGAGGCAGGGTGGACCTGGGAGCATCAGGCTAAACGTCTGGCAAAGGCCCTCACCCAAGTTTTAGTCTCATCATGAGCCGCTGGCGCCGTTTTCTGGCCAATCCCTATAAACTGCACGTCCTTAAGGCATTGCTGGCCGGCAACCATCGTCAAAAGCGGGCACGGCGCCACCTTAAAAACCTCACTCCGGCAACGTTGGATCAGGTGTTGCGGAGCAGCGGCAGTTCGGTCTCATATCTTCGGGAACGCCGCCACCCCGCTTTTTACTTCGACTTCGACAACATTCCCAAGATTATTGACGCTATTCCGGACAATCAGAGGCAGCGGACCATTAAACGGGCCAAGCGACAGGCCGTCGAGAAGATTTTTCGTTTTCGCGGCAGCAAGCCGGTAATTTTTTTGGAAGGGTTTGACTGGTGGTATGCAATTGACCGCGACCTGGACTGGAACCGGGACTTGCATCGCCTGGACTGGCTGGTTGACGCCCTGTTGGCATCGTATTACACCGGGGAAGAACGCTATGCCGCCGCCGCCGGTCAGGCTATCTGCCATTGGTGGCAGACAAATCCCCCCGGCACCGGACCCTGGTCCGAACCTTTCGAAGTGTCGCAGCGGGCTAATACCTTAAGCTGGCTCCTCTTTTTGGGGCTTCGGTCACCGTGTTTTCCCGCCGCCGCTTTGGAATGCACCCTCTGCGCCATCCTGGCCAGCGGCATCTGGCTGGAAACCACCTTGGAGTTTCAAACTCCCAATAATCATCTTCTTATCGAAATTATCCGACTATATCAATTAAGCATACTACTGCCGGAATACCCGGCAGCCGCGCAATGGCAGCAGTTAAGTGTGAACCTTCTGGCTCAGGAAGTTGAGCGTCAGGTATTATCGGATGGGTTCCATTGTGAGCTGTCGGTTTTTTATCACCGTCTGGTCCTCGAGGCCCTGCTCGAAATGATTGCTCTGGCCCACAGGAATAATATGTCGCTTCCGGAGATTATTCCGGAACGCACCGCCCAGATGGTCCTGACGCTTTCCCGGCTGCGCCGCCCGGATGGCACCTATCCCCTTCTGGGCGATGGTTTTCAATCAGATATCCTGCTGCGCTATGATCTTGAGGTGGTGGGGGCAACTTTGCTCGGTAACGGTTATTCAGGCGGGGGGCCGAACGAAAGGACAATATGGCTCCTGAACGGCGTCTGGCCGCAGACCAACGCCTCCCGGCCGTCCGCGGCGCATTTCTGGCCGCAGGCGGGATATGCCGTTCTGAACCGTCCCTATCGTGGCGGGTTGAACCGGCTCATCTTTGACTGCGGCGATTTCGGATTAGCCGCGGCGCCCGGTCATGGCCACGCTGATTGCCTCGGAATAACCCTCGATCTAGCGGATCGCCCCATTTTGATTGATCCAGGGACCTACTCCTTCCAAGATCTGCATTGGCGGCAGGGATTTCGCGGCACTCGGGCGCACAACACCATGGTTATCGATAGCTGCGATCAGACCTACATCCCCGGGCTGTTCGGCGCTGGCCGGTTCGCCCGTCCCCGCCTTAACAGCGCCATCCTCAGCGGCGGACTGCGATTTTTTGACGCCAGTCACGATGGTTATCAGCGCTGCGGGGGATCGGTTCAGCACCGGCGCCTTCTTCTGGACCTGCCGGATATGGGTTGGCTGGTAATCGATCTTGTGACCGGTCAAGGGAGGCATGAGGTGGAGGAGCTTTGGCACTTTCACCCTGATATCCTGCTGCGAATCAAGTCCTCTCAGATTGCGGCCTGTATCGGCGACAGAGAGGTATGCCAGATATATCAACGGTCTTCATTCGAAACACTCTCAATGGTCGGATGTGGTATCTATGATCCGCCCTTGGGATGGCTGGCGGAAGAGGCAGGCCAGAAAATTCCCGCTCCGGTTCTAGTATCCTCCGGGACAGGAAATCTGCCTCTCCTAGTCGCCACACTTTTCGTCCCCGGCAGAACAAAAAAGAAAATATCCCTGCAGTTGAAAGAACTTGCCGGAAGTTGGGCGCTGGAGGCCAAAATAGGGGCAAACTCAGGTATTGCGTTGTTTAGTCCGGATAATGCGGCGGTGTTGGACTATCCGCCTTGGTCAGCCACGGGGCGGGTATTAGTCTGCCAGCAAACGCCGGATTGCGAAGCGATGATTCTTTCAGGCGGCGCAGCCGTCAGCCGAAAGAACAGCCTAACGCTCTCACTTCCACGGGAAAGCGGCGGTTTGTTGGTGAATCGAGAAAAGGGGGGCATTACGATATATGGAGATGTTCCCTTGCCCCTCGAGCTCTTCTGTCCGATTGAACTTCCGGTTGCGATCAATGGTGAGGCGGTGGCGGCGCGCTTTGACCGGAGGAGGCGGATGCTGCAGGTGTCGGGATGAAATTATTGCGGCTTTATCGGATTGTCTGCCGAAATTTGATCATGCTGGTGGTGGTGTGGTTGACTGCCAGTCCGGTTCATGGCGGCACTCAGGCACAGATCATCGTATCGGCAGCGGTTGACCCGAAGAAGATAATTAACCAGAAGTTGTTTGGCCATAATGTCCTGTTTGCCGGCAACGGTATGTGGGATGCCAGGCGGAATTATCTCGAGACCGAGGCGGAATGCCTGATCAAGATGCTTCAACCTTCGGTCCTGCGGTTCCCGGGGGGCGATATTTCCGACCTTTATATCTGGGAAGATGGTTTGGGGGTGTCCAATACATCCCTGGTAACTCCGCAGGATACTGATATTGCTCTCGAAGCCGAGCCGGATTGGACCGGCGTGCGGAATATCCGGATACTGGATCGCCACGATGGTAAATACGGGGATCTCGGATGCTTCAGTTTTCAGGATGGGGTTCTCTTGAGGGGTGTAGTCGGCCTCAAGGCGACGCACCCTCCCGGCGCTTCGGTACGTCCGGAAAAGCGCCTGGGCCAGCCGGAATGGTATTCTCATAGTTATGGTATCATGGAGCATCTGCAGTTGTGCGAATTGCTGGGCGCCGAACCCATAATCACGGTCAACTATGGCAGTGGCCTGAATAAAGACGGTAGGGTGAGTACTTACGTTTCCTTATCCCAAAAAGTTAAGCGCGCCGCTGCCTGGGTGGCCTTGGTGAACGGTAACCCGGAAGATCAACGGCTGCTCGGCATTGATGAAGAAGGCCGCGACTGGCGTACCATCGGGTATTGGGCCGGACTGCGAGTGGCTCGGGGGCGACCGGCGCCATACGGCGTTACCTATTGGGAGATTGGCAACGAGGTTTTTAACCGCCAGGCCATAGGTTTTTGTTCGGCCCAAACCTATGCGGCAGATTATCTCGAATTTGTCCGGGCCATGAAAACCGTGGACCCCACAATAAAAATCGGAGCGGTGGGATTGGCCGAGCCTCATGGCCGGGGGGATGCCGACCAGGAATTACCCTGGAATGAAACTATCCTACAAGGGGCAAAAAACCATCTCGATTTTCTGTCGGTGCATCTCTATTATCCCAGCGCCTCGGCCTGTCCGCATTCTTACCAGAGTCAGTGCTGGTTCATGGCCGTGATGGGAGCGGCCTCGCAAGCGATGGCCGATCTGAAGGAAATCCGGCGTTTGATCGATACGATCTATGGGCCTTCGGAGACGATTCCAATTGTCGTGTCCGAATACGGGGTGTGGCCGGCGGAATCAAAATCCGGAGGCGATTATGCAAATCTGGCTCGGGCATTGTATGACGCCGATCTGCTCATGGGGCTCATGACCGAGGGATCGGACCTCGGGGTTGACCTGGCGGCGGCCTGGAATATTCATGGCAATAACCCAACCGCAGCCATTCGCTTTGATTTTAACACTGAATCCAGAACCTTGCGGCCGCATTTCTGGGCCCAGCAACTACTCCGGAATTCCTTAGGGAACTGGATTTTGCCGGTTCAGGTGACCTGCCCGACGTTAGCCATCGGACGGCTGGGCAACGTCGGTCCTTTGTTGGCGGTTCCCGAGCTACAAGCTATGGCTACCCTTGACCTGCAGGGGCACCTGGCTCTTGCGGTCTTGAATCGTTCCCTGGTCAGCGGCCTGGAGGCCGACATCACCATCCGGGAGTATCAGCCACTACCCCTTGCCACGGTTCAATCCTGCCACGGAGACTCTCCTGCCGCCCATAATGAAAGAGAACCATGTCGGGTAAGGGTGCAGACTCGGGATTATTCCCACGTGGCCGAGAATTTTCAATATCATTTTCCCCCACATTCCTTGACTATCATTCATCTGCAACGTCAATCCGCACAGAAATAGTTCGGGATTGCTGCAATAATTCCTTAAAAAACGCAAGTTCATCAATTTATTAGATATAACACATCTTCTAGAGCCATTATATAATTAAATAACAATGCAGCGGGTTGAGGAAAATATGAAAGACAACCCCACCCTAACCCTCAATGCCGTTGAAATAAGACTGCCAACTTTTCTTCGGTCATTCTGAGCTGCCTCCGGCGGCGAAGAATCTCATGGAATATAGCAGGTTATATTCTTTACTCCGCTTAGCTCCGTTCAGAATGACAATCTTAACTCAACAGTATTGACCCTACCTCCCCCCCCCGTAAACGGGAGGGAACTTTCCCCCCCCCGTTTATAGGGGGATAAAGGGGGTAAACATAGTAGCGTACCTAAATCCTCAGAAAACTGAACTGTTGCAATATCTTGAGAATCGGGTTATGTTGGAACACATATCCCTAATGCTGATATACAAATACATCCAACTCATCCTTCTCGGATATCTACCGGCACGTTTCACGATACATCTTTCCGCCTTAACCATATCCCAGTCCTCTTTGGGGTTATCTGATTCTATGAAGCCATGTTAGTTCATAAGCTTTTATTGCCGGAAAATATCGAGCTGAATTTTAATCCCCCACCAGAAAAAATACTCAAGGCTCTCGTCAGGTTGGTCTACTCACGAGCGAAACTTGCGGTCGATTCCGGGACCTTCGAAGAAGAGGAATTGCACCTGCTCCATAGCTATCTGGGCGAAGGTCTGGCGATTCTTCATAACCTTTCCGAGGCCGTGGCGCAAACACTTCTAATACTGGTCCTGTCTCCCGCGGGGGTTGGATTGAACGGGCAGAGCTGTCAAGTGCTGGCGGTGCTGATCACGCCCCTGAAAGAAAGCGGTTCCCACTTCCAACTGCTTGCCAGGCTCACTGCCCTGTTGCGCAACCGCCGCTTACGCGAGGAATTGATGGCCAAAGAGAGCGCCACGGAGATCTGGCGGGCCATCAGGCGTGAGGAAGAATCAGGCTACGAAAATTACTGGGTGTTGTCCCGGGAAGAAATCCTGAAGGAACTCACCACCGGCTTCCAAGGTCTTTCCCCGGAGGAAGCCCGGCACCGTCTGGAAGAAATCGGTCCCAATCGCATCGCCCGAGTCCGCCGCCGCCCTCTCTTCCTGCGTTTTGGAACTAATTTCGTCAATCTTTTTGCTATCCTGCTCTGGGCCGCATCCGGCTTTGCCTACCTGGCGGGGATAAAGGAGTTGGCTGCGGCTATACCTCTGGTGATTCTGATCAATGCCATTTTCAGTTTCTGGCAGGAATATCGAGCTGAGAAGGCCATCGAGGTCCTGGGAAAATTGCTTCCCTCCAGGACTCGGGTTTGCAGGGGTGGGGAGGTCAGGGAAGTGGAGGCAGCCGAACTCGTCCCGGGTGACATCATTGTTCTGGAAGCGGGAGACCAGGTTCCGGCGGATTCCCGGCTCATCGAAGCCCAGGATTTCCGGGTGGACAACAGCGCCCTGACCGGAGAGTCGCGTCCGGCCTATAAAACTGCGGAGTCCGTGGAGGATGGCCAGGAATTTCTCTGGACCGAGATGCCCAACCTGGTTTTTGCCGGTACCGCTGCCCTCTCCGGCGTCGCCCGCGGGGTGGTGTTAGCCACCGGTATGGACACCCAGTTGGGCAACATCGCTGCCCTTACCCAGGAAGTGAAGGAAAAACCCAGCCCCTTGCAGCGGGAGATGCAGTTTGTAGTCAAAGTTCAGGCGGTAGTGGCTGTCACCATTGGCCTGCTTTTTTTTCTGGTGGCGGTTCTGACCGGCAAACTCGCCTTCTTTAACAGCCTGATCTTTGCCATCGGCCTGATCGTCGCCTTCGTACCCGAGGGATTGCTGCCCACCCTCACCCTGGCCCTGGCTATGGGCGTGCAGCGCATGGCCCGTAAGAATGCCCTGGTCAAAAGACTGTCAGCGGTGGAAACGCTGGGGGCGGCCACGGTTATCTGCACCGACAAAACCGGCACCCTCACCACCAACGAGGTTATGGTGGCCCATCTCTGGCTGGCAGGCAACCATTTAACCGTTACCGGCAGCGGCTTTAAACTTCCTGGAAGACTGGAACAAGACAACAGTCCCCTTTCTCCTCCTAAGCTCGGATCGCCGCTCCTGACCAGGATCAGCCATTGCGCCATCCTGTGCAATAACGCTTCGCTTAGCGCCGGGGACGAGAAGGTATCGGGTGACCCCACCGAGGCCGCCCTTTTGGTACTGGCTGCCAAGATCGGAAAGGATTTTGAAGCAATCCGCCGCAGCCAGCCGCGCCTCAAGGTCTTTCCGTTTGAGTCTGTCCGCAAGCGTATGAGCGTCCTCCACGCTGCGCCAGACGGCGGGGTGAGTTGCTGGGTGAAAGGGGCCCCGGAATCGGTGATCCCCCTGTGCACCACCATAACTGAATGGGATGGGCAGACCCGCCCGCTCACCCAACAGGATAGGGCCAGGCTGAGTCAGGAATTAAGCGAGATGGCCCAAAAGGGTCTCCGGCTCCTGACCCTGGCCTACAAACCGGTGGAAACCTTGGATCTGGGTCTGGAAGAAGCCGAGAGCAACCTTTCCTTTCTGGCAATAACCGGGATGGAGGACCCGCCGCGGCCGGAGGTTTCAGAAGCTATTGACAGGTGTCATAAGGCTGGCATCCGCATTGTGATGATCACGGGAGATTTTGGCGGCACCGCCGGCGCCGTGGCTTCCGAGATCGGTATGCGACTGGGGAAAGCTGCCATTCTCACCGGTGAGGAAGTCTCCCGCCTGTCCGAAGTCCAACTCCGAGGGTTGCTCAAGCGAAGTGGCGACAAGGTGTTTGCCCGTATCTCCCCGCAGGAGAAACTTCGAATCGTTGTGGCCCTGCTCAATCTGGGGGAGATTGTAGCCGTTACCGGCGATGGGGTTAATGACGGCCCGGCTTTGAAGGCTGCGGACATCGGGGTGGCCATGGGCCAGCGGGGCACCGAGGTGAGCAAAGAGGCCGCCAGTATCGTACTGACGGACGATAACTTCGCTACCATTGTCGCTGCCATTGAAGAGGGGCGAGCCGTTTATGCCAATATCAAGAAGTTCATCACTTACATTTTCAACAGCAATATTCCAGAGGCGGTGCCCTTTGTCCTGTTCGTGCTTCTTGGCATCCCGCTGCCTTTAAATATCATGCAAATCCTGGCGGTGGATCTGGGGACCGACCTCCTGCCAGGTCTGGCCCTGGGGGTCGAACCGCCGGAGCCGGGGATCATGAACCGTCCGCCCCGTTCCCGCCGGGATCGCCTCATAGATTGGCCCCTGGCCCGGCGCTTCACCTTTTTAGGGCTGTTGAACGCCGCCGCCGCCCTCTGTGCCTTTTTCTTTGTGTACCTGTCGGCCGGTTGGCGGCCGGGATTAGAGATGGCGGCCAGCGGTCCCCTCTACGAACGCGCCACTACTATGTGCCTGGCAGGGATTATCGCCTCCCAGATCGGCAATGGCCTGGCTATTCGCACCGACCGGGAATCCGTCTTTAAAGTAGGCCTGTTTTCCAACCGGCTGCTCATCGGCGGCATCGTCAGTGAGGTCCTTATTCTCCTGGCCTTGAGCTACCTACCCCTTCTACAGGGTATCTTCGGCACCGCTCCCCTCACCGGAAAGGACTTAATGTTCCTTCTCAGCTTTCCCCCAGTAATGCTGCTGGCCGATGAGCTGCGCAAGGCCTGGGGGCGCCGCCAGCATCAATCTCATTAGAAGCAGAGCGAAGGAGTTTTTAACCCGTCTAGCATTTGACTGATATACGTTTAAAAAAAAGCCTCGGCAGGATATGATTCGGTAGAATATGATAATGATGTTAGGAAAACGTCACTTTTAATTGCTAAAATATTAACTAGTTAGTGTTCATCCGGAAACTGTGGCGGTGCCCCTTGCAGCACAAAGGGAAAAGCGGAAATCTTGTTTGTGGAAGTGGGGTTACCCTGCCTCTACAATGGATAAGCCCAAAAAAAGGACTTCCTGGATGGAGACTGGTTAGCGTTAATCCGGTTAAGGAGAAGTGCTATGAGATCAATCTTACAGACATGCAAGCCTCGCCATGACATCCTCACCGGGACGTTTAATCCGGAGATTTTCACGGCTAATCTCAGTCAGGTAATGGACAGTTATCGAGGCAAAAGCAGCATTATTCACTCTCTGTATACTGACGCCAGGCAATTTTTTAAAGACGCCACCTATCCCACCGAAAGCCTGAAATTGATGCTTGCGGATGTCCTGGGACGATTGGCCGGAGACAATTCGTTGCCGGCGATCCATCGACTGGAAACCGCCTTTGGGGGTGGAAAGACCCACATGCTTATCGCCCTGGCGCATCTAAGTTTTCGAGGGCAGGAACTGGTTGATGCGGTGCAGGACATTATTGATCCCACGATCTTGCCTCCGCCGGGGCAGGTACAGGTGGTGGGCATAGCCGGTGATGAACTGCCGGTTCATCAGCCCCAAGGGGCAGTCCTCTCGCCTTACACCCTCTGGGGAGAGTTGGCCTTTCAGATCGGCGGGGAAGCCTTATACCGGGAGAGGGAAACCGAAGTCCGGTCTTATGCCGCGCCGGGGAGGAACTTCTTGGAACAGGTCTTCGGGGGGCGCAAGGTTCTCATTATGCTGGATGAACTGGCTCAATATGCCGCCAGGCTACAGGCCGCCCGACCGGACGGGGCCGAAATGTTGGCCGCTTTTCTCATGGCCCTCCATAGTTATGCCAGAACGCATGCCGGGGTAGCGGTGGTGCTGACGCTGGCCAGCGCCGCGGATGCCTTTGCCAAAAACACAGAAAAGCTTCGGGAACTGATTGCGACGGTAAAGGGGGAAGACGTTGATGAGATCCAAGCGTGGGAATTGGCGCAAAAAGCGGAGAAAGATATCCGCAGTGTAATTGCCCGGGACGCCACGACGGTGGTCCCCATTCAGGCCGGGGAAATTTCCCGTATTCTGGCCAAAAGATTATTTGACCAGGTGGATGCCGAAGCGGCGGCGGCAACGGCCCAAGCCTACCTTAAACTGTATGGCACTCATGCGGCGGTGCTGCCGCCTCGGGCCTCGCAGCACGATTTTCACGACCTCATCACGGCGCATTATCCCTTCCATCCCACGTTTATCCGTTTTTTGAATGAAAAACTGGCCACGGTGGAGACGTTTCAGGGCACCAGAGGAGTGCTGCGAGTATTGGCTTTAGTCATACGAAGTCTGTGGCAAAAAAGACTAGAGACGCCGCTGATCCATACCTGTCATGTTCCCCTTGACGATCCCGGGGTGGTTAATGAAATTATGGGACGGACGGGAGGCGGCGATCTTTTGCCGGTGCTCAATGCCGACGTGGGCGGACCTGATTCGGCCAGTCTTTCTTTAGGAAAGAGTTACGCCCAGATGGCTGATCAGAAGAATCCGCATCCTCTGGGTTATCCTTTGTACGAATATACCTGGAAGACCGTTTTTTTGCACAGTCTGGTGGGACGGACGGAACAACTTAATTCCAATCTTTTCGGCATCACGGAAGCAGAGGCGACTCTGGCGGTGACCTTTCCTGGTCTGACCCCGCCACAGGTAAAGATGGCCTTGGATAAGATCGAAGACATTGAGGATGGCGCCCTTTATTTGCGCTTTCATCAGGGCCGATATTATGCCAGTTTAGACCCTTCCATCAACACCACTTTGAACGCGGTGCGTCGTTCTTTGAAAACCGAGCACATACAGGGCTTATTGGATGCGACAGCTCGAAAGATTATTACCAGCAGCCAGTCAGTGTTCCACGTCGTTCACGATGTGACGTTGCCAGAGCATATCCCGGATACTGATAAACAGCCGATCCTGGCGGTGGTGTCTCTGGATGCCGACCACGTTAAAGCCGAAGATTTTATTCTCTCCGCCGGTGCCAACAAACCTCGCTTTCATCAAAATGTTGTCTTTCTGCTGTTGCCGCAAACCGTAAGAGAGGCCACCGAACCTTGGGGGGAGGAAAAGGTTACCCGGTCCCAAGAAATGCTCAATCGTATGGAGGCAATGGCGGCCACAGTGCTGTCGATGCGAACCCTAAAAGCCCAACCGGAGAATTTTGGCATCAGCGCCGCCAAGCTGGTGGAGGCGGAATTTGATAAAAAACTCAAGGAAAAAGAATTAGGCTTGGTTACCACCGTGACTCAGGCATATGATGGACTGTGGTTTCCTTCGGCGTCCCGACAGATTATCCGCCGGGAAATCAAGGCCGGCGTCGGTGAAGGTGGGGCTTCCATCGCCGAGGAGATCAAACGGATCTTAATATCGGAGGGCGAACTCCTGACGGCGGAAGCGGCCGTTACCCAGGAGCATTTGTTGGCTTTGGGAAAACTCTTCTTTGAGAACCAGGACACAAGCTCTTTAATCGTTGTGAAGGACAATTTTACCCGCCAACGGCATTGGCCGGTGCTGGAACAGACCGCGCTGTTGCCGCAGATCATCCGGGCGGGCGTCAATCGGGGTGTTTGGTGTCTCTTCCGCCTGGCCAGTAGTGAGAGTGTAAAACCGGAAGAATTTTTTAGTCGGGACACCGGCGAACTCCCTTTTGATTTAGACCTCACCCAGGAAGGTTGGTCTCTGGTTACCCTGCCCGGGGCCAAGAAGCGGGGCTGGGGGCCGGCGGCTATAGACAAAAAGAAGCTCGAACACTTAGTGATTCACCAGATTGAAGAGAAAGAAGCCGTCACTGTTAAAGACGTCCAGGCTGAGACCCTGAAAAACTTTGGTGAGGTCCCGGAGGAAATCCTCTACGATGTTATTAAAGACCAGTTGCGCCATGGCAAACTGGCGGCTTATCCTGGGGTTGCCGATCAGCAGGAAAAACCGCCGGGTTTATATTTAGGCAAAACTCCGCTAACGCCGCCCATTACGCCTGACCTGGTATTAACCACTCCGGCGGCTGTGGCGGTCAAGGGCTGGGTGACGGCAGGACCGAATGCGTTCAAATTAGCCGGAACTGACGGGGCGCACCGTTTCTTTCCGTTACTGGGGCGATTGGGCAGTCTGTATGCCAGGGGAGCCCAATCAACCATAAAATCTTTGGAACTGGTGGATTATGAAACTCCCGGCGGCGGCGCCTTGCGCTTGACTCTGGAAAATATCCCGCCCGAAGGGATGAAGCGGCTCGAGGAATTCTTTGAGGTGCTGGGAGGAATTATTAGCCCTGGCCAGGACTCTGAGATATATTTAGAAATTGAGGACCCGGACGACTCATGTCCGCTGGTGCAGGAGTTGAAAAAAAGATTCCATAACATGACCATTTCCGGTTGAAACATAAGCGCATGGCAAACCACCATTCCGATCTGTTAGCCTATTACCAGAAGCACCTGGCCTCTTTGGTGACAACGTATCCTTTTGTTCTGCGCCTCGCGGAATGGAAGGATTATCCGGTGCCCATCCTGGTGGTGAAAGAACGGCGTGAATTCATCAGCGACGGCAATGGCAAAAATCAATCATCGCTCCATGGGTCCACTAGAAAGATACTGTTGGAAATCGGTCATCTGGCGGGAGCCGCCCAACGGCGCTGTCTGCCCATCATCCGTCATCTGGTGGCGAAAGTCCGGGATAAGGCGGATGTTCCGCTGGAATTGCACCGCTTTCTGTCCAACGAGGGCCTGCGGCTGCGGCTCAGCCTGCCTTTGGATGAAGAGGCCGGAGCGAAATTGGGACTGATCTTCCGATTACAGGTGCGCCTGAAAGAACTGGATCGGGTGGAATTGATTGCCCGGCGGGTGGCCAATTGCAGCCGGGAAGAGGCCGCTTATCTCCTCTCCCGCACCCTGAGGTTCGGCCCCGACGCCAACCGCTGGGCCATTTCCGGCCTGCGCCTGATGCTGGGCGGCCAGCCAGGCGACCCGGCCGTGGAAAAGATGCTGGCAAGGTTGCGGATCTCGGGGTAACATTCGCCAAAGGAGGCAATTATTATGAAAAGCGTCTTGAATATCGAATTACTTAATAAATTTCAAGCAGTAGCACAAGGGCCGGATGGCGATCTTTTAATCAATCTCTTGGATATCCTCTATGCCAGAATTGCCGATCAAGAGAATGATGATCAATATCTATCCCCCGATGATTTAGAGGCCATTAGACGCGGTCAGGAAGATATGCAGGGCGGCCGCTTTCTTTCTTTGGAGGATTACCGGAGTGGTAAGCGGCTATGAAATACGCCGTTTCTCAGGGTGATGAGCAAAATGTAGCAAAATGTAGGGTGGGCATTGCCCACCCTACGGGAATCATCACATGAATTTTTCTGACAAGCGCCTCATCGAACACGGCTTCCCCTGCCACCAGGTGGGGGCGGAGACCCAACGGGAACGGGGAGCCAGTTCTGCTTTGCCACCTCTCTATTATTTGCATGTCTGGTGGGCCCGCCGGCCTTTGACCCCCAGCCGGGCGGCCATCCTGGCGTCCCTTCTCCCGGCGGACACCGACCCGGAGAGGTTCATCCGCCGTCTGGGCATTGAAAAAGTTCAGGTCCTGGTGCGCGGCCAGGCGTGGACGTTGACGGGGGGCCTTCTGGGAAAAATCCAACGCGACGGGGCAGGACGGGAATTCCTCGCCGTGGATGCCGCGGTGGTGCGGGCCTTGGCGCGAGAGAACCAACAACGGTTGGAAAACCGGGCGTTGATAGCCCAGTTGCAGGCCAAAGACCCAGGAATAGCCAGCGATCCGGTGGTGCAGCGGTGGCATAGGGAAAGTCAGCCTCTGGCCAACCTATGGCCTGAGGAAGGAGAAGAACTACCGGTGCAAAGGGTGATGGGGGACCCGGCGTGGTATAAACAATTGCTTGCTATTTGTAAAGTATATAATACGAGGATACCTAACCTCTATGGATACGATAGAGCATTTGCCAATCCAACCAATCCAACCGATTTAGAACCTCGTGATATCATTATATTAGACCCAACTGCGGGAGGTGGCTCGATACCCTTTGAAGCTTTGCGACTGGGCTATAAAGTTTTTGCTAACGAACTCAATGCTATAGCAGCAACAATTCTTTACGGCACATTAGATTATCCAGCCAAATACGGCATTGGTTTGTTAGATAAGATCGAAAATTATGGAAAGATATTATTAGAAGCTTTGGACGATCAACTATCTAATATTTTTCCTAAAATAGGGAAATTGCCAAAACAAGAAAAGAATGAATTAGAAAATTATCTATGGCACTGCCCTGAATATTCACTAAAGTTCGATAAAGAAGAAGTTACAACTTTCCTCTACACCCGGCAAGTCACCTGCCCCCACTGCCGGGGGGAAGCGCCGCTCTTAAATTCCTGTTGGCTGTCCAAAGAAGCCGGCGATGCCTGGGGGGTGCAGGTTATTCCCGATGGCAGTCTTAAACAGGGTAGGGTTCGCTTTGCCACCTACCGGGTACAGAAGGGAAAAGGCCCCAACGGCGAAGACCCCAACCTGGCCACAGTGAAGGACGCGGTGGGAACTTGCGTGCACTGCCGCCAGGCCATTGACGGCGATGAAATCAAGGCCCAGGCCCGGGGCGAGTCGCCTTTGGGGCAATGGCAGGATCGGCTGTATTGCGTAGTGGCCCAGCGTCTGGAGCCGGTGTTGGACAAAACCGGCCAACCGGTGCGTTATGCCAGTGGCGGGAAAAAAGGCGAGATCAAGACCCGCAAGGTGCGCTTCTTTCGGCCCCCCAACGAGGGGGACCTGGAGGCCCTCAAGGAGGCCGAACGGCGATTAAGGGAAAAATGGCCCCGGTGGGAGGCTCAGGGGCTTATCCCCACAGAGAAATTTCCTGAGGGCAACGATAACCGGCCTATTTCCTATGGCATGCCCCGCTGGTGCGACATGTTCACCCCCCGGCAGCTCCTGGGCCACCTCACCCTGGTGGAGGGGCTGAATGCGCTCAAGCCTCAGATTATTGAGGCATTGGGCTTTGAGAAAGGCCGGGCCGTGGTGACCTATCTGCAATTCGCCATTGATAAGGGAGTGGATTATAATAGTCGGCAGACAAGGTGGGAATATACGAGAGGGATAGTAAAAGGAAACTTTGGTCGCCATGATTTTTCCCTGAAATGGACCTTTGGGGAAATGATTTTCACCGGCCCCAATTCCGGTGCATCTTGGGGTTTGTCACAGGTGTTGGATGCCTACGCCGGGATTGCCGCCCTGGTGGAGCCGGTTCACCGCCATAACTCTAACTCGCTGCCCTTGACCATTCTGCACGGCACCGCGGCCCATATGCCGCAGGTACCTGACCGATCCGTGGACCTGGTGTGCATGGACCCGCCCTATTACAATAATGTGCAGTATGCCGAGCTTTCGGATTATTTCTATGTCTGGCAGAAACGCACCCTGAAAGACCTCTATCCTGAGCTTTTCAACCGCCGCCTCACCAACAAGCAGGAGGAGGCAGTGGCCAACCCGGCCCGGGACGGCTCCGCTAAGGGTGCCAAGACGGCGTATGAACGCATGATGGGAGAGATCTTCGCTGAATGCCGCCGGGTTTTGAAAGATGAGGGGCTGCTGACCCTCATGTTCACCCATAAGAGTCAGGATGCCTGGGAGGCGCTCATCCGGTCACTGATAGAATCGGGCTGGATAATCTCCGCCTCATTTCCGGTGGAATCGGAAGCCGCTGAATCAATGCACCAAAAAAACCTTTCTTCTGCCGCCAGCTCCATTTTTCTCTCCTGCCGCAAGCGGGAGGAGGAGCCGGCCTTACCAGCCATGTGGACCGGTTTGGGGGGACAGGGGGTGCAGGTGCAGATCCGGCAGGCAGTGGAGGCCGGGTTGCAGGAGTTCGCCCCGCTGCAGCTCAATCCGGTGGATCAGATGGTGGCCTGCTATGGCCGGGCCCTGCGGGTGTTGTCGGAGCAGTGGCCGGTTATGGACGGCGATGAGCCGGTATCGCCGTTGCGGGCCATGAACGAAGCCAGCCGGGTCGTGGCGGAGCATCAGATAGGGCGGCTCACCGAGGGGCGGTTGAGCGTCGACGACCTGGACCCGGAAACCGCCTTGGGGCTCACCGCCTTCGGCATCTGGGGTCTGCATGACTTTGCCTTTGACGAGGCCCTGAACCTTTCCAAGTCGCTGAATATCGCCCTGGTAACCAAAGCGGGCGGTTATCGTCTGGAAGGCCGCATGGCGGGCGTCAATCAGGAAACCGCGGCGGGAAGGGCCAAAAGGCCGCGGGGCCAAGAACACCAGGAGGCCAGCGGCTACAGCGCCCCCTTGGTAAAAAAAGGCTCTAAGTTGCGGCTGGCCCAACCGGAAGAGCGCAGCCCGCAGCGGCTGGCCGATCCCTTGACTGACTGGGATGTGGTGCAGGGAGTCGTCATGGCTTACCGCCAGGGGGACATCCCCCTGGTGCGGGATTATCTGGACAGGCGCGCCGCGGATAAGAAAGGCAAGATCAAAGACCTGCTTCAGGTCTGGGCCGCGGAGGTGGATGATCAAGCTTTGCGGCAAGAAGGGGAAGCGATTCTTTTCGGGCTGAGATAATTGTTGGCGACATCCTGACCGGCATTGTCTATGGCGCCGAAATGGCCCGGACGCTCTGTTGAGATTTCCTTGGAGTCCCAGAATAGATCTGAAGTTGGTATTGTCAAAAAGGAGTCCTTATGAAAAAAACAGTCTGGATTGCCTATGATTTAGGGGTAAAAGGTGATTACGAGGGTCTCTATTCTTGGCTTGATAATCACGGGGCCAATGAGTGCGGCCATAATATTGCAGTTCTGGAATATGACGTTAAGCAAAATCTTATCGAGGAATTACAAAAGGACATAATCGAAAACGTTACTTTAAGTAAGCAGGATCGAATATATCTGATCTGGCGGGAAGGTGGCAAGATCAAGGGTAAATTTATTGTTGGTAAGCGCAAAGCCGCGCCCTGGTTCGGTTATGGCGCCCAAGAACCACAAATTGACGAAGAAGTGGAACAGCATGGCTAAAAATCTCTTGCTGGACTCCGGATTCTGGTTCGCTCTCTATGATAGCAGAGATCGCTACCACGATGAGGCACAAATCCTTGCTGATCTATTAGATTTTCATAACTTGGTCATCCCTATGATAAACTCTTTGAATCCACTGTGCTGCGAATGATGCAATTATGACCGATCAGCCTGGAACTGAACGTTTTATGGTGGGCAGCGCCCACCCTACCGACTTTCGCGACCATCCCTGGCGCCTTTCCTATCGCAGTTCCGCCACTGGCCCGGGCGGCAAACCGATCAATATTCTCCACGATTTCTATATTCCAGTGTTACAGTGGGCCGTCCGCTACGACCGGGTGGCGGGATACTTTCGTTCTACCTCCCTGGCTGCGGCTTCCCAGGGCTTTAGCGCTTTTGCTGGCCGGAAGGGGAAAATCCGTTTGATTGTGGGGGCAGATTTAGACCCCAAAGATGTCCAGGCTATTCTCAATGCCTATGCCCAACAGGGGACTGATGGGTCACCAACTGACAACTTGTTGGAGCAGGCTCTCCATGGCAGCCTTGATCACCCTGAAGCTTGGCCGGAAAATGTCTGCCACGGAGTACAGCTTTTGGGGTGGCTTATCGCCAGGCAGGTTTTGGAGATCAAGGTGGCCCTGCGGGTTCATGCCCGCAGCGGTGTGCCACTGCCCTTTGATTCGGTGGAAGATGGCTATGTCCATATGAAATGGGGCGTGTTTGCCGATGCCCTGGGTAATCGGATGTATATCAGTGGCTCCCTGAACGAATCAAAGACAGCCCTCACCCTGAATGCCGAAAACATTGATGTCCACTGTGAATGGCGAGGGGAAACGGAACAGCAAAGAGTGGAGGAAGCAGATCGGGAGTTTCAAAATCTCTGGCAAGATCAGGCGGGCGGGTTGCGGGTGCTCAGCCTCCCAGAAGCCGTCCAGCAACGCTTGATTAACATTTCCGCAGGCATGTCCCGCCCCCGGGAAATTGACGGCGCCAGCGCCGCGCCGCTGGAAATCTCTCCTCCTTCAGCTCTGGAAAGGCTCCAATTTGCCCTCATCAAGGATGGCCCTCTTTTACCGGGAGGCAGGTTTGTCGGACTGGAGACTGCTCCCATTACTCCCTGGCCGCATCAGCAAATCGTGGCGAGGCGGGTCATTTCCACCTGGCCCTTTAGCTATCTCCTCTGCGATGAGGTCGGTTTGGGAAAGACCATTGAAGCGGGGCTGATTATCCGTTCCCTCTATCTGTCCGGTTTGGCGAAACGGGTCCTCATTGCCGCCCCGGCGAGTTTAACCAGACAATGGCACCGAGAAATGGCCAGCAAGTTTTTTCTCCCCTTTGGCCGAGCCGTGGGAGGAACGCCTCTGACCCATGAATATCTTTTACCGGTGGAGGAAAAACAACCTGCGCCATCACTTGTGGCTCCTAATCTCACTATTATTTCCACCGGTTTGCTGGTAAGAGCGGAACAGCAAGCTGTCCTTCAGGCTGCCGGGAGATACGATATAACCCTCATAGATGAGGCCCACTATGCTCGGCGGAAGAATCCGACGCAAGGCCTGCGGGCGGAGCCGAAACTTGGCAAGCTCTACCGGGTTATCGCCGAAATTCTCCGGCCACGGAGTACATGTCTCTTAATGGCCACGGCCACCCCGATGCAATTAGACCCGGTGGAGGTATTCGATCTGATCCGGTTAACGAACCGTTTAGGGCCTTTTCAATACGACCCTGGTTTGTGCCAATGGTATTATGACATATTATCTCGCCTGGTCCGGGGGCAGGCCGTTACAGAGATCGACTGGTCTTTTCTCCGGCAAGCCGTATTGGATGTCCAACGTCATGATCCGCTGTATTATGACTATGTACTCCGGGTGGTGGTGGATGGCAGAATCCGCCTGGCTTTGCGGCGGTGGCTGGATGATGGGCAGATTCCCCGTAGAAATGATTTGCCGGGATTCATCCGCCTGATTTTTTGCACCGCGCCGCTTTCCCGGGTCATGCTGCGTCATAATCGTTCCTTATTGGAAATATATCGCGCCCATGATCAACTCCACGCCAATCTGGCCAAACGGGAAATTCTGCCACTGCCGGCGATTCGTTTTACTCCCCAGGAACAGACCTGTTATGACCAACTGGAAGAATATTGCCAGAAATTAGCCTCGCATATCGCTTCTGGCCTGGAAGCGGACCAGAAGGCGGCTATCGGGTTTTATCTGAGTTTTTTGCGCCTGCGCTTTGCCTCCAGTCTTTTTGCCATTCGTCAAACGTTGGAACGCCGTTTAGCCAAGGTGAAATATACCTTAACCCATTTAGCCGACCGAGGAGAGACGGGTCAGGATGAGCTCGATTGGGAAGACCTTTTAGATGAGGGCGACGATGACCAATTAGTCGCTGAAACCATGCTGGCCAACCGCAAGCCAGAAGACCTGCAATGGGAAATGCAGTATCTGCATTCCATGCTCTTGCCGTTACGTGATCTCTCCGGCACTTCTTCCAAAATGCAGGTTCTGTTGCGGGTGCTTGGCGACCGGAGAATCGCGGGTACCCATCGCATCCAGCCGGTGGTGATTTTTACCCGCTTTTTCGACACCCTTACCGATATTGTCAAGAGGCTCCGTACCATTGATATCCGTCTGCTCATCGGCGCCTATTCCGGCCAGGGGGGACAGTATATTGATCCGAAAACCTTTACCTTAGTCGGAGTCGAAAGAGAGGAGATCAAACGGCGATTCCTCCGGAGTGAGATTGACATATTAGTCTGCACCGACGCCGCCGCTGAAGGGTTAAACCTGCAAGGCGCCGATCTTTTGATTAATTTTGATTTACCCTGGAATCCCATGAAAGTTGAGCAGCGCATCGGTCGTATAGATCGCATCGGGCAAAAATATGAGACTGTTTATGTGCTTAATTTGTGCTACGCAGGATCGGCGGAAGAAATCGTTTATGGGAGACTGCTCAGTCGATTAAGCCAGATCGGTTTGATTGTGGGCGGGCAACAATTGTCGCTGCTGCCCGTTACCAGGGAAGAATTCCAAGAATTGGCAGAAAGAAAGCTCAGTGAACCGGAGTTGGAAAAGCGTGCCAAAGAGAGAGCGAAACTGGCCAAAGAGCGGATCAAAGCCCGAGAAATGCCTGCCGAAGACCTGTATCAGATCTATTCCAGGCTCAGACAGGCAAATGATGCAAGTAAGGCCCCGGTTACCTTAGAGACTATCTGGGAGGTCCTCTCCCGTTCTCTTTACCTACAGGATTTAGGTTGTCAGATCTGGGCCGAGGTGGAGAAGAAGACCATAATGTTACACAATATCCCCGGAATTCCTGATGGCACCGCCCTCACTGCTTCCCGGGATACCTATGAGTATGGCATTGAACAGTTGGAGCGGCCCCTGCATTTTGCCACCTATGGCGATCCTGTCTTTGATACCTTATTGAATCATATGGCGACGTTTGCATTGCCCGAATGTATCAGGCGATTGGAAATTCAAGGACCAATAAGTTCTTTGGTGGGCTATGCCATAGCATCGTTAGAAAAAAACGGCCAACCACAAATCAGGTTACTTTACTCAGGGGAACGTCTCAATATAATTCAATTAGTCGAGGATATGTCTATTTCCGAGGCGGACAGCGAAACTCTCCGGACAGAACTGAATAACCTGATGATTACGGAGAATAACCAACCTAAAATTGCTCCCCAGATTGAAACCCTCAACCACCAAGCAGGGCTTTCTCAGGTGACACTCGGTTATTTAATCATCCATTATCTTATTCGGTTTCGGCAAAAAATGGGGACCGGTGACGAGCATTTCTGGCCGGAGGTCAGGGGGCTGGAAAATTTGTGCCGCGATAAAGCAGTCATTCTGATTCCTGATATCCCGAAGGCTCAGGTCCAGAAACTTTACGGTCTGCTATTCGATCTGCATATTCCGGCATTGGGAGATAGCGCTAGAATTACTGCTCCAACCCCAATAGTTCTCGGAGCTCTGGAGGCAACCTGTCGGTTAGCAAATAAATTGCACGTGAGGAGGGCTGATTTGCTGACTAGAGATGTCCTGAGAAGATTAGATCGGGAAATTAACAATATCCTGTCATAACGGCGCCTACCTCTGCGTTCCGCCTAGTTCTTTTTCAAGGAAATTCATCATTCTGTCAAGCATGCCGTCGCTTTCTCCGACCGGTTGCCTGCCGGGAACCTGTTTACCGACATACTTCTCGGAGTGTTCGGAGTGCTGGCGCCAGTTCTCCAGATAACGCAACGCCAACCGAGTATCCTGGATGATGAGCAGATTTTCGGCGTTCCTCTCCTCAGCCGCCCGGGTGAAGTTGAAAGAGCCGGTAATAACCGTCTGGTCGTCGATAATCATAACTTTATTATGGGCGATAGCGTGGGCGGCATCAATATAGGTCGGTATGCCGGCATTGACCAGAAAATCGGCCGAGGAGTATTTCTTAGAGCGTTGGCTCTTATCCAGGATAACCTCCACCTTGACCCCGCGTTTGTGGGCCTGCACCAAGGCTTTGGCAATCGGGGCAGACGTAAAGGAATATGCCTGGACCAAGATACTCTGTCGGGCCTGATTCAGGGTGTTAACGATGGCTTTGGTAGCCCCGCCCTTGGGAGAAAAATAAAGCTCCCATTGGGCCGATTGACTGAACGGCTCCGCCGCCGCTGGCAGGGGCGCCGATACAACAGCGGTAAGCCATAGCAGCAGGATTATTGTAAGTTGCTTGGGGCGAATACAAGGTTGGCTCCTATAGTTAGTCGCCATCCGGAAAGTCCTTTATTTTTTGGGGTTATCCCTTATAGGGGCGTGGTAACCCCGCCTCGACAACACTGTAACCCCGGCAGGCTCATCCGTAGGGGCGAACCCGGTCTTCTCCCAAAAAAACTGAAGTATTACAATAGCTTGAACATTAAGGTACGCAGTGACCATAAAGTTAAACCTTGAGGGTTCCCGGAAGTGTCGATTGCAGCGATAGGGCGCAAGCTGGATGAAGCCGGATTGCTTACCGGCAATCACGGCAGATCAGGTAGCGCTCCACCGGGTCGCCGGTGAGCTTGGCCCAGTATTCGAGTTGGGCCATAGGGGCGATGTAGTTGCCGCACGATTCACACTTTACCAGCTCAAAGTCCCGGCCCCAGATCGTACGGATGCCGTTTTTCTCAGTATAAGGAATAACATTGTTGGGACAGATAAAGGCGCAGGAGCCGCAGCCGATGCAGGCATCGGATTTTAATTTGAACGGTGTGGCGACTTGTTTCTCGGGAGTGCGATTGATCATACTGATGGCGCTGACTCCGACAATATCCCGACAGGTGCGGACGCACAGACCGCAGAGGATGCAGAGTTCCTCCGGGTCTTCAGTTTTGAAGCGGGATTCAGTGACGCCCAGTTCAGCCGCCATCTCCCGGATGAGCTTGGATTTGGGAGCACGGGCCAATAGAAGCTCCAAGATGACTCGGCGGGCGTCCAGAACTTTTTCGGAATGGGTCTGCACCGACAGCCCTTCTTCCACCGGATAGGTGCAGGAGTTTACTAATCGGGTGCGGGGCCATTCACCGATTTCCACGACGCAGAGGCGACATTGGCCTTCAGGTTTTAAATCAGGGTGATAACAGAGGGTGGGAATTTCTATATCGAGCTGCCGCGCCGCCATCAAAATAGTAGTGCCAGCAGGAACTTTAACATACAAACCGTTGATGAGAAGGCTAACTTCTCCCATGATCCACTCCAGTTTCTGAAGAGATTGGCGTTACTCGGTACCGACACTCGGTCAGGTTAAGGGCGCCGGCGTCAAGACGTTGATAACTTCGGTGGCATTATCAGCGTTCTTTTTGGGTTTATTCCACCTTGACGGCATCAAACTGACAGACGTCGTGACAGAGACCGCATTTAATGCACAGATCCTGGTTGATGACCTGAGGTTCTTTTTTGGGGCCGCTGATGGCGCCGACGGGACACTCACGGACGCAGGCCAGGCAACTGGTGCACTCATTGGGATCAATTGTGTAAGTCAGTAACTGACGGCATACCAAGGCAGGACATTTTTTATCGACGATGTGCTTGGTATATTCCTCGCGAAAATATTTCAGGGTGCTTAAAACCGGGTTCGCCGCGCTTTGACCCAAACCGCACAGAGAAGCGGAAGCCATAGTCCGGCAGAGATCTTCCATCATGGCGAGATGTTTTTCTTCGCCCCGACCGGAGGTGATGTCCGTCAGGATGGCATGCAATTGTTTTAAACCTTCCCGGCACGGGGTACATTTCCCACATGATTCCTGCATGAGGAAGGAGATAAAATAGCGGGCCACATCCACCATGCAACTTTTGGTGTCCATGACAATCATGCCGCCAGAGCCCATAATGGAGCCGACCTGCTGGAGGCTGTCGTAATCTACCGGCAGGTCGAGAAATTGTTTAGGGATGCACCCGCCAGAGGGGCCGCCGGTCTGGACGGCCTTGAACTCGTGGTTTCCGGGGATACCACCGCCGAGGTCATAGACAATATGGCGGAGGGAGGTTCCCATGGGGACTTCTAACAGGCCGGTGTTATTGACCGCGCCCACCAGGGAAAAGACCTTGGTGCCTTTGCTCTTCTCGGTTCCGAGGGCGGCGAAATGCTCTGCTCCCAGGTTAATGATCTCTGGGATGTTGGCCAAGGTTTCCACATTATTGATTACCGTCGGCAGGCCAAATAACCCCGCCTGGATCGGATAAGGCGGTCGTGGCATGGGCTCTCCGATCCGTCCTTCGATGGAGGCGATCAGGGCTGTTTCCTCGCCGCAGACAAAGGCCCCAGCTCCCTGGCTGATTTTGATATCAAAGCTAAACTTGGAGCGCAGGATGTTGGTGCCCAGGAAACCGAAGTCGCGGGCCTGTTCCACGGCTCTGGTCAGTCGCTTCACTGCCAGAGGATATTCGTGGCGCACATAGATATAGCCCTTCAAGGCCCCGATGGCGTAAGCGCCGACGATCAAACCTTCAATCACGGCGTGGGGATCTCCTTCCATAACCGCCCGGTCCATGAAAGCCCCCGGGTCGCCTTCATCGCCATTGCAGATAATGAATTTGACCTCTCCAGGAACCTGTCGGCAAAGCCGCCATTTGCGGCCGGTGAGAAAACCGCCGCCGCCCCGGCCTCGTAGGCCGGACTTTTCCACCTGATCAATGACCCGTTCGGGAGTCATCTGAAAGAGAATCTTCCGCAGGGTGCGGTAGCCGCCGAGGGCTAGATAATCGTCCAGACTCTCCGGGTCGATGGCGTCTAGTTTGCGAAGGACAAGGGGATTTTGGGTCTGATAAAAGGGGATGTCGGCTTTGTGGGGGCAGAATTTACCGTCAATAGGGTCTTGATAGAGGAGGCGTTCCACCAGTCCCCCATTTATCAGAGTAAGGTCAACGATTTCAGCTACGTCCTCGGGTTGGACTTTTTGATAGGCGATCTCTTGCGGCCGGATGAGGACCCTGACGCCGTGGGAGCAGAGGCCGTGACAGCCGGTGGTTTTTAAAATGACTTTGCCGTCTATGCCTTTGGCTTCCATTTCGGCTTTGAAGGCGGCAACCAGTTCTTCGCTTCCCAACGGCAGGCAGCCAGGTCCACCGCAGACCAGCACCTGCAACTGGTTCGGATCCCGTTTAGCCCGCACCAGTCGGCGATATTCCGTAAGATGGTCGATTGATTCAATAAAGGGCATAGGTCATTCTCGTTCTATTAGGTTCGGGGCTTGATACCGGGGCACTCCCAACGACGAGGGATATTGGCCCAATGTCTCGCCTTCCTTACCTATTTCTGATATTTTTTCAATATCTTAGGTACCTTATCGACAGTTACGCGCGCGTGATAGGTGTCATCGATCATCATTACCGGGGCTTGCGCACAAGAGCCCAGGCATCCCACAGTTTCCAGAGTAAATCGCATATCTTTGGTAGTGTAGCCGATATCAACTCCCAGACGGTGGCTGATCGATTCGGCCAGTCGCTGGCCGCCTTTCAGATGACAGGTCGTTCCCAGGCAGACACGACAGATGTGTTTGCCTTTGGGGGTAAGGCTAAACATCTTGTAGAAGGTAGCGACGCTGAAAATCCGGGTCAGGGGGATATTGAGGCGTTCCGCCACTACCTTCATTTCATCCTGGGGAAGATAGTTATAGCTATCTTGAATATCTTGTAAAACAGGTATGAGATCGGCCGGCTGACAATCGTAGCGGGATAAAATGCCGTTTAAGCGTTCTAGGTCCATTATTCACCTTCTTCCAGGGGCGCGAGTGAAGGAAACTCCGGATAGGGGGCCTCACATTTCTTCAATAACAGATCATACCGCTCCAGAACCTGCTGCTGAATGAAATTGACTTCCGGTTCCCGAAGATGCCGAAAGCGGCCTTGAGGTTTGAGATAATCCTTTACCGGCCGTATCTTGGGAATCTCGATGGTTAAGCGGTAGCGGCCGTTTACTACCTCATACAGGGGGAAGACCGCGGATTCCACTGCCAACCGTCCGAGACGGACGGTGAGATCGGTAGCGGAGCGCCAACCGGTGGGACAGACCGAGAGAACATGAATATAGGCCGGTCCAGGGGTCTCGAGAGCCTTCTTGACCTTAAAATATAAATCAAACGGGTAGCTCGGATTGGCGGTGGCCACATAGGGAATGCCGTGGGCCACGGCGATGGCTACCATGTTCTTTTTCCAGGTATGTTGGCCGATACTCAGGCGACCGGGCGGTGAGGTGGTAGTCATGGCGCCGTAGGGGGTGGAGCTGGACCGCTGAATACCGGTATTCATGTAGGCTTCGTTGTCCCAACAGACGTAGGTGAAGTTATGTCCCCGCTCCATGGCTCCGGACAAAGATTGGAGGCCGATGTCGGAGGTGCCGCCGTCGCCGCCCATGGCCACGACCTTGGGGAGATGGGCCAATTTGCCTTTGCGGTGGAGGATGCGATAGGCGGTTTCGATACCGGCGGCTACCGCCGAGGTGTTTTCGAAGGCCACGTGAATCCAGGGGTGTTTCCAAGCGGTTTGGGGGAAGCCGGAAGAGACGATTTCCATGCAACCGGTGGCGTGGGCAATGACGGCATCTTTGCCGATGGCCTTGCAAACCCAGCGGACGGCCAGGGCTTCGCCACAGCCCTGACAGGAGCGATGGCCGGAGGTAAAGAATTCTTCCCGAGGCATCAGGCGGGAGGCGTACACATCAAATTTTTGGCTGTTGGCCACACCGAATTTATCCATTAACCTCGCACTCCATAGAGATGATATTCCTGTTTGGGACCCTGGGCGGATTCATCCCGGGCCAGAGCAACGATTTCTTTAAAAGAGACGGGTGAGACGTCGCGTCCGCCCAAGCCGATGATATAGCCTAGGGTCTCCGGACGTTGACTTAAGGGGTAAAGGGCGCTTCTGACCTCTGCCAGGACCGGTGGAGCAGCGCCGCCGGGTGAAACCGCCCGATCACAGACGATGACTAATTCGGCGTTCCTAAGGGCATCCCGTAGTTCGGCGAAGGGAAAGGGGCGCCAGAGACGCAGTTTGATCAGTCCTACCGGCTCGCCAGCAGCCTGCAGCTCGTCGACGGCAATTTCGGCGACCTCGCCCAGGCACCCCATGGTGAGAAGCAGTATCTTGGCGTCGTTGGCCTTATACCGCTCGACCGGATGATACTGCCGCCCGGTTAGCTTACCCCATTCCTCCCATACCTTGATTATCCGTTCATAGGAGTTCATCAGAGCAACTTGATGGTTCATTTTTACTTCGGCGAAGATTTCCGGCATGGCAAAGGCCCCCATGGTAACCGGATATTTGGGATCAAGGGTATGCCGGGGCAGATAAGGTGGTAAGAACTTATCGACTAGATCTTGATCGACCATATTCATGGCTTCGACCACATGCGTCAGGATAAAACCGTCCATATTGATTATAGTTGGCATAAGCACTTTGGAATTTTCGGCAATCTTGAAGGCCATGACGGTATGGTCGAAGGCTTCCTGGCCGTTTTCGACAAAGATCTGAATCCAGCCGATATCTTTGGCCGCCATGATATCGCTGTGATCATTCCAGATGCTGAGGGGGCCCGACAAGGCCCGATTGGCCACGGTCATGACGATGGGCAGGCGCAGTGCCGAGGCAATGAAGAGAATTTCGTGCATGAGGGCCAGTCCTTGGGAACTGGTGGCGGTATAGGTTCTGGCACCGGCGGCGGACATGCCGATGCAACAGCTCAGAGCGGAATGCTCCGATTCAACATTAACGAATTCGGCCTCCAGATCGCCATTAGCAACCATGGAGGAGAGGTGTTCAACAATGTGGGTCTGGGGAGTGATGGGGTAGGCGGCGATAGCCTCGGCACGGGCTAGTTGCACCGCATGGCTGACGGCAATTGATACTTCCATACCTGCTCGGTGGCCCATTATTCTTCCTCCGGTACCATAGTAATGCAGCCGGTGACGCACTCACGGGCACAGATGCCGCAACCTTTACAATAATCGGGGTCCATATCAAAGTAGCCGTTCGGCTCCTGGATAATGGCCGGTTCCGGACAGACAGTCCAACAGACGCCGCAGCGGATACAGCGGCTTTTGGTCCAGACCGGGTGCTGCGACCGCCAGTCGCCGGTGCGATAAGCTCGGGCATTGCCGGGTTCACGCAGGAGGGCGCCTAATTCAATATCTTGCCAGGTCATCTGGTCTAGCGGCTTGCTCACGATTTTGCCTCCCCCACCACAGTTTTTTCAAATGCCGTCTGGAGTGCAGTGATGTTCTTTACCGCCATAGGTCCAAACCGCTCTTTCAGGGGCTGGGTCATGGAATCGACCTTGACGGCACCGGTGGCGCGGATCAGGGCGCCCAACATAGTGGTATTGGTGATGGGCACCCCCAAAACCTGGCGGGCGATTTGATTGGCATCAACCACGGCCAGACGATGCTTAAAGCCAAATTCCCGGCGGGTGTCGGCAATGGATTTATTGGTATTCAAAACAATGACCCCCTCCGGCTTGAGGTCGGCCGCGGGGTTTTGGATGCGAATCAGACTGGGATCAAGGATGAGCACGACATCAGGATTGGCAATTTTGCAGCGCAGGCGGATATGGTGGTCGTCAATGCGCAAGAAGGCCAAAACCGGCGCTCCCCGACGTTCAGGGCCAAAGCTTGGAAAGCCTTGAGCAAACTTGCCTTCCTCGATGGCGGCTACAGCCAGAAGCTCAACCGAGGTTACAGCCCCTTGCCCGCCCCGCCCATGAAAACGGATTTCTAACATGAATAAAACCCTCGTTCCATACGATTTGCAATCAACATGGCGGCAGACGCTTGTGGGAACCACGCCAGGTACACTTGTACCGGCGTGTTGAATTATCAACTGATGTAACACTTCAGTTGTTTGGGGCGAACACAAGATTCGCCCCTACAGACGGGTCTGTCGATACTGCGGTGCTGTAGGGTGGCCACCGCCAACCATGTTCCTGATCAATTATCTCAGATAGCTGAAGTATTACCAACTGATTATTGTATCTGAATATCTTCTTGGCACAATATTTTTTGCACCAGGATTGAGAGTCTCACGTCGATGTGCAACCAGAAGTAAAATGCCATATAGCAGCGAATCTTGTATTCGCCTCTCAACCGGCGGTCGAACCATATCGTTTATTATCTATTGATTGTGAATATGTACCACATGCAGGATCTTAGAGCTAAAGTATTTTCGGTAACAAGGTCTCGGCCTGGGACCGCATTACCCGGTTAATTCTCTGCGATTTATGATGGAGTCGAGTTCCAGCCCGACCGCCGCGACAGAATATCCCCTCAATCCGGCTGAGAGGTTTTCTATAATCAATTTAGGCTAATCCGAAGCTGAGTGAAAGTCAATAAAAATGTGCTGGCGACGCCTGATACTAATTTGATGTCAAATATAGAGTAATTGGAAAACTTTCGGTGGCACAGGCGTCCCGCCTGTGCAATATTGAACAGGCCGAAAGCCTGTTCCACCTTCTTTAAGTCATCTGTTCTAAACTCTAACTTTGATGTTAAATTAGTCTGAGAAGAGGTAATCCGGGTAAAACGGCAACAATCGGTAATCAATACTCTTTTTAAAGATGATAAAATTATTCGCCTGTGGGAATTATTTCACTTGACTAAGTTTAATATTCATTGCATATTAGTGTAGAGTTTAGAAAGCCTGTTGGCAGACTTTTAAAAATAAGTATTCGGCTGTCGGCGCAAAGGGGAGATTTGGCCAGGTTGAATGGTTGTTTTAGTTGACGGCCGATAACTGGGAGCTGAAAAAGGTAAAGGATAGATGCCGGCGTTAGAGAAAATGGGGGTCATGTGTATTAATAAAGAAATACAGGGAGTTTGTCAGAATTGCCTCTGGCTGGAATGGAATCCGCAACTGAAGAGATGTAACAACTATAACACCTGTGTCTGCCGTCTCGGGCAGAGAGCGGTGTCATACAATTATGAACCGTTGCAGCCGATGTTTTTGGCTCTGAAAGATCCCTATCTGTGACGTCTCGAGGGGGGAGAGATTTCTTGTCGGCGAATGGTGTTGCTCAAGAGGTGGGCCTCCCGTAGAGGGAGGGGGAGCCGATATTTTCTAAGGCAGAGCCGGACAATGGTGAGCGATTCGGCCATTGTTACCAGATGTCCCGGAGAAATAAAGAGCGGCCGACAGTTGTTTTTCGAACGCAGTACCCAGCCAAGCTGCTGACCATGCCAGGATAGGGGGCGGCAGCTTCCTGCTTGGTCTCCCAAAGTATCGAAGTCACCCCATAAGCGACTCTTGGCACAGCCGATAGTCGGAATTCCAGATAACAGCCCCAGGTGCGAAGCCAGACCCAGCCCGCGAGGATGAGCTATGCCTTGGCCATCTACCAGGATCAATTCGGGACGGTGTTGGATTTTGGCTAACGCCTCAAGCAGGATAGGGGCCTCGCGAAAGCTCAACAGACCGGGAATATAAGGAAAGCGTTCCTCGCCAGTCATCCCCGCAGTTTCCACAACCGTCATCTCTGGAAAGTTCATGATCACTATTGATCCGAAGATTTTTCTTTCGGCCTTGGAATAGGAGACATCAACCCCGGCTAGCAGCCGCGGTGGATGGGGCAAGGGGGCCAACCTCACCTGGGAGCGCAGGAGCGCCTGAAGCCGGCGGGCTTCCTCGTAGGTTGGGGGCCAATCCTCTGTCCACATAGACGTCTCAGTCATCTCGCACCAGTTCAGCGCAGTTCATAATCCGCTTTATGCATGAGGTTTAGAAAGTTCTGGATAAGCTATTAAAATATCATAGATGATAAGATTTGACCAAAAACGGCCTGTTCTTTGCGCAGCCTGGAAAACCTGGCCCACCGGTCAGATGCTATTTAATTGAATTATCCGGGATAAGAGCCTCCCATCCTTTAGTTTACCTGTACGTTAGCCCACCCGTAGACGGGGGTCAACCAGGGCGTAGGAAATATCTGCCAGGAGGTTGCCAAAAAGGGTCAAGACCGCGCCGATGACCAGTTCGCCCATGACCAGGGGGTAGTCCCGGGACATGACGGCGCCGTAGAACAGTTGCCCCATACCCGGGATGGCGAAGATGGACTCAAAGATGACGCTGCCGCCGATCAAGCCGGGTACCGATAATCCCAAGATAGTTACTACCGGCATGAGGGCGTTGCGCATAGCGTGTTTGAAGATTACCGTGCGTTCGGCCAGGCCCTTGGCCCGAGCGGTGGTAATATAATCCTGGCGGATGACTTCCAACATATTGCCCCGCATATAGCGCGACATGCCGGCCAAACCGCCGAAAGCCGAAACCAATACCGGCAGGGTCAGGTGCTCTGCCAGATCGCGGATTTTTTCCCAGAAGGTGAAGCGCTCATAGAACAGCGAGGTCAACCCGGAAAGAGGCAGCCAGTCCAGATAGACCCCGAAGAACATCATCAACAGCAAGGCCAGCCAGAAACTGGGCATGGCGAAACCGAGAAAGACGAACAGGGTGGTACCCCGGTCGAACCAGGAATGAGGGTGAGTGGCGGCGATGACCCCGATAGGGATGGCTATCGCCAGAATCAACAGCATGGCCAGGAGATTAATAGTAATGGTGACAGGCAGACGCTCCCTGATTTTGTCCCAGACCGGGCGGCCATCAGGAGAGAACGAACGGCCCAAATCCAGGCGGGCCAGCCGGGATAGCCAGTCGACGTACTGTAGGTGCAGCGGTTTGTCCAGGCCATAGAGTTCCCGCAGTCGCTTCTGGGCCTCCAGAGAGGCCTTGGGGTTCATCATGGTCTGCAGGTCCGTGGGAGAGCCGGGGGCCAGATGGATCACTACGAAAGAAACCAGCGTGATTCCGAGGAACATGGGAATCAGCAAGAGAATGCGGTTTATCAGGTAACGCAGCATGGGTTGTTAAGTTCTCCTGTACTCGCTTCCCATTAGAACATGTTTAAGCCGTTCTGGCAACGATTGAGCAGTTTTCCCGGCCCCGGCCCAGCATTAGAAGTGTGGAGGATTAAGGGGTATGTTCTCGGATAGCTCGCGCTTCCACCTTGAAGATCTGGTGCGTTTCGGCAGTAATTTTTACTGTCTCGGCCAGCCGGTAGCCGACCACCCAGATGATCTGCTCCCGACTCAGCAGCAGGGGGATAAAAGGGCGCTCTTGTCGGGGGACCTTGGCATCCACGAAAAAATCCTGCAGTTTTTTGACGCCGGTCATTCCCAAGGGCTGAAACCGGTCACCGGGCCGGAAGGTGCGCAACCGTAAGGGAAAATCCAAGCGCTGTTGGTCCATCAGGGCGATAGAAGGATGGGCAGAGGAGAAATCATAGTTTTCGGCTGGCAACTCGCTGGTCCAGGTGAAGGTGCGACCGAGGGCGTTAAGCATGCCACCCCCTTGCTCCGGGAGGATGAATTCTGACCAGGGTGTTGGGACCGGGGATTCCTTGGTGAACTGAAGCTCGGAATATTGGCGCACCAGCCGCCAGCCACCCGGTAGGGATATTTCTCCGGCCGGTTGGGGACGTTGAGCTAGTTTCCGAGCGGCTTCTACATGATCGAAGGTCAGACGGTTCAGGTCGACCCCGGCCTGGGCCAGGGCCAGGCGCAGCACCCTTCGCTGTATGGCCGGCGGGAGGGCTAACAGTCCATCTACTGGCAGACTCGGGCAAGCGGCGGCGGCGGTCTTAAGCCGGTCCAGGTTAATAGCCGCCTCCTGGCTGAGATATTCTTCCTGTTCCTGAAGTAATGCCTGGAGGTGTTCCACCGCCGCCGGCAGTCGGGGATTATAGGACAGGAGTTGCGGCAGCAGGTCCAACCGCAGTTGATTGCGGCGGTAATGTCGACTCAGGTTGCTGGCGTCCTCCCGGAAAGGAAGCTGGCAGGAAGCCAGCCAGGCCAAAATCCGGGTCTTGGGAGTTCCTAACAGCGGCCGGATGATACCTGTCGGACTCTGCGGCCACATGCCCTTTAATCCCTCCGGGCCGCTGCCGCGCAGCAACCTTAAGAAAAATAGTTCTAGTTGGTCATCCGCGGTATGACCGAGGGCCAGTTTGTGATAGTGATGCCGCTGCCTAATCGTGTGGAAAAATTTTAGCCGTAGTTGGCGGGCCGCCATCTGCACCGAGATTTTTTCCTGTTGGGCATGACGCCTGACATCTCCCTCACCGTGGAAAAAAGGCAGTTTCAGGGCTTCGGCCAATTTTGCCACCCAGGCAGCGTCGTCTTGAGAGTCAGCCCCTCGCAACTTATGGTCAAAATGCGCCACTCCCAGGGAAATCGGCCAACCGGGTGCTAGCCGGTGCAGCAGATGCAGCAGGGCGGTTGAATCAGGTCCGCCCGAGACTCCCACCAGGACGCGATCGTGGGGTTGGATGAGGCGATGGGTTTGAATATAGGTAGAGACGAGTTTGGAAAGAGTTGTTGTCAAGTCGGTGCTGGGGATCTCAGGCGATTCTCGGTTCTGGCGGCGGGCATAGAGCCGTCATGACCTCCAGGAGATCGGATTTGGAAAAAGGCTTGATGAGGAAACGATCTACTACGGCCGGCAGTCCTTCGGCGTGGCGCCAGGGTTGATATTCCGAGGAGATCAAAATGGTGCGGCAGTCTGGCCACCTCTCCCGCAAACTTTGAGCAATTTCTAGACCGTTGCTAATGGGCAGGTGGTAGTCGATAATTGCCGCGGCAAAACTCTCCCCGGACAACATGTCTTCCAAACCTAAACCCGAGGCTAAAGATTTCACTTCATACCCGGCACGGCGTAATATATCTTCCAGTGCCATTCGAGTCCACTGGTCATCATCAACAACAAGAACCTTGACGGCCATGGATTCTCCCCTCCTCGATACATCATAATAAAAAATTTCTCTGCAAGCAAGATGCCATACAAGAGAAAAGGCCAGGGCGCGTCAAAACAGCGAGAGATTAAGAGAGGTTACAATCCTTTCGGTTATAATGCATTAAATATTAGGGATTAATTTTCCCGGAATTCCCTATCTTTTTGACAAGAAAGCGGCGTCGGTTTAGAGATTGTCTTCAATCTGGGAGTCTGGTGGCAGAGATTGGTCTGATCCGGTGATATCTCCGCAAGGCAGCACCAGATGCATTTTCATTCCCTGACCGGGCTGGCTTTCGGCCCAGATCTGACCGTGGTGAGCCTCCACGATGGTCTTGCAGATATAGAGTCCCAAACCGGAGCCGCCGGCGCGGTGTTTGCGACTGTAGCTTCCTCGCCCGGGATATTTCTGGAATAGATTTTTAAGGTCATCCGGGTCTAGACCACAGCCGGTATCGCCGACGATGATTTCGACGGCGGCGGCGCCGTTATCCAGAGTCAGGGACCGGGCGGCAATCTCTATCCGGCCGCCGGGTGAAGTGGCCTCCAGGGCGTTGGCGATGAGGTTGAACAACACCCTTTCGAGGTAGCGTTCATCAGCCCACACCGGCGGCAGGGTGGGCGGTATCAGTGCCTGCAAGGTAATCCCTTGATTGTTGGCCATGTTGGAATATTGATTGATAAGCCGCTGAATAGTGAAGTCCAAATATACTTCTTCGGGTTGGAGTTTTAGTTGGCCTGATTCATAGCGGGAGATGTCTAAAACGTTGTGCAGGTGTAACAACAGCGCCTCACTGCTTTCAATAATGCCCTGCAATTTATGGCTGATCTCGGGAGGAAGCGATTCATCCTGCAAGGTTTCGATGGTCAGCCGCACGCCGGTGAGGGGGGCCTTAATATCATGGACGATCATTGAAAGGAAATCGGCATTGGCCGCAATGCGATCCCGTTCTTCCTGCAGGAGGCGGGTTTTTTCCCGCAGGGCCCGGGTCATGGCGTTGAAGGACTCGGCCAATTCTCCTAGTTCATCCCGGTTGGTAACCGGGATATCACCGGCCAATTCCTCCTGCGCCGCCCGGCGAGTGCCCTCGGCCAGATGAAAGATCTGGCGGCGCATACCTAACGAAAGCAGGAAACTGAGGGAGAGGCCAACCAGGGCAGCACCCCCGCCGACGCTGAAGATAACCAGGTGCAGGGCCCTTTCGGCGGCGTTCACCTGGTCCTGGCTCACTCCGACGACCAAGAGGTTTTCCCAGGGTTGTTCTTCCTGTTCCAAGGGCAAAAAGTTAAGCGTATATTTCTTATTGCCTAAAACGAGGCTCTGGATCCGGTCTAATCCTACCGCAGCTCTATTTTTGCCGAATTTCAAAACCTGGAAGGCGGATTCGGGCAGGTCCTTAAAAGAATTGACTACTGGATGATCAGCGAAGAAGATGGCTACTTCAGCTCCGGTGCCTTGGGAGAGGGATTCCACAAAACTTTTGTCTACTAACATGCCGGTGAGCACTACTCCCACCACCTCATCATTGTAATAGAGTGGAGCCGCGGCACTCAGGGAAATGCTATCTTTCCACTGGGTCATGCGGCTGCTGCGCTTGCCTTTCAGGGCCGCTTTGATCAGCGGGTTGCCGGAGATGTCAACCCCGATGGCGCGCGGAGCATGCACCCGCACTGCAATAACCCCCCGTCGGTCAGTGATGGTGAGAATATTCAGGCCCACCTCCCGCATCTGATGGCTGGCCAACCGGGCCAGTTTCTCGATCTCATTGTAATAGAGGAGCTCGCCATAATTAACATTGTTGGCCAGAATGTCGGCGTACTGCACCACCCGCTGGTTTTTGCCGCGATAATCGGCCAATACCAGGCTGGCCACCAACTCCACCTGTTGGCGGTGCCAGGTTAAGATCTGTTCCGCCGCCAGGTATTGGATAACGATTAACAGGCCGATCAGGGCGAACAACAGGGAGGCCAGGTTGACCCCCATTAATTTCATGCCAACTTTATTTTTGATAAACATAGACTTCACAACCAAAATGTCGCTGACGCATTATTATACCTAATTGTCATAACCGATAAATCACCCGCAAACCATGAAAATAATCTCTATAGGGACGGCCCTTGGTGGGCGTCCCAACTATTGGCGGCCCCTTAACCTGGTTCAATATATCAAAATAGCAAAATTTTTCATGGGAATGCAGCTTAATTTTCGGATTTGAAATTGTCTTGCGGACGTGCGTGCAATACAATATAACATTGCCGTATGGTTAAACGGGGTTAAACCGATTGCAGAACTGAAGCAGGATGAGGCAAGGAGAGAAGGTATAATGCAGCGATTGAAGCGGTGGCTTTTGACACTACTGATCGGTGGGTTGCTTTTCGTGGTGGGTTATTTTCTTTTTGCCGTGCTGTTTACCGAATTCATGGTGGATTTGTGGTGGTTCCGTTCTCTGGGGTATGAAAAGTATTTCTGGTTGCGCCTGGGTTACCAATATCTTATTTTTGCTGCTTTCACTCTGCTGTTCTTTTGTACCTTCTTCCTTAATTTCTGGATCGGCTCGAGATACTTAGGCAATGTGGAGCCGCCGATGCCCACTGATCAGGCAAGATCGAAGTACCGGGAACTGGTCCGCCACTTCCGCGTCGGTTCTCTGAGGGTCTATGGACCTTTCAGTTTAGCTCTGGCTGTGCTGGTGGCCTGGCCGCTCTATAAAAAATGGGATGCCGCCCTGTTATATGTCTTTAGCCAACCCGCAGGGTTTCAAGACCCGTACTTTGGCGTGGATATCAGCTATTATTTCTTTTCTCTCCCAATATATCAGCTTTTATTGAATGAGATGTTGGTGGCGCTGCTACTCCTTACCAGCGGCCTGTTGCTCCTGTATTGGCTGGAGCGCCGCCTGCTGGCCAGACAGGAACTGCATCTGCCAAAGGGTGCCAGGATTCATCTAAGTCTCTTGCTATGCCTGCTCTTCGGCCTGGCTGCCTGGAAGTTATTTCTGCAACGCTATGAACTGCTTTACGAGACAAACCACGCCCCTCTCTTTTATGGCCCCGGTTTTGTTGAGATGCGGGTGATTTTGCCCCTGATATATATTTCTCTGGCTGGGCTTATCGGTTTAGTCTGTTGTCTGCTCTACTACATCCATACGCGCCGGGGTCTGAAACCTCTGGCGGTGGCTGGCATCATTCTAGTATTGGCCCTGGGAGCCCGGTATTCCCAGTCGCTCTCCAATGCTGTGCAAAAATATATTGTCAAACCGAATGAGATCAGTCGTGAGAAAGATTTTATTGAAAAAAATATTGCTGCAACTCTGAGGGCCTACAATTTGCACGAGGTGGAAATCCGGGAATTTTCCCTGGATGATCTTCCCTGGGACGATAAAGCGCCCCAGATCAAGGCCAATCTGAGGAATATTCCGGTGTGGGATAAGGAAGTGCTCGGAGACGTCTTTGAACAACTGGAACAACTGCGGACCTACTATGATTTTACCGGCGTGAGTGTGGATCGGTATAATGTCAACGGCCTGCATCAACAGGTGTTTCTGGCTGCTCGGGAGCTGAATCTGCAAGAACTGCCCGAGGGCGCCCGAAATTGGGTAAATGAGCGGCTGAAATATACCCATGGCTGCGGCGTGGTCATGGTTCCGGCGGCCCAGGCCGGGGATGAACCTATGACCTGGTTCATTCAAGGAATTCCGCCGACGTCGGCCTACGGCTTTCAGATAGACGAACCCGCCATCTATTACGGCAGGGCAAAATACGGCCCGGCTATTGCTCCCAATGATAGCGGTGAGATGGGTTATCCGACCGCGGACACAATTTCGATAGTCAATTACCTTGGCAAGGGAGACGTGCAGGTATCGAATCTCTTCCGCAAGCTGATTTTTGCGCTCTATTTTGGCGAGAAAGATATTTTCTTTACTACGAAGACCAACCGTGACAGCCGGATGCTCTTTCGACGCAACATTGTAGAGCGGGTCAAGGCCCTGACGCCTTTCTTTACTATGGATAAGGATCCGTATGTGGTAGTGACGCCGAAGGGATTGTTTTGGCTGCAAGATGCCTATATCACCTCTGACCGCTATCCCGGAGCCCAACCATGTGAGTCGGGATTTAACTACATCCGCAATTCTGTCAAGATCGTAATCGATGCCTATGACGGAAGTGTGGATTACTATGTCGCCGACCCGCAAGATCCAGTCATTCAGGCTTATCGGCGCATTTATCCGGGCCTGTTGAAAAACCTGGAGGAGCTGCCGGAAGGGCTAAAGGGGCATGTCCGCTATCCAAAAGATTTTTTCGACGTCCAAATGGGCGTTTACAGCAAGTACCATCAATATGACGTGGAAGAATTCTACAAACAGGAGGATATGTGGGAGTTTCCGGAAGCAGGGATGGGCAGCAGACTCAGGAGAATGAACCCCTACTACCTCAGCCTCAATATCATCGATCCCCGGCGGATGGATTTCCTGCTGCTCTGCCCCATGACACCCAAAGCCAGGGCCAACCTGAGGTCGCTGTGTGTAGTGGGCTGCGACGAGCCAAACTACGGCAAGATCATTATCTATAGCTTCCCCAGGGGGTCTCTGATACATGGACCTTCCCAGGTGGATGCCATGATTAATCAGGACACCAGGGTAGCCGAGCAATTCACCCTCTGGAACCAGATGGGATCGCAAGTGGAGCGGGGAAATATAGTTGTTCTGCCGGTAGATGGATCTATTGTCTATATCCAGCCGGTTTATCTCAAGGCTGCGGGCAAATTGAAGATTCCGCAATTGAAAAGACTTTTGGTTTGCAAAGGCGAAACCGTGGTGATGGCCCCATCCCTGGAAGAAGGATTTGAGATCTTAAATGAGCGGTTTCAGGCCCAATCAGAGAGAATCAGGAGGCGGCTAAAACCCGGTATTCCTGAGGCCGGTGAGGTTCCCAACGGGGAGGAGAAGCCGCCATCCCGGTGAGCCAATGTTTTATCCGGACGGCTAAAATTCTCCGATATCCTTCAGTTTCAAGGATCGAACGTCCACTTATGAGTCAGCCGAAGAGAGCAAATTCTGGATGCGGGTGCTGGCAGTATTGCAACTTCCTAAATTTTAACCCAAAATCTGAACACTAAGAGCAGATTTTGATTGACCTCAGCCGCCTCTTTCTGCGATTATTATCTAGAAAAGGGTTTAATTTTCAGCTCGGACGATACATGAACTGGAAGCTTAAGGTGATGATATATTTTATTTAGGAGATAAGTTTCGAGTTGCAAGGTTCGAGTTGAACGGATCAACATCAGCAGATCGTTGCGGTCTTATTTTCATGGTTTGCGAGTAACTTGTATAAAAACAGTGAGCCGTGAGCCGTGAGCCGTGAGCAGCAAAAACATTATTGTGAGCAGCCGCCACGATTCTGTTTTTATGCTTCGTTGTGTTCGGCAGAACATGTGAACTTATATAAAAACAGTGAGCCGTGAGCCGTGAGCAGCAAAAACATTATTGTGAGCAGCCGCACCGATTCTGTTTTTATGCTTCGTTGTGTTCTTGAGAACATGTGCACTTATAAGTAATTATAATAACTTTTGATTTTCCAGACCTTAGGGCAGGGTGTAGTACGAATAGCCGATTTTGTCTGTTGAAATGGGGTGTGCGTGCCTTTTCAGCCTAGATTGTCGCAGCAGTCTCAATTTATAACGGTTTAACGGATAAACCATGGCCTTGCCGCATGCCAAGAGAGGGTCCAAGTCGCCTGTCGGTGGATCTAACCCGAGTCCCATGGAGAAGATTTCAGGAGGGAGGCTTTACTGGGTTCTGTTGGCGCTCCTCGGCCTGGCTCTCGGAGCTACATTGCTTTTCGGTAACAAAGGGCTCTATCATTTGTATCAGTTGCGGCAGGAGAGGGAGCGTCTGTTTCAGGCGAATCTCAGTCTGAAAGACGAAAATGAGCGTCTGGTGAAGACTATCGATCGCTTACAGAACGATCGGGAATTTATCGAAGATACAATCCGGAAAGAGCTTAATTTTATCAAGAAAAATGAAGTGATCTATCAATTAGCACCGGAGGTGGGTTCTGGTCCGAAAGTTACCCAGGCGCCTGCCTTAGGTCCCCCACCCAATCCTACGGCCAGAAGCAAACGGACCGGCCGTTGATCTAGAAATTCGGAGTTCAGCCGCAAGCTGATTGAGGTAACTTACGACGATGGGAATAACCGATCATCCATCCAGATTGTGAATCTACTCCCCGGCGTATTGTATTAGCTGAAAGCTGCAAGTCTCCTAATATTTTTCACTAAACCATCGGGATTGAAAGAGGTATCATGTATTCTACGGCAGATTTTCGCAAGGGATTAAAGATCGAATGGGAGGGAACACCTTACCTTATCGCTGATTTTCAGCATGTCAAACCTGGCAAGGGTGGGGCCTTCGTCCGCACCAAGCTGAAAAACTTGGTCAATGGTCGGGTTGTTGACCAAACCTTTCGCTCCGGAGAAAAAGTCGAGCGGCCGGACCTGCAGGAAAAAGATATGCAGTATCTGTATCGCGAAGAAGATCGTTTCTGCTTTATGGACAACGAGACATATGAACAGATCTGGCTCACCGCCGATCAATTGGGTGACGGCAAAGGTTTTTTGCAGGACAATTTAAACCTCAAGGTGATCTATTACAAGAACCAACCCATAACTGTTGAATTGCCCACTTTTGTAGAGCTGACGGTGAGCCATACCGAACCCGGGTTTCGGGGAGACACCGCCAGCGGTGGCAACAAACCGGCCACCATGGAAACCGGCGCCGTCATTCAGGTGCCTTTGTTCATAGAGGTGGGGGACCGCCTGAAGGTGGATACCCGCACCGGCTCCTATGTAGAGCGTCTAAAATAATTCACCCTGCTACACTCAAAGAGCCGCACCTATCGGTGTTCTAGAAATGATAAGCAGTAGCTGCCTAACAGGATTAGGCGATTACCAGGTTCGCGCCCATTATACCATTTTCACGAGTAAAATATTGCGTTTCACTCCGAAGCGAGCGGCCTTGGAACGGGATTTAAACCAGATGTCAGCCTGTTGCCTTTTAGAGCGCGCCATCCGGTCATGGAAGGTAAAGGTTCCTAAACCTTCCAAGTTGACTTTTTCGCCAAATTGCATATCGAGGGTTCGCTCTAGATCGCGGCTGAGAGCAACTACGCCGGGTTGCACGCGCACGCCGGAAGCCGTTCTACCGGTGTGGGAATAGGCTGTTACCTTGACTACCGCCATAGTGAGAGAAACTGTGGGTTGGGGAGCGGAAAAAACCGCTAGACATATACCCAATAATGATAATAGTATAATCTTTCTCATTGGTTACCTCCGAATTGACCCCTGCTCAATTTTTAGGAATACTCTTCCTCCCGATTCTTGGGGACATTTCCCCCAGAATAGGTACAATGGGGGTGCTGGTTTAGAAGGAAGTTGCCGGGACGAGAATGAATCGAGGATCCCGCGGTGGATCGCCTCAATAGCTTGCTTTAATGCCTACGTGGTTAGCTTATAGGTTAGAGCTAAAGCATGCCCCTCCCCGCCTTTACAGGCTGGGGATTCACCCATATATGTGGTTCCCCCGCTCTCCCCTGAATGAGAGATTCGGCTAACTATTTTTGGTCCTCCAACCAGCGTTACTTATCATGACTGTTTAGATTGCCCTACCTTGTATCCCATTTCACAATAATTGTCAACAAAAAAGTGGCCTGATTCTCATAACCTTTAGATAATATATAGAAATTATGTTCATTGAGGAGAAATCGGCACCTTGTATTATGCACTTGGTTCAGTATGTGATAATGTAGGCGTATCTGCTTTATCCAGAGCAATATGAATAGGTTAACCTCTCCAAAGTATGGAGATGTCGGCCTCATCAAGCAGGCTCAGGGCCGAGTATTTTTGCCTTTAATGGTAAGAATATTTTTCCTGGGTCTTGACCGGCTTATGCCAGTCTGCCGGGTATGATCCAGACATGTTCATGGTATCGGCATTATTAACTTTAAACTTGACATGTAGATAAAATAATATTTATATTAACCTGTTGATGTTAGAGGAGGGTAATGTGTACGCAATCGTTCAAACCGGCGGGAAACAGTATCGGGTGCAACCCGGCGACGTGCTGCGTGTAGAGCGTCTGGCAGGAGAAGTAGGGGACGATATCACGTTGGACCAGGTCCTTTTGGTAGCGGCCGAGGATGAATTTCAAGTAGGGCGGCCCCTGATTGACGGCGCCTTCATTAGGGGTCAGATCCTACGTCAGGGCCGGGCCAGAAAAATTCTGGTCTTCAAGAAGAAGAGACGCAAGGATTATCGGCGCTTACAGGGACATCGGCAGCAATACACCGCCTTGCAGGTTAAAGAGATCAGGTTAGCATAATAGTGCGTCCTGTGGGAGCGGTCGTCGGGTAATGGCGGCGTGGCTACCGAGCGTACTATGAGAGGAGGGTATAGTCTTGGCACATAAAAAAGCCGGCGGTAGTTCCCGCAACGGCCGTGACAGTCATGGGCAGAGGCGTGGCGTCAAGCGTTTTAGCGGTCAAATGGTCCAGGCCGGCAATATTTTGGTTCGCCAATTGGGCACCCGTATTCATCCGGGAGAGAATGTCGGTATGGGCAGGGATTACACTCTGTTTGCCAAGGTTACCGGGGTGGTAGCCTACGAGGCTTTTGGCCGCAACCGGAAAAGGGTCAGCGTCTATCCGACACCGTAAAGGGGAACAGCGTGCCGCAACGGCGCTTTGCCGATGAAGCCGATATCGTTGTTGAGGCCGGGTGCGGCGGTGCTGGTTGTGTGAGTTTTCAGCGGCGGCGTTTTCAACCTAGAGGAGCGCCGGACGGGGGTGATGGGGGTGATGGTGGCGATGTCATCCTGGTAGCCTGCAGTTCGCTGCGGACGTTAGCCAATTTCCGCCATCAACGTCACTTTCGGGCCCAAAAAGGCGAATCTGGCCGCGGTCAGTTAAAAAAAGGGGCACATGGGGCCAACTTGGAAATTCCTGTCCCTCCCGGTACTATGGTGCTCGATGCTGGCAGCGGGCAATTATTGGCGGATTTGGTCAAAGTGCCTGATACCGTCGTAGTGGCTCAAGGCGGACGGGGGGGGAAAGGTAATGCTCATTTCGGTTCTTCTCGATTGCGTTCGCCGCGTTTTGCCCAATCAGGCGAGCCGGGGCAGCAGCGCCAGCTCCGCTTGGAATTACACCTTTTGGCTGACGTCGGTCTCATCGGGTCTCCCAATGCCGGTAAGACGACGCTTCTTGCCAGGCTGACGGCCTCCAAGGCCCGTGGCTCGAGCCATCCTTTCTCTACTTTAGAACCCAACTTAGGCGTCATCCAGCATGAAGAACATGATTCCATCATTGTGGCCGATATTCCGGGACTTATTACCGGGGCCCATTTGGGCAAAGGTCTAGGCGACCGTTTCCTGCGGCATGTGCAGCGTACTCGCCTGCTCCTGCAGGTGGTGGATGCTTCCGTGCTGGACCCGACGGCGCCCTGCGCTCCGGTAGAGCTCATTCGTAAAGAGCTGGGAACGTATGATCCTCAGCTGCTCCTCAAAAAGTATCTGGTGGTCCTGAATAAAATCGATCTGTTGTCTCAAGATTTCCCGCTGCCGGCAGTTATTGCCGCCTTACAACGGTGCGGTTGGCCCTGTTTGGCCCTTTCGGCGCTCACCGGTCAGGGCGTGGCGCGTCTGGAAGAAATGATCTGGTGCCAGTTAGAAACTCTTTCTGATGTTGCAGCCTAGTCAAAGGAAACTTCTCCAAAGTCAGATTATTGCCCGAACCCGGAGGGTGGTCATCAAGGTGGGCAGTGCGGTGATGACTACCGCTGAGGGTTTGAATCAGGCGGCCATCGATGAATTGACCGATACTATGGCGCACCTGCTCCGGGAAGGGCGTGAGGTTGTCTTGGTATCCTCAGGTGCCATTGCCGCCGGTTTCAAGAAGATCGGTCTGACGGCCAAGCCCAGGTCAATCCCGCAGAAACAGGCGGTGGCTGCTATCGGTCAGACCACGCTGATGCAAAAATACGAGCAGGCCTTTGCCCGCCACGGTGTCAAGGTGGCGCAGATCCTCTTGACCCGCAATGATCTGGCCAATCGGCGCCGCTATCTAAATGCCCGCAACACTCTCTTTACCCTGTTAAATTGGAAGGTGCTGCCGGTTATTAACGAAAATGATACGGTGGTAGTAGAGGAGATTCAATTCGGGGACAACGATAATCTTTCGGCCCTGATCAGCAGCGTCGTTCAAGCCGGTCTTTTGATCATTTTAACGGATATCGATGGGTTGTACGATCAGGATCCCCGCTTACACCCGGAGGCCAAATTAATTCCGCTGGTCGAAAAAATCGATCTCCGGTTGGAGCGCGCTGCCAGTCGCCAACCTGGTATCATCGGTTCCGGAGGGATGTTCAGCAAGATTCAGGCGGCCAAAAAAGCCGCCAGCGTCGGCATTCCCACCATCATTGCCCACGGCTTGAAGCCGCGCATTATCCAACGGCTGTTTGATGGAGCCGAAGAAGGGACCTTATTTTTGTCGCCCGCCGCCAAATTGAGCAGCCGGCAATACTGGCTGGCTTACACTACTAATCCGGCCGGGGAAATTGTCGTGGACGATGGCGCCCGGCAGGTTTTGCGGTATCAGGGGAAGAGCCTGTTGCCGGCTGGGATTATCGGGGTCAACGGCCGCTTCAGTGCCGGAGCGGCGGTTCGTCTCTTGGACCGGGGCGGGGAGGTCATCGGCATCGGGCTCAGCAATTATTCTGCCAGTGACATAGCCTGTATTAAGGGTCTGCAGACCTGCAACATTCAGCAGTCGCTGGGGTATAAGGGCTATGATGAAGTAGTGCACCGGGATAATATGGTTATTTTTCCGGAATCGTCGTAAAGGCAGCTTGCTTTGTACTCAGCACTCGAAGAAAGACCGATACTATGGACATGGCTACAGTTGTAAAGCATATGGCCCAGGAGGCCAAGGCGGCGGCTCGCAGTTTGGCGGTGCTGCCCACCGCCGTGAAAAACCAGGCCCTGGCTGGTTTGGCCCAGAGTCTGGAACAGCATAGGGAACTTATCCAGGAAGAAAACCAGAAGGACATTGTGGAGGCAAAAAAGCAGAATTATCCGGCGGCCTTTATTGATCGACTCACTTTGTCCGATAAGGTTCTTAAGTCTATGGTACAGGGCCTCCACGATGTTATCCACCTGCCTGATCCGGTGGGGGCGGTCACTTCTATGTGGCGGCGTCCCAATGGCCTGTTGGTGGGACGGCAGCGCATTCCTTTAGGGGTAATCGGGTTTATTTACGAGTCGCGGCCAAATGTTACGGTTGACGCCGGAGCGTTATGTCTCAAGAGCGGTAACGCAGTCATCTTGAAGGGCGGTAAAGAGGCCATCCGCTCTAACCTGGCTCTCAGCCGCCTCATGGCGCAGGCCCTATCCGAGGTCGGCGCTCCGGCGGCCGCCGTGCAGGTCATTCCCACTACGGAGCGGGAAGCGGTGGTGGAGCTGTTGAAACTTGATGAACTGATCGACATTGTCATCCCGCGCGGGGGAGAGGGGCTGATTCGTTTTGTGGCGGAGAATTCCCGTATCCCGGTGCTGAAGCATTACAAAGGTGTTTGCCATATCCTGGTGGATGCCGACGCCGATCTGGAGATGGCCGAAACTATCTGTTTCAATGCCAAGGTGCAGCGTCCGGGGGTGTGCAACGCCATGGAAACCCTGCTCATTCATCAGGATGTGGCGCGGCGTTTTATTCCCCGCATGTTTGCCCGTTTTCGGGAGGCAGGGGTTGAGCTCCGGGGTTGTCCCGAGACTTGTGCACTGGATCCCCAGGTAAAGCCGGCCGTTGCCACTGACTGGGGCTATGAATTTTCAGACTTGATTCTAGCAGTGAAAGTTGTTCCCGATCTGGAGGCCGCCCTAGATCATATCGCCCGCTACGGCTCGTATCATACGGAAGCTATTGTGACGCAAAATTATGGTCATGCCCAGCGCTTTTTGAATGAGGTGGATTCTTCGGTGGTGCTGGTGAACGCTTCTACCCGGTTTAACGACGGCGGAGAGTTGGGGTTGGGCGCCGAGATCGGCATCAATACCTCGAAACTGCATGCCTTCGGGCCCATGAGCCTGGAAGAGCTGACCACCACCAAATTTATCGTTTATGGGTCGGGACAGATCCGACAATGATGGTGCACCGTGCGCCTGGGACTTTTTGGGGGCACTTTTAATCCGATTCATTACGGTCACTTGCGGGCTGCTGAAGAAGCTGTGGAGATTCTGCAGTTGCAGCGCCTCCTGTTTATTCCGGCGGCTCGGCCCCCCCACAAGAACACCAAGACAGTAACCCCTTTTGCCATCCGGCTGGCCATGACCCGCCTGGCGGTAGCTGAGATCCCGCATTTTGATGTCTCAGATATCGAAAATCAGCGGCCGGAAAAGTCTTACTCCATTGAGACCCTGCGGCTCTTTCGTCGGCAATTTGGCTCCGAGGTCGAGATTTTTTTCATTGTCGGTCTGGATGCCATGCTTGAGATCGACACCTGGAAAGATTATCAAGACCTGTTTACCCTCTCTCATTTCTTTGTATTAGACCGGCCGGGCTACGACCCCTGCGATTTGGAACGGATTTTACGCCGCAAAGTTGACCCGCAGGGTGTCTATCAGGCGGATGCCAGAGTTTTCCAACACTCGTCCGGTAATTGTATTTATTTTCGTCCTACTACCCATTTGGATATCTCTTCCAGTCGCATCCGCCTCCTGGCTAGTCGGGGGCAATCACTGCGTTTCCTCTTGCCGGAGGAGGTAAGACGGTTTATATTGGATAATAAGGTATATGGTTAGATTAGAACATAGATGATTTTCATGGTTCGTGGGTGGCCGATAGGTATTGGCAATTATTTAGAAATGATTCTCAGGGGGAGCAGCAATCCTGGGGGCGAATACAAGCTTCACCCCTAGAGAGGTGATTTCAAGGTTAAAGAATGATTATTGAAGCATGGCAATTATCTAGCATCTAAAAAAACGATTATTTCTTCTAAGAATTTGGACCACGAAACTCTATAGGTACGGGAGAAACCTTACGGCAGAGAGCAAATCCACTTTAAGCGCTCAGGAGAAGGTTGATTTATGCGTCAACAGTCTTAGGGAAAAAAAGGCTATTGATGTGGTGGTCCTGGATGTTCGGCCGATGTCCTCCTTTGCCGACTTTTTTATCATCTGCTCCGGTGCCTCGCATCGGCAGGTGCAAGCTCTGGCCGAACATGTCGAAGCGGTCATGCGGCAGCACGGTTTGAGGCCTTTGGGGGTGGAAGGGTCGCAGGAGGCGCGGTGGATATTGTTGGACTGCAACGACGTCATCATTCATATTTTTTATCAACCATGGCGGGAATTCTACGATCTTGAAGGACTCTGGCTGGAAGCTCCCCGGCAATCTGCGCCTGAGTCGATTGTCCAGGGTGCTGAAAGTTAAATTTTTTAGGGTCGGGACGGTTAATCTTTTCAAGGAGTGGACCTGATGATGCAGTCAATGCGGCGAAGCAGACTGCTGGCGCCGTTCACTCTCATGCTGTGCTGGGTGCTTGCTTTTCCACCGGCTGCTTTTGGCTTTTTCGGCAGCTTGACAATTGAGAAGGAGAAGCAGATCGGCGAGGAATTCTGTCTCCAGTTGCAGCAGTATTATCCAGTGGTGCGGGACCCCTTTCTGGCTTCCTACATCAATGCTGTAGGCCAAAAACTGGTCCAGCAGTTAGGTTCGCAGCCCTTCCAGTTCCGTTTTTTTATTATTGAAGACCCTTCCTATAATGCCTTTGCCGTACCCGGCGGCTATGTCTTTGTGAATACTGGTCTTATCCGCATCATGGAACGGGAGGATGAGTTGGCCGGGGTGTTGGCCCATGAAATCACCCATATTCATCAACGTCACATGGCCAAGCGTATGGATAAGGCCAAGTTTGGCAACATTGCCGCCCTAGTCGGCGGCTTGGCGGCGGTGCTGCTGGGCGGTGCGGCGGCCGCGCCCATTCTGGCCGGCACCATGGCCGGGGCGGAGACCGCCATGCTCAAATACAGCCGGGATGATGAACGGGAGGCTGACACTCTGGGGTTTAAATGGGCCACCAAGGCGGGCTACGATCCCCGCTACATGATGTCGGTATTCCGAAAGATGGCACGCCAACGCTGGTTTGAGGGTTCTGATATCCCGGTCTATTTAAAGACTCACCCGGAACTGGAAAGCCGTATCGTAGACCTCTCCCATCTCTACGCCACCTATGAGCTAAACCATCAGGAGCGTCCTATTAATCCGGCCTTTACCTATTTCAGGCAGCGCATGGAGGCCTTGTATGGCAATCCCCAGAGGATGAAGCGGGAGCTGCTCATACGCCTCTCTCATGAGCCGGACAACGTACCTTACCGATATTCTCTGGCCCTGATCTATAAGCGGTTGGGTGATCGCAGCAAGGCTGCCGAGGCTTACCAACAGGCCCTGAATCGGGACCCGTATAACGACATGATCAAACGGGATCTGGCTATCTTTTACTATGAATCGAACCGTCCGCAGGAGGCCCAGACCCTTTTCAAAGAGTTGCTGCAGCGCAATTCCCGGGATGAGGTCTCCCTGTATTATTTAGGGCTGATTCTCCAGGATCGCCGTCAGGTGGACGAGGCCCTGCCTCTTTTTGAAAAATTGCATGGCATCAATCCTGCGTTTACCGAGGTCTATTATAATCTGGGGGCCCTCTATGGGGAAAAGCAACGCCTCGGACCGGCGCACTATTATTTAGGTCTTCACAGCCGCATGGCCAAAGATCTGCCCACGGCCCTCTTTCATTTCCGCAAGGCTCTGACCTATCTGGGAGCGCAGGAGAAATACCACGATGAGGCCCAGGCCGAGGTCTTCCGCCTGGAACGGATGCGGGTGCGGGTTTCGAATTAAAGCACGAATAGCCGGTAAGGGCGTTGTTTATAAAAATCCCGCTTTCAGGATCGGGTTTGAGAATCCGGAGGGAAGCGGGGCACACATGTCAGGGAGGAATTGTTGATCGATGCCTATCTACGAATATCAATGCCAGGTCTGCAAAGCCGTCTCCAGTTTTTTAATTCTTCATCGTAAGGAACCTTTTACTCCGGTCTGCAAACGATGCGGGGCCAGCAATCTCTCTAGGGTGCTTTCCCGGGTCAATGTTCGCCTGTCGGAAGAGACGCGCCTGGAGCGCCTGGCCGATCCTGCCCGCTTAGGCGGTCTGGATGAGAACAACCCCCAAAGTATGGCCCGCTTTATGAAGGACATGGCCGCCGCTACCGGCGAAGACTTGGGGGCCGAAGAGATAGACCAGATGATGGAAGAAGCGGCGGGCGCCGGGAACGGTATGGGGGCCGAAGATATGGCCGGAGACGATTTTTAAAGAACCACCGGTTGTTGATTTCTTCATGGTGATAGGTTAGGATTCCTCAGGATATTCAGGATGACAATAAAACCCGATCCGACCAAGATTCATCCCACCTTTTTTAATTTTTCCTTAAGCACACTATTTTCCGAGACATTTTACCTCAAATGTGGTAGCCTGGCGCTGTTGTCACAACCGAGTGGGGCGTCCGCCCTCGAACCTCAGCCAATGTTATATGTCCATATGTTCTGAGGCACACAACGAAGCATGAGAATGCCGATTAAGGCACGATGGTCTGCGCTTTGGCTTACGCCGATCTGCGATTCCCGCTACGAGGTATGAATCAGGAGATCGACCTGTCAAAGAAGGCATTCTCATAAGTATTTATGGCTAAAAATCACAGCGAAGCAGAGAAACAGTCGATTTTCAGCGGATTGCCCTTACCCCTTACCTATAACCTGTTTTTATATAAGTCCACATGTTCTGCCGAACACAACGAAGCATAAAAACAGAATCGTGGCGGCTGCTCACAATAATGTTTTTGCTGCTCATGGCTCACGGCTCACGGCTCACTGTTTTTATATAAGTGCACATGTTCTGCCGAACACAACGAAGCATAAAAACAGAATCGTGGCGGCTGCTCACAATAATGTTTTTGCTGCTCACGGCTCACGGCTCACGGCTCACTGTTTTTATATAAGGGAAGCGATCGATGCGTCGAACAGTCCTGTTTTTTGCCTGCCTGGCGTTAGCGGTGTGGTGTGGCTGTGAATCAACTGCGGCGCAGGAGCCGGTAGGCGTTCCGGTGCTAAACTACCACCGTTTTGGCATTGCCGTTGCCGATGGCATGACCGTAAGCACGAGGGTCTTTGAGGCGCAGTTGCAGTGGCTACAGGACAACGGCTATATTGTCATTCCGCTGCGGGTCCTGGTGGATTACCTGCGCGGTGAAGGTTCCCCGCCGCCGAGTAAGTCAGTGGCGATTACGGCTGATGATGGCCACAAGACAGTTTATACCGATATGCTTCCCCTGGTTCGGCGGTATAATATTCCTGTGACCCTTTTTATCTACCCTTCTGCCATTTCGAATGCCTCTTATGCCATGACCTGGGCCCAGTTGCAGGAATTGCAGCAGACCGGTCTGTTTGACGTGCAGTCGCACACTTTCTGGCATCCGAACTTTAAGCATGAAAAGAAAAAGCTGAAACCGGAAGACTATCAAAGACTGGTAGAAACGCAGTTGGTAAAATCCAAAGTCATTTTGGAGAAACGCTTTGGCTGTGTTGTCGATCTATTGGCCTGGCCTTTCGGGATTTATGATCACGAACTTGAGCAAGCGGCCCGGAAGGCTGGCTATCGGGCCGCTTTCAGCATTGAGCGCCGTCCGGCCAGTTCAGTCGAAGGGATTATGGCGCAACCCCGTTACCTGATGACCAATAGCGACGGGGTCAAGAATTTCGCTGCCATCATTTCCGGCAAAGTAGTGGAGAAGGGACACCGCACTTACTAGTCTGGTACCTAATTGGAAGATTAAGCAAACGGGTATTGAGAGAGTTCATGCTGCCACATCTTTAAAACGGAAAGCGGAAACATATTCTTTCAGATAACATAAGGGAGGCGGGGATGAAAAGGCTCATGGAGGTGGTGATTCTTATCGGCGTCACGTGTCTGAGCGTAGTTGCTCAGGCTTATGAGGGCCGGGTTATTGACGCCCACAATCAGATCCCTATTGCTGGAGCCGTGGTGACTTTGGGTGACCAGGCGGTACGCACCGATTCCGAGGGGGTATTCCGTCTCGAGGGAAGCGGGGAAAACCTACGGCTGCGGGCCCCGGGATATAAAACCAGGGAGCTGGCCCCTTCGGAATTGGGCAACCCTCACAGCGAGATCTCTCTGGAGCCTTTTAAGGTGACCGGCCTGTATCTTACCGTCTACGGCATCGCCAGTAAAAAACTGCGGGAGGCGGCCCTGACGGTCCTGGAAAGAAATCGGATGAATGCCCTGGTCATAGATGTTAAAGGAGATCGGGGTTTTATCCCTTTTAAGATTGACCTGCCGCTGGCCGAAGCCATCGGGGCGCAGAAAATCATTCTCATCAAGGATATCAAAGCTACCGTGGCCGATTTGAAGGAGCGGGGGCTCTATCTCATTGCCCGCATCGTGGTCTTTAAAGATGATCCGCTGGCCGCAGCGAAGCCGGAATGGGCTGTCAAGGCCAAGGGCGGCGGCGTCTTCCGCGATCGGGAGAAACTGCGTTGGGTGGATCCCTTCCGCCAGGAGGTCTGGGATTATAACATTGCCATCGCCAAGATTGCCGCTGAAGTCGGTTTTGATGAAATACAGTTTGATTATATCCGCTTTCCCGATAACCGGGGCACGGGATATTCCCAACCGGCCAACGAGAATAGTCGCACCGAAGCCATTACCGGCTTCCTGCAGGCGGCCTATAAGGCTCTGGTGCCTTACAATGTCATGGTAGCGGCTGATATCTTCGGCTATGTCCTATGGAATGCCAACGACACGGACATCGGCCAGAAAATCGTCCCGCTGGTCAATGCCGTGGATCTGGTCTCGCCTATGCTCTATCCGTCCGGCTATCAGTACGGCATTCCCAACTACCGTAATCCGGTGAAAAATCCTTATGAGATCGTTTATCTTTCCCTGAAACGGGCCCAGGAGCGGACCGGCGCCTCGCCGAGGCAGTTCCGGCCCTGGCTTCAGGCCTTTCGAGACTATGCCTTTGGCGGCGGCGATTTCAAGGAAGAGCGGATGCGCCTCCAGATAAATGCCGCTGAGAAGTTTGGGGCCAGCGGTTATATGTTCTGGAACCCGAGAAACATATATCCTACCGGCGAGTTTGGAAATCGAACAGACAGGGTAGAATTGCAGGACTGAGCCATGTTTTCTTTAACTCAACAATACGGCGATAACGCCGCTCAAGAAGACTCCGTCGAACGTCCCGGCACCGCCGATGGAGGCAACCGGGGCTCCCATATTTCGAATATCTTTTAATCGCAGGAGGTCGGCGCCGATGAGGGTGCCGAGGGTTCCAGAGATATAGGCTACCGGTGCCCGGTACTCCGGCGCGGCGAGCAGATATGCTGCCAGGGCCGCTACCAGGGGCGGGATGAGAGCTGGAATGCCTATCCCCACCCCCCGGATGGGTCGGGCCAGACGGCTGACCACCACGGTAACAATGAGAGTGGCTGCGAAGGCCGGAATGATATCAGACATCTTGTATAGCAGATAAACTGAGATTAACAATGGCATGAGGGCGCCGCCCAGGTTGATGGCTAACACCGTTTTTTGCCGCCGGTAGATCTGGGGGAGCCGATAGCGAACGCCGAAATACCGAACCTCTTTGGAGTCAACTACCTCGCCGCCTTCCATTTCTCCGATAGGGATATTGATGAAGCTTCCCAACAAGGTTAGGAGGAGAATGCCGAAGAGATATTCCGGCGGCAGGCCTAACTTGCTGAAAGCTATGCCGATGAGGCCAACCTGAAGAAAGGCGAAGAGGAAAATAATAAGAAAAAAGAAGATGATAATGAAAAATAACAAAAGAGGTGGAAAAAACATAAGATTACCTAACAAACCTTTCTCAAGATGCTTGTTTAACATCCTGGTTTCATTTCATTGCCCTTCCTAATCCTTCGCCTCTGTTCTTAATGGCTTTCCTGCCAACGATAGGCCCGTAGTTTAAAATCCAATTCCTCCTGGGAGATTCCCAGAATCTGGGCAGCCTGTTGCCGGTTGCCGTCCATTTTTTCCAGGGTGCGAAAGATCAGCTCTCTTTCCAGATCCATCAAGGAAGGTTCGCGATCGTCAATTATCTGGGGTGGAGTGAAGCCGGTGTGTTTTGGCTGGAGGTAGTCCGGCAGATTTTCTGTGGTCAGGGTTGGGCCGGTGCAAAAGATGACGGCCCGCTCGATGACATTCTCTAATTCCCGGATATTGCCCGGCCAGGGGTAGCGCCGGAGGAGCTGTAAGACCTTGGGGTCGATGTCATGGATGGATCGGTTGTTTTTTTGGACGAAATGATCAAAAAAGTGATACGCCAACAGCGGGATGTCCTCAAGTCGCTGTCGCAAGGGGGGTAGGGTCAACACTACGATATTTAACCGGTAGTAGAGATCTTCCCGGAACCGGCCTTCCCTGACGTCATCTGACAGGTTTCGGTGGGTGGCGGCAATAATTCGAACATCAACCTTCTGGATGCGGTTGCTGCCTAGGGGTTCGACCTCTTTAAACTGCAACACCCGTAAAATCTTCGCTTGAATAGGGAGAGGGAGTTCGCCGATCTCGTCCAGGAAGATAGTACCGCCGTGGGCCATGGCGAAGCGGCCGATTTTCCGGGAGAGGGCGCCAGTAAAGGCTCCCCGCTCATGGCCGAAGAGGTCGCTTTCCAATAGAGTTTCGGGGATGGCGGCGCAGTTGACTACTACGAAAGGATCATCCCGGCGGGGGCTAGTGTGATGTATGGCCCGCGCGATCAACTCTTTGCCGGTGCCGGTTTCTCCTAGAATCAACACCGTGGCATCGGTCGGGGCGGCGAGAGCCAGTTGCTCAAAAATTTCTTGCATACGGGGTGATTCCCCGATGATGCCGGTGAGATCAATCGTCAACGACAGACTCCCTTGTTGAATCTAATCCGTTTGGATGCAATGACTGACGCCGTGACAGCGGCAGGCGGTGCTGATGAGAATCTTGCCGGTTAGCGCCAATACTTGTTCCCACAGGTGCCATAAATCAGCCGGGCGATAGCCCCCCACCCCGGGTGCTAGTTGTTGGCTGCGAACGACCAGAGAAGAGTAATCCCTACAGGAGAGATTTTCCAAATAACCGTAGAGGTCGAAAGGCCTTTTAAACCCGGTGAGATAGCATGAATCCGCCGGTGACGGGCAATCATCGGGACAGAGCACGGTACTGAGGCTGAGATATAATTCACCTTCGGCACCGATCTGGCGAAAGGGCAGGTTCTGTCCGACTTCCGCCGGGGCTTCCACCCGGTGCCACCGACATTCGGGCGGTCGGCGTCGCCACAGCCAGTTAAAAGCTACGTGCCTGGGGATGGCCGGGATAATCCATTCCGGCGGTGAAGCCCAGTTCAGGGCCTCTTCCAGGAAAGCTATGGCATCCGTACCTACCAGGTGGGTAGCGGAATCTTTTAGGGTCACGTCGCTTAGCTTCTGTGGGTTGAAATCGACCAGCCAGAATTCGGATCTAGGCGACCGCAGGTGCAGGCGCTGCAGGGCCAGGTGGCCGAACTTTCCGGCGCCCAGAATAAGGTAGCCAGCCACAGGGGTTAATCTTCCCGGGGAAATACCCCGATTACCGTGGGTAACAGCGAGGCCTCGGCGTCAAAGAGTTCTCGGGCGCTCTGTTCCAGGAAAGAAGGCGAGGCCAACGTGAATCTGGAAGTATGAATCAATAACTGGGCTTTTGAGCCGCCATCCAAGTTTAGGGCCAGGTCTATTTCCAGCGGACTGGCCTTGAGGAATTTTGCCAGCTCATACAGCGAAAAATAATCTCCGGCGCTGTGCAGAATCAAAATATTTCCTTTGCGGTCGGTACAGATAACCGTGCGTTGGGCTGATTGATTGCTGCTCCTAACCCGGATGCGTCCTTGGGAGTCCAATAGCAGAGGAAAAGACATCAAACCCTGGGTCCAGGGAAGTTTCTGGATATTTACCGGAGCCGCGGTCAGATCCAGGATAGTAGCCCGTGGCAGATCTGGAGAGACACCCCTGGGCTCCGCCACAAACATGCCGCGCATCGCGGAATTTCTCAAGGGCCCGTAGAGCTTATCGTCGATTTTGACCAGTCCGCAAGGCTGTCCGTTAGGGGTATAGTAGCTGCCGTTGATCAGGACTGCGGCTTGGGTCAAATCCCTCCATTCCGACATCCGACGCGCCTTGCCATGAAACAGCCGGAAAGAATTATAGTTGGGATCGATGCGCACGAGCGACAACGATTCAACGACATCTCCTTTCTCAATGACATCCAGGCGGGAAAAACTGAGACCTTTACCGATCTCTTGCCAACTGACGGTAGTGTGATGCAGTTCCTGTGCCTGGGCTGATACGGGGTTTGGTAACAGGCAGAGAAGCACCAAGAGAAAGATGCCGAACACTTCCTATCCTTGCGAGTCTGATAATTTTCGTTTATCTTATCATAGCAGCTTGGTTTCGTCTATAGGACTCCTGACTATGTCTACTCTTCGTTTTGCCGATTCCCACACTCACCTGGATATGCCTGAATTTGCTGATGATCAGGAGCAGATCATTGAACAGGCCAGGGTGGCGGGGGTTGAACTCATGATCAATGTCGGCATCAGCCTGGATAATTCCCGCCAGGTGCTTGCCACGGTTCAGGAACGCTCAGGGCTTTACGCCGCCGTGGGCATCCATCCCCATGGAGCCAGCACCGTTACGGAAGAGGCACTTGCCGCGATCGCAGATCTGCTGGAAAGGCCGAAAGTTGTGGCCTTGGGCGAAATCGGCCTGGATTTCTATCGCCTCCGGTCCCCGGCGGCCCTCCAGGAAACGTGGTTTCGCCGGTTTTTAGACCTGGCCGCCGAGCGGCAGAAGCCGGTGATCATCCATACCCGCGAGGCCACTGAGGCGACCTTGAATATCCTCAGGGAGTATCGGGGTAGGCTTCGCGGCGGTGTCATGCACTGTTTCAGCGGCAACTATGAAGAAGCCAGGCTTTTTTTAGACCTGGGATTAGAAATCTCTTTTTCTGGCGTGCTCACTTATCCAAATGCCAAAATCCTGCAGGAGGCGGCCCGCCGGCTGCCCCTGGATAGGCTCCTGATTGAGACGGACGCTCCCTATCTGAGCCCTCAGCCCCGCCGGGGCCGACGCAATGAACCGGGGTATGTGGTATTCACCGCTCAGGCCCTTGCCGAGCTCAAAAGTCTTCCCCTCGAGACCATTGCTCAACAGACGTGGAACAACACCTGCCGCCTGTTTGGTCTTGACCGCCGGGTGAAGTAATTATTGCCGGTATCGGCATTTTCCGGTTAGGAAATCGCAGTGAGAAGAATGGCGGGCAATACCAACCACCGGCAATTTCATGCCGTTTCATGCCGGATTATTGTTAGAGGAAGATTATTGGACGAATCTTTTATTCGCCGCTCCATTTCAATACCTTTTTGATTGTGGATCGATATGGGGATTTAATAATAGTTTCTGGAGAGATTCATAGATCTTTTCCTGCAAATCCTCATCTACGGTTCTCTTGGCGATGAGTTCTCTTAAGACGGCCTCTCTCTGATAGAGAAACTCCTGGAAGGCATTCCCCACGCGTTCGCACTCCTCACCTGCGTGGGGAACCCGAACCAACCCCCGTACATTATTTTCCGCCAGCAAGACAACGAAAGGAACGTGCTCAGGTATCGCCACGGGAACGAGGCCGATCTTTTTGGCGCCTTTCATGAAGACCACGGCGCTGTCGTGATACAGATCTCGTAAGGGCGCCGGATGTCCTTCGGCGGGTAGGTCAAAGACGTCATAGGGTTTTGATACGTCCAGAAAGTCAGGTTCATACCGGCGGAGCAGCAGCGGATAATCGTTTTGGATTTCGGTCAATATCTGGCTGGCCATCGTTTGCGGGTTGACCTTGACTTTCCGGCGGGCCGCGAGCTTGTTGAGAATGGCCTTTTCTTCCTTCTGGCGGGTCCACTCAAAGAACTGTCGGAGATAGGCGTAGAGTTCATCGATCAGGGCCTGCCGACGGTCCGGGTCGGCCACGCCGAGCATTTCCAGGACGGCGCCGTCCAACTCCCGGCGGTCCGGCATGTCTAGTTCGCAGAGGTCGGAGAGCTGCTCCAAATCGGCTTCCCGACCCTTCTGGCGATAGGCCATCTCCCGCAGCCGGCGTTCTGAGAGGAATTGCAGGGCCGGACGCTCTTTCATTTTTAGAAAAATTAGCGATATTCTTGATAGTAATTTTTTACTTCCTTTGAATGGATTGGGTATAAGCATTATATTAGCGTCAACCACTTGCGTTTTATAATTTCCTTCTACACCCACAGGACGGCCATATTGGAATTTTGATAATACAACCAGGGATGAATTTAAAATGCCTGCAATAACAGTAGGATCAATATGTTCTTGTAAGATAACATCATACAGATTAGCATTACAAAGTATATTATGCTCATTAATGGGAATAGCGTGTTTATATTGCTGGGACATCGGCCAAAAAAGAATACCTCTTCGATGGCCAGTGAGATCGTACCAATATCTACCTTCCTTAGTACGGGAATAACACGTCGGTCCAGTGTGAAAGTCCTGTTTTTCACCCCAACGGATATAATCCAAAACGTGTTGATTCCGTAATTGCGATTTTTTCTTACTAACCAATAAGATAAGACGAGAGCAATCCTGCGGCGAAACAGAAAAACCGGATACTTCCATGAGGCTATGTATCTCCGGCTCCAGATATTTCGCTTCAATCGGTTTGATTTCGCCCCGTCCTTCGCCGCACCGCACCAATTTCACCTTCCCGGAAGCGACTTTTTTCCGGGAAACCCCAAATCTATCTTTAAAATCCCGTGGGTCTTGACATTGCGCCAGGCAGTCGGTGCTGCAATCCTTGGGGAAGAAAAAACAGTCCTTGCCGCTTTTCACGCCGAAGCGAACTTCGGCGATTTCTCCTAACGGGACAAATCCTGAGCTGAATTCATCCAACAATTCAAACCAGAGGTCCGGGGCGCGTAAATAAACTCCCCACTTGCCGCCGTAGTATTCCCCCTGCTTGAGATCATTTTCGCCGTTTTCCGGCAGGGTTTTGCTCATGATGCGGCCCAACCGGATGCCTTCCTCCCGCAAATCCCCCTGGCGTACCAGGCGGGCGCGGTAGCGGGCGTTGACCGTATTACCGGTGAGGGAAAGAATTTCATCCCTAAAGACATCCACCGCCATAACGGCCCCGGCGCTGGTGCCGTCGTGGATAAGGATTTCCCGGAGCGGGCGGCGAAGCTGTACGAAACGGACGACATTGTCCCGGCGGGCGTCGTCGTCAGGCTGGCGGCGGAGGATGGTCACGGCAGTGGCCACCCTGGCCCCCACAAACCAGGGCTCCACCAGGCTTTCGAACACGGCGGCGATGGCGAAATGGTCCAGCAGCCAGCGCTGCAATTTAAAGCCGTACTCCACATCCAGCCACTGGCTGGAGGTGAGCAGGCAGAGCCAACCGTCTTCTTTCAGGAAGGTGGCGGCGTGGGGCCAGAAGTAACAGTGAATATCGCTGCGCCCGGACAGCTCGGCCCCCGCCTCCTGTTCCACCAGGACCTGGTAAAACTCTTTGGTGCCGGGCTCCGGGGTTTTCTTATCTTTGGCCCTGGGAATTTCTTCCTGACGGATATACGGGGGATTGCCCACCACGGCATCGAGGGGAGGAATCTCCGCGTGGCGATGTTGTAATTTCCCCAAACCTTTTACTTTCAGCTTGACCGGTAAGGTCACAAACGGGTTATGGGTTTTGAGGTTGAAAAAATCGCTCCGGGCGATCTGCGGATAATTGTCGGCGTCGATGAGGTCCCGGGTGGCCAGATTGATGGTGCTGAGGTGGGTGGCGAAGTGGGAGATATCCACCCCAAAGAGATCATCCAGGAGCTGACCGTGTTTGCGAGCCGGGGCCAACTCCCGCTTGCGGACGTAGGCCCGCACCAGAAAGGTGCCGCCGCCGCAGGCCGGATCCATAACTTTTTCGTCCCCGCGGCGGATACAGAAGCTGTTGATGAGGTCCACCACTTCGGGGCGGGTGTAGAACTGGCCGAATTTGTGGCGCTCTTCCGGGGCGATGAGGCGTTCAAAGACGCTGCCGATGACGTCATAATCCAGCAAGGAAAAATCAAAGTCGTGGATTTCATTGATGAGGGAGCGCCAGTGGGGGACGGCGGCGTCGCTGTAAAAGGGCAGGCGATTGCCGATGCTGATGTGCTCTTCCCCAAAAACGGTTTCGTAGTCCTTTGTTACGTCTTTGGCTTCGGCAAAATGTTTTTCGAGATGGAGCCGGAGTGTGTCCCCTTGAGAGATATGGTCGGGAATAACGATCTTGGTTAATTGGCCCCGATAACGCTTGAGGAGGGCTTCGAAGAAGACCAGCTTGTTGACCAGAGTATAGCAGGAGAATTTGGCCGACCGCTCCAGATTGTCCCGGATGCCTTCAGGGTCATCATAAATAAGCCAGCCCTGTTCCCCCCGCATCCATCTGCTCAATTCTTCTTTGAAATGAGGCTGTTGGTATCTCTCTTCCAGCTCAGCGAAGGTGAGTGCTATGGGGGTGCTGAGGGAAGATTCTAGCATTTCAATAAATTTTTCATCCGGCAGCTTGACGCCCAACGCCGCGGCGCCGCGCTGGATATCGGCAAATTCCCGTAAAAAGTCCAAAAGCCATGTTTTTAGGGAATGCACCGTGGCCGGGAGTGACAAATGTTCTGGCTTAAAGACCTTGGTCACTTCCCAGGCTTTGTATTGCCGGTCTTTGGGGGCGGTTTGGGGGGAGAACGTTTCCCACAGCACAAAGGTGTTGACGTTCCAGGTGAAAAAGAAACTGACCCCGGCGCGTTGAGCTTTTTGGCGGGCATCCTGTACCACGCTTTCAATATAGGGGCTGCCGCCGTCTTTTTGGAAGGGCAATTTGACTTCGCCAGTGAGAACAATGACCTGATTGCTATCCAGGAGGGTGAGGTCCCGGCGCTTTAAAGACTGAGCCCCTCTCTGTTCGCACTTGGCCCGAAGAAAAGGCAGGTGTGGATGTTTGGCCAGGATCTCGTTAATCCAACCGCCAACGTCGGCAGTAAATTCCCATTCATTGATGATGACAGGCATGAGATGTCTTTTTGGGGGAAAAGTATTTTGCTAATGAATTTAAGCGCATAATAACATGGTTAATCTTCCGTGACAAGGATATTCCTTATATCCCTCTTGGGGAATGCCCATATTCGCCACTCTGCGTCATGGCCACCTCGGGGCCGTAGCGCCGTAAGCAATAGGACAAGAAAGTGGAGCGCATCCCGTCTTTCGAGCTGGACTTGCGGTGGACAATGAATTGTGTTCTAATATCATTGGAAGGCATTATGAAAGCATGAAAAAAATCGTGTAGAGACGAACTTGAGTATTCGCCTTCAGTACCCAAATCCCGTGTCCCAATCATACCCCATCGAAGCATATTACCATACTATTATGGCCAGCATCGCCGCCGCCGCCCGCCGCGTCGGCCGCGAGCCGGCTGAGATACGCCTGGTGGGGGCCAGCAAAACCGTGGATCTGGCCCGCATCCGGGAGGCCGTGGCCGCCGGACTTGCCATTTTGGGGGAAAATTACCTACAGGAAGCCAGGCAGAAGATTGCTGTGCTTGACGCTCCAGTGAGTTGGCATTTTATCGGTCACCTGCAGAGTAATAAGGCCAATGCCGCCGTGCGGCTCTTTGACCTGATCCACTCGGTTGATCGGCTCTCCTTGGCCCAGGCCCTGAATCGGGCTGCGGCCAACATCAACAAGGTGCAGGATGTCCTGCTGGAGGTGAATCTGGCCGGGGAGGCGTCAAAATCCGGGATATCCTCCACAGAACTACCGGATCTTATCAGGGTTTGCCATGGATTGTCCCATCTCCGGGTGCGCGGCCTTATGGCTATGCCGCCTTGGTTCGCGGACCCCGAACAGGCGCGGCCATATTTTAAGAAACTTAGGATATTGCGAGATCAGGTGCAATCCCAGGGTCAACCCGGCCTGGAGCTGGTCGAACTGTCCATGGGCATGTCCGGCGATTATGAAGTAGCCATCGAAGAAGGGGCCACCCTGGTCCGGATTGGCACGGCCCTTTTCGGTTCCCGCCCGCATTGACTTCAGTCGTTATCGTTCTTATATACATAGAAAATAAGGTTTCTGGTTTTCAGTTTACGGTTGTTGGTCAGAAATTAAGTTCTGCGCTGGCGAGAGCATCATATCGCTTTGCCATGCAGCGGCTGTTCTACCAGAAGATCGGTAGCGCAGACCTCCAGGTCTGCGATATGAGCAGTCCAAGGGAAATAACAGCCGCACAGGTGAGAAAACCTGTGTTACCGGTTAGAAAGTCCGTGCTACCGGTCAGGTGATTTTCATGGTTGGCGGGTAGTTTAAGAATAATGACAATTAAAGGAGCAATAGTGAAGAAAAAACAATTATGGGGCAGAATAGTCGGCGGCCTGATCATGCTTTTTCTGTTCGCAGGTCTGTCGGCGCTTCCGGTGCAGGCCGGCATAGTGGATGGCAATACAGGTAAAGGCGGGGAAAAATGTGACCTCAAGCCGTTTATCAAGCCGGGTCAGACGACTGTCATCGACTTTACCAGTCCTTTCTGTCCACCGTGCGAAAAGCTTCTGCCGGTTTTGGAGACGCTGGCCGGGCAGCGATCGGATCTCCACATCGTCAAACTCAACATTAACCGGCCCTCTATCCAGGGGGCCATTGACTGGGAATCTCCCCTGTACAAACAGCACAGCCTGCCCTATGTGCCTTTTCTGATGATCTACAACGGTCAGGGCCAGCTTCAGTCCAAGGGGCGGGAGGCCCTGGACACCGTCCTGAAATGGTATAAGGCCACTCAGGGCCAATCGGATGGAGGACAGGCTACTTCTCCTCTGCCTGGAACTGCTCAGGATCGATAAGACAGGACAAAGGCGCCATCGCCGGTGAAAAAAAGATGCTCAACGCCAATCTACCACCGGGATTGCGGGTGGGTTTCACCACCACCATCCCGGTGGAGGTCATTCTCGCCGCTGGACTGATACCGGTCGATCTCAATAATATCTTTATCACCGCCGCCGATGCCTATCAGCAGGTGAACGCGGCGGAGGCGGAAGGCTGGCCCCGGACCGTCTGTGCCTGGATTAAAGGTATCCATTCAACCCTGCAGCGCCGCCCAGACATCAAAGTGGTCATCGTCGTTACCCAGGGAGATTGTTCCAACACCCACGCCCTCATGGAGTTGTTGGAGGCGGAAGGCCAACAGCTAGCCGCTTTTCAGTTTCCTTTCCCCCGGAGCCGGGAGCTGCTTCACCACCAGATAGCACAACTCATGGTCTTTTTTGGCGTAGACTGGCCCATGGTGACCCAAACCTGGCGTGAACTGAATCCGGTACGCCTCAAACTGGCCGAACTGGACCGCCTCACCTGGACCACCGGACAGGTCTCCGGGCGGGAAAACTTCCAGTTTCTGCTCTCCGGCTCCGATTTCAATGGCGATCCCCAGACATTTAGCCGACATCTGACTGAGTTTCTGGCTCGGGTGCGCCGCCGTCCGCATCATGCGGGCTTGGTTCGGTTAGGGCTCATCGGCATTCCGCCAATTTTTGACAACCTTTTTGAGTACCTGGAGGAACTTGGGGCGCAGGTAGTGTTTAACGAATTTCCCCGCCAGTTCAGTATGCCGGGTAAACCTCTTGATATGGTAGAACAATATCTCAATTACACTTATCCCTACGATGTTTTCGGCCGCATCGCTGACATCGCCGTTGCAGTGGCCGAACGCCGCCTGGATGGGTTGATTCATTATACGCAGAGTTTTTGTTTCCGACAGATTCAGGATCGCCTGCTGCGCCAACGCCTTAATCTGCCTATGCTGACTATTGAAGGTGACCGGCCGGCGGCAGTGGATCATCGTACCCGGCTGCGCCTTGAGGCCTTTGTCGATGTCCTCCGACGCTAGTTCCCTCCTGGCCCCACTGGTTCTGGGTCTTGATTTTGGCAGTCGCTTTGTGAAGTTGGCCTATACGACGGACTTCAAACGTTTCAGCCGCCGGAAGGTGGACGCCCTGATATTCTATCGCGATTATTTTCGCCAGACCGACGGCGGGCTGGAATTTGACTGGCCCAGGCTTAGCATATCGGCACCCAAACAGGTGGTAGTCACGGGCTACGGCAAGCATCTGTTTAAGAACCTGCTGCCGACCATAACGGAAATCCGGGCCCATTTCTTAGGAGCCAGCTTTCAGACCGGGCTGAATCATTTTATCCTGCTGGAAATCGGTGGGCAGGACACCAAGGCCCTGTACATCAAAGAGGGGCGGGTTTTTGACTTCCTTACCAATGATCGATGTGCCGCGGGCACTGGACGTTATCTGGAGAACATGGCCAGATTTTTAAAGATGCCCTGGCGCCAGTTTACTTCTTGCAGCCAAGAGCCAGTCGCTATTTCCAATACCTGCGCCATCTTTGGAGAGACCGAACTCATCAGCCACCTCCTGGATGGGGTACCGTTGGCCAGTATCGCTGCCGGCGTCAACGATTCCGTGGCCTGCCGGGCCCTGCAGATGATCAAACGCTTTCCCTGTGAGATCTTGGTGTTTGTGGGCGGCGTAGCCCGCAACCGGGCAGTGGTAGAATGCTTGAGACGCTCGGGGAACTACCAGGTCATTGTCCCCCCGGAGCCCCAGTTCAACGGCGCTTTGGGGTGTTGTCTGGAAAAAAATACAGATAGCCGGTAATTTTTATCTTAGGAGAAGAATATATATGTATTTGTTAAGGTCGAACTTCTAAAGGAAGTGTTTGTAAAATTGTAAAAAAAACACGGCGCGCCAATGATAACGCCTCATCAGCTTCACAGTTGTCTGGTTCATCCGGGTCGCCAGGGTAGCGGAATCTCCAGGCATATTCGGTTAACGGACCTGCCTCTCGCAAAATTTCTTCAAGATCTGGAGCATATCGGAGACAATGTTGGCCTAACTCTACGAGATTATGGGTTTTACGAAAAGGGTGATCGTGCCAAACCAAAAAACCTTTAATTGCTTTCTCAACCAATTGTTGAGCGTGAAAAACAATATCGGTATTAATAGGTGGGATAGCGGTTCGTTCATGTTCTGCGGCCCTTAAGTCCGTAGCGGCCTTAACCAGCCAAGCTTTGGTTTCGGCGATCTTCGCAGGGTCGAGCGGCATATAATAATTTTCCTTCCCGTAAAATAGTAGCGGGTAAAGAAGCCACTAAATGTGTGCGGCTATCAAAGGCACTCTGGGTCCAAACCAGGATATCAGCCGCCGTTCCTATGCCCCATAAGCTGTGGTATGCCAAGCGGCTACGACGCCTCTCAGTCGGGGCGTTGTCGGGAACTATTACCATAAGATCATAGTCACTGTCGGGTCCGGAATCACCCCGGGCTTGGGAGCCGAAGAGATAGATTCGAAGAGGCTCATAAGACTCTATTAATCGCCGGATGATCTCTTCTAAAATGATGTCACAGTGAGACGGTTGCTCAGAATTCACATTGTTTCCTAATGAAAACATGTTTTAATTTTGAAATTCAGGCCGGCAGCTCTCCGTTCCCTGCCAGTTCAAATTCTAATAAATCTCCTATTTTACAGTCGAAGAAGCGGCAGAGGGCATCAAGGTGCTCTCTTTTCAGTTGGTGCCATTGATTTTCTGCCAGGTGTTGCAGGGTTTCTTTAGGAATATCGGTCTGTTTGGACAACTGGCCGTAATCGTAAAGGTTGTTTTGGATCATGAGTTCCCTGAGGTTGCAGTAGATCATGGTTTTACTCCTTTCAAGTTCAGCCGAGCAGAAGTTCCATAAAAAAGCGGAATATCGGCCGCAGTAAAACACCCCATAAACCGCTGTACAGCAGCAAAAGGATCAGTATAAACCCTACCGGCTCTAATTGGGCATAAAGCCGTTGCAGTGACCGGGGCAGCAGGGGCATGACGATCTTGGAGCCGTCGAGGGGTGGAATAGGGATGAGGTTAAACAACATCAGGTAGAGATTTATAATCACCCCGTACTTGCAGAGGTGAAAGAAACCAGGATTGCCGCCGCTCCAGGGCAGCAGTTGGGCAAACACGGCAGCCAGGAGAAGATTGCTCAGCGGTCCGGCGGCGCTGACGGTAATCTCTCCCAAGCGGTAGTTGCGAAAATTCGCCGGATTCACCGGCACCGGTTTGGCCCAACCGAAGAGGACGCCGCTGTGGGAAAAATATAAGACCGCAGGTACCAGAATAGTCCCTACCAGATCGATGTGCGGCAAGGGGTTCATCGTCAGGCGTCCATAATCTTTAGCGGTCGAGTCGCCGTTTTTCAGGGCGACATAACCGTGGGCGACCTCGTGAACAATGACCGAAAAAAAGAGCACTACCACCATGATCAGGGGTTCCATAGCGGCTTAGTTCCCTTTTACGAAGTCTTCGCCGGCCTGCCGGAGTTTCTCCAGCCCTTCCGGGGTGTGCGCCTCCAGATACAACCGGATTACCGGTTCTGTCCCAGAGGGTCTGAGGCAGAGCCAACTACCGTCGGCCAGGATATATTTATGGCCGTCCAGCGTAATATGTTGTACCACCTTCTGCCCAGCCAGGCTGCCGGGCGGCTGCGGCAGGCGGGCCAGCAGCTTCTCCTTGGCATCGGGTGAGAGCGACAGATTGATGCGCTGGCTATAAACCGGACCGACTTTGGCAAAAAGTTCTTCACGGAGTTGAGGCAGGTCTTTTTTAGTCCGGGCGACCATCTCGGCCACCAGGATGCAGGCCAGGATGCCATCTTTTTCCGGGAGATGGCCCCGCATGGAGAAGCCGTCGGATTCCTCACCCACCATGGTTACCAGGTCCTTGATGATATATTCTCCCAAATACTTAAAACCGACTTTGGTCTCGTACACCTTCATTCCATGGTAGGCTGCCACCCGGTCGATGAGGTGGGTGGTGGCGACGCTGCGGGTGACGCCCTGTTTCCAACCCCTGGTTTCAGCGAGATAATCGAGCAATAAGGAGAGGATCAGGTTAGCCTCGTAGTGTTGTCCCCGGCTGTCGACGATGCCGAAGCGGTCAGCGTCGGCGTCCACGGCCAGACCTAAATGAGCGTTATAGGCCCGTACCTTCTCCCCCAGTTCGACCAGGAATTCCCCGGCCGGCTCCGGTCGGCCGCCGCCGAAGTAAGGATCGCGCCAGTTGTGGAGCACCTCAACCTGCAATCCGGCCTCCTGGAGGAAGCGGTCCAGATAGCCCACTGCGGTGCCGTAGAGAGGGTCTACCACGACCTTCATTCCGGAACGATTCAAGAGACCGACGTCAATCTTGGTGGCTAGGTCTTGCAGATAGTCCTCGCAGGGGTCGATGTCGTTTACCAGGTAGCTGCTCCGGGCCTTATCGAGGGGCAGACGCCGGATTTGGTCCGGGGTCAGCGCCCTGATCTTCTCCTCAATAGCATTGGTAACCGTTGTGGGTGCCGGACCGCCCCAATGGGGGGAAAACTTTAAGCCATTGTATGGTCCCGGATTGTGGCTGGCAGTGATTGTGATGCCCCCGTCTCGCTGACCCTGAAGAATGGCAAAGGTGACCACCGGGGTGGGGATGTCGCGCACTCCCAAAAAGCTGGTAATGCCGTTGCCGGCCAAGACTTCGGCGGCAGCGGCGGCAAAATTTTCGGAGAGAAAACGCGTATCATAGCCGATAACCACTCCCCGACTGGTTAATTGTTCGCCGGCGAGATAATCGGCGATGCCTTGGCAGACCAGGCGGGCATTGGCAAAGGTGAAATCCTCGGCAATGATGCCTCGCCAACCGGAGGTGCCAAACTTGATTTCAGTCATCTTACAGACCTCGTTCGATGAAATTAAGGGATGTTATGTGGCTTCTGGTTCCCGGTTTTTGGTAAAAATATATAACTGAACTAAGTTGTTATGGTTACAGTCGGTTGCAGGGCAGACCGGAACCGGTGTTGTGCCGTTTGCGAGCCAATAAAAAAGGAAAAGACAAACCGCCTGGTAGGCCCGGGCAAAAGCCTTTTCCTTTTTTTACCACAAAATAACGGCAAGAGGAAACGTTTTAGGTACCCATTTCGAAGGAGGATAGATATTTCACCTGTTCTTCGGTGAGGGTGTCGATGTCCACCAGCATGGACTGGAGTTTTAAACGGGCGATCTCCATATCCAGCTCTGTCGGCAGCATGTAGACCTTCTTCTCGAATTTGTCGTGGTTCTTGGAGATATATTCTGCGGCCAGGGATTGGTTGGCGAAGCTCATATCCATCACTACGGAAGGATGGCCTTCGGCGGCGGCCAGGTTGATAAGCCGACCGTCGCCCAAAATATTGACCCGCTTGCCATTAGTCAGAGTAAATTCCTCGACGAATTCCCGGATATGCCGCCTCCCGACGGTGACCGCCTCCAAGCCGGGGATGTCCAGTTCGACATTGAAATGGCCTGAATTGCAGGCGATGGCACCATCTTTCATGGCCAAGAAATGTTCCTGGCGGATGACGTTGATATCGCCGGTGAGGGTACAGAAGATATCGCCCTGAGGAGCGGCCTCGGTCATGGGCAGGACCTGAAACCCATCCATAATTGCTTCAAGTCCTTTCAGGGGATTAACTTCGGTGATGATGACCCGGGCCCCGGCGCCGCGAGCCCGCATGGCAAAGCCGCGACCGCACCAGCCATAGCCGGCTACCACGACGACACTGCCTGCCAACAGGCGGTTGGTAGCCCGCAGGATGCCGTCCACAGTACTCTGCCCGGTACCGTAGCGGTTGTCGAACATGTACTTGGTCTGGGAATCGTTGACCGCGATGACGGGATAGCGCAAGACGCCTTGAGCTGCCATGGCCTTGAGTCGGATGACGCCGGTGGTGGTTTCTTCAGTGCCGCCGAACACCTCGGGAAGCAATTCCTGGCGGGTGCTGTGGAGGGTAAAGACCAGATCGGCGCCGTCGTCCATGGTGATATTCGGCTTGATATCCAAGGCGGCCTGGATATGTTGGTAGTAAGTCTCGTTGTCCTCGCCCTTGATGGCAAAGGTGGGAATTTCTTCATCTCTGGCCAGATAGGCGGCAACGTCATCCTGGGTGCTCAAAGGATTGGAGGCACAGACCACCACCTGGGCGCCGCCGGCCTTGAGAGTGGCCATCAGGACTGCCGTTTCGGTGGTGACGTGCAGACAGGCTGCGAGGCGGAGACCCTGAAGCGGTTTTTCCCGCCGGAAGCGGTCGGCGATGCCGCTGAGCACCGGCATGTCCTGACGGGCCCATTCTACCCGCAGCTTACCCCGGTCGGCTAGAGAGATATCTTTGACGTCGTAGCCGACTTTAAAAGGCATGAGGTCGGCTGCCTTCACAGATATTTTTTGCATAGTTTACCTCATGAAACAATGGAGTGGCCTCAAGGGCCTAAAGGCCGGCCTTTTCCCTTAATAAATCAACGCGGTTGGTCTGCTCCCAGGTGAAATCGGGATCCGGACGGCCAAAATGCCCATACGCAGCAGTTTTCTTGAAAATCGGGCGCAACACGTCGAGATAGCTGATCATAGCTGCCGGCTTGAAACTGAAGGTATTGCGGATGATCTCTAGAAGCTGGAGTTCTGGAATTACTCCGGTGCCATAGGTGTTGGTGACAATCGACAGGGGATCTGCGACCCCGATGGAATAAGCCACCTGTACTTCACACCGCCGGGCCAGCCCTGCGGCCACGATATTTTTGGCCACATGCCGCAGCATATATGAGGAGGTGCGGTCGACTTTGGATGGGTCTTTTCCTGAGAAGGCGCCGCCGCCGTGGTAACCGGCGCCGCCGTAAGTGTCAACGATAATCTTGCGCCCGGTCATGCCGCAATCGCCCAGCGGTCCGCCAACGACAAAGCGACCGGTGGTGTTGACCAAAAAGCGGGTGTCCGAATGCAGCAATTCGGCGGGGACGGTTTTTTTAATAACTTCCTCGATTACTGCTTCCTTCACCTGGTTATAGCTGACCTCCGGGTTATGTTGGGCGGCGATAACGACGGTGTGAATAAATTGGGGAGCACCGTTTTCATACCGGACCGTGACCTGGGTTTTGCCGTCAGGCCGGAGAAACGGGACAATGCCTTCTTTGCGCACTTTGGCCAGGCGTTCAGCCAGGCGGTGGGCATACCAGATCGGCATGGGCATGAGTTCCTCGGTTTCGTCGCAGGCAAAGCCGAACATCAAACCCTGGTCGCCGGCACCTTGCTCCGGAAAAATTCCCCGGCCATCTATCCCCATGGCAATATCGGGGGACTGTTTATCCAGCGAGGTTAGGACGGCACAGGTTTCCCAATCAAAACCCATGGAAGAATCGTTATAGCCGATTTCTTTGATGGTCTGTCGGACGATGCTGGGGATATCGACAATCGCAGTGGTAGTAATTTCCCCGGCGATAAAGGCTAGACCGGTGGTTACCAGGGTCTCGCAAGCCACACGGGCATATTTGTCCTGTGCAATGATGGAGTCTAAAATTGCGTCAGATATCTGATCCGAAACCTTATCTGGATGTCCCTCCGTAACCGACTCGGAGGTAAAGAGAAAGTCTGTTATGGCCATGCCGCCCGCTCCTTATAGGAATGAAATAGGGAAAGCCGAGCTCTCCCGGCTTGACATTCTGTACTGCAAAACAGGCCGAAGACGGAGAAAGAACCGATTCAAGACCGTCTTGTAATTCTGATTAGGGTTCTAGACGTAATGAAGAATTACGCGTTTCGCAGAGCTTGTTGCCATTCACCTTGAGGCTGTTATAAAAAGCTGGTAAACGGGAAGTCAGGCTCTGAGGGATACCGCGCATTGCATCCCTAGGGCTCAAGAATACGAAATAAAAATTATCTTGAACCTTTTAAACAGTTAATCTGACAATGGCAACAGTCTGGTCTTCTCGATAACAACTCAACAGGGTTTTGAAATGGGGCCAAGGATGCCAGCGGTTGGAAGACCCGAGGCTTTTAGAAGACAGAATGAACCTACTCTTTTGGTTATTGTCCGAGTATCCGGAGACCGGCCCGCTTTTTCCAACAAAACCATCTCAATATAACCAAAAATCTTTATAAAGCCAAAACTTTTTTTGGACTGGACAACTTCGGGCGATTGCAGGCGTCTACATATACGAGCTTGGGTTGGTGTTCTTCCAGTTCAGCGGCAGCAAACCCGGCAAAGGTAGTGATGATAATCAGATCTCCGGGCATACCCTTGCGGGCCGCCGCCCCGTTCAGGCACATTACGCCACTGCCGGCTTCCCCGGCGATGGCGTAGGTTTCAAACCGTTCACCATTGTTGATATTATAGACATAGACCATTTCGTAAGGAAGAATATCGGCCATCTCCATGAGTTGATTGTCAATGGTCAGGGAGCCTTCATAGGAAAGGTCGGCTTGGGTAATGGTAGCGCGGTGAATCTTGGATTTGAGTATCGTACGGACCATGATTAGGGTACCTCTAACAGTATATTATCTATGAGACGGGTGCGTCCCACCCAAGCGGCAATCGCCAGGCGGGCCTGTCCCCGGATAGTGTCGATTTCTTTTAAGGTCTGCGGATCGACCAGATTCAGGTAATCGAGGTTGATCTGCGGGTCACAGGTAAGTATGGGTTTTAAAGCGGCAAAAAGCCGGTCGCGGGAAGTTTCCCCTTTGGCTGTAAGTTCACAGGCTTTAAACAGAGCCCGGGAGAGATTGAGGGCCGAACGCCGTTCGCCAGGACTAAGATAGACATTACGGGAACTCATGGCCAAGCCGTCCGGCTCCCTCACCAAGGGCCGGCCGATGATCTCCACCGGGAGGTTGAGATCTAGAGCCATCCGTTTCAGGGTTATCAATTGTTGATAATCCTTCTCACCAAAGATAGCCGCCTGGGGTTGTACCAGGTTGAAAAGTTTGAGGACTATCGTGGCAACACCGCGAAAATGGATCGGGCGAGAAGCGCCGCAGAGCCCTCGTGTTACCTGCTCAACGGTGACATAGGTTTGGAAATCCGGCGGATATAACTGGTCTGCTTCCGGGGCAAATATGACATCTACCCCGGCTTCCTGGGCCAGCTTACAATCTTGGTCAAAATTGCGGGGGTAGCAATCCAGATCTTCATTGGGGGCAAACTGGGTAGGGTTGACGAAAAGGCTGACCACCAGACGCCGTCCGATGCCGCGGCCATATTCCATCAGGCTTACGTGTCCCCGATGAAAGTAGCCCATGGTAGGGACCAGGACGATCATATCTCCCCGGGCCCGCCAGCTCAGGGCCAGGGCCTGCATCTCTTGGGGAGAGCGTATTACCTGCATGTGGGGCAGTTTCAATACCTCAAAAAAAAACTCCAGACTGATTCGCTGGAGGTTGCGGTTGGAGCACACGGCGAGTCTCAGTCCATCCTTGGTGGATCCAAGCTCCTGGTATATAAACAATTGTATTATAACAATGAATGCGAAGAATTGTCAAGGAAGAAGGATGTCTTGCCCTGTGGTGCAGGCTTTCCAGCCGGCACGCTGATGCACAGGCCAGGAGGCCTAGGCCACCAAATATTTTTTCATATCTGGTTGGGTTCTCGAGAATATGAGGACTTTTATAAAAACAGTGGGCAGTGGGCGGGGAGCAGGAAAAAAATTATTGTGAGCAGCCCCCACGGTTCTGTTTTTATATTTCGTTGTGATCATCAGAACATGACAACTTGTACGAAAAAACCGGAACGGTTAAACCTGTGCCAGTGATGTATCCAGGTGCAGGAAGGCCAGTTTTTTTGGCCTAAGGACCGATTGAACCTGATACAATAAAGCAGATACATTTCTTGTTGAGGAAATTGTTATGAAAGAAACGGCCAAGGAGGTTATGGCCAGAGAGTTTTTGACGGTACCGCCGGAGATGACCATTGCCGAGGCGGTCCAGGTTTTCCGCCAGGCCGCCCAGGTCACCGGTCACCCGGTCTTTGGCCTGATGGTGACCGACGCCGAAGGTAGGTTGGTGGGGATGCTGTCCATGTATGACATCTTTCTGCTGCTGCGCCCCAAACATATCCATATCTGGGGTGAGATGAGCGACCTGGACCTCACCGGGATCATAGACGCCGCCTGTCACCGGGCGAAGGCGATGCTGGTGGGAGATATGATGACCACCGATCTTATCACCATCACACCGGATACGCATCTTCTGCATGTGGTAGATATCATGATCAAAAAACATGTCCGCCGCATACCGGTAATTGAAGACGGGGTTTTGCAGGGGATTGTCTATATTTCACAAGTTTTCTATCACCTGCTCAATAAGCTGACCGAACGGTCGGAAGATTAGCAGAGGTGGCGCCGAAAGACGATGCCGATCATAGATCATCATCAGGTATTGAAAGGCCTTACCGTGCAGATGGCCATGCGGCGTCAGGTGATCGACCTGCCTCAGGGGGCGGAACTTGCCTCAGCCATTCGCGCCATGGCCAAATATAAAGTGAATGCCGTGCTCATAACCGGAGAGAGACACCTGCCTCTTGGCGTGGTTTCCAAAACCGATCTGATGACCGCTTATTATGGGGGGCTGCCCCTGGAGACGCCGGTGGCGGATATCATGGTGGGGCCGCCCCAGTTCTGCCAGTCTCAGGATTCCCTAGATGCAGCCCTGGACCAGATGCGGCAGCATCGCATTCATCGCCTGTATGTCAGGAGGGGAGAAGATGAAACCGTGTCCGGGGTACTGGCTTTCCCGGACATTGTCGGTATGCTCTACCGCTACTGCCGCCGCTGTGACCGGAATCTTTTACAGCGGCAGGGAAAAGAATCGGAGATGAACTGGGCTGATCAGTTTATAGTACGAGAGGTTATGACCCCATCGGTGTTATCGTATTACGCTACCGACAGCCTTTGGGAGGTCATGACGGGATTGGCAGCCTATAAGTTCGGCGCCGTCCCCATCCTTAACCCTGGAGGGGTGCCCAGCGGGGTGATTTCCAAGACCGATCTGGCTCTGGCCTACCTACACGCGGTTCCGCCGGAACAGGAGGCTCAGTCAGTCATGAATGCACCGGTGGTGACCTGCAATCAGGATGATCTATTGTTGGAAGTGATCAAGCGGCTGATTTTTTCGGACCTGCACCGGATTTTTGTTTACAAGGATAATCCCGAGAATCTGGTGGGGGTGCTGTCACTGTCAGATGCTGCCCGGTTCCGCTCCGGTTCCTGTCGGGCCTGCCTGGTGAGCCGGATCGAGATCTAACCGACTGGATGTTAAGATAATACCATAGAGGCAGATACTTTTTAACATTGTTAAGTGCCTGCCTCTAAATTAACAGCCCCATAAATGATATAAAACAGCCCAAAAGCGATAAAGATGACCGCAGCGCCGATTTTTAAGGCGCGTTCCGGCAGGCGTTGACCTAATATCTGGCCTGCCCAGATAGCCAAAGCATCCGATAGCACCATTCCCAGACTGGAACCGAGCCAGACGGGCATGAGATTTTGACTGGCCGCCAGAGTAACGGTGGAGAGCATGGTCTTATCGCCCAACTCTGCCATGAAGAAGGTCACCGTCACAATGACAAAGGGTGAATTGTAGCACCAGCTTTGATATTCATCTTCATCTACGGAGTCTCCCCGCAATGTCCACCAGCCGAAGCCGATGAAGGCCAAACCGGAAAGAACGTAGATCCACCCTGGTGGCAGGAGGTGGCCAGCGCCTCCCCCCAAGGTGACCGAAAAGGCGTGTACCAGTAGAGTGGCTGTTAAGATGCCGGCCAACACCACCCAAGCCTTAAAGCGGGTGGCGAGCAGCAACGCCACCAGTTGGGTTTTATCCCCCAATTCGGCCAAAAAAATCAAACCGAGTGATAACCAAAAACCCTCCACGATAGACTCCTGGGAAAAAAAAAGACCTTTGCACCATCGGTGCAAAAGTCTCGCTGAGCATGATCTTGCCGACAACGCCAGGCTTTTGCCAGTATGTTGACGTTGTCCGGAGCAGCTACTCCCCTCTGCTAAGGAGAGCATAACGGATTATGAAGTGTTTGGCAAGACTTTTTTGAATCAGTTCGTAAGGATGGCAACTCCCCCTTCGGTCTGGTGCATCAGCTTGCAGTGGGGGAGCTAGAGCGATTGCCAAAAGTCCTTATGTTCCCAGGAACACAACAAAAAATGGAAGAATGATTGATGGCCTAGGCCTCCTGGCCTGCCCCACCATTTTTCATCTAGGTTCTGACCGATTGAGGGTAGCTATCGTAGGAATGGGTCCGAGACCTACCCCTAAAAAGAGACTATATTATTGGCAAGCAGTATAACTCTGCCATTACTGGCTGATTATCACATCAGAGGTTTTTGCGACTGCTTTTTCGGATGCGTTTCTGTTCCGCCCGAGCCAGTTCTTCACCCTTCGATTAAAGTTGTCCAGATAAATGTAAATTACCGGGGTGATATACAGGGTAAGCACCTGGGAAAAAAGGAGGCCTCCGACAACGGCCAGTCCGAGGGGTTGCCGGGCTTCAGAGCCGGCGCCGATGCCCAGGGCGATGGGTAGAGTGCCAAAGAGGGCCGACATGGTGGTCATCATGATGGGCCGGAAACGCAGCAGACAGCCCTCGTAAATGGCATCATGGGGTGATTTGCCGTGGCGGCGCTGGGCCTCCAGGGCGAAGTCGATCATCATAATGGCATTCTTCTTGACGATGCCGATGAGCATAATGATGCCTACAAAGGCATAGAGGTTAAGGTCCATTTTAAAGAGCAGGAGGGTTACTAAAGCTCCGAAGCCGGCCGAAGGGAGGCCGGAGAGGATTGTCACCGGATGAATAAAACTTTCGTAGAGAATACCCAACACCAGGTAAATGACCAGTATTGCCATTATCAGGAGGATTCCCAACCCTTTCAGGGAAGATTGAAAGGCCTGGGCGGTTCCCTGGAAACTGGTAGTGATGGAAGCCGGGAGTTCTTGAGCGACCTTATTGATCTCGGCTACTGCATCTCCCAGCGCCACTCCGGGTTTGAGATTGAACGAAATGGTTACCGAGGGAATCTGTCCGGCATGATTAATAGTCAGCGCTCCAGCGCCGCGGCTCAATTGCGCCACGCTCTCAAGAGGAACCAGTTGTCCGGTGTCGGCGCGTACGTAGAGTAGACCGAGAGCTGCCGGATCCATCTGATATTGTGGGAGAACTTCCATGATTACCCAATACTGATTTGTGGGGGTATAGATCGTGGAGACCTGGCGCGAGCCGTAGGCGGTGGCCAGGGCATTTTCCAGTTGTTCGGCGCTGACCCCCAGTGCCGAGGCCTTATCCCGGTCGATAGAGACGAGGATTTCCGGACCATGAAGTTGAAGGTCACTGTTAACGTCTGTGAGTCCTTCCACCTGACGCATCTTTTCTTCCAAACGAGCCGCCCAGCGATAGAGTTCAGCCATATCAGCCGACTGCAGAGTAAATTGGTAAGGACTCTTAGTCAACTGACCGCCGATCCGGATAGAAGGAGGCACTTGCATGAAGGCCCTGACGCCGGTAATCTGGCCCAATTGGGGTCTGAGCCTGGCGATAACTTCATTGACATGTTGGCGCTCCTCTCGGGGTTTCAGGCGAGAGAAAATAATTCCCGAGTTGACCGTCATATTGGTGCCGCCGGCCCCGACAAAAGACATATAGGAGGCCACTGCCGGGTCGCCGCCGATAATGGCAGCCAATTCCTTCTGGCGCCGCACCATGTTATCAAAAGAGGTGTCTTGCGGGCCTTCGGTAAAGGTGAAGAGCTGGCCGGTGTCCTGGTCCGGGAGGAAGCCCTTGGGGATTGTCACGAAGAGGTAGGCCGTGAGGAGGAGTATCAGCCAGAAAATAGCCATGGTGGCGCGGCGATACCTCAGGACCTTTTTTAGGCTCCAGTCGTAGAGCCGCAGCATGCCGTCGAAAATGCGTTCGAAAAATTGGTAGAAACGGCCGTGGCCCTGTTCTTTCGGGGGCTTTAAAAACCGGGCGCAGAGCATCGGCGTGAGGGAAAGGGAGATAAAACCGGAGATCAGGATAGCTACCGAGATGGTGACGGCAAACTCATTGAGGAGACGCCCGACAACACCGCCCATAAAGAGGACCGGAATGAAGACGGCGGCCAGCGACACGGTCATAGATAGGATGGTAAAGGCGATCTCCTGAGAACCGGCAAAAGTCGCGTTTAATCTGTCCTTACCCATCTCCTGGTGACGGACGATATTTTCCAGCATGACAATGGCGTCGTCGACGACAAAACCGACGCTAAGGGTCAGGGCCATGAGTGAGAGATTATCAATGCTGAATCCCAGGAGGTACATGGCGGCAAAAGCGCCAATAATGGACATGGGGACAGCCAGGCTGGGTATGACCGTGGCCGAGATATTGCGTAGGAACAGAAAGATGACCAAGATAACCAGACAGACGGTGAGAATCAAAGTGAACTGGACATCATGAATGGATTCCTGGATGGAGAGGGACCGGTCATAGAGTACGTCCAGACTGATAGCCGCCGGTAGTTGGGCCCGAAAACTGGGCAGAAGCTTTTTAACATTATCCGACACCTCCACGGTGTTGGTTCCAGGCTGGCGTTTAATGGCCAAAACCACGGACCGGGTTCGGTTATACCAGCTGGCCACCCGGTCGGTCTGGACGCTGTCAACAACCCGCCCGATTTCATTCAACCGCACCGGCTTGCCGTGCCGGTAGGCGACGATCAGGGGGCGGAAGGCAGCCGCGTCGAAGAGCTGGCCGGTGGCCTTGATGGTAAAGGCCTGGGCAGACTTGTCAATCGTACCGGTAGGCAGATTAACGTTCCCGGCGGCCACCGCTTTTTGCACTTCATCGATGCCGATACCCCGGCTGGCCAGGGCGTATGGGTCCATCTGGACCCGCACGGCATATTTCTGGGCCCCGTAAACCAAGACCTGGGCTACGCCGCTGATCATGGAGATGCGCTGCGACATATAGGTCTGGCCGTATTCGTCGACAGTGGACAACGGCAGGGTAGGGGAGCTCAAGGCCAGATAGAGGATGGGAAAGTCTGCCGGGTTGACCTTGGCGAAGGTCGGCGGACTGGGCATATCTTTGGGAAGCTGTCCCAAGGTTTGAGAAATGGCCGCCTGGATATCCAGGGCGGCGGCATCGATATCCCGGTCGAGATCGAAGGTCACCGTGATCCGGGTCTGTCCCAGGGCACTGGTGGAGGTCATGGAATCGATCCCGGAGATGGTGGCGAACTGCTTTTCCAGGGGGGTGGCGATGGCCGAAGCCATAGTTTCGGGAGAGGCGCCGGGAAGGGAGGCCGTTACCTGGATGGTAGGGAAATCAACGTTGGGGAGCTCACTCACCGGCAGAGCGCGGTAACCCATAACGCCAGCCAACAGGATGCCTAACATGACCAAGGTGGTCATCACCGGCCGACGGATAAAGGGTTCGGCCAGATTCACGAGGGGCGCTCCGGACCGATGGCAGGCGGGGATGGGTTTTGAATTTCCACCTTGGCGCCCGGATACAGCCGTAGCTGGCCGTCAATGACGACTTCTTCGCCGGATTTGAGACCGGATTTGATAACCGCAGAGCCGTCTGCAGTCCGGTCAAGTTCAACAGGGCGGGCCTCTGCAGTTCGATCCGCTATGATGACGTAAACGTAATTTCCCTGCTGCCCTACCTGTAGGGCCTGAGCGGGAATCACCAGAGCATTGGGCTGCTCCGTCAGGATCAGGCTGACGTTGACAAATTGGCCCGGCCAGAGAGTGCGATCCTGATTCTGGAAAAGGGCCTTTAATTGCACGGTGCCGGTGGCCTGATCCACTTTGTTGTCCACAAAGACCAGTTCACCAAAGGAGCAGTATTGTTCGGCTGGCGGGATGGCTACCTCCACCCGGAGGCGCCTCCGGTTCATATATTTTTTGACTTCCGGCAGGTGTTGCTCCGGCAGGGTGAAGTTGACATAGATGGGGACGATCTGATTGATGACCACCAGGATGGCCTTTTCATCGTTGGCTTTTACCAAATTGCCCTGGTTGATCAGGATGTCGCCGGTCTTGCCGTCGATAGGCGAGCTAATAGCGGTGTATTCCAGTTTCAGGCGGGCGTTCTCCACCGCGGCGGCGTCGGCCTTGACCGTGGCTTCGAGAGAGGCGGCCTTGGTAGCATACTGCTCATATTCACCGGTGCTGACGAGATTCTGGCGGATTAGGGCTTCATAGCGCCGGGCATCCCGGCGGGCGTTCTCCAGGAGGGCCTGATCCCGGGCCAGGTTGGCCAAGGCCTGTTGAAGCTGAGCTTCGAAGGGACGCGGGTCGATGGTGAACATCAACTCGCCTTTTTTGACCTCCTGGCCTTCTTGAAAGTGAACTCTAACCACCTGGCCCTCCACCTGGGACTTCACCTGAACAGTGGAATATGCTTCTACATTACCGATCGCCTTCAAAACCATCGGCATAGTCTTTTGAACTACGGTCGCAACCGTCACGGGAGCTGGTGGTCGGGCCGGCGCCTCCGGTTTGCTGCCACTGCAGCCGGCCAGGAGAAGCGATAGAGCTGCAGCAATAAGAAAAAAGGATAATTTTTTCGGATAGCGAAGGTCTTTAAAACAATAGCTTAGAGTATACGGATTTTGCATTTAGCGTGGGGTAGTCTTTCAGGAAATAGATTATTGAGTTTTTGGTTTTTGATAAATACTATAGCAGAATTAATTTGTTATGGACACAGTTTGTTTCGGGACAGGCCTAGGGGAATATCTAGCGATTGCCAAAAGTCATCATGTTCTCAGGAGCACAACGAAATATGAGAAAATGACTGGTAGCATAGGCTTCCTGGCCTGTGCATCAGCGTGCCGGCTGGAAACCCTGCACCAGCATCCTTCGTACAAATTCTGATCGATTGAGGGTGGCTATCGTAATGGGGGGGCTGAGACCCACTCCGACAAAAAAGACGATATTGTTGGAGCCTTTGGCAAAATAGCTTTTTGTGTCATCCTGCACGAAGTGAAGGATATTAAGCCTATAGAAATATTGGATTCTTCGCTACGCTCAGAATGACCATAACCTTATAACAAGAGTTTTGCAAAAGCCTCATTGGCAAGCACTATCAATCTCTGCTGAGGAGAATATCCTCCTGATTACTTACCAATGACGTGCTTTCAGGCCTCAATAAAAAAGGCGGCCTGGGATGGCCGCCTCGGTTCATATGTAGACCAGTTTCCTAGAAGTGATACGCCACGCCGATCTGGAAGGAATGCAACTGGTAATCGGGTTTTACATCTAAAGTGTTTCCAAGAACAGTATAGTTATACTTGGGTTCAGCCCAACGGAAGCGGTAAAAAGCATCCAGAGAGACATTTTTCAATGCATAGTACCGTACACCGGCATCGACAACGAGGGCAATATCAGTGGTGGAATTTGAAGGAGTATCTATGCTAGCTGCCCCTGTTCCAGCCGTCGCTTTCTGTCCTGAGAAGAGGATGCCAGGACCGACGGATATATAAGGCTGCAACCGTCCAAACGGCACATCTTGATCCGGCAGAAAACCATATCGCCCGGTAAACATAAAGGCCAGGGTGGCGGCATAACCTTCGGATTCAATGGTTACACCAGTGCCGCTAATAAGCTGCCGGGAGAAGTTCAGCCGATGGTAGCTGAAATCCAGATGGAATCCCAAGTACTTCATCCAGTCGGGGTAATCGTAACCCAGGAAGCCTTCTTTGACGAACCAGGTGCCGACTTTCAAGCCTCCGAGGATAAACGGGTTGTCATACCTTCCCGCAAAACCAGGTACATTGGTGCCATTTACCGACACACCGCCGCTTGAGCTAGAGGCTGCGACCCCGCCGATATACCCTTCCACATACATTTCGGCCCAACACAGAGTTGGCGCCAGGACCAAGGCGGCAATTACCGCCAGCCAGATCATTTTCCCCTTTTTCATGTTTCCCCCCTTAATTTAGTTGTTCTCAAATAAATAAATATACTACTCAGTTAAAGGTGCTCTGTGTTGCCTTTCACCTCCTTCCTCAAGGGTAACCTGCACTTAAGCGTAGCTTATTCCCCTAACAATTTCCTTTATCGGCATTTTACGGCGAAAGTCAAGATATTGTCAAGCAGAAAGTTGAGGAGCGTAGAAAAAAACCTCAATGCAAACAGTTAGCAATTTTCCCGATTCAGGGCCAGACGCTCAAGAGTGTCGCAATTCCCAAAACGAGGCCAACCAGACCGTTCAGTGTGAAAAAGGCGTGATTGAGACGCGACAGATCCTGGGGGGACAACAAGGTATGCTCCACCAGGAGCAAGAGACCGGCCAGAACGGCGGCGATGTAAAAGATCATCCCCAAACCTGCCAGATATCCCACCAGGATGAAGCCAAAACCGGCTCCAAGATGAAAGATTAGCGCCAACCGCATGGCCTTGGCGCGCCCGAGGCGGCAGGGCAGGGAATGCAGCCCCACGGTGCGGTCAAAGTCCTCATCCTGAAGGGAATAAAGGATATCAAAGCCGGCTACCCACAGGAGCACTGTCAGAGACAATAGCAACGGCAGGCCGGTAATGTCGCCCCGGACCGCGATCCAGCCGGCCGCCGGGGCGATGGCCAGCGCCGCTCCCAAAAACAGGTGCGAGGCCCAGGTAAAGCGTTTGGTGTAGGAATAGAAGAGCACCACCGCCAGGGCCACCGGGGAAAGCAGCAGGGCCAGATTGTTTAGTTGTGCCGCGGCAAAGAAAAAGAGCAGGGCGCTGGCTAGGATGAAGATTATCGTCGCCCTCCGGCTGATGAGCCCTTGGGGAAGGGCTCGGGTGGCAGTGCGGGGATTGAGGGCATCATAGCGCTGATCCACCAGCCGGTTAAAGGCCATAGCGGTGCTCCGGGCCCCTACCATAGCCAGGAGGATAAAAAAGGCCTGGCGGCCGGTGGGAAGCCCCCGGGCGGCCAGCAAGGCCCCCATAAAGGCAAACGGCAGGGCGAAGACGGTATGCTCGATCTTGATCATCTCGAGCAAAATAAGCAATTTTCGCCACCATAGGGAAGATTTTGGTCTTTCTTCTAAAGCATGCCCGAAGTTACCTGCTGCGGTCATTATTTAATCCCAAACGGTCCCAAATTCTATCCACCTTCTCTCTAACGCCAGAGTCCATCTCGATGACTGCCGGCCATTCCCGGGTAAAACCCTCTTCCGGCCACTTGCGGGTGGCGTCGATGCCCATCTTGGAACCGTAGTGCGGCAGTGGCGAGGCGTGGTCCAAAGCGTCCACCGGCCCGTCCACGAAGACTACGTCCCGCCGGGGATCGACATTGTTTCCCAGCCGCCATAACACCGCCCCCAGGTCCTGCACGTCCACTTCCCTGTCATAGATGACGATCATCTTGCAGAACATCATCTGTCCCAGCCCCCACAGGGCGTGCATCACCTTGCGGGCGTGGCCGGGGTAGCGCTTGTCGATGGAGATGAAGGCCAGGTTGTGGAACACCCCTTCCATGGGCAGGTTCATGTCCACGATCTCCGGCAGCGTCTTTTTGATCAACGGCAGGAAAAGGCGTTCGGTGGCCTTGGCCAGGTAGCAGTCTTCCATGGGGGGCTTGCCGACGATGGTGGCCGGATAGACAGGCTCGCGCCGCCGGGTCAGGGCGGTGACGTGGAAAACCGGGTACTCATCTGCCAGGGAGTAGTAGCCGGTGTGGTCCCCGAAAGGTCCCTCGCGGCGCCTCTCCCCCGGTTCGATATACCCTTCCAGCACGATCTGGGAAGCCGCCGGAACATATAAAGGGACATCAACGCATTGCACCAATTCCACCGGCTCCTGGCGCAGGAATCCGGCAAAGATCATTTCGTCCAGATCGTCGGGCAGGGGGGCAGTGGCGGCGTAGGTTACCGCCGGGTCGGGGCCGATGGCCACGGCCGCAGGGAGTCTCTCCCGCCGGTGTTCCGCCGCCCGGTAGTGCGCCGCCCCGCCCTTGTGTTTATGCCAGTGCATGCCGGTGGTATTCTTGTCGTACACCTGCAGCCGGTACATGCCCACGTTGCGCTTCCCCGTCACCGGGTGGTGGGTGATGACCACCGGCAGCGTGATGAACGGCCCGCCATCCAGGGGCCAACAGGTGAGCACCGGAATTTTGGTCAGGTCCACCTCATCTCCCTGCAGCACCACCTCCTGGCAGGGTGCCCGGCCGACGGTTTTTGGGAAGATGTTGGCCAGCCGCCGCAACTTAGGGATCATTTTGAGTTTTTTCATCAGGGTGTTAGGCGCCTCGGCCTCCAGGAAACTTAGGATGTCGGCGGCGATTTCTTCCAGGTCATTGACCTCCAGGGAGAGGCACATGCGCTTCATGGAGCCGAAGGCGTTCATCAGCACCGGCATGTCGTAACCCGGCACGTTCTCGAAGAGCAGCGCCGGGCCGCCGTCCTTCAGCTTGCAGACCCGGTCGGTGACCTCGGTGATCTCCAAGTGCGGACTGAAGGGCTGCGTAATGCGCCTCAACTCCCCCTGCTTCTCCAAAACCTTGATAAATTTCTGCAGGCTGTCATAGCCCATAAAATTGCGCCTTTCTGTGGATTAGATGAGTTGTGGGGGAGGGCCGGGGAACGCTGTTTCCTGTCCTCCCGGAATAAACCTCAACTCTGGCATCTCCGGCAAGTCCCCGTACCTGTGCAAGTACCGGAAAAAAGCCGTCAGGCCCTCCTGCTGGCCCGCGTCCAGATCATACTTTAATTTTTGAAAGTAATCCAGCAGTTCGGCTTCGCTGAGGTTCACCTGGGCCGTGGCCTGGCGGCAGATATCGCTCAGGGCGTTGCAGCCCTGGAGTTTGGAGGACACCAGGGTCCGGTGGAGGTAGGTTACCAGGTCGGGTTGGCGCTCCCAAACATCGCGGCGGGCGGCCCAGACTCCGAAGACAAAGGGGAGGCCGGTGAGGTCGTGCCAGGCCCGGCCCAGATCCAGGAAGTAAGGGTAGATGCCCCGGGCCCGCAGGCGCAGGGCTTCATCCCCGATGGCCAGCATGCCGCAGACGCCGTCCGCGAACTGGTCGGTCACCGCACCGGTGCGGCACAGGGGCCGGGCCCCGTAGAGTTCCGCCAGCACCACCTTGACCAGGGCGGCGGAGGTGGCCGAGGCCGCGCTCAGCACCACCTCGCGGCCGGAGAGGCGCTGGAAAGGGAGGCGGCTGAAGAACAGCACGCTCCCCACGTCGCCCACGGTGCTGATGGACAGTTCCGGCAGCAGCAGGTAGTCCCGAAAGCGGCGGCCGTACTCGTAGCTGGAGATGGCGCTCACCTCCAGGAAACCGCCCCGCATCTGCTCGTTCAGTTCCGCCGGGGTGCCGGAGACCACCTGAAAGCCGTTGGGGCAGATGGCCCGGTCGATGGCGTAGTAGATGGGGAGCACGTTGATATAGCGAATCCGACCCAGGCGGGGTAGATCAGGCATGGCAAGTCTCCTTGGGAGGGCTGAGCCACCGCACCTCCCCCATGGCACCGGCGGCCAGCAAGGCATCCCAGAAATCTCCCGCCCCGGCGTCCACGGGCACCAAGAGCAGAGCGGCCCGTTTCCCGGGATCCAGGCTGCCCAAGTCGGCCTCCCGGCCCAGGGCGGCGGCCCCGTTTAGGGTGGCCAGGCGCACCAGCCGCCCCGGCGGCACCGCCGGGAACTGCTCCCGCAGCACTTCCAGCTCCCGGAACAGGTTCAGGTCATGGTTGGAGGCCAGGGAGTCGGTGCCCAGGGCCAACCGCACGCCGTCCGCCTCCAGAGCCGTCAGATTTGGCAACCCGGTTCCGGTAAACAGGTTCGAGCGGGGGCAGAGCACTACCCGGGCCCCCCGCCGAGCCAAAAGCTTTCGGTCGGCTGCATCAAGCCATACCCCATGGGCCGCCAGGGCGGGGCCGGCGAAGAAACCCAGGCTATCCAGGTAATGGGCCGGGGAGACCCCAGGAGGCTGAAAATCGGGCCGCCAGCGGCCCCGCAGCATCAAGAGGCTCCGGAAAAAACCGCCCCCTGTCTGCAGAAACCGTTCCTCCTCCCTCGATTCGGCCAGATGCACGGCGCTGGGGCGCCCATGGCTTCGGTTCCAGGCGGCAATCCGCTGGCAGAGGGGGGCCGAGACTGAATAGGGGGCGTGCGCCGCAGCGGAGAAATTGGTCAGAGTTAGGGCCGCTGGGGCGGCAAAGATGGGGAAACCAGTCTCCAGCGGCCCCGCCCCGGTAAGATCGAAGCCCAGGCACTCGAAAAAGTAACAGAACTCCAGGCCGCTTTTTGCAAGGGCCGGGAGGCTAAGGCCAGTGTTGCTGATTTCGGCCACCAGGCCGGTGCCGAAGCGACGCAGTTCCGCTATCCCGGCGGCCGCCCCGGCCTGCAGGTCCTCAAGAGTGAGGGTGGCCATTTCCGCCAGGGCCGCGCTCAGCCAGTCCTGCCAACGCTCCTGGGCGGCAATCCGCCCCCGTAGGGCAGTCAGTTCCAGGTGGGTGTGAGCGTTGACCAGGGCCGGCATGATGGCCCCGTCGCCATGGTCCTCCCAGGCATCCCAGGGCTGCCGCCGCAGGTCGGCGGCCGGTCCCACGGCGCGGATGTGGCCGTCGGCGATTGCCACCGCCCCGGCTTCGATGACCGGTCCCGTCACCGGGACTATCCAGCGGGCTTGATGGATTATGATCGACGGCTTGTTCATGACCTGAACCACTGCCGCCAGTCCGTACCGATATCGCCTCGCTGACGGTACCGTTCCATGAGCCAGGGGCAGGGGCACTGGCGGGGTGCTGCAGCCAACCCCGGCAGGAGCTTCAGGGCCAATTCCCCCAAAGCCGCCTCCACCGCCTGAACCCGTTTGATCTCCTCAGGCGTGGCCAACCCTTCAAACAGGATGCCCGGTTGATAAGGTCGATCTTTTACTCCCTCGGCATAATTGACCACGTAACAGAGGGCTGTGTAACACAACTCCAGCTCTCGCGCCAGGAAGACCTCCGGGACCAGGGTCATGCCCACCAGGTCGCCGCCCAACAGCCGGTATTTGCGGATTTCCGCCGGGGTCTCCAGGCGGGGGCCGGTGGTGGCGGTATAGACCGCCGCCGGATGAAGGGGAAGAGGCCCGTTTTGCAGGGTTTGGATTACCGCCTGCCGCAGTTCGGGACAGAAGACCGGATTCTGGCGGACAAAGCCCAAACCCCGGTGGGGAAAGAAGGTGTACGGTTGTTGCTGACCTTCATCCAAAATATCATGGGGGACAACCAGGTCTCCCGGCGCCATGGTTTCGTTGATGGCTCCGGGGGCGCACCAGGCCAGAATCTTCTCCACCCCCAGGGTTTTTAAGGCGTATAAATTGGCCCGGTCATTGACGAAGGGTGCAGAGACGCGGTAGCCGTCCTCTCCATGTCTTGAAAGCACGGCAAAGTCAATATCTTGATATTTAAAGAGATGCACCGGATTGCTGCAGCCGAAGGGGGTGTCATAGGTTTGGCAGTGGCGCACATCTAAACCCTGCCTGAGGAAATCCTGGTGAGCCCCGACGCGGGCAATGATGGCTATCTGGGGATTATAAGTCATCGTTGCATTGGTATTTAAGCGGATAGTAGGAGTCGCCTGTTCATGGTTGCCTTGGGGCCATTATCCGGTAGACGTGATCCCGCTGTTTCGGTTCGTATCCTGCCGATACGATCTGCCGTTCGATTTCCTGTTGCGAGAGGCGGAAACCGACGCCGGTGGCGGCGACGACGTTCTCTTCGATCATGGTTGAGCCGAAGTCGTTGGCCCCGAATTCCAAGGCAATCTGAGCCACTTTGGCCCCCTGGGTGACCCAGGAGACCTGCAGGTTGGCAATATTGTCCAAAACGATTCGGGCAATAGCCAGGGTTTTGAGATAATCCACCACGTCCGTTGTGGCGCCACCCAGAGCCGTGCCGCCGGGTTGATAGCTCCAGGGGATGAAGGCGATAAAGCCGCCGGTGCGGTCCTGGATCTCACGTAAGCGCCAGAGGTGCTCCAGGCGCTCGGCCTGGGTCTCAATGTGGCCGAACATCATGGTGGCGGTAGTGCGCAGGCCAAGACGGTGGGCGGTCTCCATGACGGTAAGCCATTCCTCGGTAGTGCATTTGCTCGGGGCCAGGGCCCGGCGCACCCGGTCGGTCAGAATCTCGGCGCCACCGCCGGGAATCGACCCCAAGCCGGCCTCACGGAGGTGAACTATTACTTCCTCGATGGTAAGTCCAAAGGTCTTGGCAAAAAAGGTGATTTCCGGCGGCGAAAAGCCATGGACATGCAGACCCGAGCGCCGGATAAAACGGAGCAGCTCCTTGTAATATCCGAATGGCAGGTCAGGATTGAGGCCGCCTTGCAGCAGGACGCCGGTGCCGCCCAGGGCCAGGGTTTCTTCCAGTTTTTGGGTCAATTCCGGCCAGGGCAAGACATATCCCTCGGGATGGCCGGGTGGCCGGAAGAAGGCGCAGAAGCGGCAGCCGGAGAGGCAGATATTGGTGTAATTGATGTTGCGGTCTACCACATAGCTGACCCAGGTTTCGGGATGCCGCTGGCGGCGTATATAGTTGGCCCAGCGGCCCAGGGTCAGGATATCCAGGTCCCAGAGCGGCAGGGCTTCTGTGAGGGTGAGACGCCCCCCGGAGGTGATTTTGGCCTCGATGGCCGAAGTCGAATGAGACATAGGGTTTAATGACTGATGACGTTATACAGCGTATCCCGCTCCACCGGCTCGCGTCCCGCCTCCTGGATGAGGTGGTGCAGTTCCTGACGAGTGAGTCCCTGGGCGGTGCGGGCTCCGGCCATGTGGGTGATGCGTTCTTCTATGACAGTGCCGTCGATGTCGTCTGCCCCGAAAGCCAGGGAGAGCTGGGCGATCTTGGGGCCGATCATGATCCAGAAGGCCTTGATATGGGGAAAGTTGTCTAGTATCAGGCGGGCTACTGCCAGGTTTTTGAGGTCATCGAAGCCGGTGGTCTCCGGCAGACCGGCCAATTCGGTGTTGGCGGAATGAAAGGCCAGGGGGATAAAAGTCAGAAAGCCCCCGGTCTCATCCTGGGCGGCGCGCAGTTTGACCAGATGGTCTACCCGTTCTTCCAGGGTCTCGTGGTGGCCGTAGAGCATGGTGGCGTTGGTCCGCAGGCCCTGACGATGGGCGGTCTGGCAGACCTGCAGCCAGCCCTCGGGGGGGAGCTTCTTGGCGCATAAGCTCTGTCGGATGCGGGGACTGAAGACCTCGGCGCCGCCCCCCGGCAGAGAGCCCAGGCCGACTTCCTGCAGGGCGGCCAGGGTATCGGCCACGCTCAGATCGGCAATACTGGCCAGGTGGGCGATTTCTACGGCGGTAAAGGCCTGCAGGTGGACGCTCGGGCGCCTGGTCTTGATATTTCGGAGCATGTCGAGGTAATAGGAGAAAGGCAGATTGGGATGCAGCCCTCCGACAATGTGAATTTCGGTAACCGGCTCCGAGAGGCGTTCATCCACCTTGGCCATAATATCATCCAGGCTCATTTCGTAAGCCAGGGGGTCTCCGGCCCGTTTGCCGAAAGCACAGAACTTGCAGCCGTTGATACAGACGTTGGAATAATTGATGTGCTGATTAATAATATAGTAGGCCTTATTGCCGTGCTGCCGCTCCCGCGCGATGTTGGCCAGGTAGCCCACCCCCAGCAGATCAGTAGAGCGGTAAAGGTCCAGACCGTCCTCGAAGGTCAGGCGTTTCTGGGCCAACACTTTTTCATGGATGGGGATCAGATTGGGATCCTTAAAAAAACCGTTGCCGCCCATAGTAAATCCTCATTTCAATTTAAGTTGATGGTTTATGTCAACAGGTCAAAGGTTTAATGCTGCTGAAGTAAGCAAGATCAGGTTCATTCGTAAGGCTTGTCGCCGTCAGCTAAACCATGCCGCAGGACGCTCACCAGCTCCCGAACCCGCTGGCCCAACTCCTCTTCGGTGGCCTGGTCCAACCCGAGGGCAACGTCAAAGGCCGGGACGCTGACTGCTTGGAGAAAGCGGTCCAGCAGGGCGTCCAGGAGGAAAGTGGTGGTCTGCTGAGGCAACCCCGGCCGCAGTTCCCCCCGGGCCATTCCCTGACGCAGTAGAGACTGCAGATAATCAGCGGAAAATTGACGGACCGCCCGGAGCAGTTCCTGCCGCTGCGGCACCTGCTGATCGAACAGAATCTTCAGATAAATGCCGTAAATTCTCGGATGTTCTTTGATGAAAGCGACCCCTGCCAGGAGGGATTTCTCCAGACGGGTGAAAAAATCTTCCCCGAGGGTGCTCTCCTTCACCTGAACTAAAATCCGCCGGACAAAGGAGATCGCAAAGTCAAAAATATAGAGAAAAACTCCGCTCTTGTCGGTAAAATACTGGTAGAGGGAACCCTTGGCGATGCCGGAGCGGGCCACGATGACATTGAGGCTGGCCTGAGGGTAGCCCTTGCTGGCGAATTCCTCCAGGGCGGCATCGATGATGCGGGCCTGTTTGGCCTCGGGCAGATTGAGAAAAGTCGGGCGGACGATCTCTGGCATAGTCTTCGGTTCCTCCATATGACCAGTTGGTCATATCAATTATAGGCAACATCTGTCAAGAGAAATTAGAGAATGGGTTGGGGGGATATTTGGTATCTCGTATTGCCATACTGCTTGTATAAAAACAGTGAGCCGTGAGCCGTGAGCCGTGAGCCGTGAGCCGTGAGCAGCAAAAACATTATTGTGAGCAGCCGCCACGATTCTGTTTTTATGCTTCGTTGTGTTCGGCAGAGCATGTGCACTTATGGAAAAATTGACTTGGCAGGTAAAACTGTGCTATTTTGCACTTATATTCTGTAGTAAAATATAAGCTTCTAGAGTTTAGAATCTGCGCATTTTCTTGTTGCCAAATTTTCAACGTACTTCAGCGTCACCGTATGTGGTAACGGTATCAACCAGACGAAATGTCATTAAGAAATGCGAACTTTATGCTGCTTTTTTGCAGGTAGCCATAAAATCCTCGTTGGGCAGCACGAATTTTTGCGATTTTCGATCCCAGCAGGCCCTGATGTTGACAAGTCGAAAATATTGTTGGACTGCTTTGACGATCCAGCCTGCGGTTACGGCTTGCTGCCGACGCCAAGGGATAGGGAAAAGTTGCGCTCCTTTCTGGTCGCCAAGCCAGAGAGCCAGTAACCTTGGCAAGCTGTAACTCAGGGAAATGAGCGTTGTCCAACGGGCCAATGTCTGGCGAGACTGCTGCCAGGCATTGATCAGACCAAAGCTGTGCTTGATCTCGTTGAACATCGGTTCTATCCACCAACGACGGCTGTACAATTTGATCACATTCGCTGCCGTCAAGGTGGGATCGGTAGCCAGCAACAGGGCCCAATTGGTCCATTTTCCGGAATCCTGCAGAAAGCGGCACCAGACTACTCGGCAAATATGTCCTTTTAAGAATCGGACTTTGGCCTGGGCAGTATAGAATTCGAAGCGTCGGGTTTTGCCATACGCCTTGATAGACGCGTGTTGTAAGGGCAGCAAGGTTTTGGCCTTGGCGAAGGTCAATTTCTCTCCATACTTGCGAGGTGCTCCCCGTCGAGGGGAGGATGGCTGGGTGGGCAAGAGATAACATACGGTGTCTCGGCGAACCTGACCAATGACCGTCACTGCCTGATGGATCAGACGGAGCACCAGAGTTTTTTTCATATACCAGGCGTCGAGTAGAAGTCGTATGGCGATGGCTCTTGGCACCCATTGACGAGCTAAAGCCATCAAAACTTGGGCGGCTTTCAGCTTTGATGTGTTTCCCGTAGTTCGTATGAGCCGCCATAACCATGGGAAGGCTGCGGTTCTGCCGGCATATGTTAACACTATGGCTAAAGCCACCCGTAATTGCCCGAAGATGAACGGCGGCCGGTTGGGTCTGTGGGCATGATCGTGATATATCGCTGCCGAAGGAGCTTTTTTCGAGGTTCTGGGCGTCAACATATCGTCTATGACCAGGGTAATGGTGAGACGAGGAAAGTAACGCAACACGAGGACAAGCCATTGGCGGCAAAGGCTTAACCAAGAAAAACCATTGCTCTGTAGGGCCTTGAAGTAATTGCTCCAACTCGTTTTGGCGCACACAGTGAGGATAGCATCGGTGATATGACCAGATCCTGATAAGATGTTGCCAAAGAGCAGTTCGAGTAACGTGGGACGGAGCTTGATAGGCACCGCCTGCCATAGGATAGTGAGCCACTGAGCAAGAACTTGATAGGGGATAAGAAGTTTTGTAGCCATTGAACAACCTCCCGAGAAAAGAATTTTCTTTTCTCGATTGGTCGCCAAAGGCGACCACGCGTTTGCGCGGGTCTGTCAAGCTTTTTTTCGTGGCTGATACATTTTTTTAATCAATCGTAGATTCTAAACTCTAGTATAAGCTTGTTAACCCGGATAATTCATCAAAATCCCATATACCCGGTGGCACAGGCTTTCCAGCCTGTGCAAAAAAAACAGTCTGTATTTCAGGTAAGCCTGTTAATCTATGGCATTAAAATGAGTTAGCTATCTTTTTCAAAATATCATGAATAAAGCGGGTTAGAATTCAGAGGCCGATTAACGCACATGGGATGGGCAATATTGTAAAATTAAATGGGCTAGAAAGATTTCTTAAAGTTGCGGAAAAGCGTGATGCGTGTCATGCTGTTCTCATACTACTCGATGCTGAAGGCAGTTGTGCCAGAGAGGTGGCTGGACGACTGGCGACAAGGGCAAGGAATCATAGTCCTCATCTGCCCATCGCTGTTGTTGCAGCCAAATGCCACTATGAGAATTGGCTACTGGGGAGTACCGAGACACTTGCGGGGAAGAGCGGTCTAAAAGACTCTTTGGAGATAATTAGCGATCCAGAATCCGTTCCCGATCCCAAAAGATGGCTCACAGATCATATGGAGAAAGGGAAAGCATACAAAGAAACCTTTGACCAAGCGCCTCTAAGCAAAGCAATTGATATTGATCTTGTTTGCCAAAGAGCTCGATCATTCCGACGCCTAGAGCATGCGTTAGAACAACTCATATGCAGCATCAAATCAGGTACACCGCTCATAAGCCCCTAAAAAATATCTGCCTGACAATTTCTAAGTTGGCAAATCATAGAGTGGATTATTGATCACTTATGCTGGACCTCGTTAAAATCCCTTGACACCGGCGCCGCCTTATGGTACTTCACATGGTAACTTTGGTGGAAGTGAGACTGTTCTCTGTGATTTAAATAGATAGTATTAGCGGATAGTTAATCAACTGATCGGAATATTTCTCAAGGAAAAGTGAAAATTATCAGATAGGCAATGATGTGGGAGATGGCGGCTCATCTCGGCATTCTTTGCCTATTGTCATTTTCTTCATGGTTGCGTGGTATTGCAAACCTATCTTACTTCAATGGCAACAGTTGTAGTCGAGGTGCATTCAGGAGAGTATCCATGTCGGAGTCGTTGGCCAAGGTCTACAGTCCGGGTGAAATTGAGAAAAAATGGTATGAATACTGGGAGGCGAATTTCCTTTTTCAAGCCGACGCCAACAGCGACCGTCATCCCTACAGTATTGTCATTCCGCCGCCCAATATCACCGGTTCGCTGCATATGGGACACGCCCTTAACAATACCCTTCAGGATATCCTCTGTCGCTGCAAACGCATGCAGGGGTATAACACCCTCTGGATGCCCGGTACTGACCACGCTGGCATTGCTACCCAGAACGTGGTGGAACGGATGCTGGCCGCTGAAGGTAAAGACCGGCACACGGTAGGCCGGGAGGCCTTTATAGAGCGGGTCTGGCAGTGGAAGAAGGAGTCGGGGGGGCACATTATCAATCAACTTAAGCGCTTGGGTTGTTCCTGCGATTGGAGCCGCGAGCGCTTCACCATGGATGCCGGTCTGTCAGCGGCAGTGCGGGAGGTCTTTGTCCGCCTGTATGAGGACGGTTTGATTTATAAAGGGGATTATATCATTAATTGGTGCCCGCGTTGTCAGACCGCCCTGGCCGATTTGGAAGTTGAGCACGAAACCAAGGAGGGTTATCTCTATTACATCAAGTATCCGTTGGCCGGAAACGGCGGTCATCTCACCGTCGCCACTACTCGGCCGGAGACCCTGTTGGGAGATACGGCGGTAGCGGTCAACCCCAACGATGTGCGGTTTACGAAATTCCATGGTGCCACGCTCCTGTTGCCGGTATTGGGCCGCAAGATACCGGTGATTACGGATGACTACGTGGATATGGAGTTCGGCGCCGGCGCTCTTAAAGTCACACCGGCGCATGATCTCAATGATTTCCAGCTTGGTATCCGGCATCAGTTGCCGGCGGTGCGGGTTATTGACGGGAAAGGCCGGATGACTGAGGAGGCCGGCAGATATCAGGGCATGGACCGGTTCACCTGCCGGGATAAAATCGTCAAGGACCTGAAGGCCGACGGTTTATTGGAAAAGGTGGAAAAATATGTGCATGGCGTTGGTCACTGTTATCGCTGTCGGGCCGTAGTGGAGCCGATGCTCTCGAAACAATGGTTCGTAGCAGTGAAACCGTTGGCCGAGGCCGCGGTTGCGGCCGTCACTGAAGGCAGCATCCGCATCATTCCGCCGATGTGGGAGAAGACCTTCTTTGAGTGGATGGACAATATCCGGGATTGGTGTATTTCCCGGCAGATCTGGTGGGGCCACCGTATCCCGGCCTGGAATTGCCCAGCCTGTGGTGAGATTATCGTGGTGCGGGAAACTCCGACGCATTGTCCGAAGTGCGGCGGGACAGAGCTGGTTCAGGAGGAAGACGTCCTGGATACCTGGTTTTCCTCGGCGTTATGGCCCTTTTCTACCTTGGGCTGGCCGGAGCAGACCAGGGAACTCACACTTTTCTATCCCACCTCGGTGCTGGTCACCGCTTTTGACATTCTCTTCTTCTGGGTGGCCCGGATGATGATGATGGGTCTCTATTTCATGAAGGAGGTACCTTTTCGGGAGGTCTATATCCACGCCCTGGTCCGGGACGCCGAGGGTCAGAAGATGAGCAAATCGAAGGGCAACGTGGTGGATCCATTAGAGGTTATGGAGGAATACGGCACTGATGCCTTCCGATTCTCTCTGGCCGCCTTTGCCGCTATGGGTCGGGACGTTCGCCTATCGGAGGAGCGAATCGCCGGGTATCGTAATTTTGTCAACAAGATCTGGAATGCCAGCCGCTTTACGCTAATGAATCTGGCCGATTATGATTACGCTGCTGCAGCCCATGATACAGTCGCTCTTAGTTTAGAGGAACGCTGGATCGTCAGCCGTCTGCAGCAGGTCTGTCAGGCGGTGACAGAGGCCCTGGATTCCTATAATTTTGATCAGGCGGCGAACCAGCTCTACCAGTTTGCCTGGCACGAGTTCTGCGATTGGTACCTGGAACTTATCAAGCCGGCCCTCTATGACAACACCGATCCGGTCAGGAGGCGTCACACCCAGAGAGTCTTGCAGGAGATCCTCAGCGCCCTGCTGCGCCTGTTGCATCCCTTTATGCCTTTTGTTACCGAGGAGATCTGGCACAAACTGCCAGGGACGGTTGGCAGCATCATGGTGGCGCCGTATCCTGCGGTCAGGCAGGAACTCATAGATTCCATGGCAGAAGAGGAGATGAATCTGCTGATGGCTGTCATAACGGCGATCAGAAACCTACGGGGAGAAATGAACGTTCCACCCGGGGCGAAGGCGCCGGTCAATCTCTATAGCGGCAATGAGACCGCCTTGGCTGCCCTGAGACGGCACACTAAATCACTGGTAATCATGGGCAAGATTGACGGGCTGAGCTTTAACCCGGACGGTGATCGGCCGCAGGCTGCAGCCAAGGCCGTGGTCCAGGACATAGAGATCTATCTGCCCCTGGTCGGTCTCATTGACTTTGCCGAAGAAGACCGGCGTTTGGCTCGAGAGATCGACAAAATCAGCAAAGACCTGACTACAAGCCAACGCAAACTGGCCAACGAGGACTTCGTGGCCAAGGCCCCCGCTGAGGTTGTGGAGAAGGAGAAAGAGAAGGTTCAGACCCTTACCCAGAAGTTGGCCAAGCTTAAGAGTCACAAAGAAAAGATCAAGGCTCTGACTACTGGATAATATTTTACGAAAGCAGGTGGGGAGCGGGTCTTATTTAGTTTCCGGTTTCCGGAAAATTGTCATTCTTTGAGAGGGTACCGGCAAGCCGTGATAATCACCTGCCGGTGGCATAGGCCGGTCATCCGGTACAGAAGTTATTCTATTAATAATCCGGAACTCGGGACTTGTTTTCTTATTAACTATGACAGAATTAAGTCGTTATGGTCACAGATGGTTGTAGGACAGGTCGAAGTTAGTAATATACCTGGACTTAGGGTTATAGGGAAAACAGAACATTGAAGGGTAGGGGGTAGTTGCACCCTATAGCTTTTTTTTAAAAAGGATGATAACCTAAAAATATTTTGGTATTCAACCCATGTGATTTAGGAAATCCGACATGATTACACTTGCCCTTGAAAGCATCCGCAACCTTTCCCCGGAGCGGCGCCAGGCTATCATGAAACGTTCCAGCCTGGATGTAACTGCGGTTTTGGATGACATCAAAAAGATTGTCCAAGAGGTGCGGCAGCATGGCGACCGCATCGCGCTCGATTTTCATCGGCAGTATAAAGACGACATCAGTTCGGCAGATTTAGTAGCCAGCGAAGCGGAGATTCGTGCAGCATACGAATCAATCGATCCAAAGTTGCTTGATGCCCTGAAGCTGGCAGCGGCGAATATCGAAAAATTTCATCGGGCCCAATTAGATCGGGGGATGTGGGCCATCGAGGTGCAGCCGGGCATCCTGGCTGGGCGGTTGCAGCGCCCGTTGGATCGGGTCGGCTGTTATATTCCCGGTGGCCTGGCCAAATATCCCTCTACGGTGCTCATGACTATCATCCCGGCGCGGGTGGCCGGGGTGTCGGAGATCATTGCCTGTACCCCGCCGGACCAGGGCATGACGGCCAACCCTACTACTTTGGCGGCGGCTCATCTGGCCGGCGCCACAAACATTTACAAGATAGGTGGTCCTTGGGCGGTAGCCTCTATGGCGTATGGCACCGAGACCGTGCCGCAGGTGGATAAGATCGTCGGGCCGGGAAATAAATATGTTACTGCGGCCAAACTGTTGGTCTTCGGAGAGGTAGGCATCGACTCTCCTGCCGGTCCGAGTGAAGCCCTCATTTTGGCTGATGAATCCGCAGAAGCCAGATTGGTGGCGATTGATTTCCTTTCCCAAGCGGAGCATGATCCGGATGCCGCCGCAGTGTTGGTAACCACATGGGAGCCCCTGGCACATCGGGTCATTGACCTCATCAAAGAGGAATTCCATAATCTGCCCCGGCAGGAAATCCTTAAATCTGCCATCAACCATCATTCCGCGGTGCTGTTGGCTCATGATTTGGATGAGGCGATTGATTTTGTGAACCATTACGCCCCGGAGCACCTGCAGATTATCACCCGGGAGCCTTTTGCCGTCCTGCCGCGCATACGCCATGCCGGTTCCATCTTTCTCGGGATGTATGCCCCGGTTCCGGTGGGTGATTATGCCTCCGGAACTAATCATGTCTTGCCGACGGGGCGGACGGCCAGGATGTTTTCCGGATTGTCAGTAGATGATTTTATAAAGAAGCCAACCTTCCAGCATTTAACCAAGGAAGGCTTGAAATCGCTCAAAGATGCGGTCGTGCGGTTGGCCGAGGCCGAAGGCCTTCCTATACATGCCCGGGCGGTAGCCGAGAGATTCCGTTATGTTTAGTCAGCAAATAAAGTTTCTGGTTTCCGGTTGTCGGTCAAAAAATAAGTTTTGTACAGGCTTGGAAGCCTGTGCTACCGGCAGATGATTTTTATGGTTCGTGAATGGCCGATAGACAGTGACAATTAGTCTTGTGAAATTATTAAAAATAGCATAGATTGGTACTATCAAGATAGAAAGCTTATTTTTCTTCCGGTTTCCGGTTTTGGGTTTCCGGCTTCCGGTAAATAATATAGGAGAATTTAATTCTTATGGTTTTAAATGGTTGTCGGAGAGACCGGAAATGGTATTGTCAAATTGTTGCTCATTAGAAACTGATTTTCCCTATTTGATTCCGCTTCCGAACTGATGCGCCCCACGCCCTGAGGGAAAAGCAGAATAAAGCCTGCGGAGGAAAAGATAAGGTGCATAAAGGGAAGGTCGCTGCCGCTATCACGCCCCTAGCTGAGATTGCCGATGTCCAGAGTCGGCCTGATCATCGCAATATAGATATTGATAAAGTTGGGGTTAAAAACATTTCTTATCCTATTATTGTCCTGGATAAATTTAACGGTACCCAAAATACCGTGGCTCGCATTAATATTTATGTTAACTTGCCCTACCGCCACAAGGGCACTCATATGAGCCGGTTTATCGAAATCTTGAGCGAATTCCGGCGTAATATCAGTATCAAGAACATTCCCCAGATTCTTGAAGAGACGCGGCATCGACTGCATGCGCAATCAGCCCATATAGAGATGATCTTCCCCTATTTTATTCAGAAACAAGCCCCGGTCTCGAGGGCCCGCGCCCTGATGGAGTACATCTGCACCATCAAAGGGTCATTGAACGGAGAAGGTTTGATTGATCTGGTGGTTTGCGTTAAAGTACCCATTACTACCCTCTGTCCCTGTTCTAAAGAGATAAGTTCGGTAGGGGCCCACAATCAGCGCGGGGAAGTGCGGGTACAGGTGCGTTTTAAAAAGTTTTTCTGGATTGAAGATTTGATCAGACTGGTAGAGGCCTCGGCATCATGCGAGGTCTATTCTCTGCTCAAGCGCCAGGATGAAAAATTTGTCACGGAACGGGCCTATTCCAATCCCATGTTTGTGGAAGACGTAGTCCGTGAAATAGCCTTAAAATTGGATAAAGATGATAATTTTACCTGGTACTCGATAGATTCCGAGAACTATGAGTCTATTCACAATCACTCGGCCTATGCCTACATTGAGACCGACAAGCGCCAGGAAAATAGACGCTCAAAGCCGGCGAGCTGATGCTCATCGGCTTTTGTTTTTTTAGGGTTTTCTCCTCATTTTCACCCGTTTTTTACTGCTATTACAAAGCTGGAATGTTCTCCCACCCGCCTGAGTTCGGGGCGGCTGCATCCCAAAGATTCCACCCAGGTCGCCACTTCGTGGTGTTTGTAGGCGCGGCCGCCTTGAGTGACCGCCAACATATGGAGGCCGAAAAACGCCGCGCTGGGTGGGGTATAACCGTCGTCGTCAAGAAAGAAGTCATGCACTGCCAGCCGTCCGCCGGGCACCAAAGCGGAGCAGGCTTTTCTGAGGATGGTCTGTGATTGGGTCTCTGTGTGGCTGTGCAGAATCTGTGAAATCCAAATGAAGTCATAGCCTGAACCGATGTCATCTTCCAGGAAGTTGCCGGCAATTGTTTGCACCCGGCTGGTTAAGCCATGCCGGACCAGGTTTTCCCGGGCGATGCTGATCGGGAGTGGCAGATCAAAAACCGTAGCCTTGAGTTGCGGGTATTGTTGGGCGAAAGCGATGGCATAGGAAGCTGGCCCGCCCCCCAAATCCAGCAGGTGTTTGATGTCTTTTAGATTGAGCTGCTCCAGGACCAGGGGGATGGTATCCCGAGCGACGGCGTGCATGCCCCAAATAAAGTCTTTGACTTCTTGTTCATGGGCCTCTGCGTGGGCCTCCACCCAACGGGCCGGATCGATCTTCGGATGATTGCCGGTGGCCACGACCGCCCCCAGGTCTGACCAGCCTTCCCAGGTATGATGCAGGTGTTTAAAAATTGCTCCCCGGTAATTTTCTCCCGCTGCTACCAAAAATTCCTGAGCCACGGGGGTGTTGTGGTAGGAGTTGTCCTTTTTGCTTAACAACCGCAATGCAGTCAGGCCGTTGAGCAACATCTCCAGGGCCCTGGCATTCACCTGGAGGCGACTGGCTAAATCCTCGACAGTGGTTGGGATAGAGAGATGGCTAAAGACGTCTAAATCGCAGGCCACCAAGAAAACCTTGGCAGCCTGAAAACCCCGAGACAGCTCCATCAATTGGGCGAAGCCGGATAGGTCACCGCTGGGCTTCATGGCGTCTCCTTTCCATTTTGATCTGATTGTTCCTGACGCGGCACGGCGCAGGAAGAACGGTTCAGTCAGGTTTTGATCCCAAACTTGGGCAGTATCCAGGCGTTTAAAACTACCCAGATGGCCAGAAAAACTACGAGAAAGGCAAGTATTTGCATGGATGTCCAACCTCTTGACTTTCCAACGTTAGGCGCCGGAAGGCCTTATCAGTTATCATAGGTGGCGTTGCGGTGGCTCCACCGCCGCAGAAACTGATAAAGACTTTCCTTGTATAGCAGCATTAGTAAGGCTGCCAACAGGAATAATCCCAGGAGGGCCAAGAAAGTGATATAGTCGCCACGATAGACTTGAGCCCCTTGCAGGGAAAGCATCAGAGTGCCCGGCATGCGGCCGATGGTGACGATAAGAAGAAAGACCCGGAGGGGCATTTTGCTCAGGCCCAGAATGAAGCAGAGGTAATCCTTCGGAAAGCCGGGTAACAGAAAGAGCAGAAAGGCAATGAGAGTGCCCTGTCTTTCGATGATAAAGTCAAATTTATCCAAGGTCGGTTTACTGACCAATTTTTCGATCAGGTGTATTTCCAACCACCGGCCTAATAAAAAGGCCAAAATAGAGCCGAGGGTGAGGCCTAAGGTAGAGTAGACAAATCCCATCGGACCGCCGAAAAGGAAGCCGCCTAAAAAACCCGTAGCCTCTCCGGGGATGGGGGCAAATATAACCTGCAACGATTGGATTACGATAAAGACTACGGGGGCGGCGGGGCCGAAGGAGAGCAGCCAGTTGCGGATATTTTCTTTACAGGACAGGAAATTGTAGCAGTTAGTCGCCCAGTTGCTGAGGGGGAGCCAAAATAGGTAGAGGGACAGGGCTGCAAGTGAAATAAGAACCAGGGCAGATAAGGACCACGTCAGCCAGAGGCCGTTTTTGGGGGGTGGAAATTCAGACTGAGGCGACAAGATAAATCTCTCTTTATTGGAATCGGTTGTCAATGAGAGGCCTTACCCGGCCAGAGACGGCCCTGGTAGGTGCCGCGACGGATAAAAGCCTGTCTGATATCGTGCAGTACGCCCGCTTTGTCCAGACACCAGGCGGGCGCTGCCAGTTCTTCCGGGTGGGGATCGCCCGTTAAACGATGGATGATCATCTGCGGCGGTAATAATTCGATGACCTCAACTACCAAACTGATGTATTCCTCCCTCAACAACGGCCGGTAAATCCCCGTATCATAGAGTTCTGCTAATGGAGTTCCCTTAATGACGTAAACGAGATGCAGCTTAACCCCGTCTACCGGCAAGGTCCCTAGGAATGTAGCTGTGGCCAACATATCAGCCTTTGATTCTCCGGGTAGACCTAGCATGACGTGCGCCAGCAGATGCACTCCCCGATGGGCTGCCGTGTTTACAGCCTTAACAAAGCAAGCTGCGTCGTGGCCGCGATTGATCAGGCGGAGGGTCCGATCATGGGCCGATTGTAGACCTAGCTCGAGCCAGACGAGGTGAGTCTGGGCCAATGAACCGAGCAGTTTTAGGAGGTCCGGAGATAAGCAATCGGGTCTGGTGCCGATACTCAGACCGACCACCTGCGGAAAGGCCAAGGCCTCGGCATATAAAGATTGCAGGTGCTCCAGGGGACCGTAGGTGTTAGAAAAACTTTGAAAATAGGCGATAAATTTTCGGGCTTGGTAGCGTCTCCCGAGGCGTATCATACCCTCCTGTATCTGTTGAGTGATGGAATGCCCCAGGGCGTGGGCCCCGGTTCCAGACCCTCGGGTGTTGCAATATATACAGCCACCCCAACCCACCCGGCCATCCCGATTGGGGCAGGTCAGACCGGCGTCCAGAGTAATTTTCTGCACCCGTTCGCCGAATTGAGCGTTCAAAAAGGCAGGCAGACTGCGGTAGGGATTCTCGGGTGAGAGAGAGAGAGTCACGGGTTCAGATCGCCCCAGGTATACTGCAATACCGCTACTGCCGCCAGGGCGGCGGTTTCTACCCGCAGCCGTCGCGGTCCCAACCCTAACAGGTTGAAACCCGCCTGTCGCGCCGTATCTGCTTCGGCTGCGGTAAACCCTCCCTCAGGACCGATAAGGGCCCGGATCGTGCGAGGACGCGGCCAGGCTGCTAAATCGTGAGGGCGGTGAGCTTGCCGTTGCTCCTCCCAGAACATCAACTTGACCTCTTCCGGTCCGATGAGGGCGTCCGGAAAATCCACCGGTGGATCGATCTCAGGCAGGATCAACCTCTGAGAAGATTTTAAGGCCTCCTGTGCCAATCGTTGCCAGCGCAGCAGACGCGATTTTTTCCACCCCCCCGGCCGGACCAGTGAACGGGTAGAGGTAAAGGGGACGAGCCGGTAGATGCCCAATTCCGTGACCTGTCGGATGAGGGAATCGAAGATCTCCGCTCTTACCAGGGCCAACCCCAGGGTGATTTTAAGACTGGATTCGATTCCGACAGAGAGTTCGTTTAGTAGACGGAGCCGAGCGGCGGTGGGTTCGAGGCTCAAAATTTCCGCTTCAAAAATCCGACCGCAACCATCTGAAACCTCCACCCGATCTCCTACCGCCAGTCGTACGACTCTGATCAGATGATGGCTTTCTGAAGGAGATAGAATGACCTCATCTCCCCGAAATTGATTCAGGCCAGCAAAAAACCGCCGCCGCTGCCGCTCTTGATGAAAACGCCCGGGGGGAGGAATTTTGTCAGCTTTCATCGGCTTACCTGCGCTTCAGAACAAGTACCGCCCAATCATCCTTCAGGTGGGTTTGAACAGATTGCAGCCCTTGAGCCCGAAATCGTTCTTCCATCTCAGGAAGGTCGGTCTGCAAGAAACCTGAAATGATCATCTGTCCTTCAGGAAGCAGCCTTCCGGCCAAACTTTCGGCCAGGGTCTGTAAATCGGGTGCGGTCAGGTTGGCAAAGATCAGATCGAACTGTTGACGGATGGCGCTCAGGGGAAGATCCTCGACCCGCATCAAGTCATGAAGCTCATTGAGCAGGATATTTTCCCTGGCTGCCGCCAGCGCCTCCGGATCTACATCGATAGCCAATACTCTGGCGCCTAGACGGGCCGCCGCCAACCCGAGGATGCCGGTTCCGGTCCCGACATCCAAGACCCATCGAGGGGGGTGCTGCGACCAATTATAGGTCACTTCCTCCAGGGCCTTTAAACAGAGCCAGGTGCTGGGATGTCGGCCGGTGCCGAAAGCCATGCCGGGATAGATGGTCAAGACCACTTCAGGGCCGGTGGAGTTATACTCCTCCCAAGGGGGGCGTATTACAAAACGACCCACGAGGCGGCGTGCTTTGAAGTGTACCTGCCAGGCACGCTCCCAATCTTCTTCCTCTATGATCTGCTGCTGCAGTTCACCGATCCGATATCCCAAGGCGGCGAGGCGATCCAGATAGGTAAACAGATCCTGGCGGATATCCGCGGTAAATTCCCCGGCTGGGAGATACGCCCGGATGCCGGCCAACCGAGGCGAACTGTCTATCTCGGCCGCGTCTTCCAATACCACCCCGCGCCCGCTCCACCCGGTGAGAAAGATCCCCGCTTCTTCCTGAAGGGTTTCGGGCAGCAAGATCCGAATTTCGAGCCATTTCTGTTTTGGCATTGTGTACCCACGGGCTTTTTCTTACAGGGGGGATGAAGGTAAGATTCTTGCCAAACTCACCTAAATGCTACTGTGCAATATTATATCGCTTGAGAGAAGTAGTTGCAAATGCTTTAGTAGTTCTCAAAATGCAACCGCGCAAGAAGAAAAAGGTCCTGGCTTGGCAGAAAAAAGCGGTCACCTGAATCAGGATTCCCACGGCCCAACCGAACCGGCTTAAATTTGGCAGATTTAGCAGGATCTAATAATGGTCTGTCTTATCATCGGGTAACCTCTGATTTAACAGTCTTTCCGGTTGGCGGTAACCGTCTTGTAGTCCCCGGCTCAATGCCTCTAAATATTTCTGGGAAAATGCCAGGAAATGGCCGGTGATGACAAATCCCTGGCGCACCATGCTCTCCAGTCTGTCAACCATGGGATTTTTTATGAGCAGAAAGGTATTGCGGTTCAATAACGACTTCGGCCCAGAGAAGCCGCAATAAATGTTAGGGAAGTTATGCACTAGAATAATCAGTCCACTCTGATCGAGAATGGTCGCCGGGTTATACCTGTTGACATCAGTCCGCAGTTTATCGACAACCTCTCCTTTGACCAGCAGACTCTTATGCTCCCGGCGCAGGGAGCTCAATTTTTTTTCGATTTCCTCAAGGATATGATTTCGCTGCGAGGGGGAAATTTTATTAAATTGATGGAAATGCCCCGGTGGCCAGAAAAAGCTTTCTATAATTTTTTCCGAAGCCGACGTCAGGGTGGGAAAAATAAGACTTGCCAGACAGAATAACACCATGATACCCATATATTTGGAAAAGTGATCCTGGCAAAATGTTTTTGGTGACATAAGCTCCACGTGCCGAACAGGAGGCTGAACCGGTGGGCAAGGGGATTTTGATCCGAGGAGCATTAATGGGGTGCTTCTAAAATCGGCTCCCACCACTTTTGTCATTCTGAGCGTAGCGAAGAATCTAATTCTTCTAACGAGTTGAGATCATTTACTTCATTCAGCATGATAGAAACAGGTGTTTTGTAAAAGGCCTTTATGATATTGATCATATCATATAATTGATCAGATTGGCCAGGACTTGGGGGTGATCTCCAATGATTGGCGATCTTTAACATTTCGGGCGGCTTCTAGTTAAAATACCTATGTTTTATTATCTGTTAAAGTTAATCAAAAAGCGAGTCGCGTTTGGCATGTTTCTGCGATTCGGCCTGGCAAGTCTTGGATTGGCTGTGGCCGTTGTCCAGGTTTGGTCCCAAGAGTCAGAGATACCTCAACATCATGTGCCAGGGGGTTTTCGTAATCTGCACATCGACAATCAGGGGCGCCGATGGGACTTTTTTCGTTGGCGTCTGGGCCTGGGTCCCAAAGAGGCGCCGGCCTTCGGATCAGAGTCGGTCCTTCCCTATCGACCAGAGGTAGTCTCGCCGGATCTTAATTGTTTGAACCACGCTGATCCTAAAACTATCCAGATCACCTGGATCGGCCATAGTACCTTTCTGATTCAGGTTGCCGGACTCAACCTTCTCACTGATCCGATATTCAGTGAGCGTGCTTCTCCGGTGAGTTTTGCCGGAAGTCGTCGGCAGGCGCCGCTCCCCTTGAGATTGGAGGACCTGCCTCCCATTCAGGCCACCGTGATCAGCCACAATCACTACGATCACCTGGACCGGCCCACAGTTACCCGGCTTGGAGGCGGGGTCAGGTTTTTTGTACCGCTAGGTTTGGCCGAATGGTTTCGGGAAGCAAATCTGCCTCAGGTTACTGAACTGGATTGGTGGCAGTCAGCCGAATTTGGACCGATACGTTTCCATTGCGTTCCGGCCCAGCATTTTTCGATGCGGACGCCTTTTGACGCCTATGAAGTTCTTTGGGCCGGTTGGGTGCTATCGACGCCAGTCGGAAAGATCTATTTTGCCGGAGATACCGGCTATTCCCCGGATTTTCGAGAGATCGGCAGACGATTCGGCCCCATGCGCCTGGCCTTGATACCTATCGGCGGTTATATGCCCCGCTGGTTTATGCGGCCTGTGCACATCGATCCCGAAGAAGCAGTACGGGTGCATCAAGATGTCCGATCGCAACAATCTATCGGCATGCACTGGGGTACGTTTAAATTAACCGACGAACCCCAGGCTGAACCACCGATCTTGTTGCGTCAAGCATTACAAAAAGTAAACATACCTCCGGATAAATTTATCGTCCTGCGGTTTGGCGAGACTCTTGTATTGCAGCCAAGCCCGGAAAGATAGGGATGCTTTTTGTCTGAGAGAAGCATACAACGCAATCTCAAGATAGCCCGAGGTCTGTTCTTGGCCTACGGTCTCCAGGTGGGCCAAGACAGGCACTTAAAAGAGCTGTTTAAACGCTATCGGGAAGCGATCCATCATACCGGTGAGGCGATGCAGCGATTGGGCGTGACCGAAGCCTGCACCCGTTGTGCCCTGGAGGGGATGGGCAGTTGCTGTTTCGCCGGGGTGGAAAACAACTATGACGCCGTTTTGCTATTCATCAATCTCTTCTTCGGGTGTGAGCTCACGGAGTCACCAGAGATTGCGGGAAAATGTTTATTTGTCGGCAAGGAGGGATGTAAACTGGTGGCCCGGCATTACTACTGTCTGCGCTTCTTCTGCGATGAGCTCAGAGCGGCATTGGGTTCGGCCGGCGTCGGGTGTCTTAACGAAACTATCGGACGGGAGCTTGGGCTAGGTCTGGAACTGGAGCACGGTTTGCGGCAGTTTTGGCGCCGCCTGCAAAGAGACAACTTTCTGGCCGGGAGGTCTTGAGCGGGGGAGGAGAGGTTGCCTTCTAAATCAGCCTCTCCTTGCTGGTAGGTCAATCAATAAAGACCACCAGCTTTTGGCGCAATTCCGGCGGTAGGGGGACCGGTTTTCCGGAAAAATCGATGCTAATGGTGGTCAACCGGACTTCTGTGGCCAACTTCCTGGTAGCGGTCAGGAAGAGTTGCTGCTGAAACTGCACGCCGCGGCTTTTGAGCGACGGAATAACGGTAATAATGTCGATCTGATCATCATACCGGACTGGTTGGCGATAGCGGCAATGGGCTTCAACGACTGCCAGGTGTATCTGGCGAGCGACCAACTCGGGGTAGCCAAAACCTAGATCCCGCAGGAGCTGTTCTCGGGCCAGTTCGAAAAGGTGAAAATAATTTCCGTGATACACGGCCTGGCCCATGTCAACTTCAAATAATGGAATTCGATATGAAAATCGATGTCCTTTTCCCGCCATATCTCACACGCAGCGCCTAGTCGGGGGGCAGAAAAAAGCAGAGCGAGAGGGTTACCGCCTCCCGCCAGAAGTGATTCACCATTCTGCTTATTGTGCCGCGGCCTTGGCTTTTTTGGTCCTCTTGATCTTTTCCGGACGTCCTAGCAGTTCGATGACCGAAATGGGGGCTGCGTCTCCCAATCGCAATCCTTTGGGTATGATGCGGGTATAACCACCGGACCGTTCCACATAGCGTTCCCGCAGTTCACTGAAAAGTTTGAACACCACGTCCTTGGATCGGACTACGGCCAGGGCCTGGCGGCGGGCATGGAGATCATTCTTTTTGGCCAGAGTGATCATCTGTTCCGCCAGTTGGCGCAATTCCTTGGCCTTGGCGGCGGTAGTCTCCAAACGTTCATGTTCGAGCAGCGAAGTGACCAGGTTGCGCATCATCGCTAAACGGTGTTCTTTGGTCCGGGAAAGTTGTCTCCCAGCTCTGCGGTGCCTCATGACAAACCTTCCTTTCCTTCCGGGACGCCTTCCCGGGGGGGAAAATTTTCCAATTTCATGCCCAGGTTGAGTCCCATTTCCGATAAAATTTCCTTGATTTCATTGAGGGATTTACGGCCGAAGTTCTTGGTTTTCAGCATCTCGGCTTCGCTCTTTTGCACTAATTCGCCGATAAAACGGATATTGGCATTTTTCAGACAGTTGGCGGAACGTACCGAAAGCTCCAGTTCGTTGACCGGTCGAAAGAGATTTTCGTTGAGTCGGCTGATTTCGGTGGCCGGTTTTTCCTCTGTTTCCTCACAAGGTTCTTCAAAGTTGATAAAGATAGTAAGCTGTTCTTTAAGAATCTTGGCGGCGAGGGCCACGGCGTCTTCGGGGCTGACGCTGCCATCGGTCCAGACCTCCAGAGTCAATTTGTCATAATCCGTCTGTTGACCGACGCGTGCCTGCGTCACGATATGGTTGACCTTACGGATAGGGGAAAAGATGGCATCGACAGGGATGGTGCCGATAGACTGTCCCTCTTGCTTATTTTCTTCGGCCGGTCGGTAGCCTTTGCCGGATTTGACCGTGGCCTCAATAAATAATTCGCCGTCTCGAGCCAACGTGGCAATATGGCTGTCGGGGTTTAAAATCTCAATGGTGCCGTCGGTCTTGAAAGCGCCGGCTGTAACTTCCCCTTCTTCCCTGGCCTCGAGGTAAATAACTTTCTCTTCTTGAGAGTGCATCTTAAAGCGGACTGCTTTAAGATTCAAAATAACCTCGGTGACGTCTTCAATAACCCCGGGTATGGGAGAAAATTCGTGATGAATCCCCTTGATCTTTACCGAGGTGATTGCAGTGCCCCTGAGTGAGGAAAGCAAGACGCGGCGCAGGGCATTGCCCAAGGTAGCCCCAAACCCTCGTTCTAGGGGTTCACAGGTAAACTTCCCGTAAAAACGGTTATGTGTATCGGGATCGATCTCTAGCTTTTTTGGTCTAATCAAGTCGGTCCAGTTCTTGTGCATTCGCTCTCCTCGGCACAAAAACCATGTTCTGGTTTTTAGCTTCTCCTGAACATCGTGGTGTTGTGAAAGGTTCGTTTTAAAAAGGAGGGTTCTCCTGGCGGAGAGGCGCGAAACCAAAACGAATTATTTTGAATATAACTCGACGATAAGATGTTCCTGAATCGGCATCGTGACGTCCTCTCGCGATGGCATCAAACGAATAATGCCGCGGAAATTTTCTGTATCGACTTCTAACCATTGGGGAATTCCCCGCCGGGCGACTGCTCCCAGGGCTTCGGCGATCTGCAGAATTTTACGACTTTTCTCTTTTAACTCAATAGTATCACCAACATTGACCAGGTACGAGGGGATGTTGATTTTTTTGCCATTGACCAGAAAATGGTTGTGGCGTACTAGTTGACGGGCTTGGGCCCGGGAATTGGCGAAGCCCAGACGATAAACGACATTGTCGAGGCGACGTTCCAAGAGAGTTAACAGATTGGCGCCGGTGATGCCTTTCTGCCGGTCGGCGGCGGCAAAATAGCTGCGAAACTGTTTTTCCAACAGGCCATACATGCGCCGGACTTTCTGTTTTTCGCGCAACTGAATGCCGAAATCAGAGAATTTTGCCCGACCTTGCCCGTGTTGACCCGGTGGATAGCTATGGCGTTCAAAGGCGCACTTATCGGTGTAGCAGCGATCCCCTTTAAGAAATAATTTCATTCTTTCCCGCCGGCAGAGCCGACAGACTGATTCGCGATACCTGGCCAATTATCACCTCATCATCTAAAGGTTATTATTGTTATAAAACAGCAAAACAGACGAGACCCTCGTTTAAACTTGTACCCTCTGCTACCCTAAACCCGACGCCGCTTTGGCGGCCGGCAGCCATTATGGGGGATAGGGGTGACGTCCCTGATCAGATTGATGGTGAATCCGGCGACCTGAAGGGCTCGAATAGCCGCTTCCCGACCGGCGCCGGGACCTTTGACGAAGACGTCAATTGTCCGCATTCCTTGTTCCATAGCCTTTTTGGCGGCATCTTCGGCGGCCAGTTGTGCCGCAAAGGGGGTGCTTTTGCGCGAACCCTTGAATCCCTGGATTCCGGAGGAAGACCAGGATACTACATTGCCGGCCGGATCGGTAATGGTGACAATGGTGTTATTAAAAGTGGATTGGATGTGCGCTACGCCTGTGGGGATATTTTTTTTCTCTTTTTTCTTTTTGACTCCCCGGCGAGTTACTTTAGCCATGATAACTCCTTACGCTTTTTTCCGCTTGCCGACGACCGAACGGCGAGGGCCTTTTCGGGTGCGGGCATTGGTATGGGTTCGTTGTCCGCGAACCGGCAGTGATTTCCTATGCCGCAGACCGCGGTAGCAGCCGATATCCATGAGTCTCTTAATATTCATGGAAATTTCTCGGCGTAAATCACCTTCCACTTTGTGGTGGGCGTCGATGACGTTGCGGATGCGGGTGAGTTCAGCGTCAGTTAAATTATCCGATTTCGTGCTACCGTCAACTTCGGCAACCTGGAGGATTTTTTGCGCTGTGGTACGGCCGATGCCGTAGATATACGTCAGTGCGATTTCCATCCGTTTATTGCGAGGCAAATCCACCCCTGAGATTCTGGCCAACTTCCTTCCCCCTTTTATCCCTGGCGCTGCTTATGCTTTGGATTTTCACAGATCACCCGTACCACGCCTTTTCGCCGGATGATCTTGCATTTGCTGCAGATTCGCTTAACTGAAGCTTTAACTTTCATGCTAGTGTCCTTTTCCGGGAACAATTCGAGAGGGTTATTTAGCCCGATAAGTAATGCGTCCCCGGTTTAAATCATAAGGAGAAAGTTCTACTGTGACTCTATCTCCGGGTAATATCTTGATATAATGCATCCGCATTTTGCCGGATATGTGCGCCAATACCCTATGACCATTCTCTAATTCCACCCGAAACATGGCATTGGGCAACGGTTCAATGACGGTGCCTTCCACTTCGATAGCTTCTTCTTTGGGCATATACCACTGCTCCCAAAACTGGTTGTCATTACTTACAAATCACCCGCATACCATGAAAATGGCTATTGGTGGTTGATACTTGTCAGTCTATTTGCAAGTTGTCTTTTAACGGGGGCGGGATGCGCTTTGCTTTCCAGCCCTACAATCTACAGTCTGCGCGACAGTTAACAGTCGTTGCTTTCCAATCCTACCAAATATAGAAAAATTCAGGTTTCTTATCCTGCTCGGGTCTGGTTGATTTTAGAATATCCTCATTCCCCTAATCTTGCCAAGCAATCGGCCTTCAGCCTCCGACCATCGGCTTAATGAGGATAATCAGTAAAATACGCCATACCTGGCAATGTCTCGGCTTGCGAAATTGATTCCTCAAATATTTTGAGTGAAAGCTGTTGGCTCATTTCGGGAATAACCCTGGAAAGCCGAAATTATAACCCTATTTATTATATGCTTATAATTTGCTCAAAATCAAGACGCCTTTTTCAGTGAGAGCAATGGTGTGTTCATAATGGGCCGCTAGACTGCCGTCTTTGGTGACTGCCGTCCAACCATCGGGGAGAACGGATACCTGCCAATCTCCGGCGCTCACCATCGGCTCGATAGCCATAGTCATTCCAGCCTGTAAGACCGGCCCATGACCGGGAGGGCCATAATTCGGGATCTGCGGATCTTCATGCAGGGCGCGTCCGATACCATGGCCGACGAAATCTCGGATAACCGAGAAACCTTCTTTTTCGACGGTTTCTTGAATAGCATGGGAGACGTCGCTCAAGCGGTGGCCGATACAGACCTGACCAATGCCGGCATACAGCGCCTCTTCGGTGGTAGCCATGAGCTTTTTGGCAGAGGAACTTACCTCCCCCACCGGTACGGTGACTGCGGCATCTCCGAAGTAGCCGTCATACCGGACACCAAAATCTATACTGACCAGATCTCCCTCCTCCAGACATCGGTGAGAAGGGATGCCGTGGACAACTTCATCATTAATGGAAACGCAGACAGAGCGGGGATAACCCCGGTAATTCTTGAAAGCTGGCTTGACCTTGCGACGGCGGCAGATTTCTTCCGCTAAGATGTCCAACTCCAGGGTTTCCAATCCGGGTTGGATAATTGCGGCCATTTCTGCTAAGGCTTCAGCAACGATCTGATTGGCCACTTGCAATTTGCCAATTTCTAGTGGCGATTTAAGCTTAATCATAGCGCTTTGATTGTTGGGGAAACCCTTGATGGCCAAGCGGTTTCCCCCGAAAAGTCTTATTAGCCTAAGATACCAACAATCTTATTAAAGATGTCGTTAATGCCGCCTACACCCTTAATGGTCTGTAGCATGCCTTGTTTGGCATAATAATCGATCAGGGGTTTGGTGGCCTGGTTATAGGTGGTTAAACGAGAGCGTACGGTAGCTTCATTGTCATCGTCGCGCTGATATAAGGGCGAACCGCATTTATCACACACCCCTTCTTTTTTAGGAGGAGTGAATTTAATATGATACATCTGACCGCAATCCGCATTTTTACAGGTCCGGCGACCGGTGAGACGGGTAACCAGTGCTTCTTCGTCAACCTCGATGCTCAGCACATGGTCGATCTTGGAGCCCATCTTTTTTAAGGTGGCGTCCAGTGCCTCAGCCTGAGGTACTGTGCGCGGAAAACCGTCCAGAATAAATCCTTTCTGGGCATCGGACTGTTTCAGCCTATCTTCAATGATGCCGATAACGACCTCATCGGGGACCAGCTTGCCGGCATCCATATATTCTTTGGCCTTCTTGCCCATGGCGGTGCCTTCCTTGACCGCCGCCCGCAAGATGTCGCCCGTAGAGATCTGAGGAATCTTATACTTCTCAATTAAAAGTTTCGCCTGCGTTCCCTTGCCGGCGCCAGGGCCACCCAACAGAATCAGATTCATGCCTGCCTCCTTAAAAGACGATTTACGCTGCGCGGTAGCGCTGCTACCCCACGCTTACCTACTTTCGCCAGATAGCTCGAAGGATCCAGCTAGGATATATCTTTATCCTTCAAGGGCGGTACATAATCAATAAACCTTACTGCCTAAAAACTGCGCTGAAACTCAACCGAGACCTAAAAACCGGGATGGTCTCGGATTGGAAAAAAAAGTATTTATCTCCGGGTGCGTCCGCCGATGCGCTTCTTCATAAAGCCTTCGTAATGTCGGGTCAACATATGCGACTCTATCTGTCCTACCGTGTCCATGGCCACACCCACGACAATTAACAGGGCCGTGCCGCCGAAATAGAAAGGAACGTTAAATCGTTGCACGAGGACAGTCGGCATGACGCAGACAAAGGAGACATACAAAGCGCCGCCTAAGGTAATCCGGCTCAGGATGCGCTCAATATAGTCGGAAGTCGGCTTACCGGGCCGCAGACCGGGGATATAGCCGCCATACTTTTTCATGTTTTCCGCCACATCAACCGGATTAAAGGTTACGGCGGTATAAAAGTAGCAGAAGAAAATAATGAAAATTACATAGAGAATTTCGTGTATTAAGGCTCCCGGGGAAATCAATTCCGTGGCTCTTCTCACCCAGTCCACATTGATAAAGGTGGCGATAGTGGCTGGAAACATGAGAATAGAGGAGGCGAAAATAGGGGGAATAACGCCGGCGCTGTTCACTTTTAACGGCAGGTGGGTTGTCTGCCCGCCATACATCCGACGTCCTACCACCCGCCGGGCGTATTGTACCGGTATGCGCCGCTGACCCCGCTCCATGAACACAATAAATCCGACCACGGCGATCATCAGAATCATAATGAGAAAGATCAGAATGATGCCGATTTCACCGGTCTTAACCAGTTGCATGGTATTGATGATGGCCGAGGGCATGCGGGCTACGATGCCGGCAAAAATAATCAGAGAAATACCGTTGCCGATGCCGCGCTCAGTGATCTGTTCTCCCAGCCACATAATAAATGCGGTACCCGAAGTGAGGGTCAGGACCGTCATGAGGCGGAAGGCCCATCCCGGATGCAGTACTACCGGGACCCCGCCGCTTTCCATACCCATACCTTCAAGACCCATACTGATGCCCAGGCCTTGGATGGCGCTTAAAATTACGGTACCATAGCGGGTGTACTGTTTAATTTTCTTCTGGCCGGCTTCCCCTTCTTTATAGAGTTTGTCCAGGGCTGGTATAACCACCTTCATCAGCTCCATAATAATGGAAGCGCTGATGTAAGGCATAATTCCCAAGGCAAAGACGCTCAGGCGCTCCAGGGCGCCACCGGAGAACATGTCGAACAATCCGAAGATTGTGCCGCGGTGGCGGGCGAAAAAGCTCATCAAGGCATCGGCGTCGATTCCTGGGGTGGGAATATGACAACCGATACGATAAACGGCCAGGAGCAGTAAGGTGACTATGATCCGCCGTTTGAGCTCTGGTATTTTGGCGATGTTTTGCAGGCCGCCCAGCAAGTTAAATTACCTCGACGGCGCCGCCTTGGGCTTCGATCATTTCCCGGGCCTTGCCGCTGACCGCATGCAGCCGCACCGTCAGAGGGACAGTGACCGCACCATCGGCTAGAAGCTTGATGCTGCTGGCGCTTTTGGGAACGAGCCCGGCGTTTTTTAGGACCTCTTCATCAACCACAGTACCCGCCGGGAAGCGGGTTAGGTCCCGAAGATTGATGATGACCTGGGGTTTCCGGAAGATATTGGTGAATCCACGCTTGGGCAGACGCCGAATGATGGGCATCTGGCCGCCTTCGAAGGCAGGGCCGAGTTTGGCGCCGGAGCGCGACCTCTGCCCTTTATGTCCCCGACAGGCAGTCTTGCCATGTCCGGAACCGGTACCGCGGCCGACACGTTTTTTCTTATGTTTCGAACCCGGACAGGGTTGCAGTTCATCTAATCTCATAAGTACTTAACCTTCTCTGGACCTGGTGCGAACTTCTACCAAATGGGCGACTTGCCGAACCATGCCGCGGACAGCCGGAGTATCCTTGTGGCGGACGGTTTTAGAAAGTTTCGTTAAACCTAACGTTGTCAAGGTAATCCGCTGTCGCTCGGGTCTGCCGATGGGGCTCCGCTTTAAGGTGATCTCCAAAACCTGTTCTACCATAAGTTTCTCTCTTCTCAATACTGGCTAAGCCCTGATTTCTTCGAGAGCGCGGTTGCGTTTTTGGGCTATTTCTTCCGGACTGGCCAACTGTTTTAAAGCGTCGAAAGTGGCCTTCACGGCGTTATGGGGATTATTGGAACCCAGGCATTTGGTCAAGATATTCTGAATCCCGGCTACTTCCACCACGGCCCGCACCGGTCCACCAGCAATGACGCCAGTTCCTTCGGAGGCCGGCTTTAACAGCACCTTGCCTGATCCAAATCTTCCCACTACCGTATAGGGGATGGTCGAATTTAAGATAGGTACCTTAATCAGGCTTTTTTTGGCGCGTTCCATGGCCTTGCGGATGGCTTCCGGCACTTCATTGGCCTTACCCAGACCGGCTCCAACCTGTCCCTGACCATCACCCACTACGACCAGGGCGTTGAAACTAAAACGCCGCCCACCTTTGACAACCTTGGCCACCCGGCTAATGTGTACCACCTTGTCAAGAAATTGTATTTCCGATGCCTCGCTCTCGAACAATGTTACCTCCATAGACCCAACGGTCTAAAGAACTTTTAGGTTCCAGCCGATTAAAAATCCAACCCGTGCTCTCGACAGCTATCGGCCAACTCTTTAATACGTCCATGATATAAAAAACCGTTGCGGTCAAACGCTACCTGGGAGATTCCTATGGTTTTGGCTTTTTCTGCCAAAAGTTTTCCCACCATCCGAGCCGCTTCGGTCTTTTTCAGGGAAGTAGCCTCACTGCGGAGTTGCTTGCTCAGGGTGGAGGCGGCGATCAGGGTCTGTCCCTTTTGATCGTCAATGATTTGGGCATAGATATGCCGCGAGCTTTTAAAAACGGATAATCGGGGGCGCTCCGAAACTCCCAAGATATTCTTGCGAACCCGCCGCTTACGTTTTAATCTGGCCACCACTTTCGGGTTAGTCTGTCCCATGATTGTTACCTTATCTACCAAAACTCTGTCATGGCCGCTAGCGGCCACCCGTTCCCTCCCATTGCTGAGGGGCTGCCATTGTTATCGCGGGTTACCTGCTAACTTATAATTATTAGTTATTACTTCCAAATTACCAACACCCGGCAATACTGCCGTGTGTAGGGGCGGGCTATTTGATTCGACCTCAAACTGTCCGCCGGTTCATGATTAACGTCCGCCAGCTTTTCCCACTTTGCGGCGGATAACTTCGTCGGCGTACTTAATGCCCTTGCCTTTATAAGGTTCCGGCGGCCGCATCTGTCGAATAACTGCTGCCGTCTGTCCTAAAGATTCCTTATCAGCCCCTTCGAGGATCAGACGGTTGGTTTTTTCGACCTTGGCGGTAATGCCGGTTGGTAATCTGTACTCAATAGGATGGGAATAGCCCAGACTAAAGAGTAGATGGTCGCCTTTATCTTCCACTTTATAGCCGGTACCCACGATTTCAAGCGTTTTGAGGAAGCCGGTGCTGACGCCGGTAATCATATTGGCTACGAGGGTGCGTTCCAATCCCCAATAACGCCAATATGATTTATTATCATCCCTCAATAAGACCTTTAATTCGGTGGGGGTTATTTCTAAATCCACCAGAGGGTGAAGGTGCCGCGCCAATGTTCCCTTGGGCCCTTTAACGGTGAGAGAACCGTTGTCGTAGTTCACCTTGACTTCTTTGGGCAGAGGGATAGGTTGTTTGCCGATGCGAGACATATTAATATTTCCTTTTCACGGCCATGCCACCAGATTTGGCAATAACGCCGCGGCTGGCTTTCCTACCAGATGTTGCATAGGACCTCACCGCCGACACCTTGTTGACGTGCCTCCCGGTCAGTAAGGATTCCTTTGGAGGTTGACACGATCGCGACGCCAAGCCCACCCAGAACTTGTATAATGCCATCTTTCGGGGCATACACGCGGCGGCTTGGCTTGCTGATCCGCTTCAGACCGTTAATCAGCGGCTTGCTTGATCTGTCGTATTTTAAATAAACCCGCAGCACACCTTGTTTTTTGTCCTTGATAATCTTGAAATTCTTAATATAGCCCTCTTCTTTGAGAAGGCGCGCCACGCTGATCTTCATCCGGGATGCGGGAATATCGACTTTATCAAATCTCGCCGCCCCCGCATTGCGGATCCTGGTCAACATGTCCGCTAGGGGATCGGTAAGGCCCATAATGTTTGACTCCTATTTGCCAGAGGTAATTGCCAAGATTAACTTTCAATGCTGCCCGGCTGCTTTACCGACTGCCCGTGGAAAATCCATGATGCTTTTCGGTCAACCGTATCCTACCAACTTGATTTAATGACCCCTGGTATTTCCCCCTTGAGGGCCAGTGACCGGAAGCAGAGTCGGCAGATGCCAAATTTCCGAATGTAAGCTCGCGGCCGGCCGCACAAAGGGCAGCGATTATATTTCCGGACACTGAATTTCGGTTCCCGCTTCGCCTTGGCAATGATAGATTTTTTTGCCACTCAAGTCTCCTTACTAACTTCTGAAAGGCATTCCCAACCGCCTGAGAAGGAATTTTGCTTCCTCATCCGTAGGGGCAGAGGTGACGATAGTTATATTCATTCCTTTAATCTTATCAATCTTATCATAATCGATCTCTGGAAAGATGATCTGCTCTTTGATTCCCAGGGTATAGTTGCCCCGACCATCAAAGGCCTTATCAGACACGCCCCGAAAATCGCGTACCCTCGGAAGGGCGATATTCATCAGCCGATCCAAAAACTCAAACATCTTATCTCGCCGTAGGGTAACCATGACGCCGATAGGCATACCCTCTCTCAACTTGAAGGCGGCGATAGACCTGCGGGCCCGGGTAATGACTGGTTTCTGGCCGGTAATGGCCGCCAGTTCAGCACTGGCGGAGTCCAAAATCTTGATATTTTGCGTTGCCTCGCCCAGCCCCATATTAACCACGATTTTTTGGAGCCGCGGCGCCTGCATCACGCTTTTATACCGGAACTCCTGGATCATTGCCGGAATACATTCTTTTTGATAAAAATCGTATAACCGCGCCATACTGTTTCTTACCCTTCGATCAGTTCACCGCACTTGCAACAGGTGCGTACCCATTTGCCGTCAGCGGTCTGAGTCTTTTTGATCCGAGTGGCCTCGGTGCATTTTCCACAGATAAGCTTAACGTTGGAGATATGCAGGGGGGCTTCTTTTTCGATGATGCCCCCTTGACCGGTGGTTGGGCTCGGTCGGGTGTGGCGTTTAATCATGTTAATCTTCTCCACCAGGACCCGGTTCTTATCTCGCAGGACTTTGAGGACCTTGCCGGTCTTGCCTTTTTCTTTGCCGGCGATCACTTCGACTTTATCATTCTTTTTGATGCGGATGATAATTTCTGTTTCTATCGGTTTTTTTTTGGCCATCTGAGCACCTATAACACCTCTGGGGCCAGGGAGATGATCTTCATAAATTTCTTGGCCCGCAGTTCCCGCGCCACCGGGCCGAATATACGCGTGCCGATGGGCTCACCCTGTGGATTAATCAATACTGCCGAATTATCGGAGAATCTGATATACGAACCATCGGGTCGGCTGGTTTCCTTGATAGTCCTTACCACTACCGCCCGTTTGACGTCGCCCTTTTTAACTTTGGAATTGGGCAGGGCTTCTTTTACGGCTACTACAATGATATCACCGACGCAGGCATAGCGTCGTCTGGTGCCTCCCAAAACCCGAATGCACTGCAACTGCTTGGCGCCGGAATTGTCTGCGACATTTAACGTTGTGTGTACTTGAATCATAGCCGACCTTTACTCTCCGAGCTGATCCGCCACAGAGGGTTCGAAGGCTCAGATGAGATGTTGTTATTTTATCCAAAACCCGCAAATTTATAGGGCTTTCTCGAGTATTTCTTTTATCCGCCAGCGTTTGTCCCGACTTAAAGGGCGAGATTCAATAATCAGCACCTTGTCGCCGACGCCGCATGCGTTATTTTGATCGTGGGCTTTGAATTTTTTCCGCCGTTTTACTGTCTTATGATAGACAGGGTGACGGACTAACCGTTCGACGCGAACGACCACGGTTTTGTCCATCTTGTCGCTGACGACAACGCCGGTTAAAGTTTTTCGGTTACCTCGTTCTTGATCCATGTCTCTTCTCTCAGAAATTTCCAACACTGTCTCATGGATGGCGTTGGTCTATATCGACTTTTCCCTCAGCACTGTCTTCAATCGGGCCAAATCCCGACGCGATTCACGCAGGCGAGCCGAATTGCTGAGCTGCTGGCTGGCGAGCTGAAACTTCAGATTGAAGAGCTCTTCTTCCAATTCCTTCATCTTGGCCAACAATTCTTCGCCGGTAAGTTCTCGCAAGTCTGCGGCTTTCATGTGTCCTCCCGGATGACAAATCTGGTTTTGATCGGGAGTTTATGACTGGCCAGACGCAGAGCCTCGCGCGCCACCTCTTCCGGGATGCCTTCCATTTCGTACAAAATCCGCCCTGGCCGGATTACTGCCAGCCAGCCTTCCGGGCTGCCCTTGCCCTTGCCCATCCGGGTTTCCGCCGGTTTTCGGGTAAAGGGTTTATCGGGGAAAATCCTGATCCAGATCTTGCCGCCGCGCTTAATGTATCGTGTCATGGCTATACGGGCTGCTTCAATCTGTTGGGCAGTCAGATAACCGCAATCCTGGGCTTGTAGACCGAAAGCGCCAAAGGCTACCTTATTACCGCGGGTGGCCTGACCTCTCATTCGCCCCTTTTGTTGTTTCCGGTAACGTACTCGTTTTGGACTTAACATAAGATTTTACCATCCTTGTGGACGCAGACTGGCACTCAGTAGTTGAGCCGGTCCTCCGACAGGATCTCCCCTTTGAAAATCCAGGCCTTTATACCGATGACGCCGTAGGTTGTCCTCGCTTCGGCAACGCCGTAGTCAATATCAGCCCGCAGCGTATGAAGAGGTACCCGTCCTTCCCGGTACCACTCCCGGCGTGCCATTTCAGCCCCGCCCAGACGTCCGGCGACTCGCACTTTGATGCCTTGGGCACCAAATTTCATTGCCTGACCGACAGCCTTTTTCATCGCCCGGCGGAAAGCTACCCGTCTTTCCAATTGTAAGGCGATATTTTCCGCCACCAATTGCGCATTAAGTTCGGGCTTGCGGACTTCGTGGATATCCACGATTAATTCCCGGCCGATTAATCTTTGTAATTTCTGGCGGAGTTCTTCGATTTTTTTGCCTTTTTGACCGATGACGATGCCAGGCCGAGAGGTATGGATCTTCATCTTAACCTTATTGGCCGCCCGCTCAATATCAATGGCGGCAATCCCGGCTCCTTGAAGTTCCTTCTCATTTTTAATGAACTTGCGAATTTTTTGGTCTTCTAATAAAAGATCAGAGTAATTTTTCCGAGCAAACCAATAGGAATGCCAGCGTCGGTAACTGCCCAAACGGAACCCGACTGGATGAACTTTCTGTCCCAAGCGCTCCTCCCGCTGCCAATGCCGCCCTAAGGCTTTATGGGCAGATATCTATCTGTTATTTCTCGTCCAACACCACGGTAATGTGGCTGGTGCGTTTAACGATTCGATTGACTCGCCCCATGGCCCTCGACATAAAACGTTTTAATGAAGGCCCGCCGTCGACATATGCCCTTTTGATAAAGAGGCTATCGACGTCGACTTGGGAACGTTGACTGGCGTTGGCCACTGCCGATTCCACCAACCGGCGAACGAGGCGAGCCGCTTTTTTGGGAATGAATTGTAATGCCCCCAATGCTTCGTCAACTTTTTTGTCCTTGATAGCCCGGGTGACGAGCCGAACTTTTTGGGGCGAGATATGAACGAATTTTGCTTGAGCTCGAATTTCCATAAATAACCTATAAGATGAGCACTGCCGGCTGCCGTTATTTGCCTTTGACTTTGGTCTTTTTGGCGCCAGCGTGGCCGTAATACGTGCGCGTCGGTGAGAATTCTCCCAACTTGTGGCCCACCATGTTTTCCGTAACGAAAACCGGGATGAACTTTTTGCCGTTGTGTACGGCCAGGGTCAACCCGACAAAATCCGGTGTGATAGTCGAACGCCGGGACCACGTCTTAATCACTCTGCGGTCCTGGGTGTCTTTGGCCTTTAGAACTTTGACAAGCAAGCTCTCTTGAACATAAGGGCCTTTTTTTAGTGAACGCGGCACGTTTCCTCCATCTCAAAACAGCAGCTCAAAAAACTTCCAAGGTTTCCGTTTCTCATTTTTAACATACTACTTATTTCGCCGCTTGATAATGTAGCGATCACTCTCTTTGGGTTTGCGGGTCTTAAACCCTTTGGTGGGTTTGCCCCAGGGGCTCACCGGATGGCGTCCGCCAGAGGATTTACCTTCTCCACCACCCATCGGATGGTCGACAGGGTTCATGGCCACGCCGCGCACGTGCGGTTTCCGTCCCAGCCAGCGTTTCCGTCCGGCTTTGCCGATGGAAAGATTTTCGTGCTCGACATTGCTCAGTTGGCCAATAGTGGCCTTGCAATTTATATGTACTACCCGCACCTCTCCGGAGGGAAGCTTCAACTGGGCGTAATTCCCTTCTCTGGCTACCAACTGGGCATAGGCTCCGGCAGCGCGAGCCATCTGACCGCCTTTGCCCGGCTTCAGCTCGATATTATGAACCAAGGTGCCCAGAGGAATGTTACGCAGGGGCAGGGCGTTGCCGGGTTTGATGTCGGCTTCAGGGCTGGAGACGACTGTGTCCCCAACGTTAAGATTCAGCGGTGCCAAAATATAGGTCTTTTCCCCATCCAGGTAGTGAAGCAGGGCAATACGGGCCGAACGGTTAGGATCATATTCGATGCTGGCGACTTTAGCGGGGACCGCTTCTTTGTTTCTCTTGAAATCAATCAATCGATACAGGCGCTTGTGTCCACCGCCGCGGTGTCTGACCGTAACCCGCCCCTTGTTATTCCGTCCGCCACTCTTGGGTAGTGAAGCGACCAGGCTCTTTTCCGGCTCGGCCTTGGTGATTTCGGCAAAATCATGTCCCGTCTGAAAACGACGACCCGCCGATGTCGGTTTTCTTTGAATTAATGCCATGATGTTATCCTTTTTGCCCGATCATCTTGAAACAGCGATTGATAGAATTATACGCCTTCAAAGAATGGAATTTTCTCACCCGGACCCAGCGTGATAATCGCTTTCTTCCAATCCGAGCGCTTTCCTTCGTAGCGCCCCAACCGCTTTTTCTTTCCTTCATACCGGCAGGTGTTTACCCCGGCTACTTTAACCTTAAATACTTCTTCCACTGCCTGGCGGATTTCAATCTTGTTAGCCCGAACATCGACTTTTAAGGTAATCTTGTTGCCGGCTTCTTTCTGCAGGTGGCTCTTTTCAGTGATCAAGGGGCCTTTGATGAGATGATGATAAGCCTTCACGCGACGAACCTCTCTTCGATCTGGCTAATGGCCGGCTGAAAAACTACTAAGTGGTCATAGCGCAAGATATCATAGACGTTTATACCCTCGGTCCGCATAATCTGCACATAGGGAACATTGCGGGACGAAAGCGTGAGCACCTGATTGTCGTCCGCAGTAATAAACAGGGCCTTATTGATCTGAAATTTCTCCAAGACCCGAATAAAATCCTTGGTTTTCGGCGAATCGTAGGGGTATTGATCTAAAATCAGTAGTTGACCGTCGGCCAACTTGCTGGAGAGGGCCATTTTCAAAGCTAGACGACGGACTTTTTTGGGAGGCTTATAAGCATAGCTACGAGGCTTGGGTCCGAAAACGACGCCACCACCGCGCCAGAGCGGGGAACGGATTGACCCGACTCGGGCTCGGCCGGTTCCTTTCTGCCGCCAGGGCTTATGCCCGCCGCCCCTCACTTCCGAGCGTCCTTTCGTGGATGCAGTTCCCGCCCGACGGCAAGCCAGCTGCATCGTCACCACTTCATGCAGGATATGGCCCTGCACCGGAATATTAAAGATATCGTCGCGTAAACTCACTTCACCTACTTTATTGCGATCGATATCGTAGACATCAATGACCGGCATGTCTCTTTCCCCAATAGCTACTCAGACTTTTTGATTAATAAGAGGCCGTGGCGGGCCCCCGGAACTGCACCTTTGAGAATTAACAGGTTACTTTCCGGGCGGACATCAACTACTTCGAGGGTGAGGGTAGTTACCCGGGCATTTCCCATGCGTCCAGGCAGCTTCTTGCCCTTGAAAACCCTTGACGGATAGGCGCTGGCCCCGATAGAGCCCGGAGCTCGATGCGACATTGAACCATGGGTTTCCGGACCCCGTTGAAAGCCCCAGCGCTTGATAACTCCGGCAAAACCGCGTCCCTTGCTGAAGCCGACCACATCCACCCGCTCGCCGATCTCAAATTGGCTAACGTCCAGTTCTTGACCCACCTCTAAATCTGAGATGGATTCCAGACGGAACTCTTTCAAAAACCGGAAACCACTTTTGAAACCATGCTTCTCATAATGCCCTTGCAGGGGTTTGGTCAGTTTATCCAGCCTCTTGCGGATAAAGCCGACCTGTACGGCATCATAACCGTCAGCGGCCAGGGACTTTTTTTGAACTATATAACAGGGGCCCGCCTCGATTACGGTCACCGGCAGAGCGACGCCTTCGGCGCTGAATATGCGGGTCATCCCCAATTTCCTTCCCAATAGCCTTCCTATCATGACCTTCCCCAATCCTCCCTGGCGGTTGCCGCATTTACGAGAGCATCAACAAAGCTCTTAAAGCTTGATTTCGACATCAACTCCCGCCGCCAGGTCTAACTTCATAAGCGCATCCACGGTCTGTTGCGTCGGCTCCAAAATATCCAATAAACGCTTGTGCGTCCGCACCTCAAACTGTTCCCGAGATTTTTTATCTACGTGAGGGGAGCGCAAAACGCAAAATTTGTTAATGTCGGTTGGCAGTGGAATCGGTCCGGCGACCATAGCCCCGGTGCGGCGGGCAGTTTCCACAATTTCTCCGACTGATTGATCGAGCAATTTATGATCGAACGATCTCAAACGGATGCGTATCTTATGAGTTATCATAGTCAACCTACAGGTTATTCAACGATTTCGGTAACGACGCCGGCGCCGACGGTGCGGCCGCCTTCCCGGATGGCGAAACGCAGTTCTTTTTCGAGTGCCACCGGAGTGATGAGGTGTACTTCGATGGCGACGTTGTCCCCCGGCATCACCATCTCCACTCCTTCCGGCAGGGTAACGACACCGGTGACGTCGGTAGTGCGCAGGTAGAATTGGGGCCGGTAGCCGCTGAAGAAGGGGGTGTGACGCCCGCCTTCCTCTTTATTGAGGACGTAGACCTCGGCCTTGAACTTGGTGTGGGGGGTGATCGAACCCGGCTTGGCTACTACCTGGCCGCGCTCCACCTCATCTTTCTTGGTGCCGCGCAGCAGGATGCCGATATTATCGCCCGCCTGTCCCTGGTCCAGGATCTTGCGGAACATCTCCACCCCGGTGCAAACGGTCTTGAAGGTGGGGCCGAACCCGACGATCTCGACTTCCTCCTGGACCTTGATGATGCCCCGCTCCACCCGGCCGGTGACGACGGTACCCCGTCCCGAGATAGAGAAGACGTCTTCGATGGGCATCAGGAAGGGTTTGTCGACATCCCGGACCGGCTCGGGGATATAGCCATCTACCGCCTTCATCAGCTCGAAGATACAGGCCGCCGCCTCGGATTTGGGGTCGTCCGATTCCAGCGCCTTCAGGGCCGAACCCTTGACGATCGGGATATCATCCCCCGGAAAATCGTATTTGGAGAGCAACTCTCGCAGTTCCAGTTCCACCAGTTCGATGAGCTCGGGGTCGTCCACCATGTCCACTTTGTTCAGGAAGACGACGATGTAGGGTACGCCCACCTGCCGGGCCAGCAGGATGTGCTCCCGGGTCTGGGGCATGGGACCGTCGTCGGCTCCCACCACCAGGATGGCGCCGTCCATCTGGGCCGCTCCGGTGATCATGTTCTTGATATAGTCGGCGTGCCCCGGACAATCCACATGGGCATAATGGCGATTGTCCGTCTCGTATTCGACGTGGGCCGTGGCAATGGTGATCCCCCGCTCTTTTTCTTCCGGCGCCTTGTCGATCTGGTCAAAAGGCACGTATTCCGCCATCCCTTTCAACGACAGATGTTTGGTAATCGCCGCCGTCAGCGTTGTCTTGCCATGGTCAATATGCCCGATCGTACCGATGTTGACGTGGGGCTTCTTCCGCTCAAACTTCTTCTTGGCCATGATGTATTCCTCCTGGTAACCCTCACCGAGAACTTTTTTTCAGAATATTTTTACTAAGGCCTGCTGCGACCGATAATCTCTTCTGCCAGACTTTGAGGTACCGGCTCATAGTGGTCAAATTGCATCGTGAAAGTAGCCCGTCCCTGAGTGGCATTGCGCAGGTCGGTGGCATATCCGAACATTGTGGCCAGCGGCGCTTCTGCCTGAATGATCTGCAGCCCCTTCCGGCTCTCCAAATTCTTGATCCTGCCTCTGCGAGAGTTTAGATCGCCGATGGCCTCGCCGACAAATTCCTCGGGGGCAACTACTTCCAGACTCATAACCGGCTCCAACAAAATGGGCTTTGCTTTCTTGGCGCCTTCTTTGAGAGCCATGGATCCGGCGATGTGAAAGGCCCGTTCCGAGGAGTCGACCTCGTGATAAGAGCCATCCACCAGAGAAACATGCACATCAACCATCGGGAATCCGGCCAGCACCCCGTTTTCCAAAGCCTCCCGGACGCCCTTCTCGACTGCCGGAATATACTCCCTGGGAACCACTCCGCCCACGATGTGATCTTCGAATTCAACGCCTGTCCCCGGAGGCAAAGGCTGGAGCTTTAACCAGACATGCCCGAATTGGCCGCGTCCACCGGTTTGACGAATAAATCGCCCTTCTGCTTCAACCGGCTGGGTGATGGTCTCCCGGTAAGAAACTTGAGGCTGTCCCACCTGGGCATCGACCTTAAACTCCCGCATCAGGCGGTCAACGATGATCTCCAGGTGTAGCTCTCCCATTCCGGCGATAATGGTCTGGCCCGTCTGAGCGTCGGTATGTACTCGAAAAGACGGATCTTCAGCCATGATCTTGTTCAGCGCCTGTCCTAACTTATCCTGATCGGCTTTGGTCTTGGGTTCGATGGCAACGTCAATCACCGGGACCGGTATTTCCAAACTCTCAAGAATGATCGGCGCCCGTTCATCGCACAGGGTGTCTCCGGTGCTGGTCTGACGCAATCCGACTGCGGCAATGATATCCCCGGCGCTGGCTTCCTTGATTTCTTCACGTTTGTTGGCGTGCATCTTCAGGAGGCGACCGATCTTCTCTTTCGTTCCCTTGTTGGCGTTATACACCGAACTGCCGCTGAAAAGAGTTCCAGAGTAGAGGCGCAGGAACGTTAAGTGTCCAACGTAAGGATCGGAAAGCAGTTTGAAGGCCAACGCAGTCAAGGGACCTTTTTCGTCGGCCGGCCGTTGGACAATCTCTCCGCGGTCGTTTATGCCTTGGATAGGAGGAACGTCGTTTGGGGCCGGGAGATAATTGATTACTGCATCCAACAGGGGCTGGATGCCCTTGTTTTTGAAGGCGGACCCACAAAGAACCGGCGTTACCTTGAGGCCAATGGTCCCTCGGCGCAAGACATTACGGAGAGCGGCCGCTTCCACCGGTTCGTCTTCCAGATAGCATCTCATGATCTCATCATCCAACTCAGCCAGCGTTGCCACCATGCGGTTGCGATATTCCTCGGCCTGAGAAGTGGCCTCCGCAGGGATCTGGGCCACCCGGTATGTGGCCCCTAAATTATCTTCGTCGTAAATCAACGCTTGCATTTCGATAAGATCTATAATTCCTTGGAATTTGTCTTCACTGCCTAAAGGCAGTTGGATAAGCACCGGGTTGGCCTGCAATCTATCAATAATCATCCGCAGGGTGCGAAAAACGTCTGCGCCGATCCTATCCATCTTATTGATAAAAGCTAAGCGCGGTACATTATAGCGATCTGCTTGCCGCCATACTGTTTCCGACTGCGGTTCCACCCCCGCGACGGCATCGAAAACCGCAATTGCACCGTCAAGTACCCGCAGAGAACGCTCCACCTCAATGGTAAAATCAACATGGCCAGGGGTGTCAATAATATTGATCCGATGGTCCTTCCAGAAACAGGTGGTTGCAGCCGAGGTAATGGTGATTCCCCGCTCCTGTTCCTGCTCCATCCAATCCATTACCGCCTGACCGTCGTGGACCTCCCCTATTTTGTACGTCACCCCGGTATAGTAAAGGATGCGCTCCGTTGTTGTTGTCTTGCCCGCATCTATATGGGCCATGATGCCAATATCCCGAATTCGCGATATTGGGATGTTAGAAGTCAAAACTGATTTCCTGTCTATTAAGCTGTCTTACCATCGGTAGTGGGCAAAGGCCTTATTCGCTTCCGCCATCCGGTGTGTATCTTCACGTTTTTTTACGGCTGCACCCCGGTTCTGGAAGGCGTCTAAAAACTCCGCCGCCAATTTGGCTTTCATGCTCTTTTCTCCGCGGCTTTTGGAGTAATTGATCAGCCACCGGATGGCCAGCGAGGTGCGGCGATTCTGAGGCACTTCCACCGGTACCTGGTAAGTGGCGCCGCCCACCCGACGCGACTTGACCTCTATCAACGGCCGGACATTATCCATGGCTTTATGGAAGACCTTAAGCGGATCTTCCTGTTGCTTCCGTCCGATAATCTCAAAGGCATCATAGATAATCGCAGCCGCCACGGTTTTCTTGCCGCGGCGCATCAGACCGTTAATAAAACGGGCCACTAACGGATCTTTAAATTTCGGATCGGGGATAATCTCCCGCTTCACGACCTCGCGTTTTCTGGGCATTACCGTTTACTCCCTCACTCCCGGAGACCTGCTTATTTAGGCTTTTTGGCGCCGTATTTGGAGCGCCCTTGCCTTCTATCCTGAACACCGACGGAGTCCAGGGTTCCTCTCACAACGTGGTATCGCACACCGGGCAAATCCTTCACCCGGCCGCCGCGGATCAAAACGACGGAATGCTCCTGTAGATTATGACCAACTCCGGGAATATAGGTGGTCACTTCAATTCCGTTGGTAAGCCGCACACGCGCCACCTTACGTAGCGCCGAATTCGGTTTTTTAGGAGTCGTAGTATAGACCCGGACGCATACCCCTCGCTTCTGGGGGCAACTTTTCAGCGCCGGAGTAGAAGTCTTCCTTTTGATCTTTTCCCGGCCTTTGCGAACTAATTGATTTATGGTCGGCATATTTTCCGCAGCTCCGTTTATCTGGCATTCTCACGCCGCTAAAACTTTAATTTTATAAATAATTATGAGGAAAATGTCAAGATATTTATGCAGCCGTGGCTGCTTCAGGCTCCTCTTCTTGAATTTGTACCTTAATATTGCGGTACTTAGCCAACCCGGTGCCTGCCGGGATGGGTCTTCCCATAATGACGTTTTCTTTCAGGCCTCGTAGATAATCCACCCGTCCGGCTACGGCAGCGTCCGCCAGCACTTTAGTGGTCTCCTGGAAGGAAGCCGCCGAGATCCAGCTTTCGGTTGACAGTGAGGCCTTGGTGATGCCCAACAACAGAGGTTCGGCAGTGGCCGGACGTTTCCCTTGTGATGCCATCTCATCGTTTTTCTCTTCGAAGATATGTTTTTCAACCTGTTCACCCAAGAGAAAGTTGGTATCGCCGGGATCGGTTACACGGACCCGCCGGAGCATCTGCCTGACGATTACTTCAATATGTTTATCGTTGATCTTCACACCTTGGAGGCGGTATACTTCCTGGACTTCATTGACCAAGTAGCGAGCCAATTCTTTCAGACCGCTGATGGCCAGGATGTCGTGGGGGTTGGCGGAGCCGTCCATCAAAGGCTCACCGGCCTTGACCCGTTCACCCTCTTGGACGGCAATGTGTTTGCCTTTTGGGATCAGGTATTCGATAGGGTCGCCAACGTCGGGAGAAACCAGGACCTTGCGTTTGCCTTTGGATTGCCGGCCATGGCTAACCGTGCCGCTTATCTGCGAAAGGACGGCGTGCTCTTTGGGTTTGCGCACCTCAAACAGTTCCGCCACCCGCGGCAAGCCGCCGACGATATCCTTGGTTTTGGTGGTCTCGCGGGGAATCTTGGCGATGACATCACCTGGATTTACCTCATCGCCTTCAGAAACCATCATGATGGCTCCTACCGGCAGGGGATAACGGGCTACCGCCTGAGAGTTGGGCAGGCGGGCCGTGCGTCCGGCTGCATCCTTGATGGATATCCGCGGGCGTTTTTCCGGATTTTGGCATTCGATAATAACCTTGGACGCCTTCCCCGTGACGGTGTGAACCCTCTCCTGCATGGTGACGTCCCGGGGGTCTTCGGCGTCTTTCTGTTCAATAATATCGCCGAACTTGACCGTACCGTGCACCTCGGTGAGGATCGGGTTGGTATAGGGATCCCATTCCGCCAGCATCTGGTCAGGTCCAACCTCCTGGCCTTCCTCCACTCTGAGGCGGGTGCCGTAGGTGATGGGATAACGCTCTTTCCCTTTGGCGCTTACCACGATGAGTTCACCCTGACGGCTCAGGGCCACCAGGTTGCCGCTAAAGTCGCGCACGGTGCGCAAGTTGTCAAACTGCACCTTACCGCGATGGCGGGACAGGTGGACGCTCTGTTCAGCCCGCCGGGAGGCCGTGCCGCCGATGTGAAACGTTCTCATCGTCAACTGGGTACCCGGTTCACCGATGGATTGGGCGGCGATGATGCCAATGGCCTCGCCGATGTTCACCGGCGTGCCATGCGCCAGGTCTCGGCCGTAGCATTTGGCACACACGCCATATCGGGTCTGACAGGTGAGCACCGAGCGGATACGAAGTTTTTCGATGCCAGCTTCTTCGATCTGTTGAGCAGCCTCTTCGTCGATTTCGTCGTTGGCGAAGACAATGACCCGACCGGTATTGGGGTTGACGATGTCTTCCAGGGCGGTTCGGCCCAGCACACGTTCGCCTACCCGTTGAATAATCTCACCACCTTCAATGAGCGGTGTAACGTCGATGCCATCGATGGTGCCGCAGTCTAATTCGGTGATCACACAATCCTGGGCAACGTCCACCAACCGTCGGGTGAGGTAACCGGAATTAGCGGTTTTCAACGCCGTATCGGCCAGACCTTTCCGGGCGCCGTGGGTGGAGATAAAGTATTGCAACACGGTCAAGCCTTCCCGGAAATTGGCGGTGATGGGGGTTTCAATGATTTCACCCGAAGGTTTGGCCATCAGACCGCGCATTCCGGCCAATTGCCGCATCTGCTTATCACTACCGCGGGCCCCGGAGTCAGCCATCATATAGATCGGGTTAAAGCTTCCGGTTTCCTCTTCTGCGAGGATTTTTTCCTGTTCGGGGTTCGTACGGTATCCGGTTACGGTCTCCCGGGCCATTTCTTCCATCATTTCGGAGGCGACTTCATCCGTGGCTCTGGCCCAGATGTCCACTACTTTATTATATTTCTCCCCTTCGGTGATCAACCCTTCCCGATACTGTCCCTCGACTTCGGCGACCTCCGCCTGTGACTGACCTAAGATTTCCGCTTTACGCTGCGGTATCATCATATCGTTGATGGCGATGGAAATACCGGCCTGGGTGGCGAATTTATATCCCAGGTCTTTTAGCCGGTCCGCCAGGATCACAGTGGTCTTGATACCACACTTGCGGTAGGACTCACCGATCAACTTGCGGATCTCTTTTTTCGTCATGGTCCGGTTAATGCTATCGAAAGTAACTTCTTCCGGCATAATTTCCCGCAGCAAGATGCGGCCGACCGTGGTGGTGACGACTTTGCCAGTCTGGCTGACCAGGATCGGCGATTGTGCATCCAATTCTCGATCATCCAGCGCTGATTGCAGGGTCTCGGCTGCGGTGATAAAGGTCGAATCTTCGGTTTGTACCTTCAACCGCGCCTGCGGGTCTATCTTCCCCTGATGCAGCAGTTCTTCAATTTCTGCCACTGAGGTCTTCGGGCCGTCCATCCTGACTTGGATCCGGGCGTGTAAATCTAACGTTCCCTGGTCGTAAGCGATGCGGACCTCTTCCGGTGAGGAAAAGGGAACAGGTCTATAGTCATCATAGGGGATCCGCTCCCCTTTGGCCAGAGGACGTTCTCTGGTGAGGTAATAGAGCCCTAAAACAATATCCTGCGATGGCACGATGATGGGTTCCCCGTTGGCCGGGGAAAGGATGTTGTTAGTGGACATCATCAATACCCTGGCCTCGATCTGGGCCTCCAGCGATAGTGGTACGTGCACAGCCATCTGGTCGCCATCGAAGTCGGCGTTGAAGGCAGTGCAAACGAGGGGATGCAGTTGGATAGCCTTGCCTTCCACGAGAATCGGCTCGAAGGCCTGGATGCCCAGGCGGTGCAACGTCGGGGCCCGGTTCAACATTACCGGATATTCTTTTACTACTTCGCTGAGGGTGTCCCACACTTCCGGGGTTTCTTTTTCCACCAGTTTTTTGGCTGATTTAATTGAATTGGAAAATCCCTTGTTGACTAAGCGGTTGTAAATGAATGGTTTAAACAATTCCAGGGCCATCTTTTTAGGCAACCCGCATTGGTGCAGGCGCAGATCGGGGCCGATGACGATGACCGAACGCCCGGAATAGTCGACGCGTTTTCCCAAAAGATTCTGGCGGAAGCGTCCCTGCTTACCTTTGAGCATGTCACTGAGCGATTTGAGCGGCCGCTTATTGGGGCCGGTGATTGTCTTGCCCCGACGGCCGTTGTCAAAGAGGACGTCGACCGCCTCTTGCAGCATCCGTTTCTCATTGCGGATAATGATCTCCGGGGCGTCGAGCTCCACCAGGCGTTTCAACCGGTTATTTCTGTTAATTACCCGCCGGTAGAGATCATTTAGGTCTGAGGTGGCAAAGCGGCCGCCATCCAGGGGGACCAGGGGTCTCAAATCGGGGGGCAGGACAGGGATAACCTCCAGGACCATCCATTCCGGCTTGATGCTAGAATCCTTGAAGGCATCAATGACCTTAAGGCGTTTACTGATTTTTTTGCGTTTTGCTTCGGAACTGGTTTTCTGCATCTCCTCCCGCAATTGTTCGGAAAGCGGCGTCAGGTCCAGGTTACTTAGCATATCCCGTATGGCTTCGGCCCCCATGCCAGCTTCGAATTCATCGCCGTATTCCTCCCGGGCCTGGCGAAATTTCTCTTCACTCAGGATTTCGCCTTTGCGGAGAGCAGTATTTTTCGGGTCAATGACTACATAGGATTCAAAGTAGAGGATTTTTTCAAGATCTTTTAATGTCAGGTCCAAGAGGTTGCCGATCTTACTCGGCAGGCTCTTCAAAAACCAGATATGCACCACCGGGCAGGCAAGTTCAATATGTCCCATCCGTTCTCGCCTGACCTTGGATTGGATGACCTCCACGCCGCATTTTTCGCAGACCACCCCGCGATGCTTCATCCGCTTGTATTTGCCGCAGTTGCACTCATAATCTTTGGTGGGGCCGAAGATTTTGGCGCAGAAGAGGCCGTCCCGTTCCGGTTTGAAGGTTCGATAATTAATAGTTTCCGGCTTTTTCACCTCGCCATAGGACCAGGATCGGATCATCTCCGGAGACGCCAGGGAAATCCGTACGGCGTTAAACTGGAGCGGGTCTTTTGGTTTGGCAAAAATGCTGTTGATATCTTCTAAATTTACTTCGCGCATTTTATCCATGGTTTTCCGCCACCTCTGATTCCTTGTCCTCCAAGAGCTCCACATTAAGGGCCAAGCTTTGAAGTTCTCGGATAAGAACATTAAAGGATTCAGGTAAACCGGCTTCTAAATCATATTGACCTTTGACAATCTTTTCGTACATGCGCGTGCGGCCGGCGACATCATCAGATTTTACGGTAAGAAATTCCTGCAAGGAGTAGGCTGCGCCATATGCCTCCATGGCCCACACTTCCATTTCGCCTAAACGTTGGCCGCCAAACTGGGCCTTACCTCCCAACGGCTGCTGGGTGACAAGCGAATAAGGTCCGATGGAGCGGGCATGGATCTTGTCGTCTACCAGGTGATGCAGCTTCATCATGTACATGGTGCCTACGGTTACGCTACGGTCAAAGGGTTCGCCGGTGCGGCCGTCGAAAAGTTTTGCTTTCCCTACTTCTGAAACGCCCGCTTGGGTTAGACAGGCGCGGATCTCCGACTCCAGGGCCCCGTCAAAGACCGGTGAGGCCATGAACATCCCTTCTTTATGAAACTTTTCCCAGAACTGTCTGATATCTTCGAGGGTGGCTGACTCCAGCCAGGCGTCCACCTGGGGGTTGTTATAGAGGGCTCGTATCCGATTTTTCACGGCGTCCAGATCATAAAATTCGTCGATCAAACGTCTGATCTGCTGGCCTAAAAGACGCGAGGCCCACCCGAGATGGGTTTCCAGAACCTGACCCACATTCATGCGGGAGGGCACCCCTAAAGGATTGAGCACGATATCAACCGGGGTGCCGTCGGCAAAGTAGGGCATGTCTTCCTCCGGTAGGATCCGGGAAACCACGCCTTTATTGCCGTGTCGGCCGGCCATTTTGTCGCCTACTGCCAACTTGCGCTTCATGGCGATGAAAACTTTTACCATCTTAATAACGCCCGGCGGAAGTTCATCGACTTTGCGCAGGCGATTGATCTTTTCTTCAAACTGATTGTTTACCTGTTGAATCTGGACCTGATAACTTTCCAGCAGCCGATCGACGCTGCCTTCCAGTTCCGGATTATCGAAAGAGACATTACGCCAATGATGCAAGGGGAGCTTGGTTACCATGTCCGGGGTGATAATGACCCCTTTTTCCAGGATATAGCTGGCGGACGTAATATCATCCGGGATGTCAAAGACCGTTTGGTTGACCAGAAGTTCTTTAAGGCGATGGCTGACACTCTGGGTTATGATTGAAATTTCATCGCCTTGGTCTTTTTGAAGTTTGGCAATGGCCTCCGCTTCGATGGCTCGGCTGCGCTCATCTTTTTCAACTCCCTTGCGTGAGAAGATCCGGGCATCAATAATAATTCCTTCTATACCAGGGGGAACTCGCAGGGAGGTATCGCGGACATCACCGGCCTTTTCACCGAAAATAGCGCGCAGCAGCTTTTCCTCCGGAGAAAGCTGGGTTTCCCCTTTAGGAGTTACCTTGCCTACTAAGATGTCTCCTGGTTTAATTTCGGCCCCGATACGGATTATGCCGCTTTCATCGAGATTGGCCAGGGCCTCTTCACTCACGTTGGGGATGTCTCGGGTGATTTCTTCCTTGCCGAGTTTTGTGTCGCGGGCGACGACCTCAAACTCTTCAATATGAACGGAGGTGAAGACGTCTTCCTTGGCAATGCGTTCACTAACGAGGATGGAATCTTCAAAGTTGTACCCGCCCCAGGGCATAAAAGCTACCATAACGTTCTTGCCCAAGGCTAGTTCCCCAAAGGCCGTAGCCGGACCGTCAGCGATGATCTGGCCTTTTTCCACCCGATCGCCGGGTTTGACGATGGGCCTCTGATTAAAACAGGTGTTTTGATTGGTACGCTGGAATTTTGTCAGTTTGTAAATGTCAACAATTGATTGGGAATCTCCCTCATCGCCATTATAAGCGCGCACGACGATACGGGTGCCATCCACCACTTCGACGATGCCGCTGCGTTTAGCCACAAGGGTAACGCCAGAATCCCGGGCCACGACGTTTTCCAAACCGGTACCGATGAGGGGTGGAGTACAGGTTAAGAGCGGAACGGCCTGTCTCTGCATGTTAGAACCCATGAGCGCCCGGTTGGCGTCATCGTTTTCGAGGAACGGGATGAGAGAGGCCGCGACGCTGACCAACTGGCTGGGCGAGACATCCATGTAATCAACTTCTTCCGGTCGAACCATGATAGATTCACCCGCCTGCCGGGCCGAGATCAGGTCGTTGATAAATCTGCTGTCCTGATCAAGAGGGGCATTCGCTTGGGCGATAACATTATCGCCTTCATCCAAGGCACTCAAGAATTTTATCTGGCGAGAAACATGTACGCTCCAAACGCCATTTTCTTCTTTCTTTTCCACCACGCGGTAAGGGGTTTCGATAAAGCCGAATTCATTTACCCGGGCATAGGTGGATAAAGAGACGATCAGGCCGATATTTGGACCTTCCGGGGTTTCAATGGGGCAGATGCGGCCGTAGTGAGTCGGGTGGACGTCACGCACCTCAAATCCCGCCCGTTCCCGAGTCAAGCCGCCGGGTCCTAAAGCACTCAGACGGCGTTTGTGAGTGATCTCTGACAACGGGTTGGTCTGGTCCATAAATTGGGATAGTTGGCTGGTGCCAAAAAATTCTTTCACCACTCCCGACACCGGTTTGGCGTTGATCAGATCATGGGGCATCAGGGCGTCGATTTCCTGAAGACTCATACGCTCCTTAATGGCCCGCTCCATTCGCACCAGGCCGATACGGTATTGATTTTCCAACAGTTCACCGACGGCCCGAACCCGACGATTGCCTAAATGATCGATATCGTCAATGGGGCCTTCGAGTTCTTTTTGGGTAATGAGCTCCCTGACGGCAAACAGTATGTCTTCTTTATCCAACGTACTCTGAGTAACCGGCGCCTCGCGTTTCAACTTGAGGTTCAGCTTCAGACGTCCGACCGGAGATAAGTCGTAATATTCCGGGCGAAAAAAGAGGTTGTCGAAGAAATTGGCTGCTACCTCCAGAGTTGGCGGATTGCCGGGACGGAGTTTCCGATAGATTTCAAAGATGGCCTCACGTGTGCTGCCGGTCTTATCCACCGCCAAAGTGTTACGGAGGCAGGGGCTGACATTGATGCCTTCGATGTAGAGGACGTCAATCTCACGGATGCGGCGCTGGCGCAGACGGTCGAGTTTTTCCTCGGTCACTGGTTCGTTACAGTTAATCAGCACCTCGCCGTTTTCGGTGTCCAAGATATCGTGAGCCACTACTCGACCGATTATTTCACCCGGCATTAGGGACAACCGTTCTACACCCGCTTTCTGCAGTTTGCGGATGAGTTCCGGGGTGATCTTTTTGTTCTTTTTGACCAATAATTCCCCTGTGCTAGGGTCCACGATATCCATTGAGACTTTGCGTTGCAGCAGAAACTCGGGATTGAATTTTTTTTCAATGCCTTCGGAGTCTAGAAATACTTTTTCGGTTTTATAAAAAAAGTTAAGTAGTTCTTCGGTAGAATAACCCAAGGCCTTGAGCAATACCGTAACCGGGAATTTCCGTCGGCGGTCTATGCGGGCGTATAAAATATCTTTCGGATCAAATTCAAAATCAATCCAGGAACCCCGCATCGGTATTAAACGGGCCGAATAGAGGAGCTTGCCGCTGGAGTGGGTCCTGCCTCGATCGTGATCGATAAACAGACCCGGAGAACGATGGAGTTGGCTGACAATAACGCGTTCAGTACCGTTGACGATGAAAGTACCGTTATCCGTCATCAAGGGCATGGTGCCAAAATAAATTTCCTGTTCCTTGATATCCCGGATAGATTGCATCTTGGTTTCCGACTCGACGTCATAGACCACCAGACGCACGGTCAGTTTCATCGGTGCTTCAAAGGTCATGCCCCGCTGTAGGCACTCTTCCTCATCATACTTCGGTTCGGCAAAACTGTAGTTAACAAATTCCAGGGAGGCGGCACCGCTGTAATCCGTGATCGGGAAGACACTCTTGAATACCCCCTGCAATCCGAACTCGCCTCTCTGTTCCGGAGGCGTATCTTTCTGGAGGAATCTATTATAGGATTCTTTCTGCATCTCGATGAGATTTGAGATGTCGATAATCCTTTCTATTTTGCCAAAATTTTTGCGATACAATTTTTGAGGTGAGAAGACCTCAGCCATTCTTTCTCCTTGTTTGCAGACACCAACCTCTGCTTAACTCCAAAACGCCGCCGCCATTTAAGGGCTTTGCCTGAATGCCGCCCTATTTGATTTCTACAGTGGCGCCTTGCTCTTCTAATTTTTTCTTGATTTCTTCAGCCTCGGCTTTGGAGACGGCTTCTTTGATGTTGGTCGGTACACCTTCTACAGCCTCCTTGGCTTCTTTGAGACCTAAACCGGTGATGGCGCGCACTTCTTTGATGACCTGGATTTTATTAGCCCCAATCACCGTCAGGATCACATCGAACTCGGTCTTCTCCTCTACTGCCGGAGCCGCTTCCGCCATCGCCGGTCCAGCCGCTACTGCTACCGGAGCCGCCGCCGTGACGCCAAATTTCTCTTCCAGATCTTTGATCATCTGGGATAATTCCAAAACGCTCATAGAAGCAATGAAATCGATGACCTCTTCTTTCGTTATCGCCATGACGCATAATCCTCCTTACATGCTTGATATATCATAATAAATCCTCTGGCGCGGTTTAACTCTGCAGTCATTTTCCGGTTTTCAGCCATCACCTGTGTCTCTTACTCACGCTAAGCTGTCAGCGCCGGGACGAAAAAACTATCGTGCGGGGCAAGCATTTCGTCTCTGATGAGGGCTGTTGGTCTGCCAAAAGAACTCAGCGCTCGACCTGTTTGTCTGCAATGGCCTGCAAGGTATAGAGAAATTGCCGGATGATGCCCGACAGGACGCTGACCAGAGACGTGGGTACTCCTTGTAAAGCTCCCAATAACTTAGCCAACAATACTTCTCGATCCGGGAGTTTGGAGATATCGATAATGTCCTGCTTCGCTAATACGGAGGCATTTAACCTCCCGGCCTTGAGGAAGAAATTATCAGGTTTATCTTTGGCGTATTTGGCCAGGATTTTGGCAATTTCAACCGGATTCTGGTAGCCCAGGGCAATCGCCGTCGGGCCGACCAGGAAGCTTTCCAAAGCAGCCGCCTCGGTGTTGCCGGCGGCCAGTTTTAACAAGGTATTCTTGGCGACTATTAATTCGCCGCCAGCGTTTTTCAGTTCCCGGCGCAACTGGGTGAATTCAGCCACCTTCATTCCTTTGAAGTCGGCCAGGACATTGAACGAGGCCCGCTCCAATTTCTGCTGTAGTTCTTCGATTATTTCGCTTTTTTTAGCTTTTTGCATCGGCTCCTCCTCTCCCTCGCCGGCACGTTAGGTAGTGGCGAAGCGTATCAGATTTTTTACTTCCAAAGGATCGATGCGGACGCCCGGACCCATGGTGGTGGAAATAGATATGCCCTGCATATAGGCGCCTTTACTGGTTGTCGGCTTCAATCGGATCAGGGTGTCAAAGAAGGCCGCCATATTTTGGAGGATTTTTTCCTCGCCGAAAGAGACCTTGCCCATAGGGGCATGTACCACACCGGCTTTATCAACCCGGAATTCAATCTTACCGGCTTTGAGCTCTTGAACTGCCCGATTCACATCAAAGGTAACCGAGCCCGCTTTAGCATTGGGCATCAGACCGCGGGGGCCCAGTATCTTGCCGATCTTGCCGACCGCTCCCATGAGGTCGGGGGTTGCCACCGCCTTATCAAAGTCCAGCCAGCCACCTTTGATTTTTTCAATGAGATCTTCCGCACCGACGTAATCGGCCCCGGCATCGAGGGCTTCCTTCTCTTTTTCGCCTTTGGCAAAAACTAAAACTCGCACTGTTTTACCGACGCCATGGGGCAACACTACTGCTCCCCGGACCATCTGGTCAGCATGTCGCGGATTGACCCCCAGCCGAACAGCTACGTCCAGACTTTCATCAAATTTGGTATAGGTGGTTCCCAGAGCCTCGGTTACTGCCTCTGAAAAATTATATTTGCGGGTTCTATCCACCTTTTCCCGCATGGCTGTATATTTCTTGCCTCTTTTCGCCATGTCGCGCCACCTTTCTCTCAGGGTGAGATGCTTAAACGATCTCTATCCCCATACTGCGCGCCGTTCCCATAATGGTCTGTTTGGCCGCTTCGACATCTACGGTATTTAAATCAGGCAACTTGAGCCGGGCAATCTCTTCTACCTGGTCCATGGTTACCTGCCCGATATTTCCCCGTCCGGCTTCTTTGGCGCCTTTGGCCAACTGGGCTGCTTTTTTAAGCAGAACCGAGGCCGGCGGTGTTTTGGTAACGAAGTTGAAGGACCGATCAGCAAAAACGGTTATCAGAACTGGAATAACCATGCCTTCCTGACCTTGGGTGCGGGCGTTATAACTTTTTACAAACTCCATGATGTTGACGCCATGCTGCCCTAAAGCGGGTCCAACTGGGGGTGAGGGATTTGCCTGTCCGGCGGGCAACTGCAGTTTTATCTGCGCAATTACCTTTTTTGCCATGATCCTGAACTCCTTAACACAATGTTTTCAGTCCCTCCGTAGCTGGATCCGTTCGGGCCGATATCCAACCACTGCCTAGCCATTGCCTCAATATCTCCCAATAGTTTGCCCTCTCCTCAAGGGGAGAGGGTCGGGTGAGGAATAAGCAGACCTTTCGGCAACAGCTACAGCTAAGTTTTTTCCACTTGGGAGAATTCAAGCTCTACCGGAGTGGGACGTCCGAATACACTGATCATCACGCGCACCCGGCCCTTTTCCCCTTTAACCTCATCTACCACGCCATTAAAGTTGGTAAAAGGCCCATCGATTACCCGGACCTTGTCGCCTAACTCAAACTTAATCTTTGGTTTAGGCTTGAGTGCTCCCTCTTTAATCTGGTTGATGACCTTTTCCGCTTCAGCATCGGGAATGACCGCCGGTTCCATCCGGCCTCCGATAAAGCCGGTTACTTTAGGTGTATCTTGCACCAGGTGCCAGGTGTCGTCATTCAGTTCCATTCTGACCAGCACATACCCCGGATAAAACTTGCGGTGCGAAATGCGCCGCTGTCCTTTGATCATCTCCTCTACCTGTTCGGTCGGGACCAGAACCTGGGTGATGAGGTCTTGCATACCGCGACTGCGGGCGCGCTCTTCCAAGGCATCTTTAACTTTCTTTTCAAATCCGGAATACGTATGCACGACGTACCATTTTTGAGCCAAAAGACGCCCCCTTTGTATCACCCGATAATGTACTTAACCAGTCGGGAAAGGCCCAAGTCTACGATTCCTAAATAGAAAGAGACCAGAAAGACTAAAACAATGACGACCGCCGTTGCTCCCAGGGTTTCCTTCTGTCCGGGCCAGGTAACCTTTTTCAGCTCTACCCAGGCCTCCTGGATGAACTGTTTGGTGCGAACCCAATAGTCTCCAATCGCCGGCCAAGTAAAGGTCTTACTCTTTTTGGGTTTGATTTTGACCAATTGACCTTTGCCAGGTTTTTTGGTCAACTCTTTGGCGATCACATCTTGGCCTTTTTCTCCGGCTTTTTCTTTAATTTTTATCTTTTTCATCGGCAATCGCCTGGTTATCTCTCCGGCTGGAAGTACGTTCCTGCTATCTAGCTTCTTGTAATGAAATATAATTATTACTCAAAACGCCGCCTCACCCCATTCTTACCCCCCGATAGGCTCATAGATGCTCCGTTGCCGCAAAAATAGGCTGACACTGGGTTTCCCAATAGGTGCCACCGGAAAGAGTCATCAAATTGACCGCTGACTGGGGAGGGGACGAGTTTGACTCACCTTTAAAGAGAACTATTTTGACGAGCAACCATACAAAATTGGCAGGCCAGGAGGGATTCGAACCCCCATCACCCGGATTTGGAGTCCGGTGCTCTAGCCGTTGGAGCTACTGGCCTGCATATCGGCTTTACTTAGTTTCCCGATGGGATGTATGCGCCCGACAAGAAGGACAGAATTTCTTCAATTCCAGTCTATCTGGTTTGCGACGTTTGTTCTTGGTGGTCGTATAATTCCGGCGTTTACACTCGGTACAGGCTAATATTATAATATCGCGCATAATTTATCAAAATGTCAATTTTGGGTTATTAGTTTCTGTGTACTGAGGCGAAGCCTCCTACAGGTTATTCAACGATTTCGGTAACGACGCCGGCGCCGACGGTGCGGCCGCCTTCCCGGATGGCGAAACGCAGTTCTTTTTCGAGTGCCACCGGAGTGATGAGGTGTACTTCGATGGCGACGTTGTCCCCCGGCATCACCATCTCCACTCCTTCCGGCAGGGTAACGACACCGGTGACGTCGGTAGTGCGCAGGTAGAATTGGGGCCGGTAGCCGCTGAAGAAGGGGGTGTGACGCCCGCCTTCCTCTTTATTGAGGACGTAGACCTCGGCCTTGAACTTGGTGTGGGGGGTGATCGAACCCGGCTTGGCTACTACCTGGCCGCGCTCCACCTCATCTTTCTTGGTGCCGCGCAGCAGGATGCCGATATTATCGCCCGCCTGTCCCTGGTCCAGGATCTTGCGGAACATCTCCACCCCGGTGCAAACGGTCTTGAAGGTGGGGCCGAACCCGACGATCTCGACTTCCTCCTGGACCTTGATGATGCCCCGCTCCACCCGGCCGGTGACGACGGTACCCCGTCCCGAGATAGAGAAGACGTCTTCGATGGGCATCAGGAAGGGTTTGTCGACATCCCGGACCGGCTCGGGGATATAGCCATCTACCGCCTTCATCAGCTCGAAGATGCAGGCCGCCGCCTCGGATTTGGGGTCGTCCGATTCCAGCGCCTTCAGGGCCGAACCCTTGACGATCGGGATATCATCCCCCGGAAAATCGTATTTGGAGAGCAACTCTCGCAGTTCCAGTTCCACCAGTTCGATGAGCTCGGGGTCGTCCACCATGTCCACTTTGTTCAGGAAGACGACGATGTAGGGTACGCCCACCTGCCGGGCCAGCAGGATGTGCTCCCGGGTCTGGGGCATGGGACCGTCGTCGGCTCCCACCACCAGGATGGCGCCGTCCATCTGGGCCGCTCCGGTGATCATGTTCTTGATATAGTCGGCGTGCCCCGGACAATCCACATGGGCATAATGGCGATTGTCCGTCTCGTATTCGACGTGGGCCGTGGCAATGGTGATCCCCCGCTCTTTTTCTTCCGGCGCCTTGTCGATCTGGTCAAAAGGCACGTATTCCGCCATCCCTTTCAACGACAGATGTTTGGTAATCGCCGCCGTCAGCGTTGTCTTGCCATGGTCAATATGCCCGATCGTACCGATGTTGACGTGGGGCTTCTTCCGCTCAAACTTCTTCTTGGCCATGATGTCGTCTCCCTCAAGAGATGATGCGGTCCAACAGTTTCCGCAGGGGATGTATTACAACTTCGCTAATCGGTTATGGAGCCCACGACCGGGATCGAACCGGTGAACCTCTTCCTTACCAAGGAAGTGCTCTACCTACTGAGCTACGTGGGCATATTTCTGGAGCGGGAAACGGGGCTCGAACCCGCAACCCTCAGCTTGGAAGGCTGATGCTCTAGCCAATTGAGCTATTCCCGCCTTCTTTAGCCCTACATGGTGGAGAGGGGAGGATTCGAACCTCCGAAGGCTTCGCCGGCAGATTTACAGTCTGCTCCCTTTGGCCGCTCGGGAACCTCTCCACAAAAACTTTGCCACATTCCGGGTGCGGCAAATTATCCTAATCATGGAGCTGGCGATGGGATTCGAACCCGCAACCTGCTGATTACAAATCAGCTGCTCTACCATTGAGCTACGCCAGCCTGAGGCTTGCTTGTTTGCGGTGCCAGCTAGACAAAACAACATATACTAGACTATATAATGTTAGTTAAGATTTATGGTTCTGTCAAGAATTTTTTAGAAAGTATGATTGCCGGCTGAAAATATCACCTGGGGGGAAAAAGTCAAACCAATACCTCCAAATACATGAGGCGTTTAATGATCAGAGAGAATGCGCTCAGTATGGGGGATAGGCTTATGTGAAAAAAGTGGGCAGTGGCCAGGGGGTGGTGAGCAGAAGAAGCATTATTGTGAGCAGCTGCCACGGTTCTGTTTTCATATTTCGTTGTGATTACCAGAACATGAAAAATTATCTATCTGAAGTATTAATAAGAAATGAGGGTATCCGCCCGGATCGCGAAACTCCCCGTCAATGGCTTCGCTCCCCGGAGATGGGGCGGCTGACATACAAATCGGCATGTTCTGAGGAACACAACGAAGCATGAAAGAATGATCGGTGGCATAGGCCTCCTGGCCTGTGTATGGGTATGTAGGCTGGAAAGCCTGCACCACCTGCTTTCAGAGAGGGGGCGAATTGACGTGCATCAAGAAAAATATTGGAAATAATGTTCTGATTGCGAAAAAATATTTAAGTTTATGAATAATTATTTCGATAAAGTGGAAAAGCCGAATTAACAAAGGAATAGCCTCTATTAAAATATATCTAGTTAGCGTGAAATTGAATAAAGGTCTTAAAAACAAGAAGAATTTTAAACCGGTAAGGGTGTTGGGAAGCTAAGCGTTGGTTGTGAGGGAATTCGTCCGGTTTTAGGGAAGTGAGGCGTTATGTCTGATAAGCTACTAGAGGGCGATTTATTATTAAACATCGATCAGGTATCTCGATTGACGGGAGTGAGAAAATCAACTCTGCGGTATTGGGAAAAATCCTTTGAGGAGTTTCTCAAGCCGGTCCGGACAGAATCGAATCGTCGAGAGTACCGCCTCACAGATGTGGATATGATTCAGACCATCAAGCGGTTGATCGAAGAAGAGCATTTAACGAATACCGGCGTCCGGCTGAAGCTAAAGCAGTTTTTAGCGGAGATGAAAAAGAATAACGTCAGGAGACGTCCTCAGCAGTATTGAAGCGTTTGGAGAAGCAATTCACTCAGATGGTACAGGGGCCAGGTGAGACCTCGGGCTTGTAGCAGACCCTGTAAATGGAGGAGGCAGCCGACGTCGGGAGAGACCAGGGCTTCAGCGCCGGTTGATCTCGCCGCGGTTAGATAGTTGAGGCCGATTGCCTGAGATAATTCAGGGCGTTTGACTGAGAAGAGGCCTCCAAAGCCGCAGCAGGCATAGGAAGAGGGCATTTCGAGTAATTCTAATTGGGAAACGGTGGAAAGTATATGCCGCATTTTCGGCAGGCTGCCAAGTTGCCTGGCGGCGCAGGATTGATGCAGTAAAACCTTACCGGGGAAGTTCAGGGAATATGGTAGAGGAAGAATAGAAAACAGCCATTCGCTGAATTCCAGTACCAAAGGCTGGAGTTGTTGAAGATGATCGGCGTCGTGGGGTGTTTCGATGAGAGAGGGGTAATGACAGCGAACGGTAAGGACGCAGGAGGCACTGGGGCAGATGATGGCCTCGGTGCGGTTAAACACCGTAAAAAAATGGCGCATCAGACGGCGGGCGGAGGTCCAATCGCCAGCGTTATAGGCAAATTGCCCACAGCAGGTTTGGGTAGCAGGGTAGGTCCAGGCGATGCCCAGGTAATCCAGGAGTTGGCAGAGGGCCCGGGCTACCTGTGGAGTGTATTGATCGACATAACAGGGGATAAAGAGTTGAACCGCCATAAGTGATAGCCAGTAGTTGTAATGTTTCTGGAGCGGGGTTTCAAGGAGATTTGGCTCGCCTCAGATTGACTTTGATTTTCCCCGGTGCGACCTTCAAGACCTCAAGTCCATCGGATACTTCAACCGCTACCCGTACTTCGTACCTCCCAGGCTTCAAATTCTTTAAAGAGACTTTAGCGCTTATGTCCTCCGGGCGGAGATGTTCCAGGTTGGTGGAAGGTCCGCGCACCGTGACAGCAACCTTGGAAGGGGAGAGGTGCGCCGTCCCACTATCCTGTACAGGTAGGACGTTGATATTGACAAAGGTCTTGGTTTGGAGTTTAGGCCGGATAGTAATTTTCACCACCAGGGGTTCGTTTTCCAGATACGTTATGGAGAGGTTTTTAAAATCCAGTTCAACGTCTTTGACTATGGAGGAACTTAAGTTATTGATATCGATTGGGATGGTGTTGATAAACTTAAGTTGATTGAGGTCGCGTTTCGGTCCCCTGATGAGTACTTGTTTTGGTGTCAGGATGACTTCACCCACTTCAAAGCCGGGTGCCGGTGAGCCCTTAATGACCGGCTGCACGTCCAATTGGCGGGTCAAAGCCTGGTCCAAGGTGATTGACAGGGCGTTGGGCCGGATGCGGGTGACAACCACGCCGCGCGGGAAATTCAGACTGCTGGGGGGCAGGGGGATAGTATGGCTACCGGTTTTGGCACCGGAAAGGTCAATTTTTTTGTGCAGTTTTTCGTTCGTTAATTCTCGGATAACGCTGCGCGGACCTTGCACCCGCACTTCCAGGAGGGTGGGGATTTCATTGGTAACGATAAGATTCCTGGGGATATTGGTAAGTTCCAGGGCCAGTTGTAACGTGGTCTCGGTGCGTTCCTCCGATCCGACGGCGAACCAGGCGATTAGTGCCAGGAGTAGGGCCAGGAATTTAAGGCCTTTATTTTTTTTCAAAGAGGCGAGATATTTTTTCATACCAGCCTGTATTTGTTGATTCGTTCTTGGTAAAGATTTCATTGAGATTGTGGAGCAGTTGGGTGCGGCTGAGATTCATGGTTAGCCGGCCTTCCTGGGCCAGAGATACCTGTCCCCTTTCTTCCGAGATGATGATGGCGATAGCATCCGAATGTTCAGTGACACCGAGACCGGCGCGATGCCTGGTGCCCAAGGCTTTGTCAAGATCAGGTCTGTTACTGAGGGGCAAAACACAACCGGCGGCCAGAATCTGATCTCCGGAGATGATGACGGCGCCGTCATGGGTCGGGCTGTTGGGCCAGAACAGGGTGAGTAAAAGCTCGCAGCTGACTGTGGCATCCAACCGGATGCCCCCTTCTATGATATCGCGAAGTTTACCCTGGCGTTTCAAGACGAAGAGACCGCCGATCTTTTGTTTGGCGAGGCTATCAGTAGCGTTGGCAATTTCCTCTAAAATTTTGGGTTCGGAATAACCGGCGGGAAAAATAGCCCGGCGCCCGACTCGGCTCAACATGCGGCGGATGTCGGACTGAAATAAGATGATCGCAATCAACAGGAGGCTTTTGACAAAGCTTTCCAAGATCCACTCGAGGGTGAAAAAATCCAAACGCCGGGCGCCCCAATAAGCAAGGAGCAGGATGAGGATGCCGGCAAGGATCTGAATGCCCTGGGTACCGCGCAGGAGGAGTAAAAGCTGGTAAATGAGGATGGCAGTCAGGATGATATCAATAACATCTTGCCAGCGGATGTTTAATATATCGGTGATCATAGGACGTTGGCGGCGCGGGGCAGCTAGCGAGGATAGCTGTGCAGGATAGCTTCAGCGACGGCGATCGCTTGCTTGGCATAAGCTGCGTTGTGGGTACGGATGATATTGGCCCCTCTGACGAGGCCCAGGATGATGGCGCCCAACCCGCCGATATCGCGTTCGGTTACCGGGACATGTAATATCCTGCCGATAAAGGCCTTACGCGAGACTCCCAGCAACAGGGGGCAATCCAGATTGCGGAATTCATCCAGCCGCTGGAGCAGTTCGAGATTGTGGGCCAGGGTTTTACCGAAGCCGATGCCGACGTCTAAGATGATATTGGCCGGATCAATCCCCTGGGCGCAGGCAAAATCCCGACGTTGAGCCAGAAAGGTTTTAATATCACCTACCAGGTCATTATAGTGGGGGTCAACCTGCATATCTTGCGGGGTTCCCTGCATATGCATGAGCACGACCGGAACGCCGGACTGTGCGGCTAATGGTGCCATGTCGGGATCAAATCGCAAGGCACTGATATCGTTGATGAGGTTGGCGCCGGCCTCCAAGGCGGCTTGGGCCACGGCAGCTTTATAGGTATCAATAGAAATGAGTGTATCCAATTCCCGGCGAATGGTTCGGATTACCGGGATAACCCGGTCAAGTTCCTCTTGCAGGGAGAGAGGGGGGGCGAAGGGACGGGTTGATTCACCGCCGATATCGATAATATCAGCTCCGTCAGCGGCTAGTTGCAGGGCTTGTTGGATGGCAGCGTCGTGGCTGAAGAAAAAGCCGCCATCAGAGAAGGAGTCGGGCGTAACGTTGAGGACCCCCATGAGCAGTGATCGGTGTGCGAGGTCAAAGGTTTGCTTACCGATGACCAATTGGTGAAGCGGCGCCATAAGGAGTATCCTTGTTTTGGGCAGATCCGAGTCAATCTGCAGATTTCGATAGGCAGAAATATCTTCAGAGCTTCTCATCCCAACCTAGACCGGGGGCAGGAGGGGATGAGAGGAGTGATTGGTAAAGTGCAAGCAAGATGGTTCGCAGCAACTTGACCGGCTCTACCAAGAACTAGCTGTTGACCGCCGAGGGCAGGTCTGAATCGGCGGTATCGTTTGGCGGCGGCAGGTCAGAATTCGCATGTTGGGAAACGATGGCGTCGACCTCATCGCTGCTCAGAGTCTCTTTTTCGAGTAAAGCTTTGGCCAGGGCATGCAGACCGGGTTCATTCTGACGAATGAGCACTCTGACCCTTTGGTAGGACTGTTCAACGAACCCCTTGATTTCGGCGTCAATTAATCGGGCGGTTTCCTCGCTAAAATCGCGATGTTGGGCAATTTCCCGCCCCAAGAAGATATGTTCTTCCCGTTTTCCGAAGGCCAGAGGTCCCAAACTATTGCTCATGCCCCAATTGCAGACCATTTTGCGGGCCAGATCGGTGGCTCGTTCGATGTCATTTCCAGCACCGGTGGTGAGATGCTGTAAGACCAGTTCCTCGGCAACGCGTCCGCCCATGAGGACCGCCAGGGTGTTCAGCAGATATTCTTTGGTATAAGTATGTTTTTCATCCAAAGGCAGTTGTTGGGTGACACCGAGGGCACGCCCGCGAGGGATGATGGTGACTTTGTGAATGGGATCGGTTCCCGGAATGAGTTTGGCTGCCAAGGTGTGGCCAGCCTCGTGGTAAGCAGTGTTTTTGCGCTCTTCATCGGAAATGATCATACTCTTGCGCTCGGAGCCCATGAGGATCTTATCCTTGGCCTGTTCAAAGTCTTCCATCGACACGCGGTCTTTATTATCTCGGGCAGCGAAGATAGCTGCTTCGTTAACCAGATTTTCGAGATCGGCGCCGGAGAAGCCCGGAGTTCCGCGGGCCAGGACGAAGAGGTTGACGATGTCCGCCAGAGGAATCTTCCGGGTATGAACCTTTAAAATACTTTCCCGGCCTTTAAGATCTGGTATGGGTACTACTACCTGGCGGTCAAAACGGCCCGGGCGCAGCAGGGCGGGGTCGAGCACATCGGGGCGGTTGGTGGCGGCTATGAGGATGACCCCTTCATTGGATTCGAAGCCATCCATTTCCACCAACAACTGATTCAGGGTCTGTTCCCGTTCATCATGGCCACCGCCCAAACCGGCGCCGCGATGACGGCCGACGGCATCAATTTCATCGATGAAGATGATGCAGGGGGCGTTTTTTTTCCCTTGCAGAAAGAGGTCGCGGACGCGCGCAGCACCGACCCCGACGAACATTTCCACAAAGTCAGAGCCACTGATACTGAAAAAGGGGACCCCGGCTTCTCCGGCGATAGCGCGGGCTAGAAGGGTCTTGCCGGTGCCGGGTGGTCCGACCAGGAGGACGCCCTTGGGGATGCGGCCGCCCAGGCGGGTGAACCTCTTGGGGTCTTTAAGAAAATCAATGATTTCGGAGACTTCTTCCTTGACCTCATCGATGCCGGCAACGTCGCTAAAAGTCACCTTCTTGGAGCTTTCATTAAGCAGGCGGGCGCGGCTTTTGCCGAACGACATGGCTTTACCACCGCCGGTCTGCATCTGGCGCATGAAAAAGATCCAGATGCCGACCAGAACGATCATTGGCAGCCAGGAGATGAGCAGCGTAGTGTACCACGGAGAGTCATCGGCTGGCTTGGCAGAAAGTTCAATGCCTTTTTCCCGCAGGAATTTAACGAGATCGGGATCTTTGGGGGCGTAGGTGTGAAAGGCCTTACCGTCTAGATGTTCACCGGTAATTTCCTCACCCTGAATGACGACGCGGGCTATTTTGCCCTCGTTAACCAGGTCGAGGAACTTGCTATAGCTGAGCTGCGATTTTTCTCGGGCAAGTTGGGACTTATTAAAGAAGTTAAAGAGCATGGTCACGACTAAGCCGATCAGCAACCAGAGAGCAATGTTTTTATAAAAGGGGCTGAGGCGATTATTATTCATTCTTTGCCTTGTGCAGAAAAGTCTTCTTTTTGATTGTATTTTTATCATATTGTAAGTCGGTTTGCAATAAAAGCAAGGTGAATGTAGAAAAACCCAGATAACCAGGAGCAGGAGAGGGGGAAGAGGAAGCAGGGAAGAGCGATCAACCAAAATGAGGTTGGGGGTCTGGAAGCAGTTCGGGTTCGGGGATACTGGCTGCGGTATTGGGAGGTCGGTTAAATGCCGCGTCGTTGAATCTTACCAGCGGATATGCTACTTTGCATTTAGAGAAGGTAGGAACTACAGATAAACAGAATATGCGGTTATGGTTATGGCAAACAGAAAGCAGAGAATCTCTCCGGTGATTATCTCCACGGCGTTCGGGCCAGGGGGCAGCGGCATTTTTCCTTACTCCTGGTTGCCAACCTATCGGCGCCTGCTTCGAGTAGTGCGGCAAACCGGGACTACAATTATAAGCAAATCTGCCACTCGGCGGCAGCGGCGGGGGAATTTTATTCCTGCCAATCCCCTTACCTGGGGATATATCAGGCGGATACCGGAACTGGGAATGCTCAATGCCTACGGTCTCACCAACCAGGGAGTGGAGGTGTGTGCTGCCGAGATCAGACAGTCTCTAATCGACGGATATAATGTCATTCCCAATTTTTATCCGGAATTTTCTAGAGGTGAGGAGACGGCAATCCGGGAGACCCTGGAAGCCATTGAGATTTACCGGAAGACTTTAGGGGTTGATTTTGGGGGATTGGAACTGAACTTTTCCTGTCCCAATGTGCAAGAGGCTGTTGCCGAGAATATAACCCAGGCGATTGCCTGCGTGCGGGCAGTGCGGCGGTATGCTGAACTTTTTCTTATAGCCAAGATTAGCGTTATGCATCCATTTGAATTTGCACAGGAATTAGAAAACTTAGGAGTAGGGGCGATTCATGGGGTAAATACGATTCCCTATGCCATGATCTTTCCAGCAGGGCGTTTCCCACCCTCACCATTGGCGGCGGCAGGGGGGGGCGGGGTTTCAGGCGGACCCGCTTTCCCCGCAGCTCTGGTCTATAACCGGGAATTGCGGAAGAAGGTGAAACTTTTTCTCATTATGGGGTGTGGGGTGAGTTGTTTGGCTGACGTCAAACGCTACTTTGACCTGGGGGCGGATGCGGTGAGTATCTGTACGATGGCCTTGCGGCGACCGGGGGAGGTGGCGCGGCTGGTGGAGACAATGAATAAAAAAGATTGAACTCCCCTCCCCTGTACCATACCGTTCTTGTCGCATTGTTTCGGTTTGCCGGGGAGTTCAGGGAAGGGGGGGGTTAATTGGCCCAAGCATCGACCGGAAAAAGGCTGAGGATGGCTTCCCGGGGGACGCGCAGGGGACGTCGGTTTTTATCGACGCCGTCGAGGCGGCCGTCATGGATCATACGATATATGGTACGCTTGGATATAAGGAGGAGCTCAGCCACTTCATCCGGACGGAAAAAACGTTTTTTTAATAATATTTCCGTGTTCATTATTTATTCTCCTGAGTTGGACTTTAGTGAAGTTCTCAAATGGCTGAAGAACTAATTAAACATCTTTTAATTTGGTGATTAGCAAGATAAAGGCCAATATACCCGGTTTGAATCCTGGATTTCGCTCGCCGAGCTTTTGAGGCTACCATCCTGCACTAGAGGGGAAAAGAAAGTCTTGAGGGTCTAAAGAGTGTTCGAGGTGGAAGATAAAAGAGACATATTCCCCTAGAGATTTTAAGAGGTGAAAAAAGGGCAAATTCTAGGGGTTGGGAAAATCTCTAGAGATATTTAAGTTGTTGTAAAGGGTTCCTCAAGAATGTTTGAGCCTGCTCAGTCTGTCGATGTAACAGCGCCCGCGGCTTGCCAGTCACCATTCCGCTGCAGTTCAGCAATCACCTAATTATCTGAATTAACAATAGTATTAAAGAGTATGGGAGATTAGGGTCCTGAAACTGGAAGGATCTTAGCGGATTTTTATGTCCGGATGGAGGGTTTTGGAACAGGTTTTGAAAAACAGAGGACAACAAGATGAGGAGGGTTGAGCCATGATGATGGAAAAACTTGTGCGTCCTAGAGAGGTTGCTTGCCAACTGGCGGTGTCGCGTTCCACGGTCTATCGCTGGTTTTGGGAAGGGAAGCTGAGAGGGGTGCGGTTGAAAACCGGCAGCCTCAGAATAATCGCCGCCTCGGTGGAGGCAATGGTGGGGGAGGTTTGGTGAAGCGGGGATTTGTGCCAGATGTCTTAGGTGTTCTGGTTAATTCAAATGAATTTGAGTACATGGAGAACAATAAAAACGATGTTCATGGAGATGAGGTCGCAAGAAGTTTTGGAGCAGGAGGAATTTCCAAGCTTAAACTCAGCAAAGGAGAAAATGGTATGAGGCGGCGGCGGAACTAAAGCAGGAAAGATAACGAGGCGAGGTAATAGCGTGATGATTAAAGAAAAGCTTGTCCGTCCCAGCGAAGTTGCCCGGCAATTGGCTGTTTCCCGCTCCACCGTTTATCGCTGGTTTTGGGAGGGAAAACTTAAGGGAGTAAAGATCAGCAAGCGCAGCTTACGCATTTTAGTCAGTTCGGTGGAAAAGATCTTTAATGAATGTTGGTAGATAAAGGCCGGTTGGTGAACAATAATCAGATAATTTTATTAATTACATTAATTTAGATTAAAAGAAGCATCGATGGGAAGGTAGTTAGGGGAGGGTTGGCGCAGAAAGTCGAAGGCAAGGGCATGCAAGGCGGCAACTCCGGCGATGGAGGGTGAGTTGATGACATTACAGCGAAAGATGACTAGGAAAGCTTTTCGACAAAGGGCTGATAGAGTTCTTATGGAGCTCAGTTTGAATGTGTTGCCTTTGGTGGATGAATGTGAAGGAAAGCAGGAGAGACGCCGACAGCGAGCGGCACAGGACCCCCTCTTTTTTTGCAGGACTTACCTACCTCATTATTTTATTCAACCCTCGGCCGCCTTTCACTTCGAATTAATCCAACTCCTGGAGGAAGGAAAAGAGGCGTTGTCCCGGAAAAGCTTCTGGAGCGAGGGGAATGGCGGGTTAGGGCGGGCGGTAGTTGTGGCCGTGCCCAGGGAGTTTGCCAAGACCACGCTCTGCGCTTTCGGGTATGTCCTGCATCAGATCTGTTTCCGGAGGCGCAATTTTATCATTATCGGGGGCAGCAGCAAAGAATCGGCCAGTGATTTGACAGCCTTCATTTATCTGGAGCTCCTCTACAATGATCGCCTTCGCCAGGATTTCGGGGATTTGGTGCGGGAGAGCAGTCATGTTGATGATTTCTTGACCATGAATGAGGTGCGTATCAAGTCTCGAGGGCGAGGGGAAAGGCTGCTTGGTTTGAAACACCGGCAGCGCCGACCAGATCTGATCATTCTGGATGACGTGGAGGACAATGTCAGCGTCAGAAATTCAGACGCCGTCCACCGGATTCTGGAGTGGGTGCGGTCGGTATTTTATTCGGGCTTGGATCCACAAGGTACTCTCCTGGTTATCGGTACCATCCTCCATCACCAGAGCGCCCTGAATCTGATGTTAACTATGGACGGAAAGCCTTTCAGCCATTTTAGGCGATGCATCTATCGGGCTGTGCTTAACGACGGCAGATCACTGTGGGAGGCGAGACATCCGCTGACGAAATTACGGCGGCAGAAACAGTTGGTAGGGGCGGCGATCTTCAACCAGGAGAAGATGAATGAGCCGCTGCAAGAGACAGGGGTTTTCCGCCAGGTGTGGGTTCACTATTTTCACCCGGATACTTTGAAAGATAAAGAGCTGGAGGTGGTTGGGTTTTTTGATGCTTCGCTCGGGGGTGGGGCAGAGACGGATTATAAGGCGATGGTCACCGTAGGTTTGGATAGGAGAGAGAGAGTTTTTTACGTTATGGATGCCTGGATTCAAAAGGCGTGGTTGGAAAAGGCCTTGCAGGTGATTGGCCAACGATATGGAACGTATAGGCACCGGGTCATTGGCATAGCAGACAATTCGTTCCAGCGTCTGTTGCCGTTTGAGTTTAAACGTTGGGGCCCTGAGAACGATATGGTTTTACCGATAAGAAAGCTTGCCTCCGGTGGTTCCAAAGAGGCGCGGATATACAGCCTGGCGTCTCTTTTGGAAAGGGGGAAAATTCGCTTCATCCGGGGACACTCCGATCAAGAAGTCCTTATCGAACAGCTTCTCTATTTCCCGTCGAAGATGATCAATGATGATGGGCCGGATGCCTTGGCAGGGGCGGTAAAACTGGCGCAAGACCTCGTTTGCGGTGACATTGAATGTCAATCAACCTGAGAACCGCAGATTCGTTCAACGAGGGGTGAATTACCAGGAAAAACACGGTGGTCAAGGGCCAGCACATCCCGCCGCAGTTGGAAAATGATTGCTGCACGGGCTAGAAAACTTGTGCCACCGGTAGGTGATTTTCACGGTTTGCGGGTGACCGATAGGTAATGAACTTGAGCTCAGGATTGGCTGGGGGGTGAAAAAATGAGGGATACAGAGGTGGCCTACTGTGCATCTGGAGTTTTAGCTGAAGTTGAGGAACTGCCTGATAAGGCGAGAAAATTGTGGATGCAAGCGTTTCATGAGGCCTTGGGGAAGTATTTCGGCGATGTGGAAAAGGCGGAGGCGATGGCCTGGAGAGCTTTTAAGGGTGAGAGAAAGAGGGAGAAGGTGTCGGTTGGAAAGATGGAAGGACTTATTAATGCCGGGACAGAGCCTATAAAGCGAAAGAATTGATGCTTGGAGCAACAGGAAGAGAAGGGGAGAAGATGGGGTTTTGGGATTGGTTTAAGGGAACGTCAGAGAAAGCGAAACCGGAATTGCGGCGGATTTCACTCACCTCGATCCAGGATAGGTATAGCAGCTATCCGAGTTCAGGACTTACTCCGGGTAAATTAGCCGCCATTTTTCGGGAAGCAGACCAGGGTGATATTCGGCGTCAGATGGAACTCTATGAAGAAATGGAGGAAAAGGATGCACATCTGGCATCTATTCTTCAGACTCGCAAGGCGGCGGTACAGGGGATGAATTACCGGTTTATCCCATACTCGCCCGAGCCGGATGACGTGCAGATGTCTGAATTTGTCCAAACGGTTATAGAGTCGCTGGAGTTTGATCGGATCATGACTGATATTCTTGACGCTTTAGGCAAAGGATTCTCAGTCCATGAGATCATGTGGCAGGCAGTAGAAGGGAAGGTGGTGATTGAGGATATCCGATGGATCAATCCCAAACGGATCAGTTTTGCCGAAGGCGAGGAACCGAGATTACTGGAGCCGTCCGGTTACAGCGGGATTAAGCCACCTCCATGGAAGCTGGTGGTGTACCGTTCCTGCCAACGGTCGGGTTCGGTGGTTCGGGCGGGCTTATTAAGAAGTATAGCCTGGGTCTACCTTTTTAAGAATTATGCTCTCAAGGATTGGGCCATTTTCAATGAGGTCTTTGGTATGCCTCTGCGAGTGGGGCGATATGATCCGACTGCCTCGATTGAAGACCGGGAGTCTCTGCGCCGGGCGATAGCGGCTATGGGAACCGATGCGGCCGCCATTATATCTAAAAACACTGACATTGAATTTGTGGAAGCAGGGAGTAGAGCCACCGGTCACGCAAATCCATTTATTGCCATGGCTGAGTTTTGCAACCGGGAGATGAGCAAGGCTATCTTAGGTCAGACTCTAACCACCGATGTCGCTCAGGCCACCGGTACCTACGGTGCTGCCAAGGTTCACGATCAGGTTCGCAGAGACATCGTTCAATCGGATGCCGACAGCCTGGCTGCTACTTTAAGGATGCAGGTATTCAGGCCATTAATAGGCTTTAACTTCGGTTGGGATCATAATCCGCCGTTTCTCCATTTCAGCTTTAAGGAGGAAGTCGATCTGAAGCAGATTTCTGAAACCTATAGGAATTTAAATGAAATGGGGATTCAGGTTCCCCAGGAACATATTGCTGAAGTCTTTGGACTGCCCAGGGTAAGGCGCGTTGGGGGGGCTGTATGAAGACTACCATCTATTGCCAGATCGGGCCGACGGCCCCGGAGTGGATCAGGATTTTGCCGATGGGGGAAGTCATTTTAGGTGATGGTCGGGAGCCTTTCCGGGTATCGACGGCATCTATCGAGCGAATTATGGAGGCCTGGAGGTGGCGCGGCAACGATATGGTGGTTGATTACGAACATCAGACCATCAGTGGCCGAGAGGCACCCGCAGCAGGTTGGGTGAAGGCGCTGACCTCGGTTTTTGATGGTCTATGGGCCCGGGTGGAATGGACCGACCGGGCCCGAGAGTATATCGAAAAGAAAGAGTACCGTTATTTTTCCCCGGTGGTGCAACTGAACGAGTCCAGAGAAGTGGAGGATTTGTTGCATGTAGCTTTGACAAATTTCCCGGCTATAACCAATCTGGCGCCCCTGGTTCTATCGGTTGAACCGGCGGGGAAAAAGGGAATAACAAACAAGCGAGAGGAGAATACCGGAAATGTAGAGGAAAAAGGTAAAGAGACGGATGGGGCAGGCAACGGTTATGATACAGGTGCAGAAAGGAAGGAAATGATTGCCGAAAAATTGAAAGTGATTTTAGGACTCCGGGAAGACGCTTCGGAGGATCAGATTGTAGCTCTCGTGGATGACTATATAAAAATCTCGGGCGGGAAATCAACACCTTTGCCGCCGGAGATTGCCGCGGCGCTCGGTATGGCTGAAGGCGACAGCTGTTCCAAAGCGCTTCAGCGCATCGAGTCGCTGCAGGCCGAGGTCAAAAATGCTGCCCGGATGAGAGAAGAGTTGAACGCTATGAAGCTACAGGAAGCTTTGTCCAGAGCCGAACGATTGATCCAGGAGGCATTAAGCAGCAGACGAACAACTCCGGCAGAATTGCAACAGGCAAACGGCAGTCTGCGTCGTTTGGCGCATGACGATCCTGACTTTTTTCAGGAGCTGATAATGTCGCGTCCGGAAAATTCGGCCATTCCAGGGCCTCTCGAGCCAGGGGGTAGGTATTGGACGACACTGACTCAGGAAGACCGGGAGGTTTGTCAGAATCTAGGTATCAGGCCTGAGGATTTTCTGAAAAATAAAGAGAAATTCAAGGAGGAGAGATAACCATGTCTGCCTGTACGGCTGATAGAGACACGATTTACCGAGAGGGATTGGAACTGGAATATCCGGTTAAGGCTGCAACCAAAATTTATGCCGGGTCGATGGTGGCGGTAGACAGCACCGGTTATGCAATTCCAGCGGCTAACGCCGCAGGCCACCAACTGGTTGGGGTGGCCCTGGAGCAGGTTGACAACAGCCTGGGGGCCAGTGGTGCCAGGCAGGTCAGAGTGAGAACGGCCGGGGTTTTTGACTTTACCGCTACCTCCATTAGCCAGGCAAATGTCGGGGCGGAGATGTATGTAGTGGATGATCAGACCTTTGATGAGGTAAATCCGGGCCAGGGGATCAGGTGTGGGAAACTGGTGAAGTATGTTTCAGCAACAAGAGGTTGGATAAAAATCTAATAAGGGAGAGACAGGAAACATGATCATCAACCGAGCTAATCTGGCAAGCATGTATGTGGCTTTGAACACCGTCTTCAATAATGCCTTCGAGGGGGCTCCCAGCTATCACGAGAAGATTGCCATGCTGGTGCCGAGCAACACTAGATACAACGACTACAAATTTATGATGCAGTTTCCGATGTTGCGGGAGTGGATCGGAGATCGCCAGATCCGGAATCTTGCCGCGGCTTCATTTCAGATTGCCAATAGAGATTATGAGGCCACGGTGGAAGTGGACAGCAATGATATCGAAGACGATCAACTGGGGGTCTACCATCCGATTGTGGCTGAGTTGGGCCGCGCCGCCCGGCAGCACCCGGATCTGCTCCTGGCAACGCTGATATCCGAAGGGTTTACCACGCCATGTTACGACGGCAAGACCTTCTTTGCAACTGATCATCCGGTGGCTTCCGGAACACAGAGCAATAACGGTGGCGGGTCCGGAACTGCCTGGTATCTGTTTGATGCTACCAGGGCAATTAAGCCTTTCATTTTTCAACGGCGGAGCCTGCCGCGATTAATCAGTCAGGACAGCCCCGATGATGAACATGCCTTTATGCGGAAGAAATTTCGCTATGGCGTAGATTATCGCGGAGCGGTCGGGTATGGCCTCTGGCAATTGGCTTATGGCAGCAAGGACACATTGAACACTACCAACTATATCGCAGCCCGGGCGGCTATGATGCAACTTACCAATGATGAGGGGACGCCCTTGGGTGTGGCCCCGAATCTTCTGGTAGTGCCTCCTGCTTTGGAAGGTCAGGCAAAAGAACTTTTACACGCTGATTTTATGGGCGTAACCGGAGAGGGTACGAAGACCAACGTCTGGAGAGGAACCGCAGAGGTTCTCGTCGTTCCCTGGCTAAAGTAGCGGGAAAATAGCAGTGAAAGGTAGTCGATGAAATACCAACTATTGTTTTTTAGTCGGTTAGATCGAGGTGTTGCATGGCAAATAGTGAAAGATGGGGAGTCGGATGGCTCCAAATAGTATTAGACGGATCAGGCGATTGGATAAGCAGCAAGGCAATTAAATTTAAGAGTTTAAAGTTTATGCCGTCAGGGGCGGGAGATGTATTGGTGTTAAAAGAAGTAACCCCGGGCGTCAGTGAGGCGCTTTGGCCACAGATGAAATTGTCTTCAAGCTCTGGCGATCCGGTCGGTTGTTTATTCAATGTCAACATTGCCCGAAAATTGAAGATTCCTTATAGTCTCTGTACTTTTGACGATCCAGACAAGGCCGTAATTACTTTAGAATTTGTGTAGATAATTAGTTTTGACAGGTGATCGGGTAGAGATGGTTTGGACTAGTTTGTTGATCTCTTACCCGTCACCTATAACTGCTGGATTATAAAATGGATAATAGAAATGTATATTGAGAGCGAGATTAGTTGTATCAGGAAAAGCAGTGTAGCATATCTTAATTTTAAATCCACGACGGTGAATAAATCGGATGTTGATGTTCTGACGGTGACGCCGACTTTGAGCAGTGCTAAAGGAACCGATACTGTTGTTGATGTCTATTTCACCGGCGGCCACAGCGATCAGGAGAACTACGGCGTCGGGCAGCATTTCACCCTGGTCTGCAGCGGCGCCACTATCACCAACACCGGCTACAACACCACTCGGGTGCGTCTGACCATCCCTGCCGGGAGCACTACCAAAGCCATCACCATGACCATCGTCAACAACCCGGTGTTGGAACGAGATCGGGTAATCACTATCTCCGCCGCCGGGTTCGGGGCCTCCAAGACCGTCACCATCATTGACGATAACGTCCCTGCCGAAGTCAATGTCAAAACCGACTACGGGGCGGTAGGCGACGGGATCACGGATGACACCACAGCTTTCCAAGCGGCTATCGATGCCATTAAATCCGCCGGCGGGGTGATCTATATCCCGGACGGCACCTATATCATCGGCAACCTCCATATCGGCCCCCACAACATCAGTTTGGTCGGCCAGTCCAAGACCGGCACCATCCTGAAACGGAAAGCATACCTCGGCACGGTCGGGATCACCATGGACTACGGCGGCTATCGGTATGAGTCCGCCGTAGACAGCAAGCCTTTGACCTTCTACAACCTGACGATTGACGGCAACTGCGCCAACCAGGGGGATTTCCATGGGTATGAGCAGGAACATAAATGGACCCTGCTGGTCTTCGGCAACGACAACAACTTCACCTATGCCGGTCGGCTGAACTTCCATATGGAGAACGCCGTCATCAAAGACACCATCACGGACGGCATCTCTATCATCAACAACACCATTGCCAAACTCTACCAGATGGAGTTTGATGAGTGTTTCCGGGGTTCGACTTCGCTGCTGGGCGGCAACACCGACGTGGAGATGGTCAACATTGAGTGCAGCGGGACGCAGGAACGGTTCAGACCGGCAGGCGATCCCCTGGGACGGTATACCCCCTCTCTCTCAGCGATGCACATGGAACTCTCGGAGCGGGGGTATTGCGACGGCACGACCAAGACCGGGTATGCTCAGAACGTCACCCTGAAGAACGTCAACTATAACGCCGGGGGGTTCTGGATCACCTGCGCCGCCAATTCCGAGATCACCCTGAATGCTAATGACATCTATGTGAACGGCTGTTTTCATCTGCAGGGTCCCAATTCTCAACCCTCTACGGTCTGGGCTAGTCAAGCCTGGACCTTCGGCGCCATCATCCGGCCTACGACCTATAACGGCAGGAGGTATATCTGTATCACGGCCGGGACCTCCGGGGCTTCCGAACCGACGTGGAACACGGTCCTGGATTCGGTGACGACGGATGGGACGGTGCAGTGGCGGTGTCTGGACCTGAACATTCAGGACGTGACCATTGCGAACTCGTTGATCAAATCCTATGCCTTGGAGAACTATGTCGCCTATCTCAACAGTCTGGGGCAGGTGACGTTCAACAACTGTCAATTTGACCTGGCCTACACGAGCGAGGATTTAGGGGATTCAGTCCTCCCGGCTTATGCCTTCTATGCCGTCTTGGATCAAGGTTCGGGGACGGCCCGGAACGGATTGTTGACCTTTGACCAGGGTTGTTGGTTCACTATCTCTGCGGAAGACAACTATTCTCAGGACCGGGTTGCCCTGTGGGTTGGCGGGGAAGTCTTGGACGGCACGGCCAATGCTTACGATCATGAAGTAGTGCTGACCGGCAACTGTGAGATCGACGGGGCTGACTACTTTGATTATGGAATCTACTGCGGCCAGGACGGCCGGAGCTCCGTCAGGTTGACCCTGGAGGACCTGATAGTGGCAGTGCTGAGTACTGGGTATGCCCTGCTCTTATCGGGGCAGACAGGGCAGTATAACGACATCACGATCAACCATCTGCAAATCACCTCAGGTCGATACCTGATCTGGAACTATCCGAGAGCCGGAGATATCTTCGTTGACACCGGTTCTAGTCTGGCTAAGGCGCAGAACCGGATCACGGCCGGGACCAACCTCGCAGCGATTACCATGACCGGCACTTCACGGGCTTTATCCGGCAGTCTGCGTCCGGATTGGGATTATGTGCACGGCCTGGTAGGAGACATCTATACTGATGACGACCTGGTGGAATGGCTCTGCACTGCCGCCGGATGGTATGACTCACAGTTGTCGGCGGAGCATCAGGGTGTGTGGTCGCCGGACGGGGTGGCGGTGTTGCAGAGTGATTCTTTTGAATCCTGGTCAAGCGGCAGCCCGGCGGGTTGGACCAAGGTAACCGGCACGAACAACGTGGTCGCTCAGGGTGAACCGGACACCGGGGTTAAACATGGCGACTATGCGGTGAAGGTGACTTACAAAGATGCCACCAACGCCTTCTTTTATAAGAACTGGGCGGCAACGAACATCTTGGAGTTCTTCTGTAAAATCTACCTGGCCGTGCCGTCGGTAACATCATCTTCGGGTGAGTCTTCGATCTTCATCGTAGGCACGAGTGCGGGATCGAGATGTTGTTATATCCTGATGCGGATCAACTCCGGGAATGTGGAAGTGAAACTGACGACGCCGGGAAGCGGGGCAAGCTCCTGGCACGTATTGGGCGCCGTAGGGGACGCCCCGAGAGCGGTGCAATTCTATTTCAAATCAGATACCGTCTCAGGTGCATGGAAACTCTGGTTGAACGAGGCGGCGGAGGGGAGTCCGACGGAACAATCTATGTTCGGTTTTAATTCCGGCACGAACCAGTTTGGACGGAGTTGGTTAGGGAAATACAACGGTGATGCCGACGCCGGGAACGATTACAGTATCTATGTAGACTGTCTGGATATCAGGAACGCATTTATTTCGTGAGCCGTGAGCCGTTGAACGTGAGCCGTGAGCCGTGAGCCGAATTCATTCCGGCACGAACCAGTTTGGACGGAGTTGGTTAGGGAAATATAACGGTGATGCCGCCGCCGGGAACGATTACAACATCTATGTAGACTGTCTGGATATCAGGAACGCATTTATTCAGTGGAAAGGAAGAAAAAGGGAAGAACTTTTCCCTGTCCTTATCCTTTATCCTTCTTCCCTTTACCCTGCACACTTAAAGGGGGATGAAATGGCCTATTGCACACAGGAAGATATTGAGAAACTGATTCCGGAGCAGGAGTTGGCGGAGTTGACGACGGAGAGCGGCAGCACCCCGGATGCCGACGTGGTGACCGAGGCTATTGCAAAGGCTGATGCCGGGATCGACAGTTATCTAGGAGTGAGATATTCAGTGCCATTTAGTTTAGCTCCGGCTGTGATTCGATTCCTATCGGTAGACCTGGCCATCTATCACCTTTATACCCGCCGCAGCATTGCCCCCGGTATCAGACGAACGAGGTATGAAGATGCTCTAAAATTTTTACAGGAACTGGCAGATGGAACAGCGGTCATCCCCGGGGCAGTTGAACGAGAAGCTCCGGCAGATCCTTTTGAATTGACGGATAACGCACGTGGAAGGATTTTTTCCCGGCGGGCGCTGGAGAACTACTGATGGTGGGCGTCTCAGAGATTGAAGCAAGCATTATTTCGGCCCTGGCCGAAATCCGGCCTGAGGTCCCGACGATCAGGAGTTATCAGGGAGAAATCTTGAAAGACGTCAGGTCGCAGGCTTTTAGGCTTCCTGCCTTCTTGATTAGATATGTGTGGGGTTATGCTACCCGATCCAGCGATAAAGTTTACGGACTGAATTATCATTTTAGCGTCACCATAGTGAACTGCAACGCCAGGGGTGAAAGAAAGGCCCGCACCGAAACCGATGGCCTTTATCAACTGGGTGACGACATCCAAAAAGCGGTGCAGCACCAGACCTTTGGCCTGCCGATAACACCGTTTTATCTGATGAGTTCCAGCTTTATCAGCGCTGAACCGGAAGCGCTCATTTTGGTCAACACTTATAAGACTACGGCCTATGATCTGGCAACATTGGGAAAATTGAGCTGGGTCAGTGAGACTGGGGGTGAGACAGAGGTCTTTTTACCGTTTCATTATACCGAGGCAGGCAGCCATCAAATGATGGATTCGTCTGAATATGAGCGGGCTCTGGACGCAACGTTGAGAAAGTATTTTCGGCCTTTAAAGAGGCGTTTCGGGGTGGAGCTGCCATTTCTGAACGATAGCCAGAAGAATGAATTGCTTTCGGCAAAGCAGGCGCAGAGGCAATTTAAACTTTACCTTGAGGCCGGCGGGGAGAAGACCTGTGACGTTGTCTGGAGCAACGATTTTGACTTCCACCAGGTTCGCCCCGGTGTCTGGTCGGGTCATATTATTCTGACGGAGATTTAAGATGCGATCAGCTTCTCCCCAATATGAGCAAGAGGAAAAACGGACTCTTTTTGCCAGGCCTCGCCTGAAGGCGGTCTTTCGACCCTTTAAACTGGAGCCGGGACTGAAAGAGGGGGAGGGGGTTTTTAGCAATACCCTGTGCGGCGGCACCGCGGCAAATCTTTTTATGCAGTCCGGTTATCTAACTTCCGGCTGCTGGGAAGGGCCGATAAAACAGGCGTATAACGGCCGGATGAACTTTTTCCGACCCGCCTGGACCGACAAGATCGGATACCTTCATAGTAATGTGCAGTATCGCACCGCGACAGAATATTCCGATCTGGGGGAAGCGCCGTGGATGCAACTAGTCTGCGGCGAGGAGGCTGATCTTCAGAAGTATTTCCAATTTAAAATAACGTTTGCCGATCCGGTGCGGGCCTGGGCCTTGGATAACCCTGAACAGGCGGATGATTGGGCCGCCTACGGCATCGACGGCGGTTCTGACATCTGCCAATCTTATGCTGCCGATGGCAATTTTCCTGGAGGGATCGAGGACCTCAAATTGGAGGGCGGTCTTACCATTCATGACAACGAGATTATCAGAGGCGGTGTCATCAAGACTGGCATCGCCCTGGATTTTGCAGACATCGTAGCTGGCAGCCACGAACTTGTATTGGATAACAGAGACAAACAGTGGAATCCCCTGGCCCCCAATTTCTATTTCTCCCAGGCCCTTTGGTATGACAAGCAGGTCAGCTTTTTTTCCGGCTACGAGTTGCCCAGTGGACAGGTGGGATGGCAGGAACTTTATATGGGGCAGGTTCAAAAATTAACCGTTGCCCACAGCCATTACCATTATCATACTGCTGAGATAAGATCAAATGATCTGATCTGCAGCCTGTTAAAGAGGAAGATCGGGGCACCAGGAGGGGACGGCATCAGGAAGCCTTTTCTGCGGGGCTATTATGTCCTAAATGCGGACTGGCAATCGACGGAGCGGCCATTTGCCGGTGCAGCCGCCAAGACGGGTGCCGGATCTGCGGCCATAAGTACTATCGATAGCGATTATTACAATAACTCGGTCGATACCTTTTATCGGCTCAAAATAGAGACTGCCGGAGAGGTCGGAACCGCTACCTTCTCCTGGTCTAAGGATGGCGGCTGTACCTGGGAAAAATCCGGATTGAGTACCGCGAATCAAGCAGCCCCCTTGCATCTGGAAAATAACCTGTATGTCTATTGGACCGCCGGGTCTGGCAATGACTTCGAAGAGGGCGATTACTGGGATTTTGTCGGCTATGTTAGAAGAAACCATTATCTGCTGCCCGGAGCGCCGTTTCAAGACATTACGGCGGTCTACGCCGATGGGGAAAGAATTGACCGATATACGGCTGATCTGGCAACCGGAAAACTTGTCATCCAGGGTCCCGGTCGGAGCCACCGCGCCCGCATAGTAAAGGACGATATCACCCATCCGGCTGATATCATAAAAGATATTATTACTGAAGTTGGCCTCGCAGACCGGTTGCGGCTGACAGACTATCAGGTCTGTAAAAGCGTTACGGCCGGATACAATATCGGCGTCTGTTTTGAAAATGTTAATGCCCTGTCGGCAATCCAAAAAATCTGCGCCAACTGTCTCTATGAATTGTGGATTGAAGCTGGTGAAATCAGGATGCAGGCTTATTTAGGAGAGTCGGGCTGAGATGGAAAGGAATAGAAAAGGGGAAAGGCGAAGAAGGGTAGGGGGAGAAGAAGGGGATGCTGAATCAGTTCTTAAATAAGTGGATTGAATTGGATGGCCGAATGAAATCTTTGGTTTCAGAGATTGGGTTGGCCAACCATCAGTTTAATGTTCGCGTTAAGGATATCAATGAGTTGTTGAATAGATTAGCGGAAGATTTCACCCTGGCGTTTTCTTCTCTAGAAAACCAAACCATGGATCTGGAGCGTGAACTGGGGGGGTTGAGAGATGCAGCCTCAGAGTCACTATTGGCCCAGGCCGATATTACCGGTGGACAATTAACGGATATTTTTAATCTAAGGATATTTTAGTGGCAAACATTCAATGGGCCAGGGCCGGCCAATTCAATTGGACTTTCGATGCCATGGGCGGGACACCGCTTATGGAGGCCGTGCACGGTAATCGGTCAGGGATCTCCACTTTTGTTGGGGAAGATGGGGCGATTATCCTCAAAAATCCTCTGCTCGGCGGCGGCCAGGTTTTTTATCTGCGGGGAGTTTGGAAAACCGACGCGGTTTTTCCCTGGAACGGTTTCTGGGCGGAACCGGAAAGCGGTGATCTGACCGATTATTTTGTCGGTGGTACCTGGCAAAATATGGGCAACCAGACTGTTATTATTCTGGGCCGACCACTTCCGGCCGGTACTGCGGTGCAGATTTATTATATCTATTTTACCGGTGAAAAAGCCGAAAAATACGCGGAATTGAATTCTTATCCATGCATACGTCCGGCCTGGCGCGGGTGTGCTGATTATACCTTTGACTTTGCTGTGGACCGGATTTTTGATCTCATGGCTATTCTGTATTTTGCCGGTCTGGCAAGGAATATGGATAACCGTTCGGTGATTGAGTTTCTTTGGGAAAGTTATTTTGACAGGGCTGCAAGTGCGGTACCGCCGTTGGTCTTCGACCGATTTGAACGGACGCGCTATGACCGCGGCCAACACCTGCTCTATCGCGGTTCCAGTCAAGGAGAATCTGGTTTTAGCCATTTCGATATTGACCTGGAGCCTGAAACCCAGAACCGGGCGCTGCACGTGATTTTTTCGGAGTGTAACAGCGGCAATGCTTCGGCTTGGTTGGGGTACGGTCTCAACTGGGATCTTGGCAATCCTCCCTTTAACGCTATAGACCGGCTATTTTTTTCGTACTATGGCAACCGTTGCCAAACCAGGGTAGCGAATTGCAATTTCGTTTCTTCGGGGGGAACAGCCGAACTCTGCCTTCAGGAAGACTATAACGAGGGGCAGGCGTGCGTTATGCTGGTAATTATCACGAAAGGCGGTGAGTTAGGCGAGGCAGAATTCACTTTTGAGCTCTATCGGATGAATGGCGCCGACCCGGAGATGAAAGAGGAAGGACTGCTGACCTCTCATAATCGGATCAATCTGCATTACGGTGTGCAAGTTTGGTGGGAATTAGGATCGACTTTCGTAGTCGGAGACTATTGGTGTGTTACCCTGGGCCGGGTTAGGAGCCATCCCCGGCGCTTGCAGATCATTTTAAACGATTCTGAACCCGGCGCTTGCGAGGCCTGGGGGCCGGAGCATACTTTTGTCCACGCCCTGCCAGACCGTTATGACCGACTGACCGATTTTGAAATCCCTTTAACCAGCTTCTGGCGTTTGGACAACGTTATCTATGACGGCGATAGGAGGCGCACCGGATGGAATCCTTGGTGTACTTTAGGGGCCAGCCAACCCCAGGGTATAATGTCGGTTCAGGATCATGAAGAGGAGCAGGAGATTGAAGGAGAGGTCTTCTACACTCAGGCTCAGCTTGCCTGGGACCTGCCGGAAGATGCTTCTGCCCTGGGATTTTGGACCGGCATCAATACCGCTGAGGTTAATTCCGGTGGTCAGAGCACCTTAAATTTCCTCATCCAGCCGAACCTTGCCAACCTGGAGCAGATCTCACTCACGGTCAAAGTGAAAGACAGTCTGGATCACTATTTTATCTGCACGGGGGTGAATATCCCGGCAGGGGTTTGGAGCCGGGTTGACCTCAGCTTCAACAACTTTATTCCAGACATATCCGGTCATATATTGACCCACCCGATTAAAGTGGTGGATATCGGCCTCTGCGGACCAGACATTCCTTTAGACGGAAGCCTGTATCTAACCGATGTCAAGTTCGGTTCCCATCGGGTATTTTCCGGCTCCCGATTGCGTCTGGTGGAATTTAAGCATCATGAGCCTACGGTAAAGCTTCCAGCCTATGAATTGTGGTTGGATAATGTCGGCTTGAATCTGACGGCTTATGACCATTACCCACACTGCCCGCGGCTGGCGATCTCGGTTAATCCTTATGGCGTCAATCCCTGGCGGGGGCCGACCTTGATTCATTACGCTCATCCATTAGGGGCGTGGCTGGTTGACCGCCATGACGTGAGGCAGAACCACATCAGGCTCCATCGGGACGCCCAGGACGAGTTCAATAACCGCTGCGGCGGCGTTAAGGGTCCGATAGTGCCGGTGCATACCCGCAACGATATCGAAAATATTGCTCTGTGCGGGGAAGAAAACTTTAATGAATTTTGCTGGTGGCCGAAGTATCGGGACTATGGCAAACGGCTTGCTTCCTGGCTATTCAATGGTTCTCTGCAGGACGCCACCGGAAACTACGAACTTACCTGGTCTTCAGGTTCTCCGGTTTATACCACGGGAATCTGTCAACCTAATGATACTGCGCTGCATTTCGACGGCAGCGGCAGCTATGCCGGTTACTATCCCGGAACCGATTTTCGGTTAGGCGATGGCGACTTTTTTATCGAGGCAGTAGTCTCTTTTGATTCTCTGGTAAACTCGGTCATCTGCGGGATGTGGTATGAAGCAGCGAATCAAAGGTCCTGGATGGTTTATTACAACAATTATAACCGGAGCATTTCCTTTTATTATTCCACCAATGGCACAAATATCCTGGCAATTCATGGGACAAGCAATCTTATCACGGCGACCGGCGTATTTCATCATATCTCAGTCATAAGGTCTGGCGAAACCATATACCTCTATATTGACGGGAATCCTGCCGGCAGCGGTGATATCGGGACGGCCGGTTTATATGAGGCAACCGCCGATTTCAGAATTGGCAGGTCGTACGCTGGCGCTAATTTATACGGAGATATTGATTACTTACATATTTCAAAAGATATTGCCCCTGATGCCGCTGAGATTGCCGGGCGTTGGCAGATCATCCAGGGATTGCAGAACGGGTCCGACTATCCGGAAGTGGGACATGGGCTCGGACAGTATTGGGCCTTTTATCGCTTGGCGGAATATTTCTGCGTCAGCAATGACGCCGGGGCCTGGGATATCCTGGATAACTGGCTGTCCTGGCTGGAAACCTTTGTAGTGGCCGACGGCTTGGGGTGGAAATTTCCGGTGTGGTTTTCGGAATATGGCTTTACCTATGGCGACTACGATCCGGGTGCTGCAGCCGCCATAGTCATCGGGTGTCTCTATATCTACATGCGGAAGGGGGATAGCCGGGCCCTCGGGTTAGCGCAGAACATATTAGCCGATCTCCGGCTCTATCGGGCTTCAGGGGATTATGGGGGATATCTCTACAAATCCGACTATCACTATGCCTGGATGAATGCTTTGGTGGCTCATGCGTTCGGCCTGGCGGTGGCGGGCCGGGCCGGGTCAGCCTACATCTATCCCTACACCCCGGATGATGAATCGCATTTTACGGCCATGATGAACAACTTCTGGGCCATGAGCGGCGACACCAAACCTAATATGCTGAATTCTGACGGTATTCCTTTTAGCTATGTTGAAGATCTGGATGTGTGGGATTACGCCCCACATTATCTTTTTATGCGGCAGATGGGAAGCCTAGAAGCGGTGGTGCTCATGGCCGCAGTCGCTCTGGATTGGGGGCTCCAAACTGGCAGCTGGCATTGGTTTGAGCAACTGATTGGTTTTATTATTCTCAATAACCGGAAGATAATCCCCGAGAATCAGATCCGTTTTATCCAATCCACCTATGATCTGACTTTGCTGAAGAACCTGGGCAAGGTTTTTTTTGCTGATTATCGGCAGAACCAGAGCTCTTATAGGGAAATAGCCGATGAATCGACGATTGACCTAATCGGATGCCAACCGGTAGAAATCCATTTAGAGTATGGACAGCCTGTCATAACTGAGGATCCCGGCATGGCTGAAGCCCTGGCCCGCTTGTTGATTGAGAGGTTCTCTTCGCCTAAGGAGCTCGTTGATCTCGAAACCTGGATGGAGGGGGCCCGCATTGAATTGAAAGACAACATTCTGATTAACTCGAAGTTTCACGGGTATGATAACGAACCATTTGTCTGTTATCGGAAAAAGATTGACCTCGATAAAAAAAGAATCTCGCTCCAGCTTGTCAGAAATGTCAGGTATCTGCCGGCCTGGGGAGAAGATCTGGAGGGGGGTGAATATGGCTCGTATGCGATTGATACGGCAGTAGCCTCTGATCTTCATTGGAATTTCAGAACCTATGCATTTTAAGCTGAGAGCCGGGAGCCGAGAGCCGAGAGCCGGGAGTCGGCTCACGTTCAACGGCTCACGTTCAAAAGCGGTGTCCCACGTTGGCTATTTTCTCATTTTTTTAGGAGCGGCAACCATGGGTTTAGCAGACCTACCACAGAGTAAATGGGGTGGCGGGACAGGCCGTCAGGTCATACTCAAAGCTGATTTTGACTCTATCGAAAGGGCCATCATTGAGGCCTTCGAATTGAATTATCCACCGGATCTGGTTTGGATTGACGCGGTCCGGGTACAAGTGCCCTCAACCGCCGATTGCCGGGCCAGAATCATGATGTCGGGATTTCCATCGCCGCTTCATACGGGCCAGATGGTTGACGGTTCCCTGGCGGACGGCAGATATCGGGAGAATAGCAGTGAGGCCGTTATGGATTTCGGCGTCCCGGCCCGCTTTTGGGGTAATGAAAAAGCCAATCAGTGGTACTGCGTCTATGCTATTGCGGGGGCCTCTGATACGAGCTTCACGTTGAAGGCCATGCCGGTGATGCGTTATGCTTCGCAGGTGGCCCAGACTATCACCCTGCGCAACAATGGCGACAGTGCGGATATCGGATATGGCCTTATCAGCAACGAACTGCAGAGTTGTAAGATCCTGGTGTTGTCAGGGGCCTCGAAGGGATTAGTACGCCCTATTATAGCGAATAACAGCGACAATGGTAGTGGCGGGACCCTGACATATTCGGGTTCGGTTCTGACGATGGCTCGGGGGGATTGGCTCATTGTCCTGCCCAACACGAATTTTCGCTATTTAGGTATGATATTCAATGACTCCTCCAGTAATCTGCTCCCGTTTATGAAAAATAAAAATTCGGTTGCCTGGGGTTCTCGCCGATTGATCGTTTCAGGCGCCATAAACGGTTACCAGCTGCTGGATTTAAGTTATTATGTTCCGCCTTTAGCCAAAAGATTGCATGGTCTGGCGACCGCGACGAACGGTTACGATGTCAAGGCGGCTTTATCATACGACGGCGTTGAGCCGACGGTATTGGTGCATCTATCCCCACCGGCGACAGATTTTATCGGATCGCGTGGGGCCGGGCAGTTTGACTGCCAGCTTTTGGATGGGAATAACCTGTATCTTTCAAATGAGAACACTGCTCAGCAACTATTCTGGGCGGTGGGTTGGGAGGAATAATGAATCTTTCGGGAAAGAAAACTTATTTTGTCGCGGGTTTGATTGCAGCAGCGGTTTTTGCCCGGATAGCCGGGTTTATTGACGATCGAACCTACGAGGCCATTCTGGGGATTTTGGGGGCCTTGGGGTTGGGGGCGCTGCGGGCGGGAGTGACTAAGGTATTACAATAATAGATAAGTCTGTAAAAGTCATTCCCATTTTAGTGTAATTGTTATTCTTGCAAAATTGCCCTTAAGCTGTGGAAATAAACTAACAGTGGCTTTATGGCCTCAATCTGTTCAACTAGAAACTCGGAACTGTATTCTCCTGGTAATGCCAATATGAGGCGAATGGTTATCAGAGTCAGCCCGGCAACAAAATTTTGAGTTTTTGACTTTTTGCGAGGCTATCAATCGAAGAATAAGATTAGGAGAGAGAGGCAGGTGTATTCTTTCTATGGAATTAAGAGAATATATCAATTTTTTAATGGCGGTCATTGGTGTTTTAATGAGTCTGGTTGGTTTTTTATTTTGGCGGATATTGCATCGGATTGAGGATAAATTGGAAGAACTACATCGGCTGGCTCATAACTGTCGGGAGTCGCTGCCGATACGATTTTTAGGTCGCAAAGAATTCGACGGGTATCAATCAGATATAGATAAATTATGGTATGCAGTGAACTACCACCAACATGATCAGGCAGGAAGGGTGACGCGATGATAACAGATTATATGGATCATTACTGCAATCGGATTCATATTGCCTGTATCAGCTTACAACCCCGTAACAGTTCAGCGTGTTGAGGAAAAGATGACCCCCCCCCATCCTAACCCTCCCCGTAAACGGGAAGGGAATTTTCCCCTCCGTTTAGGGGGGGATAAGGGGGGGGCAAACAGAGTAACATACCTAAATCCTCAGAAGACTGAACTCTGGCACAACGCCGTAAGTAATACTTCAGCTACAGGAGAGAATAGATCAAGGAATGCTGGGCGGTGCCCATCCTACAGCACTACAGCACCGACAGGCCCATCCATAGGGGTGAATCTTCTATTTGCCCCAACAACTGAAGGGTTACGAAGGGAAATCTTGGGGGGAATAGGGTCTGGCCCTATTTCCCCCCCCAAAGTTTGTACTCCTAGCGAGATAATATGATAATAGTATTGATAAGTTGTTTAATTCAGGGATTAATTCCTTCTTTAGCTGTGAGGGGCGTTTATAATTGCGCTCCCTGGGCTTTTTTGGGGAGGAAGCCATCTTGTATACTTATCTTGACTCCGCTGGCAATTTTGACATAATGAGAATAAATCATTCCCGGTTTCTGGTTACCGATTTTCTAAAAACGGAGCAGGAATACTCAAAAATAACTTCTGAGTTTCGAGTTAATTAAAATATAACCTTTGTACAGGCCGGAAGCCTGTACCACCGGTAAATGATTTTCTTGGTTTGCTGATAACTTATGGGTAATGAACCTAGGTTTGGGGACAAGGAGAGGAATATGGGCCTCATACGATTGTTATCAACCACCACACCCTTCGCCAATTTGGATGAACAGCAACTGGCCGGTGTGCTAACCTGCTGTGAGCAGCAGGAATTTCCAAGGGGCTCGGTCATTTATCAACAGAACACCCCAGCCCGTCACATGTACATTATCCTGGATGGTATGGTCAGTTTGGACGATGTGGTCGATGATGAGACAATTATTTCGTATGAGCGCCGCGGTCCCAAAGGGATAATCGGCATCGGTTCTATGCTGGGTCTGAAACTTTATTCCCTCACAGCAGCCTGTATTGAACCTTCTTCAGTTATCGCAATCGACGTTCCGGAGTTGGAAAAAATTTTCGATCAGGATTATCAGGTGGGGTTTAAGGTAATGTCAGAGGTAGCCTATATTTATTTTCAGCGGTATGAGAGGGCCAAGACGAGGCTCTATAATGTTTTCAAAGAAATTCCAGTCCGTTTGGTCTGTCGCGAACCGGTTTAATGTCCATCTTGAAAGATTATCCTAAATCCGGATTTTGTTATAGGTGCGGTAGCTGGCTGTTCCTCCAAAAACATTGAAAAAATCCTCAGAAGAAACTGCCTGGCCATTTTGCTTTGATTGTAGTGGGAATTAATTTTCTGACCAGCGGCCGAAAATCAGATTCCGACCATGAGATTATTTACTGCATCGTTCATGCCCGGCAGGAATCTTGCATAAGTTATCGTTCAATCCCCAATGAACAATAGACCCATACTGATAGAGTATATTTTTCTCTTACCATTAGTGTTTATAAATTTGAACAACTATGTTAACATAAATTAACAATCAAAAATATTCTCCCCGATTTTCTTAATTTAATGAGGAGATTTTTCGATAAGAGAGAAAGAGGTAATCTTGGCGTTGCTGAGGCCGTAGTTGCCTTTCGCCGGGGTTGTTGGGCCAAGGCTGTCTGCTTCCTGGGGTCTCTATGTCAGTAACGATTGTTAAACATGGTAGGTAAAGGATAAGAGAAGATAATATGCCTAAGTCGGCAAAAATCCTAGTAGTGGATGATGAGTCAGCGGTTCTCGAGATTATCCGAAAAATTCTGGTTGATCGGGGATATATTGTGGATGTGGCCTCCAATGGTTTAGAGGCATTAAAATTTTTAGAGAAAAGCCGTTATGACCTGGTTTTAAGTGATGTAAAAATGCCAGAGATAGATGGCTTGGAGCTGCTCCAGCAGATCGGTCTGCTATACCCTGATCTCACCACGGTTATGTTATCTGCTTTTGCCACTATTCGGGATGCGGTGGCGGCTATCAAGTTAGGGGCCTTCGATTATATTGCCAAGCCCGTTTATCCGGAGGATCTTTTGTATTCCATTGAGCGGGCTCTTAAGTTTAACGAGCTGCGTCAGGCGACCCAAGAACTGGAATGGACATTAAAAGGGGCTGAAGCGTTGGGTTTGCAGGTCCTGGAGCTGGCCCCGGAGGCGGATGAGTTTCAAATTTTGGAAAGTATCCGTCAGGAGGCCAAGCAGATCGAGGACCTGAACCAGCTATCCGAGATTTTTTTACAGGGTGCCCAGAAAATTACGATGGCTTCCCGAGGATCAATCTTTCTTTTCGATCAGGAGGGGATTCATCTTAAATGTACCGCGAGAAGTGATAATCAGAATTATGACATCGATCTGAAAAGCATTCGACCCGGAGAAGGCGTCATGGGTTACGTCCTGCAAACCGGACGGCCATTACTCGTAGCCGATGTGGCCCTGGAGCCTCGATTCTATCATCATCAGAAGCGCAAACGCTATGCCACCAACAGCTTTGTCGTCGCGCCGATTATTGGGGAAAAGAGTTGGGGCGTGATCAATCTGGCTGATCGTTGTGACCTGAAGGAATTTAGTCCCCGGGAACTCTTTTTAGTCTGGCTGTTGGCCCGGATATTTGCAGAAAACCTGCAACACCGCGAATATGAAGCAAAAAGCCGCAGTATCGATGCTCTCTTGAAGTCATCTCGCGCTGAGCTGATAGATGTCAGAGAATGTTTTGATCATCTCAGTACCCCAGTTTCTATGGGTTTGGCGGTAGTGGATCAGAATTTAAAGATCTGTTACCTTAATCCGACATTTGTCAGATTATGTGACCGGAGAAAATCCCGCGTTGGCTCAGAGATCTTTTCTTTTATGAAGGGACTCTCATCTTCGGATCATAAGAGATTGCAACAGTGTTTCGAGAGGATTTTTCAAGGGGAGAAAGCCATAGATTGTGGTCGGATAGCCATGGCCCATGCGGAGCACGGGAATAGCATCTGTTTAGCGCAACTGATGCGGTTCGACTCGCCGGCTCTCGGTCAACAGATCATGATTGTTTTGGAGGATATTACTGAGATATCACAGATGCAGCAGCGATTGGCTCTTTATGAGCACCTGGCGATCATGGGAAAGTTATCCACCTGTGTGGTGCATGAACTGAATAATCCCTTAGACGGGGTCAAGAGATATATCTCTTTGGCGCAGTTGAAGAAAGACAGCAGCGAGGACGTTGCGAGGTATTTATCAGAAGCCCAAAAAGGTTTGCAAAAGATGTCGTTGGCAATCAGTTCGATCTTGAATGTGGCCAATCCGAACCGTATTTTGAAGACTCAAGACACCCTCCTCAGCCAACTGCGTGAAGCCGTCAAGATATTGCTTTTGCAGACCAAAGAACAGCGGGTGGAGATTGTGTTGTCAACAGCGCCGATTTTTGAAGAGATATCTTTCGGCACAGACCTCTATACGGTTTTTGTAAATCTTATCAAGAACGCTATTCAGGCTATGTCGGAGGGTGGCAAGGTAGAAATCATCGGTCAAGAACGTAAAGATGATCTTGAGATACACTTTAAGGATAACGGTCCGGGGATAGATCCCAAAAACTTGGAAAATATCTTCAAACCATTTTTTACGACAAAGAGCGAGGGGCAGGGTTTGGGCCTTGGGTTGGCCATTTGTCAAAAGATAGTTGCACGTTATCATGGCCATATATCCCTGCAAAGTGTTTTAGGTCAGGGTTCTGATTTTATTGTCAGGTTGCCGTTGCCTGATGAGTTCCATGCCAAAGCACCGAAAGATCGGTTTGCGAGGGTTACCCATTGAGAAAAAAAGATATTTTAGTCGTCGATGATGATGAATTGGTATGCAATTCATTACGAGAGATGCTTGGCATAGAGGGATATGAAGTCGATTCGACGTTAGATGGCATGGATGCCCTGCAAAAACTGCGTGAAACGAAGTATTCGCTTATCCTTTCTGATATACGTATGCCGAGCATAGATGGTATAGAACTGCTTAAGGAAGTCAGAGGTAATAGCGTCGATTCATTGTTAATTTTTATAACCGGTCATGGTCACATCGACGGCGCGGTGGAGGCGATAAAATTAGGAGCGTATGATTACATTACAAAACCTATTGATGATCTCCGTCTTAAATTGACGATCAAGCGGGCGCTTGAGCAGAAACAATTGCTGGCATCGATCAGATCCTTAAAGAAAAAAATCCGGCCGTGGGAGTTGGATGAGCGTATTATCATTAAAGATAGGAAGATGACGGAACTCCTGGATATTATCCATATGGTTTCTGATACGATGGCAACCATTCTGATAACCGGTGAATCCGGCACCGGCAAATCCATTTTGGCCAAGTATATTCATCGCCATTCCATGCGCAGTGACGGACCTTATGTGGAGTTGAGTTGCGGCACATTAGCTGAGACACTCTTGGAGAGCGAGCTTTTTGGTCATGTTAGGGGAGCGTTTACGAACGCTATGCGCGATAAAAAAGGAAAATTTGAGGAGGCTGGCGGTGGGACTATTTTTCTCGATGACATCAATTGCGCCTCTCTCAACTGTCAGATCAAACTCCTGCGGGTATTGCAGGAAAAGATTTTCGAGCGGGTCGGCGGCAATGAATCCATTCCTACCGATGTCCGGATTATTACTGCAACCAATACCCCACTGACTGAGGAAGTTGAAAAAAAGAGATTTAGAGAGGACCTCTACCATCGGATAAACGTCGTATCGCTTTTTATTCCACCGCTCCGGGAGAGGCTTGGAGATATCGAACCGCTGATAGAATATTTTATCAAACGTTTTAATGAAGCCCACAATAAAAAGGTCAGAGGAATTTCCAAGAGCGCCCTGCAATTATGTTACAATTTCCAATGGCCCGGCAATGTCCGACAGTTGGAAAACGTTATTGAACGTTCAGTTATTCTGGCGCAAGGGGATTTCATCATTCCGGAGGGGCTGCCCGAGGAGCTAAGGCAAGATCCGATGCGTAGTGTAGAGTCGGAAGACTTGACTCTTGCGGTTGCAGTTGCTGAGGCAGAGAAGAGAATCCTCTTCAGATGTTTAAAGCAGAATAACTGGAATCGACAGACAACGGCTCAGATGTTGGGGATTAGCCGGACTACCCTGTTCAATAAGATGCGTCAACATCAGATCGAAGACCCCCGTAAAAATAACGAGACCTACAATTAGTTAGTGCCCATCCGGAAACTGCGGCGGTGGCCCTGGCAGCACAAAGGGGAAAACGGAAATATTGATTGTAGAGGCGGGGTTATCACGCCTCTAACCCGCTTTATTCATGGTATTTTGAAAAAGATAGCTAACTCATTTTAATGCCATAGATTAACAGGCTTACCTGAAATACAGACTGTTTTTTTTGCACAGGCTGGAAAGCCTGTGCCACCGGGTATATGGGATTTTGATGAATTATCCGGGCTAAAAGGGATTACCCAAAAAATAAAGGACTTTCCGGATGGAGACTGGTTAACCTACTGGTGGCCGCCAGCCCCGGCGGCTCGAGAGAATTATTCTATGTACGACAATTACCATGAACTTGTGGCTTGGGATCATGCCCACCTTTGGCATCCCTTTACCCAGATGCAGGGTTTTCGGCAGGAAGAGCTTCTTATTATCCGGAGTGGTCAGGGGGTTTATCTGTATGATATCCACGGCAACCGTTATTTAGATGGTGTATCTTCGCTCTGGACAAATGTGCACGGCCACCGCCATCCGGAGTTGGATACTGCCATCAAGGAACAGCTCGGCAGGATTGCCCACACCACCATGCTGGGGTTAGCCAATGTTCCTGCCATTCAGGTGGCCCGGCGCCTGGTGGAGATAACTCCTCCAGGTTTGGATAAGGTTTTTTTCTCAGACAACGGCTCTACTGCGGTCGAAGCGGCCTTGAAAATCGCCTACCAATATTGGCAATTACGGGGTGAGCGCCAAAGGCGGCTTTTTATCAGGCTCAAAGAGGCTTACCATGGGGACACGTTAGGGGCCGTCTCTGTCGGGGGTATCCGTCTCTTCCATTGGATATTTAAAGACCTGCTACTTCTTCCGACGGCCGAGGCCCCCAATCCCTATTGTTACCGCTGTCCGGAGCAGCAAAACTGTCAAGGTCAATGTTTACAGGCCCTGGAGGCCCTTGTTGACGCCCGCAGGCATGAGACGGTCGCCATTATTCTGGAGCCGGTGATGCAGGGGGCGGGTGGTATGATTCCTCAGCCCCCGGGATACCTGAAGAAGGTTCGTCAGATTGCTGATCACTATAAAGTGCTGCTTATCGCTGATGAAGTGGCCACCGGGTTCGGGCGTACCGGCAAGATGTTTGCCTGTGAACATGAAGGCGTCTCACCGGACCTGCTCTGCCTGGCCAAGGGCCTGACCGGCGGATATCTTCCCCTGGCGGCTACCTTGGCTACCGAAGATATCTATCAGGCATTTTTAGGGGAATTTGCCGATTTTAAGGCCTTCTTTCACGGCCACACCTATACAGGCAATCCCTTGGCCGCGGCCGCCGCTTTAGCCAGCCTGCGATTGTTTGAGGAGCAGCGGGTCATCGATCATCTTCAGGACAAAATTGCCTATCTGACTACCAGGCTAGCAGAGTGGAGCCAACATCCGCACATCGGAGATATCCGCCAGCGCGGCTTTATGGTGGGCATTGAATTGGTGCTGGATAAAAACACCAAGGAGCCCTACCCGGCAAAGGAGCGTCGGGGGCATCAGGTAACCCTGGCTGCCAGAAAATTGGGGGCCATCCTACGACCGCTGGCGGATGTGGTTGTCCTTATGCCGCCCCTGAGCATATCTCTGGATGAATTAAAAAGCCTCCTCGATATTACCATTCAGGCTATTGATCAGGCCTGCCAATGAGGGCTTGGCATGGCTAAAGGCTAATCTGACGCGGTTGCAATGATCCCTGCCACCGGTGGTGCGTCGATCTATCTAAAGATATCCCTCCCACTAGCAGACTCTTTTTAACCCCTACGATTTAAGTAATCCTCCACTCGCGCGAGATCCTCAGGTACGTCAACCTCAAGGGTCTCACCGGTCGTTTTTACTACTTTAATTGGATGTCCATGTTCCAGGGCGCGCAGTTGCTCCAGTTTTTCGGCAGTTTCCCAGATCCCCGGCGGGAGCTGGACAAAACGTTGGAGAAATTCGTGCCGATAGACGTAAATGCCGATATGCTTGTAATAAACGGCATCTTGCGTGTCATCGCGATAATGTGGAATAGGGGAGCGGGAAAAATATAAAGCAAAATTGCGATGATCGAAGACAACTTTTACGATATTGGGATTGACGGCCGCTGCCGGATCGGATAGCTGGCGTATAGGGGTAGCCATATCGGTTTCCGGTTCCTGTAGGAGGGGGGCGATTACCTGAGTAATCAAAGAGGGTGGGAAAACCGGCTGATCACCCTGGATATTGACTACCAAGGCCTCCTGAGACAGGCCGATAATCTCGGCGGCCTCGGCCAGCCGGTCGCTGCCGGAAAGATGATTCTTCGAGGTTAAAATATACTTTCCTCCAAACGAATGAACGCACCGGCCAATGCGATCATCGTCCGTGGCCACATAAATCTCGGAGAGGTCCGGAACCTGCCCGGCCTGTTCATACACCCATTGAATCATCGGTTTCCCGGCGATGAGGGCCAGAGGTTTTCCGGGAAAGCGGCTAGAGTCGTAGCGAGCCGGAATTATCGCCACAATCTGCATACTGGTCTCCTTCGGGTTTGAGGGAATCTTCAAGTACTCCTGATTCGTATCTTAACCCCTGGGGTTTGTCAAAAAATATCTTAAGGAGGGTTTTCTCCCGGTGTAATATGTTCAGATAACTTGACATCAACAATATTAATCTTACCTTAATGAGTAATATTGTTGCCGGTTTCCGGTAAAAAGATCTAGTAGAATTAAATTATTATGGTCACAGTTGGTTTCGGGACAGACCGAAATTGGTACAGTTACATTCTGCTAGGGCGCAAACCGTGGGAGGATAAGCATTACCATGCGATTTGACAAGTTCACCATTAAAGCCCAACAGGCTGTCCAGGGAGCTCATGAGTTAGCCCAGACCATGAGCCAGGCGCAGGTGGAGGCGGGGCATCTGTTAAGGACTTTGCTAGCCCAGGAAGATGGTCTGGTAAGACCTCTCATCAAAAAGATGGAGGTCGAACCTCAGAAGGTCATTCAGGGGGTTGAAGATATCATAACCAGGTATCCCCGGGTATCCGGGGCGGCGCAACTCTACCTTGCGCCAGAATTAAACCAGGTCTTGGACGATGCCTATAAACAGGCCACCCAGATGCGGGATGATTACGTTTCTACCGAGCACCTGTTTCTGGCCCTGACAAGAGCCAAGAACAGCGATGTGGGGCGCCTGCTTGCTTCTTTGGGTATTCATCCCGAGGCTGTCATGCAGGCCCTGGCCGCTCTGAGGGGTTCCCAAAGGGTTACTGATCAATCACCGGAGGAGAAGTTTCAACCATTGGAGAAATATGGCCGGGATCTGACTGAGTTGGCCAGAGCCGGCAAGCTTGACCCGGTTATCGGTCGAGATATGGAGATCCGCCGCATCATGCAGGTTCTCTCCCGCCGGACAAAAAATAATCCGGTGCTCATCGGCGAAGCGGGAGTGGGCAAGACTGCGATAGTAGAGGGATTGGCGCAACGGATCGTCAATGGCGACGTTCCCGAGACACTCAAGGACAAACAGATCGTTACCCTGGATATGGGAGCCCTTATCGCCGGCAGCAAGTATCGGGGGGAGTTCGAAGATAGATTGAAGGCAGTAGTCAAAGAGGTTGTGGAATCGGATGGCAAGATCATTCTGTTTATCGATGAGATGCACACCCTTGTGGGGGCCGGTGCTGCCGAGGGTGCCGTGGATGCCTCGAACATGTTAAAGCCGCCCCTGGCTCGGGGGGAACTCCGCTGCATTGGCGCGACCACGTTGAACGAGTACCGGAAATATATCGAAAAAGATGCAGCCCTGGAGAGGCGGTTCCAGCCCATTTTAGCTGTTGAACCCTCGGTAGAGGATACTATTTCTATCCTGCGGGGCCTGAAGGAGCGCTACGAGGTGCACCACGGAGTTCGCATCAAAGACAGCGCCATCATCGCCGCGGCGACGCTCTCAAAACGATATATCACCGACCGTTTCCTGCCGGACAAGGCCGTGGATTTAATCGATGAGGCGGCCAGCAAGCTGCGTATTGAGATCGACAGCCTGCCGGCGGAAATTGACGAAGTGGAGCGCCGCATCCGCCAGGAAGAGATTGAGCGTCAGGCTCTCAAAAAGGAAAATGATCCGGCCTCGCTTGAGCGTTTGGAGAAGATCGATCGGTCTCTGGCCGACCTGAAAGAACAGACGGCGGCCATGAAGGTGCGTTGGCAACAGGAGAAAGACGCCATCACCCATATCCGTGAGATCAAAGAACAGATTGAGCAGACCAAGATCTCCGAAGCGCAGGCGGAGCGTCAAGGCGATCTAGCCAAAGCGGCCGAATTGCGCTACGGTGCCCTGTTGAATCTGCAGAAACAACTGGAAGCTGAAAACCATAAACTGGCCGAACTGCAAAGAGATGGCGCCATGCTGAAGGAAGAGGTGGATGCCGAAGACGTCGCCGAAGTGGTGGCCAAATGGACGGGAATTCCTGTGACCCGGCTGCTGGAAGGCGAAAAAATGAAGCTGGTGCATATGGAAGAACGACTGGCAAACCGCGTGGTGGGCCAGAGCGAGGCGGTGCAAGCGGTCTCAAATGCCGTTCGCCGCGCCCGCTCCGGCATCCAGGATCCCAACCGGCCCATGGGTTCTTTCATCTTTATGGGACCCACGGGTGTTGGCAAGACCGAGTTGGCCCGCGCCCTGGCCGAATTTCTCTTTGATTCCGAACAGGCTATGATCCGATTGGATATGTCCGAATATATGGAGAAGCATACCGTTTCGCGCCTTATCGGGGCGCCCCCGGGCTATGTAGGCTATGAGGAGGGAGGCCAGTTGACCGAGGCAGTGCGACGCCGGCCTTACTCGGTCATCCTCTTCGATGAGATCGAAAAAGCGCATCCTGAAGTCTTCGACGCCCTGCTGCAGATCCTGGATGACGGCCGCATGACGGACGGGCATGGCCGGACGGTAGATTTTAAGAACACCATCCTGATCATGACCTCGAATATCGGCAGCCAATACATCATGGAAGTGACAGATGAAGAAGAGATGCGCCGTAAGGTCATGGAGGCCTTGCGTTTCCATTTTAAACCGGAATTCCTCAACCGGGTGGACGATATCATCATCTTCCACCGTCTGGATAAAGCGCATCTCAGGCAGATCGTTGACCTGCAGGTCCAGAAGCTGGTCCGGCGGTTGGAGGAGCACGGCATCCGCCTTGAACTCACCGATAGGGCCCGCGACTTCCTGGCCGAGGCCGGGTTTGATCCGGTTTATGGCGCTCGACCGTTGCGGCGGGCAATTCAGCGTCAGGTGCAGGATAGTTTGGCCAAACTTATGCTCAGCGGTGAGTTTATTGAGGGAGACACTGTACAAATCGATGCAGATGCCGCGGGTTTGACATTCGCCAGAACCTAGATGCACTAAGCTATTGAGATGGACCTGATGTTACCCGCGCATCATGAAAATAATCTGCCGGTGGCACGGGCGTTCTAGCCTGTGCAGCGATCATGTTCCGACTGCGGCGGGAGGCACTGCGCTTTTCCACCCTACCAATTTAGTTTCTAGGGTGGGTCTGAGACCCACCCTGCAAGAAAAAAATTTCCCACTCTACTATTTTTCCGTTATTCCAAGCCTATTGCCTACCCGAGGCTCGCGTATAGATTGTCGAATTGTCTTGGCTGATCGCATTCCTTCCGATTATACTTGCTAATTGAACATATCATGTTAGCTTAATAAGAAATTCGAGGTAGCTGTTTCAGGCTTCGAGATGAAATTGATGGGTGGTATATTTCAAAAAATTTTTAATAGATACTGATATCGCCATCTCTTCTTAAAACCTGGACCGGAAACCCTCTTTATCATAGAGAAGTATATCTATCAGGACGCTGAGCCTGGGAGCCGAAGCGTTCTGATGGTTAAATCTGTTAATGGTCCGCCAGCTTGCCACTTAAAGTGAGACCCTGTTATGAAAGATCTGCTTCGCACCCTGGGACGCGCCACCATTGATTTTATCCAGGAAGCGGGCCGGATGCAGTTGTTTCTCTTCCAGACGTTGGGACTTTTTTTCCTGCCGCCGTATAAACCGTTTAATCTCGTTAAACAGGTTTACGTTATCGGTGTCAGGTCGAGTTCTATTATTCTGCTGACGGCGATGTTTACCGGCATGGTGTTGGGTCTCCAGGGTTATTATACGCTAAGAAAATTCGGCGCCGAAAGCGCCCTGGGGTCTGCCGTGGCCCTCAGTCTGATCAGGGAATTGGGGCCGGTTTTGACTGCTCTGATGGTAACCGGCCGGGCCGGTTCGGCGATTACGGCGGAGATCGGCATTATGCGTATTACTGAACAATTGGACGCTTTGGATACCATGGCGATTAATCCGATGCAATACGTCGTTATGCCCAAAGTGATTGCCGGCCTGATTGCCGTGCCTTTGCTGACGGCATTTTTTGATTTTGTCGGCATCGTAGGAGGATATCTGGTCGGAGTGGTCATGTTGGGAGTCAGTTCAGGCAGTTACTTTTCCGGCATGATTCAGAGTGTGGAGACCTTGGATGTTAATGGCGGCTTTGTGAAGTCAATAGTTTTTGGTCTGACGGTAACCCTGGTGGCATGTTATAAGGGGTATTTTACATCCCACGGGGCCGAGGGGGTGAGCCAATCCACTACTGAGGCCGTAGTCCTGGCGGCAATTTTAATCCTTGGCTGGGACTATGTCTTGACGTCTTTTTTCATGTAGCCTATGATTCAGATTATTAATCTAGTCCGTGCCTTTAATGGTCAGGTGGTGCTCGATGGCATCAACCTGGAAGTGCCCAAAGGGAAGATCACGGTCATTATAGGCAAAAGCGGTACCGGCAAAAGTGTCCTGCTCAAACATATCGTCGGATTATTAAAGCCCGATAGCGGTCAGATTCTTATTGACGGCGTCGATATTACCCAGGCACGGGGTCGAACCTTAAAGCGACTCAAACAACGCTTTGGGGTGCTTTTTCAAGGTGGGGCACTCTTCGATTCAATGACGGTTTTTGATAATGTTGCCTTTCCGCTGCGGGAGAAGACCACATTAGCCGAAGCCGAAATAATCCACCGAACCAGAGAGAGGTTGTCGCAAGTAGCCCTAACCGCGGCCATGGAAAACAAATATCCCGATGAGTTAAGCGGTGGCATGAAGAAGCGCGTAGCCTTGGCTCGGGCCTTGATCCAAGAGCCGGAACTTGTCCTCTTCGACGAACCGGTGACCGGACTAGATCCGCCGATGACTAACTCGGTCTTCCAATTGATCACCGCTACCCAGCAAAAAAGCGATTACACCGCCTTAGTGGTCAGCCACGACATCCCGCAGATTTTTGCCATTGCCGATCTGGTAGCCATGATACATCGGGGCAAAATCATTGCCTATGGCACTCCGGCAGAGATTCAACAGGACAGCAACCCTCTGGTGCAGAAGTTTATTCAAGGAAATCCTGAATATATCGAGGAATAAGATCGGATCATGAAGAAAGCCCGTATAGAACTCCTGGTGGGTGTATTTGTCATCATCGGCCTCGTCTGCCTGGCCTACCTGGCCATACACCTGGGTGAGATGGAATTTTTGGGGGGAGGTTATAGACTCACGGCCGATTTTGACAATATTTCCGGTTTAAAGGTCGGGGCTTTAGTTGAGGTGGCGGGAGTAGACGTCGGCAAAGTGGAATCAATTGGTGTCAACCGGGAAAACATGGCCCATGTAGTTTTAAATATCAACAAAGGGGTGATTGTATATCAGGACGCCATTGCCTCCGTGCGGACCAAAGGGATCATTGGAGATAAGTACATAAAACTTTCTGTCGGGGGTGCTGATGAGCCGCTCCCGCCGAATGGCAGGATTCGGCATACCGAGTCAGTCCTGGAGTGGGAGGAACTCATCGGTAAATTCATTCAGGGTAAGGTCTAAAGTTTCAGGTTTCAAACCGCAGATTTGTTGATAGATAGTGTAGAACCACCGCCCCATTTCGTTCTTTTGCAAGGGTTTTGCGGGGACCGGCGCTGCTTGTCTCTGGCCAGTTTCCTCTTTAAGTGAAACGTATAAAGCTGAGGAGAAATTTCGATACCCTTTGCTTTGAAATGCTCCCGGCCTTTTCTCAGCTCTCACCGCGTAAGATACGAAACCTGAGTCTTTTTTAACCTTGAAACTTGAGACTCGACACCAGAAACAATAATATTGCCATTATCTGCAATTTATATGTAAAATAGTGCATAAAATCCAGGTCTGGTTCCGGAAGGGGAGGGAAGAACCATGGCAGAAAGATGGATTAGTGGACGCAGGATGGGGCAATGGTCTCTGGGTTTGCTGTTATCGTTGCTGGGATTGTGGCTTTTTGCCACCGCACCGACTGCGGCGGCGGCGGGCTATACCCTGGACCAATGCATTGAGAAAGCATTGAAGTACAGCCCGGAAGTCAGGGAGGCAAAGCAGGAAGTAGAGATGTCCAAGGCCAAGCACGATGAGGCGGCGGCGCATAAATTACCTACCATCGAAGGCTTGGGATTGGTAGGGCCAGCCCACCGGGCTAGAGGCGATCAGGTCTACTCTCCGGATACCTCGACACATATTAATCAATGGACAATTTTTGGACGGATCTCTGCTGCAATAGTTCAGCCTATCTACACCTTCGGGAAGATTCAATTCCGTCAGGATGCCGCCAAGGCCGGGATCGAAGTCAGCCGAGCCGGGGTGCAGAGAAAAGAGGGTGAAACGATTTTGCAGGTCAAAGAGGCGTATTATGGCCTGCTTCTGGGCCGGGTGGGCAAGGAGACCGTTGATGAAGTCAAGGGCTTCCTGAACAACGCCCGTGATATCCTGCAGCGTCTCCTGGCGGTGCGGAGCAAGAGCGTCTCCGAGATTGATCAATACAAACTGGAGGCCTATGCCGGGGAGTTGGAGAAATACCGCAACTTGACGGAGAAAGCCGAATCATTAGCATATGATGCCTTACGAACCAGAATGGGCCTCAAGTCGGAGGAACGCCTGGAAATCCAGGAGCAGTCTTTGCCGATGCCCGAAAAACCCCTGCAATCTTTAGGGCATTATGTCACCACGGCTCAAGAATTGCGGCCTGAGTTCAAGCAATTGAAGGCGGGCTTAACCGCCAAGCAAAAGCTGGTAGATGCCGCCCGGGCCGACCAGTATCCTTCCTTCTTTGTCGGCGGTTTTGGTTCATTGGCCGGGGCGCCTGGCCGTACCCGGATCAAAAATCCTTTTATTTATGATGACTTTAATCATGTCTATGGCGGGGCCGCCGGGGGCATGAAATTTGATCTAGATTTCGGCATCAAGAAGGCGAAAATCAGAGAGGCCAAGGCCGACCTGCAAAAACTGCGGGAAACCAATGATTATGCCCAGGATAATATCCCTCTACAGGTGCAAAAGGCTTACCTGGAGGCCAGGGAAGCCGAGAAGAATATCCAGGCCTTCCGGAAGGCTTACACTGAATCCCGGAAATGGATGGTGGCGGCGCTGTCTAACTACGATATGGGGTTAGCTCCCTCTAAAGAGGTTTTCGACGCCATCGAAAAGTATGCCCTGAATCGGGGGGAATTTCTTAAGGCTATCTATGACTACAATATTTCTTTAGCTCAACTCAATCTGTATACCGGCAGTTACTTGCGAGAGAAAGTCTATTATAAGGAGTAAACTATGATACAGAGGTGCCGCTTCTGGTCAGGATGCTGCCTGATGATCACGGTGCTGGTATTTTCGTCTCCGGCCTGGGCTGGTCCGGCCACAGACCAATTGCGGACGACGGTAGACGAAGTGATTCGCCTCCTGGGAGATCAGTCTTTGAAGTCCCAGAAACAACAGCGTCGTCAGAGGTTGCGCCAGGTCATCAATCAGCGTTTCAGCTATGAAGATATGGCGAGATATTCTCTGGGCCAGAACTGGAAGAACTTAAGTGCCGGGCAACGCTCCGAATTCGTCGACGTCTTCAGCGAACTGCTGGAGCGTTCCTATGCCAGTAAGATCGAGGCCTACACGGATGAAAAGGTCGTGTATCAGGCGGAGCGGCACGATGGCGATGGCATTGAAGTGCGTACCCTGATCCAACGCCGCAATGATCAAATTCCGGTTTATTATCGCATGGTTGATAAAGATGGCAAATGGTGGGTTTACGACGTCGTGATCGAAGGAGTCAGTCTGGTCAGCAATTACCGCAGCCAGTTCAGCCGTATCATCCGCGAGTCCTCGTTTCAGGATTTAATGCGCCGGATGCGGACCAAATTGCAGGAAGAAAAGAATCTCGAAAAATTGTAATCCAACCGCCGGTTGAGAGATTTCAATTTTGAGAAAGTTGAAACCGTATGGGGTGGGTAATGGAAAGCGTTGCCCACCCTTTAATTTTCCTCATCCAGACGGACCCGGTTTATTTAAATACCTTTATGCCGCGTCATCAGGTAGGAAGGGAAGCCGCTCCTTCTTGCGATAGGCCAGTGCCTGGCACGTAGCAATCAGACGGTTTTCGCTATCGGTGACGGAAATAAGATAGGTGGCGGTGCGCCCCCCGCGATGGAGCTCCTGGGCTGCGGCCGTCAATACCTCGCCCACCTGCGGCGCCTGGTGAAAAGTCAGGGTCATATTTAGAGCCACGGCGACGGTGCCATAAGCGTTGCAGGCGGCTTGAAAGGCTTCGTCGATAAGGGCGAAGATCGCCGTTCCATGGATGCCCCCGAGGATATTGAGACACCAGGAACCTGTCTGCATCGTTACCTTAGACCGGCCTGGTGACACCTCAATTAGATCAAGCCCCATCTTGGGCGCCAGGGGTTGTTCACTCACCTGTCGGCGCAGGGCCTGCAAAACCTTTTCTTGTTTTACACTCATGGATTCTCTCACCTTTGCAGTACTATAAATCGTTGTATAACTCCGGATACCGGTTTTTCCAGCGTCTGTGCAGCCAGAGCCATTGATCGGGGTAGCGCCTGACCCAGGATTCGATTGCGTAGGTCTGGACCTGAACCTGATGTTCGATATCAGCCTCATAATCAGAGGTGTTAATCATGGGCAGGGGTTGATGAATATGCATCAAATGGCGGCCGTCAGGCAGGCGCCTGGAGAACACCGGCAGGACCGGAGTGCCCAGGCGGCGGGAAAGTAAAGCGGCGATAGGCGTAGTGCGGACCCGGTGTCCGAAGAAATCAACCAGCATCCCACCCCTGGTTGAGGTATTCTGATCAATTGCCATACCGATGATGCAATTTCTCTTAAGCAGGGAAATGATCGCCTTAAAACCGCCTCGCTTGGGAATCATCAAGTTGCCCCCGCGCTCCCTCAAAAAACGGATAATACGATTCATCACGGGATGGTCATGCTCCCGGCCAACAATGGCGATAGGAAAATTTTTAAGCCCATACCCCAAAGCGGTATACTCCCAATTGCCGGCATGGGCGATGATGGCGATGATACCTTTTCCTTGCTTCAACGCCGCTTCGGCATGTTCCTGGCCGATAACGACTACCCGCCGCCTGATATGCGATGCCGGAAATAAGAGCAGGGCGATGGCCTCAAAAAAAATCCGGATAAAATGATCAAAAACCGCCTGGGCCAGCCCCTCCCGCTGTTTGTCGGTTAATTCCCGGCCCAGGGCGAATTCAAGATTCCTCAGTGTAATCAGGCGATGACGCCGGTCCAAGCGATACCACAACCTGGCAAATTTCCTGGTAATATCCGTAGAAATCAAAAACCTTGGATTCTCCTAATCAAGTTAATAATTGTCCTTCTTTTTATTCCGCTAGAATGTGCTCATACACCTGTTCCATGGCCGCGGCCATCTGCTCAAGGGAAAAACGTTCCTGTACCAGTCTTAATCCGTTTAACCCAAATTCTTGCCTCTGGGCGGGGTTCCGGATGAGCTGTATGAGGGCTTGGGTCAATGCCTCGGGGTCTTTGGGAGGTGTCAGCAGACCATTAACCCCATCGGTCACGATCTCGGGAATGCCGCCGCAGGTCGTTCCGATGACCGGCCGGGCCATAGCCATGGCTTGTAACAGTGATTGCGGCACGCCTTCATTGGCATATGAGGCCAGCACAACGATGTCCATGAGCGCCAACCAGGCCGGGACATCGTCCTGATAGCCGGTCAAGAGTACACGATCGTTGAGGTTTAGTGCGGCTACCTTTTCTTCAACCAGGTGCCGTATCGGCCCGTCACCGACAAGAACAAGATAGACTTTTTCTTCCTGAGCCAGGATCTTGGCCACAGCTTCTAATAAAAAATTATGGCCCTTCCAGGTACGCAACACTGCCACCGACCCGATAATACAGGCATCGGGGGGCCAGGCCGGAAGAAGCTCCGTCCGACCGGCGGTCGAGGGGTGGGGATAGAATCGGTCTAAAGGAACCCCGGTGGGGATGGAATATATCTTGTGCTCCGCAACGCCGACTCGCTTGGCAATCAGTTCTTTAATTGCCTGGCCGGTGGTAATAATGGCGTCAGGGCTTTGATACAGCCAACGGGTAGGCCATGAGCTCCTGATGGGGGTGCTTAAGTGCCGGGTGCGAACCAGCTTGACCCGGTCCCGCCGCCCCATGGCGGCCAGATGGCCCACCCAGCTATCCAGAGAGCTGTGGGTGTTGAGAATCTCTACCCGTTGGCGGCGCAAGACCTGGCGCAGAGACAGACAGGCGGCTAGATTGCGGCAGCCGCCAAAGGTAAGGGGGAATAGCGCAAATCCTGCCTCCTTGCCCCGGTGGTAGAGTTCGCTCCGAAAGTCCGCCGCCAGCAGTATCGTATGGCCCCGTTGCCGCATGACCTCGGCTTCCGAAAAAATCCGCTTTTCCTGGCCGCCCCATCCTAAAGAAGATTCGGTATGTAAAACAGTGTAATGCACCTTAGTCGAGCCCATGCTGATGCCGTTCTTTTTTCCTCCAAGCCATGTCAGCCGAGTTAACCGCCTTGTCCGATGGCTGAGTGCTGAGTAAACCCGCGGGATGGAGAAGCGAAGCACATCCCGCAGTCCTGAGCTGATCGGACAAATGAGTATTTTTATATTCTCTTCTTATGTTAAGTCAACCTTTTTAAGATTGCCTTGGCAAACCCTAGCGGATATAGTACGATTGGAATTTGTCGGTTCCGGACCGATACGAGTGTGCAATCGGAGGAATATCATGCCAGTTAAAAAAGCAAGTATGTTTGCCCTGATACTTATCTGCTGCGGTTTCGCTACTGTCGCGTGGACCGCTGACAAAGCCCAGGAAGCCACCCTCAAGGCGGCCCAGGGGTATCTCCAATATGCTATGGGTCTGGCCACGGATGGTAAACACCAGGAGGCCCTGAAATCAATAGACCAGGCAATCTCTCTCAACCCGAATTATGCCGAGGCGTATAGCCTGAAAGGCTCCTGTTTGGAGAGATTGGGGAAAATGCGCGAGGCGGAGGAGGCCTATCGCAAGGCAGTCCGATTAGATCCGGGTTATAAAGAGGGATACTACTATCTGGGTCAGTTTCTGAAGAACCAGGGCAAGGAGTCAGAGGCGGCTGGGTTTCTCGACAAGGCCCGGTAACTGGCAGAATCAGAGCCGGCAATTCTTTAAAGCAGGATTTCAGATGTCTGCGCCAGTGCAAAGACCTCCAGGGAGGATTTCTGGGCGGCAATAATTTCCCGGCAATGCTCCAAAAGATTGTCGATGCCGCTATCGGTACGATCTTGATTGTGGTGAAATAAACCGAATCTTTTTACCCGGGCCTGCATTGCCAGATCCAGGGCCTCCAGATAGGTTGAATGCCCCCACCGGCGGGTCTGTTGGTATTCCTCCGGCGTGTATTCAGCGTCATGGATCAAAAGATCAGCGTTAAAGGCAAATTCCGTATATTCCTGCGGATGTAACCCTCCTCGATGTTGATAACCTAATTCATTGTCGGTTAAAAAGACAAATGTTTTGCCTGCCTCTACAAATTTGTATCCCAGCCCCCCGTTGGGATGGCTCAGGCTGATCGGAAAAACCTCTAGGGGACCGATGTGGTGGCTCCAAACGCACTCATCGTTATAATTGATCTCGGCCTCTAAGGCGCTGAAAGGAACGGGGAAAAAGGGTGTTCGCATAGCTGCGGCCAGTAGATTTTTAATATCGCCTTGGGTACGATTGCAACCTAGAATAGTGATTCTGGTTCTGGAGTCATAAATCGGTTTGAAAAAAGGGAAGCCCAGTATGTGGTCCCAATGGGAGTGTGTCATAAAGAGGGTGTAGTCAAACCGCTCTGCCGCCATGAGGTTCTTCCCCAGCCTTCTAATCCCCGAGCCGGCGTCAACAATAATAATGTCGCCATCCTGGCTCCTTATTTCCAGACAGGTTGTGTCCCCGCCGTAACGGACATATTCCGGACCTGAGACCGGGATTGATCCGCGCGCCCCGTAACAACGTATCAACATAGATGACTCTTCCGGTTCATTTATGAAGGTTCAGGACCGCCAGTCAGTGTTCTGGCCACGGCGGACTCTCGCACCCGCACCCCTCGGCCAACCAGGCAATCCACCAGGCGGACGCCTGGATCAACCACCGTATCGGCCCAAAGTACCGTATTCTTTAAGTACGCTTCTTCGCCCACCCGCACGCCAGCACCCAGACAGACGCCGCCGTCGCAGCAAACCCGAGGGCCGAGGACGGCACCCGCATCTAGAAAAGGATCGGTCAGGGGTGGCAGAAAGTTGGCTAAAACCGGCAATTCCCCGGCCAACAGGCGGCGGTGAATTTCAAGATAGTCTTGGGGGGTGCCGATATCCTGCCAATAAAAACCCTCTTCCCGATGGGCTGCTACAACCTCACCGGCGGCGATGGCCTGGCGATAGACGTCGATGATGTTCACAAACAATCCTGGAGCAATGTAGTTGAAAAGCCTGGGGGAGATCACCTGTACACCGGTAAAGGCCAGGGGAGGTGCGGTTGACATGGGCAGCCTGGCGGGACCAAAAGCAGCAATGCGGTCGCCCTGTGACAGCCAGACGTTGTTGAATCGCGGATAATCATGGAGGACGAGGGTTGCCAGGGCTTCTGGATGATGTGCTTGATAAGTCGCGGCCAGATCAAGGTCAGTGACAATGTCGCCATTAATCACCAGGAATGGCGTCTCACCCAAAAATCCCGCAAGTTGTCGAATTCCCCCTGCGGTCCCCAAAATAACCGGTTCGTAACTGAGGTATATCTCCAGTTCGGTCGGGGTATTGGCCTCAAGGAAGGCCTTGATCTCATCCGCCCGATGGTGTGTGTTGATACCCACCCGGCGAAAACCGGCAGCGTGCAGTTGGGCCAAAATCAGACCTAAGAGGGGGCGATTAATGATCGGGAAGAGCGGTTTGGGAACCTGATAACTCAAAGGCCGAAGTCGGGTGCCCAGACCGGCTGCCAGAATTACCGCGGTAGGAGAAAAGTCAACAGTCATGCCCTAATCTTCGAAGTTGCGTCTACGTCTCCTTCAATTGGTAAGTTTCACAGCCCATAAGCCACCCGCCAACTTCGAAAACCGCTATGGACTTCTCATGACGCAGATCTGGAGGTCTACGCTACCGATCTTCTGCTATAACAACCGTTGCATGGCCAAACGGTATGACGTTCTAGCCTGTGCAGAACTTATTATCTCAATGATCTTACTTCTTATAGCCTATCTTCCTCAAGAGGTCGTACCGCCAGGCCTTTCCCGCCTCCTGTTCGACCCCCTTGGGAGTGAAGCCATCAATTACTCCCATAATACCCCGTCCTAGCGACGTTTCCGCTATGATCACCTGAACAGGGTTGGCAGTGGCGCAATGGATAGTACAGACCTCCTGGCACATCTTGACGGCGTTGAGCATATTAATTGGAAAGGCATTGCGGATCAGGATGTTAAAGGTGTGTCCGGCCGCCAGTCTTTGGGCATTTTCCGTTGCTGCCGCTATCAGCTCAGGTTCATTGCCCTCAAACCGGATCAGGCATTCTCCCGAGGCTTCGCAAAAGGCCAGACCGAACTGCACTCCTCCACCGGAGGTGATGAGAATCTCATAAAGGTCTTCCACCGTCTTAATAAAATGGGCATGTCCCAAGATTAGATTGGCGGCTTCAGGTATCTGCAAATCAACAAGTTTAAATTCCATAGCGGCACCCTGGCAACATGGTTGACACCATTTCACCCTCAAAGGTTGATTCTTAATTGTAGGGGCAAATCTGGTATTCGCCCCTAATCTCCTCTCCCGACACTCGGGAATAGTGCTATTATAAGCTTGTTAAATAAATGATTACAAGCGATAATTAACAGATAGAAAGAAAACCGGCGACGGTCGCATATCCTATCGTGCCGGTGCCAATCCAACCTCCGGGTAAGGTTGCATCGTATGGCTTTTAAATCCTTTCCACCGCCTGGGAGCCCACCCGGGGTCCTGGAGCATCGGGCCGGTCGGCAGACTTATCCCTCCCGTCTGTGCCTGATCTGGTATGACGGGGACAGACTGGAAGAAAATGCCAATGCTAATGCGGAAGATTTCCTGAAATATCAGGATCGCGCCGGAATCCGATGGCTCCATCTGGAAGGCCTGGAGGATCTAACCCTCCTGCAGGATTTGGGGGCTCAATTGGGATTGCATGTATTGGCCCTGGAGGATGTCGTGGAAGGCCGGGCGCCAGTCAAAGTAGAGGACTATTCAGATTACCTTTTCATTGTCAGCCGGTTGCCGACCGATCTGGAAGAGTTTCAGGACGAGCAGATAAGTATATTTTTGGGGGCCGATTTTCTTTTGAGCGTCCAGGAGAGCCACATCGATCATTTTGCGATTATTAGAGAGCGGCTTCGCCATGGACAAGGTCAGATCCGCCAACATGGGGCGGACTACCTGGCCTATACCCTCCTCGATTTCGCCGTTGACTCCTGGTTCCCTATCCTGGGAAACCTCGGCGAGCGGCTTGATCAGATTGAGGATCGATTATTGAATGAACCGCTCGGCCAGCCAACTACCGAACTCCAAGGTCTCAGACGGCAGTTGCTGCGGGGGCGACGTCTGATGTGGCCCTTACGGGAAAGCATAAATTATCTCCTGCATCATGAAGGTGTTCTGATTTCCGAACGCTCTCGGATTTATCTCCGAGACTGCTATGATCATACTTTCCAAATCATCGATCTGCTGGAAAATTATCGCGATATGGCTTCCGGCCTCATCGAGGTCTATCTGTCGAGCCTGAACACCCGGCTCAATGAGGTCATGAAGGTACTCACGGTCATTGCTACGATCTTCATCCCCTTAAACTTTCTGGCCAGCCTCTATGGCATGAACTTCAAAACGAACGTCTCCTCTTGGAACATGCCGGAATTAAGCTGGCCTTTCGGCTATCCCTTTGCCCTGGGGCTGATGTTGATCGTGGCCCTGGCCATGGTCATATATTTTAAACGCAAGAAATGGATCTGATGAAGATGTTAGCATTTTGGAAATTAATAGCCCTTATATGTGCTGTATCTTGGTTTACCCCGGCGGCGGCAGAGGAGATTGCCATCGGCTGCTACATACCCATTACCGGATCGGCCGCGGCCATGGGCCAGGTTGTCTGGAAAGGCATCCAAACGGCCCGAAGACTGAAGCCTCAGGTGCTGGGTCAAAAAATCAGTCTTAAATTGGTGGATACTAAAAGCGACCGGATCGAGGCCGCCAACGCCGTCAGCCGCCTGATTGAGAAAGACAAGGTGGTGGCGATTATCGGAGAAGTCATCAGCGGCGACACCCTGGCCGGAACGCCCATCGCCGAGCGTTTGGCCGTTCCCAACCTCACGCCAACAGCCACCAATCCTCTGGTGACGCAGAACCGGCAATACGCCTTCCGGGTCTGTTTCGTAGATACGCAGCAGGGACGGGCAGCGGCCCGATTTGCCAGAGAATATCTCAAGGTTCAGAAAGTGGCGGTTATCATCGATCAGGGGCAGGACTATTGCGTCGGTCTGGCCGCCTTTTTCATGGAGGAATTCCAAAAACTGGGCGGACAGATCGTCGCCAAGACCTTTATCCAAACCGGCGACCAGGATTTTTCGGCCCAGATTTCCGCTATCAAGCCTACAGCCCCGGATCTGGTCTATGCCCCCAATTATTACGCCGAAGATGCCCTGTTGGCCAGGCAGATGCGGGAACTTGGCTTTGCCGCGCCCATCCTCACAGGCGATGGCGCCCAGGTGAGCGATCTTATCGCTATCGGCGGGGCGGCAGTGGAGGGGTTGTACCTGACGGCCCATTTCCATCGGGAGGCGGTGAATACGCCTTTAGCCCAGGAATTCATTAAGGCCTATGAAGCCGAAACCAAGAGCGAAATCGGTGCCTTTGCCGCCTTGGGAGGGGACTGTTATTTCCTGCTGCGGGACGCTTTAGAGCGGGCCCAGACCACCAAAGGCCCGAAGCTGCGGCAGGCGTTGGCCCAGACCAAGAATTTCCCCGGAGTCTCGGGCCTTATCACCATGGGGCCGGATAACAATCCTATCAAAGAGGTAAATATCTTAAAGGTGCAGGGTGGTAAGTTTGTCTATGTAACGAAGTTGGCGCCTTAAGGTGAGTAAGGAAAAGGCGGAAATGTCAGCCGTTGCCAGAAAGACATAAAAGATTAGCGCTACTATTTTAAAATCTTGGAGCATGCCATTGCTCACCGAGTAAAATAATTAAATCCAAACAATGAGAAACTTATTTGACCCCATGGAAAGCCGCGTCGTACATGTCAACATCGAAGATGAAATTCGCAAGTCGTATTTAGAATACGCCCTGTCGGTCATTATTGGCCGGGCCCTGCCGGATGTCCGGGACGGCCTGAAGCCGGTACACCGCCGGATTCTCTTTGCCATGTCCGAGGCCGGCAACGATTATAATAAGCCTTATAAGAAATCGGCCCGTATTGTGGGCGATGTCATCGGTAAGTATCACCCCCACGGTGACACCGCCGTTTATGACGCCATCGTGCGCATGGCCCAGGACTTCTCCCTGCGCTATCCGCTGGTGGACGGCCAGGGCAACTTCGGCTCCATCGACGGCGACGCCCCGGCGGCGATGCGCTACACCGAAGTGCGTATGACCCGGCTGGCCGGTGAGCTGCTCCTGGACCTGGACAAAGAGACGGTAGATTTTATACCCAACTACGACGGCTCTATGCAAGAGCCCCTGGTGCTGCCAGCCCGGGCGCCCAACCTCTTGATCAACGGTTCTTCCGGCATCGCCGTGGGGATGGCCACCAACATCCCGCCGCACAATCTGGCGGAGGTCTGCAACGCCCTGCTGGCTTTTATTAAAAATCCCCAGATAAGTTTGGCCGAACTCATGGCCATTATGCCGGGGCCGGACTTCCCCACGGCCGGGTTTATTTACGGGTCCGATGGCATTGCCGAAGCCTACCGGACCGGCAAAGGATTGATCCGCCTCCGGGCCCGCACCTTCCTCGAACAGAGAGGCGGCCGGGAATACATTATCATCAACGAACTGCCTTATCAGGTCAATAAGGTAAAACTGATTGAACGCATTGTTGAATTGGTGAAGGATAAAAAGATTGAAGGCATCACCGACATCCGGGATGAATCCGACCGTGAAGGGATGCGGGTAGTGATCCAGCTCCGTAAGGATGAACTGGCTCAACCCATTCTCAACCAACTTTTTGCCCACACCAATATGCAGGTCACCTACGGCATCAATTTAGTTGCCATCGTCAACAACCGCCCGGAACTGCTCTCCCTCAAAGACCTGCTGACCGAATTTCTAAAGCATCGCCGGGAGGTTATCGTCCGGCGCACCCTCTATGAACTGCGTAAAGCCGAGGAACGGGCTCATATTCTGGCCGGTTTGAAGATTGCCCTGGATCACTTGGATCAGATTATTGCCCTGATCCGCTCGGCCGCCAGCCCGTCTACCGCCCGGAGCCAGCTCGTGGAGCGGTTTACTCTGACCGAAGTCCAGGCCCAGGCGATCTTGGAGATGCGGCTGCAGCGGCTGACCGGATTGGAGCGTCAGAAGATTATTGACGAATACGAGCAACTCCTGAAAGATATCGCTCGGTTTAAAGAAATTCTGGCCAACGAGGCATTGGTTTATCAGTTGATTGAAGCAGATCTGATCGACCTGCGCGACCGCTACGGCGACCCACGGCGGACCGAGATCATCCCCGAGACCGCCGAGCTAACCCTCGAGGACCTGATTCCTGATGAAGATATGGTTGTGACTGTCTCGCACCAGGGCTACATCAAACGCAATCCCCTGAACCTGTACCGCAGCCAGCGCCGGGGGGGTAAAGGGCGGACCGGGATGAGCATCAAGGAAGATGATTTCGTCTCCCAGCTCTATATAGCCTCAACCCATAATTATTTCTTGGTATTTAGTAACCTGGGCAGAATTTATTGGCTGAAGGTGCACGAGATTCCCGTGGGCAGTCCGAGCGCCCGGGGCAAGGCCATAGTCAATCTGCTTAATTTCGGTTCACAGGAGAAGCTGACCACCATATTGCCAATACGCGAATTTGTCCCTGAACATTACCTGGTCATGGCCACCAAACGGGGGATTATTAAGAAAACCGAACTGATGAACTTCAGCCGGCCCCGCTCCGGCGGACTCATCGCCTGTACCCTGGATGAAGGAGATGAACTGGTCAGCGTAGCCCTGACCGACGGTAATAAGGAGGTTTTTCTGGGCACCAGCCTGGGTAAAATCATTCGATTTGCCGAGCAGGACGTCAGAGATATGGGACGGTCGGCCCGCGGCGTCAGAGGTATGACGGTGGCAGAGGATGACTGTATTGTGGGTATGGAGATTTTAAGTGCCGAAGGGGCCATTCTTACCGTTACGGCCAACGGTTACGGCAAACGCACCCGGCACGAAGAATATCGCCTGCAAAAGCGAGGGGGCTCGGGTCTCCTGGCTCTGCGTATCACTGACCGCAACGGCCCGGTAGTTGGCATTATCCAGGTTACGGAAGACGATGAGATTATGCTTATTACCGATCGCGGCAAGATCATCCGGTTGCCGGTGACCGGTATTTCTCTGATCGGCAGGGTTACCCAAGGCGTCAAATTGATCGATACTGAACCAGAGGAGCGGGTAGTGAGCATCGCCCGCCTGGCGGAGAAGGGCGATGAAGGAGAGTAACTCGCACCTGGCCTTGGACTCCACACCTGTTGCGGTCATTGGCGCCGGAAGCTGGGGGACTGCCCTGGCGCATCACTTGGGGCGGCATGGACGTGAGGTCCGCCTCTGGGTCTATGAACCGGAACTGCTGGCCATCCTCTGCCAGAAACGGGAAAATACCTTTTTTCTACCGGGAGTCAAGCTCTCCTCCCACCTGAGCTTTTTCGGCGAGGCCGCGGAAGCCGTGCGAGGGGCGCCGGTGGTAATCATGGCAGCGCCGTCTCATGTCTTCCGCCAGGTTTTAGGCTTATTGCAGTCGGCTGCCAGTCCCGAAGTTGTCTTTGTCAGCGCTACCAAAGGGATAGAAAATGAGACGCTACTTACCATGGAAGGCGTGGTGCGAGAGGTTTTGGGTCCCGAACGTTCTTATGCCATTCTTTCCGGTCCTAGTTTTGCCAGAGAGGTGGTCCAGAATCAGCCTACCGTGGTAACGGTAGCCAGCCGCCAGCGGTCGGTGGCGAAATTAGTCCAGCGCCTCTTCTCCACTCCGACGTTTCGCGTCTATACTACCTTCGACGTTACTGGCGTTGAGTTGGGTGGAGCGTTGAAAAACATCATGGCCCTTGGGGCTGGTATACTGGAAGGTCTGGGTCTGGGGGCCAACCCGAGGGCAGCATTAATTACCCGTGGGCTGGCCGAAATAGCCCGGCTGGGGGTGCGATTGGGCGCCAACCCCATGACTCTGTCAGGTTTATCAGGGTTAGGCGATCTGGTGTTAACCTGTACCAGCAGCCAATCCCGCAATTATCAGGTCGGCGTGCAGTTGGGCGCCGGTAAACGATTACCCGATATCCTAGCCGAAATGAAGATGGTGGCGGAGGGCGTCAAAAACGCCGCCGCGGCGTATTTTCTGGCCCAAAAACTCGGGGTGGAGATGCCCATCGTCGAACAGGTATATCGTATTCTGTATGAAAACCATTCACCCCGAGAGGCGGTTCGCATCCTCATGACCCGAGCCTTAAAGGATGAAATCGACGCCTTGGCGGAAAGTTGGTAAGCCGACCCGAATACATTACTGTTATCTGAACTGATTGAATGATTATGCCAACCAATCATCGACCGGTGTTTCGTTGTCAGCTTTGCGGAGAGTGTTGTGAAGGCCGCGGCGGTATCTTGCCTACAGCAATCGAGATCGAAATCATCGCCCGCTTTCTGAAGATGTCGGTACGGCAGTTCAAAAAGACATATCTCGAAAGCACGCCGCTCGGTCTGACTGTAAAAAATAAAACTGCCGGCGGTTGTATCTTTAATGATCAAGGTTGCTGCCAGATTCATCCGGTGAAACCCAGAATCTGCCGCAACTGGCCGTTTTTGCCGGCGATTCTGCTGCATGAAAATGAGTTCGAAGCCGCCAAATCGGTCTGTCCCGGTTTTGATCCGGACTGCCGATATGAGGATTTTTTATGGTGGTGGCGGAAACATATTATTTAGCTGAAACGTGCAGCAGTCAACATTGAAGGGTGATACCGGTAGCACGGGTATTTTAGCCTATGCAGAAATTATTTTAATATACAAATTGGCATGTTCTGGTGATCATAACCAAGCATGAAAACAGAACCGTGGCGGCTGCTCCCAATAATGCTTTTTCTGCTCACCACGCACTGTTTTCATATACATTTTTTCTCATCGACCATGTTAAACATCAGCTGCGGCCATGGGCCGCCCTATCCCATTATCAATAATTTATTGGCAATTTACTCATAGAACGGGCCGCGCCCGCCGTCTTTAAGATTACTGTGTTCATACAACCACCGAGAAAGCGATAGAGCAAAACCGATGACCAAGCCACAACCGCCATTATATATTACTACTCCGATCTATTATGTGAATGCCGAACCCCATATCGGCCATGCCTACACCACAGTGTTGGCCGACACCCTGGCTCGCTTCCACCGGCTGATGGGGGCGGAAACGCGTTTCCAAACCGGGACGGATGAGCATGGGGAAAAAGTAGTGGAGGCGGCCCGGGCACGAGGAATTCCGGTTAAAGACTATGTGGATCAGATCAGCGGCAGGTTCCGGGGAACATGGGATCAGATGCAGATCAGCTATGATCATTTTATCCGAACCACTGATCCCCTGCATATCCAAGTAGTGCAATATGTGCTGAATAAGGTTAATTCCCAGGGAGATATCTATTTCAGCGAATATGCTGGGCATTACTGCTACGGCTGTGAGCGCTTCGTGCTGGAGCGGGAGTTGGTGGATGGCAAATGTCCTGATCATCAGGTCAAACCGACCTACGTCAAGGAAGGCAATTACTTTTTTCGCATGAGCCGCTATCAGGACTGGCTTATCGAGTATATCCAAACTCATACCGATTTTATCCGTCCGGAACGCTACCGCAATGAAGTTTTGTCGTTTTTGAAAGAACCGCTGGAAGACTTGTGCATTTCAAGGCCCCGGGCCCGGGTGCAATGGGGTATCCCGCTGCCGTTTGATGACAACTATGTCACGTATGTCTGGTTCGATGCCCTGATCAATTACCTTACAGGCTTGGGGTATCCCGATCAGGCGCTTGTCAAAAAATTCTGGCCTGCCTGTCAGCATCTCATTGCCAAGGATATCCTCAAACCCCATGGCATCTATTGGCCTACCATCTTGAAGGCCACAGGTCTGGAGCCATATCACCATCTCAACGTACATGGATATTGGCAGATCGGCCAGGGTAAGATGTCCAAAACCCTGGGGAACGTGGTAGAGCCGCAGAGGTTGGTGAAGCAATACGGATTGGATCAGGTGCGCTATTTCTTCCTGCGGGAGATGGTCTACGGTCTGGACGCCGTGTTCAGCGAAGACGCCCTAGTTGGCCGGATCAACGCGGATCTGGCCAATGATCTGGGCAACCTTTTCTCCCGCAGTCTGGCTATGGTCTTCAAGTATCGTCAGGGGGTGGTGCCGGAGGCGGGTCCTTATGAGTCTGCCGACGAGGAACTCAGATCTCTGGCCGAGATGGTGCGTGACGATTATTTAGGGTATCTTCCGGAGCTGGAGTTCCATAAAGCGCTCCAGCGATTATGGGAGCTTATCGGTGAAATCAACCGCTATATCGTGGTCATGGAACCCTGGAAGCTCTTCAAAATCCAGGAACAGCAGCGCCTTAATACCGTGCTCTACACCATTTTGGAGGGGTTGCGGTGGGTGACCGTGATGTTAAGGCCGCTACTGCCGGCCAGTGCTGACCGTATGCGGGAACAATTGGGTCTGAGTCCGGATACCTGGGACTCAGGATTGTTCGAGCTCCTCACCTGGGGGAGACTGCCGACAGGAGTTCAACTCATCAAGGGTGCCCCCCTGTTCCCCAGATTGGAAACGTTGGAAATCAAATCAGTCAGCGGGGGCGAGGCCGTTTTCCCAATTCAGCCGTTCAAACCCCAGGTGGAGCTGGCCGTCTTTCAACAGCTCGATCTGCGAGTGGGGCGGATCATCGCGGCGGCGAAAATTCCCAAATCTGATAAATTGTTAAAATTAAGTGTGGATATTGGTGAGGTACGGCAGGTCGTAGCAGGTATTGCCCAGCATTACGAGCCGGCCGAGATCATCGGCAGACAGGTGATCATCGTGGCCAACCTTAAACCCACCAAGCTCATGGGAATTGAATCTCAGGGCATGGTCCTGGCGGCCAAAAGCGAAGGACGTCTCCTTCTCCTCAGTCCGGAAAAAGATGTTATTCCAGGATCATCGGTCTCATAGCATTTGTCTCTATTGTCTGGTAGGACTCCTGGTGCTGGTATTGGCTGACTGCGCCGGGGAGCGTCCCAAACCCGAGCCGGCGCCGGTAGGTGCCGCTCCCCCCTCAGCTAAGCGTCTCCGAGAGGCCATCAGTTATTACCTGGGCACCAACTATAAATATGGCGGCGCCAGCAAGGATGGGGTAGACTGCTCAGGCTTTGTCATGAAGGTATATGAGCGGGCAGGGATGAAGGTGCCCCGGACTTCAGAACTCCAATTCGAGAGCGGTGAACCGATTCCCAAGGATGCCCTGCAGTATGGCGATCTCGTCTTTTTCAATAAATACTGCCAGAGCAAATATTCCCATGTTAAAGCCAGCATCTTCTCGGGATGGTTCAGCCGCGAGGCGCAACCCTGCCACGTCGGCATCTATATCGGCAACGGGCGCTTCATTCATGCCTCCGCCAGCCAGGGCGGCGTGGCTATCAGTAACCTGAACCAGGATGCCTGGAAACGCTCCCTCATCGGTGTTCGCAGATATCTGCCGGATGACAGTTGACCTCAGGGTATAATCGACTTGCTATCCAGGGAAATAGGTTTCAAGTTGATAAGACAATAACCTCTGCACAGTGGCGTAGGGTAGGAAAGCGAAGCGCCTCCCGCCTTCTGGGATGCTAAAAAATAAGCAACCTTGGGAGATTACCCGCCTAGATCAACTGCAGAGATGATAACTATGGAAGTTTGCCAGGAACATATCGATTTTTGGCGTTGCCGTCGGGCCGCACAGAAGCTTTATAACCAGCGGTTGGAACAGTCGGCGCGCTCTGAGGTGAAGCAGATTGTCCGACTGCTTATCGCAGAATTCGGGGCAGAGAAAATTATCCTGTTCGGTTCCCTGGCCAAAGGTAGCTTCCGAGTCGGGTCGGATATAGATTTAGCGGTAGAAGGCCTTCCTGCCGACAGGTTATTTTCTGCCCTGGGTGCGGTCAATCGTTTAAGCCGCGCCTGGATTGATTTAAAACCCCTGGAAGATCTGGAGCCTCATTTTAAAAATCGGATATTAAATACCGGGGAGGTGCTATATGCGCGAGATCTCAAGCGATGCCTTACGGGAAATGGCGAATGATCTAGAGGTCGAATTAGACCGCTTGGAGCGTTTGAACAGAGAAATTGTCCGAGTACAGGGTGAAATCAAGAGTGACTCGGCACGGGCGGACCTTTTCTATGAAAATCTGGCTCTGAAGCTGCACAATTTTTACACCGGCTGCGAGCGGATCTTTCAGATTATTGCCTCCGAATTGAACGGCGCTTTACCCTCCGGTTATGACTGGCATAAACGTCTCTTAAGCCGTATGAGTTTAGTCCGGGAGGGGCGTCCGGCCATCCTTTCGGTGGAAACTGCGCGCCAACTTGATGAATTTCTGGCCTTCCGACACGTGGTACGAAACAATTATGGGTTTGAGTTAAATCCACATCGCCTAGAAGAACTTATCAATAAATATCCCGCTGTGTATCATGAATTCGAGGTTCAGGTGCGAAACTTCGTTAAGTGGCTCTTAACCCTGGCGAAGGAAATAGCATAACAACCCCGATGCCTTTTCGTGCATCTGCTCAATCTCCCCCGCCACCCAATACTGCATACAGCCGCACCTGATTAGCTAATTTTGCCAGGCGGATGGCGATGAGACCCTGCTGTGCGGCATAAAGAGAGCGTTGCGCATCCAGCACGTTTAGATAGATGTCGATCCCCTTTTCATAGCGCGCATTGGAGAGCTGGTAGGTTCTGGCAGTGGCATCGACCAGAGATTGCTGGGCTGCCATCCGGTCTCCCAGCGTGCCTCGGCTGGCAAGCGCATCAGCGGTTTCCCGAAAAGCGATTTGGATCGATCGTTCGTATTGCGCCTGGGCAATCTTCCTTGCTACCTGAGTGGCCTCCAATGCTGGCCGGGTGCGGGCATCGAAGATCGGCAGAACGATTCGAGGAGCGTAACTCCAGACAAAGGAACCGGTCTCAAACAGTCCCGATAGGTCGCCGCTGGCGGTACCAATCGCCGAGGTAAGTGAAATGCGGGGGAAGAAAGCGGCGCGGGCCGCGCCGATATTGGCATTGGCGGCCTTGAGGACATGCTCTGCCTGAAGAATATCGGGACGGCGCAGGAGCACCTCCGAAGACGTGCCGGGGGATACATCCGGCAAGGGTTTGACCAGGCTCAATTCTCTCGGCAACAGGTCGGCCGGAATGGGTGATCCGGCCAACAGGTGTAAGGCATTTTCATCTTGAGCCGTCAATTCAGTATAGCGCGCCACGTCCACTCGGGCTGTATCCACTCTGGTTTGTACCTGACGCAGATCCAGTTCGGGTGCAAAGCCGACTTCAAACCTCCGTCGGATCAGATTGTAAGCAGCCTGCTGGGTCTCAAGGGTGGATCGAGCCAGTTTGAGGTTTTCCCGATCCGCCGCCAGGGTCAGATAGGCGTTGGCCACTTCTGATATCAGCAAGATCTCCGCACTGCGGCGACCCTGTTCCGAGGCCAGGTATTCTTCTAGGGCCCGTTTTTTCAAGCTGCGAATCCGGCCGAAGAAATCAATTTCCCAGGAACTGATGCCCAGATTGATGCTGTACTCCTCCAGGTTTACCATTCCTTGGGTTCCCGAGATTTTGACGCGTTCCTTCCTGGCGCTGATGCCGGTTTCCACCGTCGGGAAAAGCTCGGCGCGCTGGACGCGGTACATAGCGCGCGCTTTTTCCACACTCAAGGCGGCTACCTGCAGATCCCGATTGTTTTTCAGGGCCATGGCAATGATCGTTTGCAGCCGTTGATCAGCGAAGAATGTCCGCCATTGCACCTCGGCCGCGAGCGGCGCGTCCGGTGCAGGGGAAGCGTTTTTATACGCCGGACCGCTGGGCCAGTCCTGGGGGATCGGCGCCTCGGGGCGTGTATATTCCGGGATCAAGGTGCAGCCGGTGAGGGGAACGGCTATAATAACCAACAATGCAAGTATTTTCCTGATCATCTCAGTGCGTCTCCGAAGGAGTTACTACCTTTGGATCGGGCTCTCCTGTTGGTGCGTGTGTCTTTTTTTTCCCGAACAGTTGCACTACCCCCACAAAAAAGAGGGGGATAAAGAAAATCGCCAGGAAGGTGGCAGTGATCATCCCGCCCAGGACGCCGGTGCCGATGGCCATTTGCGCCCCGGCGCCAGCCCCGGTGGCCAGGGCCAGGGGGAGGACGCCGAAGCCGAAGGCCAGAGAGGTCATGACGATCGGTCGCAGCCGCAGTTTGGAGCCCTCCAGAGTGGCTTCGACCAACCCCATACCTTCTTCTATTTTGGCCATGGCGAACTGCACGATTAAAATGGCGTTCTTGGTGGTAAGCCCCAAAACGGTGAGCAGCCCGATCTGAAAATAGACGTCATTGGGCAGTCCCCGCAGTGATGACGCCACCACGCCGCCGACAACTCCCAACGGCAAGGCTAGCAGGATAGTGATGGGAATGGTCCAACTCTCATACAGGGCGGCCAGGCAGAGAAATATCACGATTATAGAGAAGGTGTAAAGCAGTCCGGTTTGGGCCTTGGCCATACGCTCCTGGTAGGAGATGCCGGTCCAGTCATAACCGACGCCCTTGGGCAGCTTAGCGACAATCTCTTCCATGGCCTGCATCGCCTCTCCGGAGCTTCTCCCCGGGGCCGGTTCACCCCAAATATTCAAGGATGGGAAGCTGTTGTAACGCTCCAAAAGCGGCGAGCCTTGGAACCAGTGGCCGGTGGCGAAGGAAGTAAAGGGTGTCATCGTGCCTGCGGCATTCCGGACATAGAGCCGCTCCAAGTCTTTGGGCAGCATCCGATAGGGCGAGTCGGCCTGGGCATAGACCCGCTTGACCCGTCCTCCCTGGATGAAGTCGTTCACATAAGCGCTGCCGAAGGCCGCCGAAATAGTGTGGTGGATAGCGCTGATGGGAACTCCCAGGGCTCCGGCTTTTTCCCAATCCACATCGATGCGGTATTGGGTTACATCTTCCAGACCACTGGGGCGGACGCGGACCAACCTCGGATCCTGGGCAGCCATGCCGAGCATCTGATTGCGGGCCTTCATCAGGGCTTCATGGCCCAGTCCGCCTCGATCCTGTAATTGGAAGTCAAAGCCGCCCGCCCGCCCCAGTTCCAGGACGGCCGGCGGAGGGAAGGCAAACACCAAGGCATTGCGGAATTTGGAAAACTTGGCCATGGCGCGCTTTACCAAGGCATCCACCTTCAAATCCGCCCCGGGGCGCAGCTCCCAGTCCCTGAGCTTAACAAAAGCCAGCCCCGTGTTCTGGCCAGCTCCGGAAAAGCCCCGACCGGCCACCGTGAAAATGGAGGCCACGGCGTCCTTCTCATCCTCCAGAAAATGGGTGCGTACCTGATCTTGAATCTGCTGGGTTTGCTCCAGGGTCGAACCCGCCGGTAGCATCGTTTGAACAAACATGACGCCCTGATCCTCATTAGGGAGATAGGCAGTGGGCATGCGCTGGAACAGGAATCCCAGGGTTGCCACGATGAGCAGGTAAATAACCACGTAGCGGAGCTTCTTGCCGAGAATCTGCCCCACCATGGCTTGGTACCTATCCCTGGTCCACAGAAACGCCTGGTCAAACCAGCGGAAGAAAGGCCGAAAAAATCGAAAGCCGGTCTCCCCTCCCTGATGTCCTTTGGCAACCGGTTTGAGGAGGGAGGCGCACAGCACCGGGGTCAAGATCAGGGCCACCACCACTGACAACAGCATGGCGGCAATAACAGTGATAGAAAACTGGCGGTAGATAACCCCGGTGGAGCCGCCAAAGAAGGCCATGGGGCCGAAGACCGCGGCGAGCACCAGCCCGATGCCGATCAAGGCGCTGGTGATTTCTCCCATGGATTTGCGGGTTGCTTCCTTGGGCGGGAGACCCTCTTCGCTCATGACCCGCTCCACGTTTTCGACCACCACAATGGCGTCGTCCACCAGCAGGCCAATGGCCAGCACCATGGCGAACATGGTCAGCATATTGATGGAAAACCCGAACAATCCCAAGATTGCGAAGGTTCCCAAGATGACTACCGGCACCGCCAGGGTGGGAATCAGCGTGGCCCGGAGGTTTCCCAGAAAAACATACATTACCAGAAATACCAAGAGGATTGCTTCGAAAAGGGTCCAGACCACCTCGTTGATGGCCACCCGTACAAAGGGGGTGGTGTCATAGGGATACATAGCTTTCATGCCGGGGGGAAAGTATTTGGCCAGTTCTGCCATCTTCGCCTTGACGCCATCGGCGGTTTTCAAGGCGTTGGCCCCGGCGGCCTGCCGTATCGCCAAGGCGGCTCCTGGCTGGCCGTTGTACAACACCTTGCTGCCGTAGCGCTCGGTGCCCAGTTCGGTCCGCCCCACATCCCGCACCCGCACAATGGAGCCGTCCGGGTTGATGCGCAGGGGGATGGCGGCGAATTCCTCCGGCGTCTTGAGGAGATTCTGGACAATGATGGAAGCGTTCAACCGCTGGCCCTCCACCGCCGGAATCCCGCCGAACTGGCCGGCGGAAACTTCCACGTTATAGGCCTGGAGTCCTTTGATGACATCTTCCATCGTTAACTGATAATCGTTCAATTTATCCGGATTGACCCAGACCCGCATGGCATACTGGGAAGTGAAGGTTTCCACTTCCCCCACCCCCGGCACCCGGGCCAGCACCTGTTCGATGTTGGCCTGAGCATAGTCGGCCAGGTCAAACTCGTCCATGCTGCCGTCTTCCGAGGTCAAACCGACAATGATAAGCCAGTTTTTGGTGGATTTACTTACTTTAACACCGCTGCGCTGCACCGTATCGGGCAGGCTGGCCATGGCGAGCTGGAGTTTATTCTGCACCATGGCCCAGGCCAGGTCCGGGTCAGCCCCCGGGGCAAAGGTCAGTTCGATTCTCCCGGCTCCGGAGGCATCGCTTGTGCCAGACATGTAGAGGAGCTTGTCAAAGCCGGTCATCTTCTGTTCGATGATCTGCACTACACTATTCTCTACAGTTTCCGCTGAAGCCCCGGGGTAGAAGGCGTCAATGGCGATGGACGGAGGGGCGATGGGAGGATACTGGGAAATGGGCATATTGTAAATTGCCAACCCGCCCGCCAGCATCATGATGATGGCGATAACCCAAGCGAAGACCGGGCGATCCAGAAAAAAGTTCGATAACATCACCTTCCTCCGCTAGTTCGATTGTACCGGCGATGTGCTGACATTGGAAACTTTCTGGCCGACCTTGGGGCCTTCCCAGGGGACAACCTTGACTGAGATGCCAGGCTGCACTTTCATCACGCCTTCAACCACGACGCGTTCCCCTATTTTAAGACCTGAGGCAACAAGCCATTGGTCGCCGATGGCGCGATCGAGGGTCAACAGCCGCTGTTGCACTGTATTAGCATCGTCAACTACCAAGGTGATAGGCTGCCCCTTAGGGTTGCGGCTCACACTTTGTTGAGGAATCAGGAGGGCCTGTTCAGCGATGCCTTCCTGGATCACCGCCCGAACAAACATTCCCGGCAGGAGAAGGTGTTGCGGATTGGGAACGACGATACGCAGGGTGAAAGAGCCGGTTGTCGGATCTACGGTAACATCGCGAAATTGCAAGGTGCCTTCCAGGGGATACGGTGTGCCGTCTTCCAGGAGGATATGAACTTTTCGGCCGTTATTGCCATCCTTGCTGAGTCGCCCGGCTTCCAGATGGCGTTTTAAACGCAAAAGCTCGGCCGACGATTGGGTCACATCCACATATATAGGATCGAGCTGCTGGATAGTAGCTAAAGACATGGGTTGATACGCCGTTACCAAGGCACCGTCCGTAACGCTGGATCTGCCAATGCGTCCGGATATGGGGGCGGTGACGCGGGTATAGCCCAAATTGATGCGCGCCCCTTCCACTGCGGTTTTCCAATATTCAATCTCGGCCTGGGCCTGTCCCATAGCGGCGGCGGCGTCGTCGCAATCCTGCCTGCTAACTGCTCTGTCAGTCAGCAACTCCTCGCACCTTTGGGCCTTCAACCGGATCGAAGGCAGATTGGCTTGCGCCTTCCCGAGGGAGGCTTTGGCAGAGTCAAGGGCCACCTGAAAGGGAGCGGGATCGATCTGGTAGAGCAGTTGCCCGACTTTGACATCAGAGCCTTCCCGGAAAAGGCGTTTCTGGATGATACCGTTGACCTGGGGGCGTATCTCTGCTACCAGGTAAGCCGATGTTCTCCCCGGCAACTCGGTGGTCAACTCTACCTGCTGCGGTTTTACCACTACGGCGGCTACTTCCGGGACCGAGGGCGGCCCGGCCTGCTGCTTGCGCCAGCTATCACAGCCGCCTGGCAAAATGGTCAGAGCCAGCAAAGCTACAATCCATGTTAGCGTGATACAGCCTTTCTTGTGCCCGTGCATCAGAATCTCCATAAATGTTCAATGATGAATATATTAGGCCGCAAACCCACCCACCGCGTTAAGGCTCCAAAAGTCCTTTGAAAAAAATATCCAAAATGGCGTCCGGGTCTTCTGGGTAAGGATGGCGCTCGGGGGCGTCGAGCCAGAGAAGCAGAAACGCGTCTATGACGCTGGAGAGAGTTACCGCCAGGTAATAAGGATCGGCGATGTTTTTAAATCGTTGGTTTTTGATGCCGCTGGCAAAGATGTCAGCAATGCTTTCCAGAGAATTGTAATATCTTTTGCGGAGTTCGTCATCCAGACCAGCCTTGAGGTTGAAGCTCGCCCCTCGGCTCTCGGCCAGATACAGGCGAATAAAGGGCAGGTTGCGGTGAAATACCTCAGTTTTGGCCCGGACATAACTGCGCAGTTTTTCTACTTCGTCCTGTGGCTGTTCAATTGCTCGCATGATTGAGTCTTCAAACTTGTCACATAGTTCCCGGACCAGTGCCTTGTAGAGGTCTTCCTTATTTTGGAAAAACTTATAAAGTGTCCCAATAGCAAATTCGGATTTTTCGGCAATCTCCTGTACGGAGACATTGTGGTAGCCCTTCTGGGAGAAAAGATCGAGGGCGGTGGCAAGTATCTCTTGACGTTGCCGCAATTTTTCCCTCTCCCGCCTGGGAAGCTTATTATCTGCCGCCATTGACATCCTAATATGTAATCATCCTTCATATAATGAATATGATGTCATAATATAGAACAATTCGACATTCTGTCAAGAATAATTTATCCGTGATGCGCTGAGCTGATTAATTCCTTATAATTGTCATCAAACATAAATCACCCGCAAATCATGAAAGTAGGCTGGCAGCGTTTTGCTGGCTCCAATGCGTTGAATTTGGAAATCAGCACTCAAGACTTATTTCCATGGTTAATGATATGGCAAGAGAGAAAAAAGAATGCCGATCCGAAGAAAGGAAGCACGCTATGCCGGGTATCATGGGACACCGGGGGGCTAAGGCCTACGAACCGGAAAATACGCTGCGTTCAATCCGCCGGGCTCTTGAGATGGGCGTTCAGGCAGTGGAGATCGATGTCCACCTGAGCCGGGACGGCCACTTGGTGGTGATTCATGACGCCACCGTAGACCGGACCACCAACGGCCGCGGCCGAGTGAATGATTTGAGTTGGGAGGAACTGCGCCGATTGGACGCCGGGAGGGGAGAGCGTCTCCCCAGCTTGGATGAGGTGGTAGCCTTGGTGCGCGGCAGGGCACATCTCTTTGTGGAACTGAAGGATACCAAGGCTACGGCGGCGGTGGCGTTTTTTTTCCAGGAATGCGACCTGTTCACCGAAGCGCACGTCATTTCGTTCTGGCATCCGGCCCTCAAAGAACTGCGCCAGATCGAACCCCGCATCCGCACCGGCGTTCTCTTTGTCGGTTGTCCGGTGGACGCCCCGGCGCTGGCGCGGGCCGCCGCCGCCGAGGCCTTGATGTTAAACTATCAGTACGTGACCCCGGCGCTGGTGCAGTCAGCCCGCCGGGCCGGTCTTGCGATCGGAATCTGGAATATTGACACGGTAGTTGACCTCGAGCCTGTTCTCTCCCTGGGCCTGGATTATATCGGCAGTAACGCCCCTGATATCCTCATCAGATACTTGCAATCAATAAACGAATGATATAGTGTATGGTTCGTTTCCGACGATGAGCCCCCGGTTCGGGGCGTTCGACTGGAAGTGGACTGACTTCACCTTAAACCTTAAACCTTAAACCTTTGGGAATTTTGTATGTCAACCGTAACCGAAAGAATTATTAAAGCCCATCTCGTTTCCGGTAAGATGGCTCTGGGCGAGGAGATAGCCATTCGGATTGATCAAACCCTGACCCAGGATGCTACCGGCACCATGGCTTGCCTGGAGTTTGAGGCCATGGGTGCGCCCAGCGTGCATACCGAGCTGTCTGTAAGTTACGTGGACCACAACCTGTTGCAGACGGACTATAAGAATGCTGATGACCATCGCTTTTTGCAATCCTTTGCGGCGGGTCATGGTATTTATTTTTCGCCACCCGGTAATGGTATCTGCCATCAGGTGCATCTGGAGGCCTTTGGTGTTCCTGGCAAGACATTGTTGGGTTCCGATAGCCACACTCCTACCGGTGGAGGGTTGGGGATGCTGGCCATAGGGGCCGGGGGGTTGGATGTTGCCCTGGCCATGGCCGGTCAGCCGTTTTACCTGGTCATGCCTGAAGTTGTCGGCGTGCACCTGATTGGCAGACTGCCGGACTGGGTTTCGGCCAAAGATGTCATTCTGGAACTGCTCCGCCGTCTTACGGTTAAAGGCGGGGTGGGTAAGATTCTAGAATATTTCGGACCTGGAGTGCAGACCCTGTCCGTCCCTGATCGAGCTACTATTGCCAATATGGGGGCTGAATTGGGGGCTACCACCTCCGTCTTCCCTTCGGACGCCGTAACCAAAAGCTTTTTGGCCAGCCAGGGGCGGACGGCGGTTTATCGTTCCCTGCGGGCCAGCAACGCCGAGGATTTTAAAGAGATTATCGAAGTGGACCTTGGCTCGCTGACGCCCAAAATCGCCTGCCCGTCGTCGCCGGACAAGGTTAGAGATGTCAGTGACGTGGAAGGCACTCCGGTGCAGCAGGTTGCCATCGGTTCGTGCAGCAACTCCTCCTACCGGGATCTGATGATCGTGGCCAAGATCTTGGAAGGTCGAAAGATCCACCCCCAAGTAAGCCTGGAGATCAATCCCGGCTCTCGGCAGGTCTTAGAAAATGTCACTATTGCAGGGGGACTGCTGTCACTGATCCGGGCGGGGGCACGGATGCACCAATCCGGTTGTCTCGGCTGTATCGGCATGGGTCAGGCTCCGGCGACCAACACCGTGTCGCTGCGTACCTTCCCCCGCAATTTTCCCGGACGCAGTGGCACGAAAAATGATCAGGTATACCTGGTGAGTCCGGAAACCGCCGCGGCTGCGGCCATCTATGGTAAAATCACCGATCCCAGACGGCTGGGCGACTATCCGAAGATCAGACAACCTAGACATTTTGTGATAGAAAACCGCCAGTTACAGGCCCCTTTAGACCCTGGCCAGTCCTGTGAGATCATCCGGGGACCCAATATCCAACCTTTCCCAAAGTTTACCGCCATTCCTGAGACCTGGGAGGGCCAGGTATTCCTGAAAGTTGGCGATAACATCACCACAGATCACATCATGCCCGCGGGTAGTCAGATTCTGCCTCTCCGGAGTAATATCCCGGCTATCAGTAGATTCGTCTATCAAGCCGTAGACCCCGGATTTATTGCCAGAGCCGAACAGAGCGGCGAAGGCGCAGTGGTCGGGGGCGATAACTATGGCCAGGGCTCCAGCCGGGAGCATGCCGCCCTGGCGCCGCGGTATCTGGGTGTCAGGATTAAATTGGCTAAAAGCTTTGCTCGCATTCACAAGGCGAATCTCATCAATTTCGGCATCCTGCCCCTGGTTTTTGAAAACCCTCAAGATTATGATCGGATTCAATCGGGAGACCGCCTGCTGCTGCCTAACCTGCGCCAACGCCTAATGGCCGGAGACGAACGATTGCCCTTGTTGGTCAATGGGGAGGAATGCTGGGTCCGGTTGGAACTCTCCCCCCGTCACCGGCAGATTATCGCCGCCGGAGGTTTGCTCAACATGCCAGACGGGAACAGCCCAAAATGAAGCAATGGCAGGTCGGGAAATAAGAGATAATGATCCTTTCCTCATTACCAGGATCTGCCCCAGATTTTATTCTGATGGTCGGTCTGACGGATGTTCTTTAGGAGTTGATCAGTGTTGTAGGGCAGGAAAGCGGAGCGCCTCCCGCCTTCTAAAATGATCTATTCTCTCAGCTAGCTGAAGTATTACATCTTATTATTGTACCCGAAAGCTCGTTTCCGGAAATCCGGTTGGATCGAATTTGGGATCTAGCACGGCGAGAAAATCGACAAGAATATGAGCAGTGGCGCCCCAGATGGTGGTGTCGGGCATCTGGCAGTAAAAAACCGATGAGAGTCTGCCCTCCCACTCATGTGGGCCGGTGCGCCAACGGTGAGGCTGTAAAAGTTCCTGCACCGGGTATGACAAGAGGCGGGCTACTTCCCGGGTATTGAGTTTAAAATCATAGGGATAGGGGATGAGCCCGACAAAACTGTGCACCAGGAACCCGGTGGTGGTCAGACTGGTGTTTAAATAACCCAAAACGTCAATCTTCTCCGGCGCCAGTCCGATTTCCTCCTGGGATTCTCGTAAAGCAGTACTAAGCAGATTATCGTCCTCGGGATCAAAGACGCCTCCAGGATAGGAAATCTGTCCGCGGTGATGCTTCACCAGATAGGTCCTCTGAGTAAAGAGCATCATCAGTTCCGATCCCCTAAAAAACAGGGGAATGAGGATGGCGGCGGGGACGCCCTTAGTCGTCACCGGATGTGTTAACCGGACATCGGCAAAAAGTTGGCGCAGACGTTGGGGGGTCATTTGGTCACCTGAAAATTCCTGGCAGGAATTGCACTTCTCAGTTAGATTAACTATATTGTACTATACCTTCATTGGCAACCGTACATCTATATTATTTGGTCTTACGCCTTCAGCCTGCAGCAGATACAAACCTTGAAGCTGACTGGGTTAGATAGTATAGGTTAAATGCTGACGCTAACTATTTTATCTTCGAGAAATGAGAGGAAAAAACTATGGCGGTGCGTGAATGCCTGATTCTTAAGGATTTACAGATAGCTATCCAGATGGAACAGGATGGCAAAAAATATTATGACCAGGCTGCTTACAACGCCAAAAGTGAGGGCGTCAGAGCAATATTCAGCCACTTGGCAATAGGTGAAGTCTATCATATCCAGCGCATCCAGGAAATTTACGATGCCCTGGAAAAAGATCCTACCTGGACGGAAGATATGTGTGAATTTAATCCGCCCGCGGCGGACGCCAGTTTCTTTGCCGATGCGATGGCCAAAGCCGAGATGGCGGCCGGCGATGCCGACGACTTGAAGGCCCTGGATATCGGCCTGTCGATGGAACAGAAAAGCATTGAGTTCTATCAAAATCTGGCGAAGCAGGCCCAGGACCCCAAAGAGCGGCGATTTCTTCTGAGCCTGGTGAACGAGGAACGGGGACACTATTACTATCTCATGGACTACCGCAATTATCTGGCCGACCCGGCGGATTGGTATTTTATCAAAGAGATGGGCCACGTAGACGGGGGTTGAGAGAGTATTAGTCATTCCCCGCCTGTAAAAATATATATGGTGCAGTGAGAGTGGAAATTGTCATCATCGGATCCGGGACCGGCGTTCCCTACCGCCGACGGGGAGCGCCAGCGGCGGCGGTGAAAATCCGGGGCTGTTTGGTTCTCTTCGATCTGGGAGCCGGGACGCTGCGGTCAATGCTGAATTATGATCTAAATTTTAATGATATCGACATTCTCTGTCTCAGCCACCACCATCCGGATCATGTGGGCGATCTTATCCCCTTTCTCTTTGCCACCCGCTATGCCTTGGGCTATACCCGCCAGCATCCCTTTTGGGTTCTGGCCGCCGATGGGTTCATGAATTTTTACGGCCGCCTGCAAAACGCCTTTGGCCAATGGCTGGAGCCGCCTCCCGGTCTGATGCAGGTCCGGGAATTCTCTTGCGACCGGGAAGACGAGTTTACTTTAGCCGACCTCCGGATCAGAACTGCGCCCGTCAACCACATCGCCACCAGCCTGGCCTATAGGCTGGAGGCGGGCGGTAAGGCAGTGGTTTATTCCGGTGATACCGACTGGAGCGACTCTCTCATCAACCTGGCGCAGGGGGCCGATGTCTTGATCCTGGAGGCTGCCAATCCCTTCAAGGTCCCCGGTCATTTAACGCCGGTGGAGGCCGGCCGTCTGGCGGCTCAAACCGGAGTTCCCCGGCTGGTGTTGACCCATTTTTATCCCCCTTGTGATGAGATGGATGTGGTGGCGGCCTGCGCCCAGACGTATGCCGGTGAGATCGTCAGAGCCGAGGATGGACTGTGTCTGCGGGTTTGAGGTTTATTTTCCCCCTGGGGAAAAAGGTCAGGATGAAAGGTGCATAATATCGTTTCCGGTTTTTGCTTTCTGGTAAAATAATCTAGCAGAATTAAATTATTATGGTCGCAGCGGGTTGCAGAACAGACTGAGATTGGTATACGACCAAACTTTCTGCCACCACTGGGCACTCGGCACTTTAACCCAGCACTTATTGAGGAGTTCATATGGAAGAGTTTTGGAAGAAGACTCTGAGCTTCGGTCTGGGGGTCTTTGATTTTACAAAAGAAAAAGTGGAAAAATTAGTCGATGAGATGATCAAGCGGGGCGAACTGAGTTCCCAAGAAGGTTCACGGGCAGTCGAAGAGCTACTGGAGAAGGCGGAAAAGGAGCAGACGGCTTTTTGGATCAAAATAAGGGAGTTTGTGCAGCGAATTGTTTCCGAGATGTCTCTGGTGCGCCGGAGCGATTTCAAGTCCTTGGAAGAGAGAGTAGCCGATCTGGAAAAAAGACTGCAGGAGTTAAATCTACCACCCCGACCCCCATCCATTGACTAGAATAGGTCAAAAAGTCCGATTGACCAGGATGTCCGTGACTTCTAAAAAGAGGGATTTTTCCGGGGAGGAGGGAAAAAGGGCCAGGTTTTCTTTTGCGGCGTTGGTATACTCTTGAGCCAGGCGTCTGGCGTAATCAATTGAGCCATGCCTTTGCATAAGCGGCAGGAGTTCTTGAGCAATCCTGGCCGCGTCGCTCTCCCGGACCAGATGCCCTAAACTCTGCTGCTCTGTCGGTCCCAACTGGCGCAGAGTATGAATAAAGGGAAGGGTGATCTTGCCTTCTTTTAGGTCATTGCAGATCGGCTTGCCCATTTCTTTGGCGTTGCCGGTAAAGTCTAAGATGTCGTCTATAAGTTGGAAGGTTATCCCTAGGTTGAGGCCAAAATCCGCCATCGCAGCCTCCAGCCGACCATCCACCCCGCCTAGAATAGCGCCGATCTGGCAGGCTGCTGACATGAGTTTAGCGGTTTTGCGAGTGATGACGTCAAAGTATTCCTCCTCCGTCATCTCCAGGCGGCCGGTATTCACCAGTTGTAGCACTTCTCCTTCCGCCATATAGGTGGTGGTTTGAGCCAAAACCTCTATTATCCGTATCTGTCTGGTCTCCACCGCAATGCTCAGGGCTTTGGAGAGGAGAAAATCACCCACGAGGATAACAGCCTGATTACCCCAGATCGTGTTAGCGGAGGACTGCCCCCGACGCTCCGTCGCCGCATCCACCACATCATCATGCAGCAGTGTGGCTGCATGCAAATACTCAAAAATGGCGCCAATATCCGGGAGATGATCCCCGCGGCAGCCGCACATGCGGGCTGCCAGAATAAACAGCAGTGGCCGGATGCGCTTCCCCCCGGAGATCAGGATATGATCCCAGACTTCGGAGATGAGCCGTACATGGGTAGCCAAGTTTCCGGACAGGGCCAGATTGATCCGGTCGATATCCGGCTGCAGGCGTTGCAGGATCATTTTATGACGCAATTTCACAAACTTTCCCTCAATCTTTATATACTAACGTGATCGGGCCAGCTTGTCAAATTTTTCTCAATTTCGGAGCATGCGGTCTGGCCACCGACGACTTCTCCTAACAGGTCATAGGTATAGGTCTTGGTTATGCGAACCGGCGTTAGACGGCCCAACTCAGCCCAGCCGGCATTGATATAGACCTGTCCATCCGCTTCCGGCGCCTGTCCCGCCAAACGGCCGCGCAGCAACAGCTCGGTTTCTTCGCTATGGCCTTCTATGAGAACCGGCTGGATCGTTCCTTTAAGACGTCTCAGTTTTTTTCTATTTAATCTAGCCTGCAAAGACCTTAAGCGTCTGGCTCGCCGGTTGGCTTCTCGGGGGGTCACCGATTCCGCCATTTTGGCTGCTGGCGTCCCTTCCTCGGGTTGGTAGGCAAAGACTCCGAGGTGGTCAAACTCCATCTGGGCGGTTACCTGGCAGAGTTCGGCAAAATCCTGCTCCCTCTCACCCGGAAAGCCGACGATTACCGAGGTTCGCAGTGTTGCCGCGGGAATTATGGTCCTGATCCGCGCCAGCGTTTCCCAGAGATCTTTTTGGCGGTAACCTCGCCCCATCCGATGCAACAGACGGTCGCTGACGTGCTGCACCGGCAGATCGAAATATGGGCAGATTTGGGGGTGATCCGCCATCACTCGGAGGAGTTCCGGGGTCACTCGGGCCGGATGACCATAGAGCAGGCGAATCCACTGCAAGGCAGCGATGCCAGCCAGTTGCCGCAGCAGTTCCGGCAGTAGCAGACGTCCTCCCTGATCGACTCCGTAGGCAGTGGTGTCCTGGGCCACCAGATTGAGTTCGCGGACCCCTTGCGCCGCCAATTGCTTAGCTTCCGCTACCAGGGTGGAAAGAGGTCGGCTACGGTAAGGGCCCCGAATCTGAGGAATAGTGCAATATGTACAGTGGTGGCTACAACCCTCGGCGATTTTGAGGTAAGCGCTGTAGAAGGGGGTCGTCAGATGCCGGGGCCAGATCAGCTCATAATCCTGCCAACCGTCCTGGCAGTGTAATCGCCCCGTGGTTGACCTCGCTCTTATCACCTCCACAATTCGAGGGAAATCGTTAACCCCTAAAAAAATATCCACCTCCGGCAACAGGTCTAGCAGTTCTTGTTGATAGCGCTGTACCAGGCAGCCGGTTACTACCAATTGTTTCTCCGGTTGATCCTGTTTGTATGCTGCCAGTTCCAGGATGGTATCAATGGCCTCTTGACAGGCTGGGGTGATGAAACCACAGGTGTTTACCAACATCAGGTCGGCCTCCTGGGGCCGGGAAACAACCTGGTATCCCGCTGCTTCTAACAGGGCCAACATGATTTCAGTGTCCACCCGATTCTTGGCGCAGCCCAGGCTTACCGGATAGAGCCGTCGCAACGTGTTCGGGGGCGTTTTTTGGCGGCCACTCATTTAACCTGCTACTCCTGCTAACACCGTCCAATGATCAATGGCAAGAAACATAAGCAACCAAAAGATCATCTGGCCGAACAGCCATCGTCTTCCCGCCGCTGCCGTTGAGAGATACTGTTCTTCCAACATCCTTATAAAATTATACATCACCACGCATTCCAACGCAAAAGGCGCAAACCCGAGATAGCCTAAAATCGGCATCTCAAAAATCCTGCCACGGTTAAAAAAAGGCAGGGTATAGATCCACTTGGCCTTGGCCCAATAATTCCAGCATTCCCAAAAAAAACCGCAAAGCATTCCGGCGCTCATCCAGAGATAGATGTCCCGCCGTTGGCCTTTAGCCCAGTCGTCCCATAAAGACCTGCCACCTCCGATAAAACAGAACGGTTCAAGTAAAAAAATGAAGGCCAGCCAGATAAAAGGAAAACCGTATCTCGGCCATTGGAGGGGGAGCATCAACAGGATCACTCCGAGAATGGCGCAAGGCGCCAGCCAGGAGGTTCCTGTCTGTTTGCCCGTTGTTCTGTCTTGGCCCAACAGCCCTGTCAATCCCAGGAGTTCTTTGGTTTGAAAGAGGCCCGGAAACACCGTGGCGAAGCCCAACAGGTAACCCAGCCAGCGCAATGGCGCAGGCTCGGGCAGACCGCGGTAATGCCAGTTGCCCAAAATAAGATTTGCCGCCTCAAAGATCAGCCAACAGGTGATGGAAGAGACCGCCAGGCGGGGTAGCTCCCGGAAACGATTCATCAATAGGGAACTCCCCTGATATTGAAAGATGAGTGCGTCCGCCATCATGATATAGGACCACCAGGCAAAAGTGTAAAACCAGGTGGCAAAGGGTTCCAGCCCCCGGATTAATCCTACCAGGGCCGTCAGAAACAAGCCGGCGCCGGTAATACCCGTCAACCTGGAAAGTATGACCCGTTTCATTCTCAACCTCCTTGCTGCCAACCACAGTTTTGGTGATAGGATAACTATCTGTAATTATAACTAATAAAATTTACGATGTCATTTACTCAGCCTCGTTTATCTATTTTTCCTTGATTTTTCGGATAATTCGTGCTACGTGTATTAAGCGGGTTTTTTACATTTCGCATGATGACCTACGATATCAACCTTATGTCCGTCTCGGGGAGGGAGGGGACATAATTTCCTATCCGCAGATATTCTCGTCTCCAATGGCGCCCTGTAAACCCAAACTGGGGAGAATCTATGAAAAGATTCGGAATCCTTTTTGTGGCCCTTTTATGGCTGCTCTATGGTTGTGGTGGCAAACGTGAAATAGTCTCTCAGCCTGAACCTCTTGAACCCGCCCAGACGGAAGACCAATACGCTTTCGAAGACGAAAAAGAAGAACCGCTTACCGGCTCTCTAAGCACTCAACGGTTGGAGGAGCTCTATGGTAAGGCCTCTGTTCCCGGTCTGGATGAGGCCCTGTCCCAGGAAATGAAAAAATGGGAGATGCAAAAGACTTTTGATATGCCCATCCAGGTCAATAAACAGGTGCGCAATTATATCTACTATTTTTCTACTGACCGCAAGAAAATCTTTAGCCGCTATCTGGCCCGGTCCAGCCGCTACCTGCCCATGATCAAAAAAGTCTTTGCCGAATACGGTCTGCCCGAAGACTTGGCTTACCTGGCCATGATTGAGAGTGGTTATAACAACCGAGCCAAGTCCCACGCCAGCGCCGTGGGGATGTGGCAGTTTATCAAGGGCACGGGTGTCCGTTACGGCCTTAGTATCGACAGTTACCTGGATGAACGTCGGGATCCCGAGAAATCTACGCGGGCCGCGGCTTCTTACCTTCTGGATCTCTATAAACAGTTTGGCTCCTGGTATCTGGCCGCTGCCAGTTACAATTGCGGCGAGGGTCGGGTCCAGAAAGAGATCAAGCGGAACACCCATTTGAAAAATTTTTGGGAGCTTTCGGGAAATTACAGCCTGCCCAGCGAAACCCAGAACTACGTTCCCCAAATGATCGCCGCCACGATTATCGCTAAGAGTCCGGAAAAATACGGTTTTAAAAATATTCCCTACCAGCCGCCTTTGAAATATGATCTAGTCAAAGTCACCGAAGCTACCTCGCTACAGGCGGCGGCCATAGCAGTGGCCACGAATTCGGAGGAAATCGATGCCTTGAACCCGGAACTCTTGCGCGGGGTCACGCCGCCGAGCTATCAGGCCTACCTCCTTAAGGTCCCCCCCGGTAAAAAAGAGGCCTTTACTACAAATATTGCCATGGCCCGCGCCCAGTTTCCGGTCGGCGCCACCTATGCTGCACGTCGGGATAGAGGCGAGGACTTTTCTGGCGAGCGGTCTCGGCGCACGGCAAAAACCTCCCGGTCTTACGCCTCTCGAGCTAAAAGGTCGAAAAGGACCATGGCGGCTGCCAGATCGAGGTATGTGGAAGAGCCCTCTCCTAAAGAAGAGCCAAACCTCTGCTATAGCGTCAAGCAAGGCGATACGTTATCTAAGATCGCCAAGAGATACAATACCACCCAGGCGAAGATTGCTGCTCTGAACAACCTCCCCAAAGATGGCACGGTCAAACGTCGACAGGTGCTCCTGGTAGCTGCTAATGATACGAAGTCAGCTAAAGAACCTGCCCGTTCTTCGTCCAAAGAGGTTGCCCGTTCTGTCGAAAAAAATGACGGCCCCGTGACTGCAAGCATGTTTCCCAATTTCAACAGTACCAAGAAGTCCAAAGCTAATACCCGAGCTGCTAAGAGCACGGTTCAGGCGTCCAAATCGAAATCAGGCAGCAACAAGCCGACTCCGACAATAGCCAGAAAAGAATCCGGAAACTCAAAAACCAAAAAGAAAAAGAACGGCTCGGATAAAACGTAATCTTCGGGCCGGCTAACCGTATAATAACCTGCCGCATCCTCTCGCCAGGGACATCCTTAGGGAAGTCCCTGTTTTTTTCGTTCTTTTTCGGCTGTCACTAGAGACATCGACTCGCTAAACAGGGGAGTTCGACCCGCAACCGCTGCAGATGCCGACGGTCCAGATCGGCGTAGATAATGTCCTCCCGATCCGCGGCTTGGGCCAAAACCACTCCCCAGGGGTCAACAATCAGAGAACGGCCATAGGTTCTTAAACTCTGTGCAGGATGGGGATATTGTGCCGGAGCCAGTATATAAGTCTGATTCTCGATAGCCCGAGCCCGCAGCAGCACCTCCCAGTGATCTCTGCCGGTAACCTGCGAGAAGGCTGCCGGTGTCAAAATAATCTCCGCCCCCCGGCTTACTAGAGCCCGGAAGAGCTCTGGGAATCTGAGATCATAGCAGATCGTCAGACCTACGGTGAACTCTTCGCCTGGAAGGGCGGTGGCAATGATCTCCTTACCCGGCAGAATGTGGTCGGATTCCCGAAACCTGACCCTGCCTGGGATATCAATATCGAAAAGATGAATCTTGCGATAGCAGGCCAAGATCTCGCCACTGGGCTGCAAGAGTACGGCGGTATTATAGATCTTTTCCGACTCCGCCGACCTTTCCGGGATACTGCCCAATAGCAAAAACACCCCTTTATCTCGTGCCTGTTGCTGAAATCCCTGGACCAAAGGGCCATCTAATAATTGGGCGTGAGCTCTAATAGACTCGGGCGGACCCAGACAGGAAAAATACTCCGGCAGGGCAATGAGCTTCGCCCCGCGGCCGGCTGCCGCCTCGACCAAACGGTGGGCCCGCTCGCAATTATAGTTCAAATCCCCGATGCTCTGCATTTGAATGACTGCCGCCCACATAATAACCGCTCTCTCTAGTTGCAAAAAGCTCGAATCGACAGATCCTTACTTGGGTCTCAGGATCAGCGTTTTTTCAAGGCACGGGATTGGGATAACCGGGTCAAATATATTGCACTAGACGAATGCCAGGTTAAAATCATGGATGAAAGGTACGCCAGAAACCGCCGTCCGGACGGGGTTACCCGATCCGCTAAATACCCGTTTCTGCCTTAATCGAAATTTAAAGCGAGTTGCTCTCAACAGTTCGAACCTCATGAGGACACAACACCTGTCAATATTGAAAAGGCGGCACCCTTCTACTGCCACGATAAATGACGCTTCAGCCGCCGGCCTCCTCCATACCAGCCTGGTGTTGTCTGAGGTGGTAGCCCCGGAGCTAAAAGTCTCGCGCCACGGTCCCGTTTCCCTCACCGTGGGGCTGCAGGAATTTGTCCTGCTGGCCGGCTTGACAGCCCGGGAAGCTGACTATCTCCTGCGATTGGCTGCCACCCTGCGGCCACCAAGCGGCGGCCGGATTTTTCATTGGGGTCAAGATCTCTTTTCCTTGCCACGCAACGCCCTCTACCTTTGGCGTGCCAGGCTGGCTTTTGTTTCTCCCTTTCAATCCCTGTTGCCCCGCCTGACAGTCCTCGAGAACATCACCCTGTCGCAAACCTTGCTCACCGGCAGGTCTCCCGACGAGGTGGCCTCACAACATCAAGTGCTCCTGAACCGGTTAGACCTGATGCCGTTTCTCGCCGATCATCCGAGGACTCTTCCGGTCAGGGCCTATCATTTGGCTCTCTGGGCGAGGGAGCTGCTCAAACAGCCGGAACTGATTCTCGGGTTGCTTCCCAGTTCGGAGGACCTGTATGGAGGTCCTCCTCTGACCCTCTATCTTCTCCCTCTGCTCCAAGAGTTCCATGCCCGCCGCCGGGGGGCCATCCTCCTGGCCGGGCCGGACCTTGCCTCTTTTTACCATGCCGCCGATCGCCTGGTGAGATGCCGGGAAGATGTCTGGCAGGGAGAACCATTGCCAGGACGCGCCAACCAGCCACTCATTGACTACCTCAATCTGCTGTAAAAGGACTGCGGGAGTCGCCGGGATCATTTCTTGCGTCACCGCGGACGGCGGAAGTTCTGGCGGATTTCCGGCATCGTGAGCAACCTCCAGAGGGGCCGCCCATGAGGGCAATGAGAAGAAACAGTCAGTTGGTCTAATTGCGCCAGCAGGTGGTGCATCTCCTCCGGACTCAGGCTCTGGCCGGCTTTTATCGCTCCCCGGCAGGACATGGTCAGCAGCAGTTGGCGGCGGAGGGTCTCGCCGTCTCCGCTGCTTTTGATCGGGGACAGTTCGGCAATCATCTCCGGCGCCAATGATTCCAGGTCCTGTCCTGAAAGACAGGTTGGAACAGTTCGCAGCAAAAAAGTATTGCCTCCGAAAGGCTCCAACTCCATTCCGGCTGCCTGGAGCACCGGCAGATGGTCTATTGACCAGGCGGCGCTGGCGGCGTCCAGCTCTAGTGTCACAGGAAAAAGCAAGGTCTGCCGGGCGCCTGATTTCCCCCAGGATTGACTTAAGTTCTCGAACAGAATCCGCTCATGGGCGGCATGTTGATCAACAATCAATAGGCCATCCGGTGCCTGGGCCAAAATATAGGTTTCCTGCAACTGGCCTATAATTTTCAGTTCCGCAAAACGCCAGTTCGCGGATGGTGCTCCTGCTTCCGGAAGCCCTGGCATTGGGGGTGGTTCCAAAGGCTGCGGTGCCGTCACTGCGGCGGTGGGCAGTGGTGGCAGGTGTGGGAAGAGCTCCGCCGGTCTGGCCTCTTCTGTCCGGTTGGGCGCTTGTGGCCGCCAGGAGGAGGCAAACTCCTGCCTCCCCGCAGTCTGGGTCGGCTGTAGCGCCTGCTGCATCGCACTCAACGTCAGGGCGTAGACCCGGCCACCCTCTTTAAAACGTACCTCGGCCTTGGTCGGGTGAACGTTGATATCCACCTGATCTGGGGCAGCCTCCAGGTTCAAGACAACTACCGGATGCCTGCCGCGCGGCAGGAGACCCTGATAGGCTTGACGCAGCGCTCCCATTAGCAGGCGGTCGGCCACTATCCGGCGGTTGATTAACAGGAACTGATACCTGCCGGTGGCTACATGCTGGTCCGGACCGGAGACCAAACCGGTTATCCGCATCCCCTGTCCCGACAGATTCAGGGTCAGCATCTTCTCGGCCCACTCCAGTCCGAGGAGGGCGGCCAGACGCTCTCTCACATCGGTGTGGGCCGGAGTGTGCAGCAGCGTTTTACCTTGGGCTAGAAGGTGCAGATGGATTTCCGGATACCCGAGGGCCAGATGGCGTATCAGTTCCACAATCCGCCCCTGTTCCGCCGCCTTGCTGCGTAAAAACTTCCGCCGGGCCGGGGTATTATAGAATAAGTCAGTCACCGTTACGTGTGTTCCCGCCGGTCCGGCCCAGGGGACCTGCTCCCGGATCGAACCTCCTTCCACCGTGAGGCGGCAACCCAAGTCTAATTCCCGAGAGCGGCTGCACATCTCCAGTCGTGAGATGGCGGCGATACTGGGTAGGGCCTCTCCCCGGAAACCCATGGTCTTCAAATGCAGCAGATCGGTGTCCTGCCTGATTTTACTGGTGGCATGCCGCTGCAGGCTCAAAGGCGCTTCCTGGGGCCACATGCCGCAGCCATTGTCCGTCACCCGGATCTGACGGCAGCCGCCCTCTTCAATCTCCACCGTGATGCTCCTGGCGCCAGCGTCCAGGGCGTTTTCCACCAGTTCTTTGACTACCGAAGCCGGTCGGGTGATTACCTCACCCGCCGCGATCTTGCTGGCCACCTCGGGCGCTAAAATCCCGATCCGGTTCATGGCAATACCCTTGCCTTATGCCAAAAAATCTTTTACAATAGGAGCGCAAGGAGGGCTGTGATCCGGTTCTTCTTAACCGGCCCGCCGGTCCTGTTGCGGCCTTCTTCAGACCGGCGGGTTTCATCTCTCAGTACACTCCCGCAAGTGTTTCAATCTTTGATTACTATAGCAGATTTCTCAGCAAAATGGGAGGAGACCCTTTGGGAGGAGGAAAATCAAAAGAAGCCGCTCTTTCCGGTCAGGATGAGCTTATCCTCAAGGTGACCAAAGAGATTATGGTGAAGTTTATCGAAATCGGCCGCATTTCCACTACCAATTTTGTAGAAACGTTTAAGATGGTGAACGAGACGGTCCGACAGTCACTCAAACCGTAAGCAACCGAGAACTTCGAAAGGTCTGCAGGTTCGGCCGCGGCTTCAGTGTAGATTGCTTATTTCCCGTGCGGGGTCAGCAGGTTCCTCACCGATGGTTGAACGATGTAGAAATACGCACCCGATGATTCGCTCCGAAGGAAGGCGTTTAGATGAGCTGCGGCAGGTCAAGATCACCCCGCGCTACCTTTCCCAGGCCGAAGGGGCTGTCCTTATCAGCCTCGGCCGCACTTGGGTAATCTGCACTGCCACCGTGGAAGAGCGGGTTCCCGCTTTTCTCCAGGATTCCGGACAGGGTTGGGTGACTGCCGAATATGACATGCTGCCCCGCGCCACCCACAGCCGCCACCCGAGATCGGCCAACCTCGGGAAACCGAGCAGCCGCAGCCAGGAGATACAGCGGCTTATCGGCCGTTCGCTGCGCGCCGTGGTCGATCTCGACGCCCTGGGGGAGCGGACTATCGTCCTGGACTGCGATGTCATCCAGGCCGACGGCGGTACCCGCACCGCCGCTATCACCGGCGCCTTCGTGGCCCTTTGCGAAGCCTTGGCCGGCCTCCAGCGTCAGGAGATAATCGCCACTTTACCGGTCCTTGATCAGGTAGCGGCTGTGAGTGTGGGACTCGCCAATGACCAGATACTCGTCGACCTGGATTATCAGGAAGATTCCCGCGCCGAAGTCGACGCCAATTTCGTTGTCACCGGTCGCGGCCAGCTTGTGGAGGTGCAGGCGACCGGAGAGAGAGGTCCATTTCGACCGGCCCTGCTACTGGAAATGTTGGAGCGGGCCCAGCCGGCATTACAGCGTCTGCGTCAGGCGCAGGAGAAGGCTCTACGCCCATGGATGTCCCTGCCGTGGTGATCGCTACCCGCAACGCCGGAAAGATCCGGGAACTACGCGTCCTGTTAGCCGAGATCAATCTGTCACTCTTGACCTTGGCGGATTTCCCGGAGTGCCCCGAAGTGGTGGAAGATGGCGACACCTTTTTAGCCAACGCCGCCAAAAAAGCCCAGGCCATAGCCGCCTGCACCGGTCTGCCGGCCCTGGCCGACGACTCGGGTCTTGAGGTAGCAGCTCTCGGTGGCCGCCCCGGAGTGTTTTCAGCCCGCTACGGCGCCGACCGGACCGCGCCGCAACCGCATACGGATGCCGATAATTACGTCAAACTTCTGGAAGAGATGGCCGACATTCCCTGGGAACAGCGCCGGGCCCGATTTGTCTGCTGTATCGTAGTGGCCTTCCCCGGCGGGCGGCAGGTCATTACTGAGGGCGTCTGCCAGGGCTTTATTGATTTCGAGCCCAAGGGGGCCGGGGGGTTCGGCTACGACCCGGTTTTCTGGCTGCCGCAGTATAACCGTACTATGGCCGAAGTCGGGCTGGAAGTGAAAAATCAGATCAGCCACCGGGCCCAGGCCCTCAAAGAGATGCAAGCAATCCTGGCGGACCTCCTCCACCGGGAACCCTCGCTTTTTCAACCCGCCACACCTATCGGGACGTAGCGCAGCCTGGTTAGCGCGCCTGCCTTGGGAGCAGGAGGCCGGCGGTTCAAATCCGCCCGTCCCGACCAGCTATTTCAATAAAATAAAACTTCGTTAAATCATTCCGAAACAGATTGTACGTTTTTCTAGAAATAATTTGCGGATGGTTTCCAGGAGGTTATTGCTGATGATATCAACTAGCTCCTGGATGTCGCTTTTTTCCAATACCTGGGTTTACGCTTATGATAAGAAAAGATACGGTTTTTTCATGCTGTCACCGCGGATGTACCTGTTATTGATGCCACTATGACATTTATTGATCCACTCTCTTCGAATAGTGAGGAGGCCCAGCATGGTTTATAAGGAATATCAGCCCCATCCAAGCTTGACCAATCATATAACATGTTACTGGACTCTGACTGAATCAGTGGGCTTACCTCCCGCTGCTACCCGACATTTTCTGACTGAAGGAGGAGGATTTTCGTTCAATCTGGCCGATGCTCCGGAATGCGGAAACTCTGACCCGCCACTTGCTACTTTGCGCCAGAGTTGCCTCTGCGGACCACTGACCGAGCCGATGCGATTGCAATTAATCGGGAGAATCAGGCTCTTCGGTGTCCGTTTTCGGCCCGGTGGCTCCTATCCATTTATCCCCTATCCGCCAGCCGATCTAGTTAATTTCCATGGGGAAATCAACGAGTTTGGGGGAGGCCAGAGCAGGTCTCTTATAAATGAAATCCGATACGGTTGTCGAAGCGTTCAAGACCGCATTGGTTATCTCAATCGTTATCTGTATCAATACCTTGAAAAAAGCCCCAAAGAAATTCCTGAAATAGCGTTAGCTTTGGATATCATTGATAAAGTTAAAGGCCAGGTGGATATCCATCGGTTGGCCAAGTCTGTCGGACTCAGCACCAGGCAACTGGAACGCCGATTTAAAGAACGGATTGGTATGTCTCCCAAACAGCTCTGCCGCAATCTGCGGTTTAAAAACATCTTAAAATATCTGGCCGAATCTGTAGCGGATTCCTGGGTTGACGCAGCCCTGACCTGCGGCTACTACGATCAGGCACATATGATACGGGATTTCAAGCATTATACCGGTGCCAGTCCTGGGAGATATTTCAGCCAACCAAACCGACTCAAAGTGGCGGCCACCAGTATATTTTGAAATTCTCCCAGAGGGTTTATAGCTTATCATCATAGCGTAATATTACCGATGTCACCTCGATGAATTTTTATAAATAATATGTATCACTTCACTCTTCTGAGAACAGGATCAGTGACTATCCTGTCCGGCTGTATTTGTTTGGCTGAAATATTACATTAACATCAAAGGAGGTTGAGATATTATGAAAACGTTACTTGTATATTTTTCGCAAACCGGGAATACCCGTACCATTGCAGAAAGTATACGCCGCGGAATTCTGGATGTAACCAACCACTGCGATATCAGAACCATAGACAATATCGAGGCAAAATCGTTATTCGGCTATGATCTTATCGGCATCGGTTCTCCGGTTTTTTTCTATAAAGAACCATTTAATGTAAGAGATTTTTTAGAAGCTCTGCCAGAACAAGATGGCCGACATTGGTTTATTTTTTGCACTCATGGCAACATCGTAGGCAATTTTTTTCCCTCCATGATCCAATTATTGGAAGAAAAGGGAGCTACCGTCATTGCCTGTCACAATTCTTATGCCAATATCACAGTCCCTTTTTATCCACGGCCGAGTTATACCTCCGGCCACCCGGATGCCTATGACCTGGAACAAGCCCAGGCCTTTGGCAAAAACATTGCGATGCTTAGCTCCGAGATCAGAAATCAGGGCAACCTGCCAATTTCGCTTACGTATCCCGTATCTTCGGAAGAATGGCTGGAAGAAGGCAAAAGATTAACCAGAGAAGTTCTGAAAGAGATGTTGCCGAAACACCATTTTAATGCCGAGACCTGCATACAGTGCTATGAGTGCGAAGATCATTGTCCCGTTCAAGGCATTGATATTAAAATTGATCCTCCCCGCCTACAAGAGCCCTGTATTTACTGCTGGCGGTGTATAAACATCTGTCCGACACTTTCCATCACGGCTGATTGGGGTCCTCTGCTTGCTATGGCACCGACAAATTATGTTCGCTATAAGAAGGAATTGGATAAAGTGGCAAAAAATGGCAAATTCCGGTGGTTGGTTGACCCGGAAACTATTGATTGTACCGATCCTCTTTATAAGCAGCGCGAACGAGACATCGACTCCTAAACTTCCACTGATATTTCAAGGCCGAACCAGGCCGCGGGGGCGACCTCCTGTACCTGCATTTTCGGGGCGGTGGGATACCGGTGACAGGATGACCCCCCCGGTCGGCCAGGAGGGAGGCTACGTAGTGGCGGATGGCATGATAGCCGAAATGCCTGACCCCGGCCCGTTTGCAGATAGTGCGCATGATCCGCCGGCGGTCATAATAGCGGTCCCCGGTTTTGGCATTCGGGAAGACCCACTCCGGGTGGAGTCGCTTTTTCCAGAGCGGCCAGAGGACTTTGGGGAAGGTGTTATTTAAAGGTTGCAATTTCTTCCACGGGGAGGAGATCACGCAAAATCGGGGGACATCCGATTCTTCTTTAATTTCTTGATGGATATTATAGAGGCCATTATGTCCTCTTTGTCAAATGAAAAGAGGGGATTCGTTCTTTCTAAAAGGAACTGTTCATAACTTAGGGCAGATCCTTTATGATCAAATCAGCAGAGAGTAAAATGTATGGTAAAACCATTCAATTGTATGGTATAACCAAACAATTATGGGGACACTGAGCGATATATTATCTTCCCGGGTGAGGGCGGAAATCTTTCGCCTGCTCTTCGGCTTGGATGAAAAAGAATTGCACCTGCGGGAGATAGAGAGGCAATCCGGTCTCTCCCTGGGCACCATCCGGCAAGACCTGCAAAAACTGGTGAAGCTTGATTTGGTGTCGACACACCGGGACGGCAACCGTCTTTATTATCGAGCGAACACGGATCATCCCTTATATCCGGAAATCCGTAAGCTGGTGCTGAAGACTGCCGGTTTGGTGGAAATTTTTAGAAGCGTCTTGGGCCGAGAAGGTGTTGAATTAGCCTTTATTTTCGGCTCCCTGGCTAGCAATAAAGAAAGAGCGGCAAGCGACGTGGACTTGATGGTAATCGGCGCCGTTGGCCTTCGCACTTTATCTGGCTGGCTGGCCGAAGTTTCGGATCAGATCGGTCGGGAGATCAATCCCCACACCCTGACCGCGGAAGAATTCCGGCGCCGCAAGAAAAAGAGTAATCATTTCCTGTCGAATGTTCTGGAATCGCCCAAGCTTTTTATCATAGGGAACGAAAATGACCTTGCAGCAATGGGCTGATAACGGCTGGCTGGAATCTCATATCACCTCGGCAGAAGAAATCGCCAACTTGCTGGCCATTGTGGACCGTGATCTATCTGACGCCGGCGAGGAGATTTCTGCGGATTGGCGGTTCGGCATCGCCGATAACGCAGCCCTGAAACTCTGCACGATTCTGCTCTATGCCGGAGGCTACCGGGCTGCTCGGACGCTTCAACATTACCGCACCATCCAGGCCTTACCGCTGATCCTCGGCCCCAAGCATCGACCCGATGCTACTTACCTGGATGCCTGCCGGAAAAAGAGAAACAACGTGGAATATGATTACGTGGGGGGCGCCACCGACGATGAGGCGTCAGAACTGGCAGCATTTGTTGTGGAATTGAGAGAAAAGGTTTTGGATTGGCTCAAGCAATACCATCATCACTTAACCAAATCACCAGGTTGATCTTTTTAATTCAGTAATATTTATCTACTTGGTCTAATCGAGGGTAGGGACCACGTAACAGTTCAGTCTTCTGAGGGTTTAGGTATGTCACTACGTTTACCCCCCTTATCCCCCCGTAAACGGGGGGAAAGTTACCTCCCCGTTCACAGGGAGGGTTATGGTGAGGGTGTTTTTCACCTTTTCCTCAACACGCCGAACTGTTACATGATTTCTAATTCATTAAGACGGGTTACTGAGGACTCAGTGAGGGATCGACGAGTGCTCAAGGTGGATATGTTTGCTTACGGAGACTCTTTGTATGGCTGAGGGGCGCATGCTCAAGAAAAAGATAAGCCTGAACGAAGCACTGGCCGACCTGGCCAATGACAGCCACCGGCTCCTCTTTACCTGGGGTATTGCTCACCTGGACGTTGAGGGGAGGATCACCGGCAGCCTGAAAGGGTTCAAGGGGTTGGTGGCTCCCTTACTGGATCACATCACCCTGGAAACGGTGTCGTCTTTTTTCCAGGATGCCAAATTTCTGGGGTTGATCCAGTGGTACAAGGTTCCCTTCATGTCAATAAAGATGAGACACCCTCCCTGTGATGAATTACTGTAGGGCATAGAGGGAAAAGAATGTAAGAAACCCGATGACCAAAGGCCTTGCATATTTCCACCGGGTATAGTAGGAATAGGGGGAGCGATAAAGCTGAATATGACGCCGACGCAGTGTATTACCATTTGGAGGATATGTTATGACACCCATCAGCCGGGCCATAATGAGCGTTACCGATAAATCGGGTCTGGTGGAGTTTGCCAAAGAGTTGACCGCTTTCCCTATCGAAGTCCTCTCTACCGGCGGCACCGCCAAGGTGCTGCGGCAGGCCGGACTTGCGGTGCGGGAAGTCTCCGATTTTACCGGCTTCCCCGAGATGCTGGACGGACGGGTGAAGACCTTGCATCCCAAGATTCATGGCGGCATCTTAGGACGGCGCGACCTGCCGGACCACGTGGCCCAAATGCAGGCGCATCAGATTCTTCCCATCGACCTAGTGGTAGTGAATCTCTACCAATTTGAGCAGGCAGTGGCCAAACCCGGCTGTACCCTGGCAGAGGCCATCGAGAACATCGATATCGGCGGACCGGCCATGCTGCGGTCGTCGGCCAAGAATTTTCAGGACGTCACGGTAGTAGTTGACCCAGCGGATTATTCTTTGATTATTCAAGAGATGAAAGCCAATCAGGGGGCCACCACCTTGTCCACCCGCTTTATGTTGGCCCGCAAGGTCTTTGCCCTGACCAATGCCTATGACCGGGCTATTTATAATTACCTCATGAAAGCGACTATCGGCTAATGGCTTCCATCGATCCTCCCAAGACCGTAACGCTGAGCCGCGGACGCCAGATTGACCTGTCAGCACCCAATTATTACCGTGACCTGCTCACCGGCATCGCCACTGAAATATTGAGCGAATTATCAGAGATCGAGAAGGTCAATTTGGAAAAACTCGATGACGAGGACCTTCAACAGGTCATTGGAATAACGCAAATCCGGTTGCTCAATGAGCTCTACTTCAGCCTGGGGCAGCTTAAATCCCGGGGATTGGAGCTTAACGTCAAGCAGGCGATAGAAGACCTCAGGGATATCTGGAATAGCTATATCGACAAGACCAACCGTCCGGAAGCATTAAAATTTTACGTCGAACCGACGGATGTGACGAAGCAATAGGCCATGGCGATCAAGATCGGTTATGTCGGCACCGACGGCCGGAGTTTTTTGGCGGCCCTGGAAACCGGCCGCTCCTTGAGTGAACTGTATCCCGGTGATTATGAGGGGCTGGTAGTACGGGGCACCCCGGCCATGCCACCTTTTGCCAATCGGCAGCACTGGCCCATCGGTTTCATCCCCACAGCAGACAACTCCCCGGAGGCATATGCCGCTGCCCTCATCCGGTCATTTGACCGGGGTGAGTTGGATATCGCACTGGTCATGCCGGAGGCGCTTCTATTCCACGGTCTGGTGGATCAGGTGACGGCCGCCGGATATGGCGACAAGATCATCGGCCTGGACCGGCAAGGCGCCTTTCTGGAGGCGGACAAGATTGCCGGCAAGGAACTCTGCCAGGCGGCCGGGATTCCGGTAGCGCCGCAATGGACCACGGTGAATGCCAAAGATTACCAGGCCGTGCTCAATATCTGCCTCGAGTATTTGCATGAGTACGGGGGTGTAGTCTTAAAGTATCCCTACAGCGCTGGCGGTAAGGGAGCCCGCATCATTCTCCAGACCTGGGAGATCCGGGAAGTGTACGATCTCCTCATACATGATTATAAAGAAGATTATACCGGACTTTTCGGCAGGAAAGGACCCTGGCCGCTGCTCGTTGAAGCCCGGATGGCAGGGGTCGAGATCAGTTTTACCATTCTGGCGGATAAAAACGGCAACTTTCACATCCTTCCTACGGCTATGGACTATCCGGAGCGGTTCGAAGGTCCGCCCGGTCTCAATAATCCGATCACGGGCGGTATGGGTGCCATCTCTCCCCATCCCCTCGAGTCGACTGAGTTGCTGGAACTGGCGGCCCAAGCCATCGCCCGACCGCTGATCAAAACCCTGCAGGAGCGCAGCCTCCTGAGACCCACGGTACTCTATCCCGGCTGTTTTGTCTCTTTCACTGACAATTTCCAGCCGAAGGCCATCCGGGTTTGTGAGATTAACATCCGGCCGGGAGAACCGGAATTCCAGCCGGTGGTCAAGAGGCTGCGTAATCTGGGAGCGCTGCTGCAGGCAATGGTGGCCGGGCGGCTAAACGAAGTTGAGCCCGAGGTGCGGCGCGATCAGATCTCCCTCTGTCTGGCCCTGGTGACCGGTCCCGGTGGCCCCAAACAACAGAAGGGCTATCCCTGGTCCCTGACCAAGGGAGAACCCCTCGAAATTGATTTTGACTATTGCGCCAAAAAGAATATTACCGTTATCCCTTCGGCCATGGAGTGGGAAGATGGAGTCGGATTTAAGTCTGACGGCTCCCGGGTGGCTTATCTGGTGGCCAATACTACGGTCAAGGCGGGGCAGAAACCCGGCACCGCGGTGGAAATCCTGCGCCAGAGGCTTCTCACCGCCTTTGATCGGGCCAAGATTCGAGTGGTTCCGCGGGAGGATTCACAAGGCAACCGCCTGGCCCTGCGGCGGGATATCGGCCATCACTACGCCTTGGCGGAATCCCTGCGGGCCAGATAAAACCAGAAGAACTGCTTCGACACTTTTTTTCTGTTCGCCGACCTTCTTGACTCGTAACTCTTCAGCTGCCTGAGAGAATAGGGCAATGCATGGTGGGCGGTGCGCAACCTACCTTTAACAACTTCAGTTTCTCTATAATTGCCATTATCGGAGCATTCCAGAAAGCGGGAGGCGCTTCGCCTTGCCCCCCTACAACACTACAACACTGACTCACACCGATTCGCCGTCAAAGGTAGATTGCCCTGCGGGGGCGAATCTGGTATTCGCCCCCGGATGTGAGTCCTACATCAAATACCTTTTAATTGCACATTGGTAACACAATATCGCAGGGCCATGATCTACTTGCCGCTCATGATCTTGTGAGTCATGGCGTCAACGGTGCGTTGCGGTTTGCGATGATCCTTGGGCTGATGGGTCGGATCCGGAATCGTGGTTCTAGTTGTCGGCAAGGCGCCGTATTTATCACCATAATTCAATTCCTGCCAGCGGGATTTGATGCGGTCCAACTTCTCCTGCTCAATTTTTAGCTGACGTTCGGCATTTTCCCGGGCAACTCTCTCATGTTCCGGAACTTCCAGGAAGATAGCCGATTCACGGGTAATCCTCAAGGTAGTGGCGGCCCGCTCTTGCGCTCTTTTGACCGTTTCTAACTGAGCGGTATAGGTGTTATAGAGATTAAGGGCGCGCTGCTGGTCCGGGCTCTGAGGTGGAAAGGTAGGTGAGGTGACATCCGGACTGGGCGGGGTCATTCCCCTGCTTTCGTAGGCCTTCCGCATTGAATCGATATGGCTCTTGGCGTCTGCCATATTTCTCAGGCACTGATCCAGAGGAGCTACCCGGTCATTTTCCCAGGATTGATAAAAATCCTGCCAGAAGGTCCATTTTTTGTCCAAAATCTCCTGATCAGTCAGCGGCTTAGGTTTAGCCGGGGGTGGGGGCGGCGTCTCGGTTTTCGGGGCCTGAGCTTCTGGTGCCTTGGGCGCCGGGGCCTGAGGAGCTGCTGCGACTGCCGCCGGTGGTGCCGGAGGTTCTTTGGGTTCGGAGACGGTGCCAAAATTGATGCCACCGGAGGGGTCATTTACATCCGGATAATCCCGAAACGGATCATCTTTGCTGCCGGTGCCCCAATACGGGCGGCCATCGGACAGAGTGCCGGTTGGTACGGGTTGCGCCGGAGAAAGTTTGGAGGGTATTTCACAACCGGGACAACCCAAAGGACCCAGGTCGATGGGTGGTCTGGTCTCCGGTCCCGGAACCTTTTTATCCTGCAAGATAACCGGCAATTCCCGGTTGACGGTGGCAAATAGTTGAGGAATGATGGCAGTAAAATAAATGAACAGCATGATCGACAAGAGACGAACGATAAATCTGCCCATAATATGATCTCCCTTAGTGCGGTTAGTCAGCTTTGTTAGGTAAGTGTTGTCGTATGAAACCGACTTTCCCTCAAAGGCGCCTGCAAGGTTCTCTTGTCCAAAGAGGTTGGTGTCGAACTCCTGAAAAATCTAAGGAAAATGACAGATCAAAAATATTATGCGCCTTTCAGGGATGCCGTAAAAAATCTTTCAAAACAGGTGCACTATTTTTTCGGTTGCCTGATTTAATAATGGTAGTTCAGGAACAGGCTGAAGACATATCGATCATAGGCATACCAAAAGATGTTCGAGCTGTCGCGTACGACATCCATATTGGCCTGCAAGGCGAGATCCTTACGTATGTCATAAAAAAATTGAGCACCAGCGGCGACAATTTCGTCCTGGCGTTTTGGAAAAGGCGGGTGGGTGGCGACGTAGATGGGGTTGGCGCTCTTGTGGGCATCAAACCAATTGGCGCTAAACCACTGATACGTCAGATCCAGGTAAAGCCGCGCCCGGAGTTTTTGGACGATCGGGAAGGCGGCTGCGGTCAGCAGGCGAAAGGCTTGATAATCCCAATTGTTGCCGAAGGCGGCATTACCCTCGTAACCGAAGCGCATCTGTAGATAAGCAGTCCGCTCGGGGTTGGTAAAATAATAGACGCCGATACCGGCAGTGTAATTGTGTGCGCTGGCGTCGTCATGACAGGTCTGTATCGGGGCGTAGTAGTATCGGCGTTCATACCCGAGGGAGGTTTCCAACATCAACTTTTCGGTTAGCATCTGGAAGTATGTCGGAATAAAAGTAAAAAACGTCCTATACTTATCTGATCCGATATCAAGATAATTGAAATTGCACAGTCCTACCAGTTCGCCGCTGTTGTTGAAGAGCCGTAACTTTGGAATTAGGCTGATATTATGACTAAGGATATCAAACCTTGTCAGGCGAAAATGAAAATTTTGGTTGACAAAATACTGTGCTTTGACGCCAAAATCAGATGTTACCGGCAGGGTATAGCCGATATTGGCGTTATGCTCATAGAAAAAATCACCGGTACCGTATTTTAATTGAGCAGATTCATCGTTTATCTGCATCGGATTGGAAGATACGTTGGAATCAAAACCCAGCCCGGCACTGAAACCCATCTCAATCGGCAATGTTTTCGCCTGCTCGGCAGCCATTGCCTGGTTGAGAATGAGACACCATGAGAATAGAACTCCCCAGAACCATCTCATTTTCATCTTTTCTCCCCCTGTAATTAATCAGTTAAGATCAGTTTAAGATTTCTCCAGATTTAACACCTACCTCTCCCCTTAATCCTCACCGATCAATGCTAAAATAAGATAAGTTATTATTGGAATTGAGATTAACTCGAAATGATCATAAGGGATAGCACCGCATTAAGTCAAGAATAAAAACTCTCTGATGGTAAATATCCCCCGCCGGGCAGTTAGGATAGGATAAAGCGTCGGACTGGTAATATTTTCCATCGACAAAAGCCGACATATTAGATAGCATATTTCATTTAGGATTCATCCGGAAACTGCGGCGGTGTTGCTTGCAGCACAAAGGGATAAACGGAAATCTTGTTTGTAGAGGTCGGGTTAGCCCGCCGCTGCAAGGGATAACCCCGGAAATAAAGGACTTTCCGGATGCAGACTATTTAAGCGATTTGATGATTTAATGGGTGTTATACAAGCGTGGTGCACCATGTCCCGATGGCAGAGGTCGAATACGGTGTCGGGAGTCGCCTGCACCTGCCAATAATACCTCAGGACGAAAGAAGGTTTGAAATGCGCACCCTTTTAATGAATCCACCGTCATTCAAAAGTTTTGACGGTGGAGCCGGCTCCCGCTACCAGGCGACCCGGGAAGTGACGTCTTTCTGGTATCCCACCTGGCTCTGTTATCCGGCCGGTATGATCCCGAGGAGCAAGGTGCTCGACGCCGCACCGCTTAATCTGGAAGTGGCCGAGGTGATTGCGATGGCCAGGGATTATGAACTTGCTGTGCTTTTTACCACTACGCCATCTCTGACCTATGATTTGCATACGGTCCGACGTCTGAAAGAGGCCAACCCGAATCTATCGGTCGGTCTGGTCGGACCCCACGTCAGCGTCCGGCCTGAAGACGCCCTCAATGATGAATCAATGGTGGATTTTGTCGCCCGCCGGGAGTTCGATTATACCATTCAAGAGGTAGCTGCCGGGCGACCGTGGAAGGATATTTTAGGTTTGACATATCGTGAAAGTGGTGATGTCTGCCACAATCCGGATCGCCCTTTCATTGAGGACCTGGATGCCTTGCCTTGGGTGAGCGAGATTTATCATCGAGATCTCCAGATTGAGCGCTACCACATCCCGTATCTGAGAGATCCGTATGTCTCCATTTATACCGGACGGGGCTGCCCCAGTCGCTGCAGCTATTGTCTCTGGCCCCAGACTTTCACCGGTCGGCGTTATCGGGTACGCTCGGTTGCCGATGTGACGGCGGAAGTGCGCCGCATTCTGGAGTTGTTTCCCCAGGCGCAGGAAGTCTTTTTCGACGATGATACCTTCACCGCCCATGGCGAGCGAGCCCAACACCTGGCCCGAGAACTGCGCCCTCTCAAGTGTGTCTGGTCCGCCACCGCTCGGGTGACCACGAGTTATGAGACCTTGAAGGCCTTGAAAGAAGGCGGTCTGCGGCTGCTGGTAGTAGGATACGAAAGCGGCAATGCCCAGATTCTGAAAAATATCCATAAAGGGGCTACTCCGGAACTGGCCCGGCGATTCACCCGCTGGTGCAAGGAGCTGGGCATCCAGATTCATGGTACCTTTATGGTAGGTTTGCCGGGAGAGACCCCGGCGACTTTGAAGGAGTCCATGCGTTTTGCCTGCGAGTTGGAGCCGGATACGATCCAGGTATCGCTGGCTACCCCCTATCCAGGGACGGAATTTTTTGACCTTTGTACCCGCCAGGGCTACTTTCGACCTGGTGCCATGGTGGATGGCGACACCGGTTATCAAAAGTGTGTCATCGATTATCCGGGACTGCAAGCCGAGGAGATCTTTGCGGCAGTCCCCCGATTTTATCGCTATTTCTATTTCCGGCCCAGTTATATGTTACGAGCGGCCCACACCATGATCGTGGATCCGATGGAACGTCATCGTTTGCTCAAAGAAGCGAAGGAATTCTTCCAATTCATATTTCGCCGTCAGCAAGATTCCACCTGTAAGACCTGATGTCTGTTCAATGCTTGGCGCTTCTTGATGAAAGTAAAAGATATTTTTCAATTATTATCCCAGGGTGGGCCGGGGTTTGTTCAGATCGCCGTTACCAATGCCTGTAATGCCCGTTGTGAATTCTGTGGTTTCTCCCGATTGAAGCCGCAGCAATGGGTCATGGCTGATCCCGATCGGCTCTGCCGTGGTTTGAAGGTCTTGGCTCGGGCCGGAGTCCGATATATTGTATTTACCGGTGGCGAACCGTTACTCTATCCACACCTGCCCGACGTTCTCAGTGAGGCCCGCAACCTGGGGATTCATAACCTCTTATGTACCAACGCGGCGTTGCTCAACGAAAGACTGATTAAGGTTTTGGGACGAAGCGGTGTCAATCAGCTTATCATTTCCATAGATGCTGCTACTGAGTCAGACCATGACAACCACCGCGGCTTCGCGGGACTCAGCCGGTCGATTCGGGCTCTCTTGCCGGTCATCAGGCGCGCGGGCATCACTCCCATCGCCTCGGTGACCATCAGCCGATTAGCTCCGGACTTCACGGTACTGGGGAATTTTTTGAATTACCTGGGATTTGACCGGGCGACCTTTTCTTATCCCCTGACGACCTTGAACTCCTCGTACCTGAGTTACGCTGCGCATCATTGTGTTACTTTCACTCCGGCCGAGATGGTGGCTATTTTTGATCGGTTGCGGACCTGGAAATCGCAGGCCCCGATTACTGTCCTCAATCCCGGTTTAGGTATGCAAGAGTTGCAGCGTCAGCTAACCGGCCGTCGGCTGCGATTTCCCTGTCTTGCCGGGTATAAATATTTTTACGTGGATTGGGAGCTGAATGTCTACCGCTGCCATTATCTTCCCGACATTTTGGGACCGCTGGAGGATTTTGCCACTCTCCCGCGTCAGAGGGATAACTGCCATGCCTGTCTCATCGATTGTTACCGGGACGCCAGCGTCCAACAATACTTCGCAGTGTCACTGGCCGATGCCTGGTCGAGCCTGCGTGGTGGCCAGTGGTGGCGAGGTCTGGGACAACTTTTGCATCCAGACAACCTGCTCTCCCTGACTGCCGCCTTCGAGAGCCGGCATTGGATGCAGCGTGGCAGGTGAGGTGATTAGAACCAGGTCGCACCGCCGGGTGATCATCACTGGAGATGATTTTGGCCTGGCCCCAGCCATGAACACCGCCGTTATCGAGGCCCATGAGCAGGGTATTTTAACCTGCGCCTCATTAATGATCAATGGCCCTGCCTGGCAGGAGGCGGTGAATCTGGCCAGGGCCCGACCAAGGTTGTGCCCGGGACTACACCTGACGCTCATCCAGGGCCGAGCGGTCTTACCCCCGCCGCACGTTCCCCATTTGGTAGATTCTCAAGGGAATTTTCGTCAACAACCGGTCGGTGCCGGTTTCTACTATTTTTTTTCTCGCCCGGTGAAGCAGGAGATATACGCCGAACTTCAGGCCCAGATCGAAAAAATGCTGGATGCCGGTCTGCGGCCCTGGTTTCTCAACGGGCACCTGAATATCCATCTGCATCCGGCGGTATGGCCTCTAGTGCTGGATTTGGCGGGGCAGTATAACATTCCGGCCGTACGGTTGGCCAGGGAAAACCTGAGGGTGACACTGTCCTTAAACCCGCGGCGGCCGACCTACAAGACGGTACATGCCCTCATTTTTGCCTGGCTCTCCCGACGGGCCAGCCAAACCCTCGGGGGATTGAAAACCAATGACCACCTTTTTGGGTTGCTCAATGACGGCTGGATGGATGAACCTTTTCTTTTGGGTCTGCTTCCCCGATTGGCTCCGGGAGTGACAGAAATCTATTTTCACCCGGCGGTCGGACCGGATCGAGAACTGCAGCGCTGGATGCCGCACTATCGACATCAGGAGGAACTGGCGGCCCTTACCAGCCCAAAAATTGCGGAAACTCTTAGAAAACATGAGCTCGAACTAATCTCCTTTTACGATGTTTAAGGATGGCAGGTGTATGACCAAGACCTTATCAGCCCTTTTAGTTGCCGTTATTCTGGTTTCAATCGGTGATGTGATGTTGGCCCAAGGCATGAAAAAGATCGGCGCCATTTCGTCGTACACCCCCGTGGCGCTCTTCCGGGTGGGGGTTCAGATCTTCTCAAGTCTTACCATCATCACCGGGATCTGCTGTCTGGCAGGGTTTTTCTTTCTGTGGTTGGCTATCCTCTCCTGGTCCGAACTCAGTTTTGTCCTGCCCCTGACGGCTATGAGCTATGTGGTGACGGCCCTGTTGGCGATTGTCTTTTTGGGAGAGACCATCTCTCCCCTCCGTTGGGCCGGTACTATCCTGATCTGCATCGGGGTGGCCCTGGTGACGAAGAGCGGGGTCTGACGTCTCAAGAAGGTCATTTGATGAACGCGCACGACCTGCAGAGGGCCCGTGTCCTTAATCAAGGCTCTTACGGGGGTGGGCCGGTGGTTTGCTGGCTCAGCCGTGATCAACGGGCGGATGACAACTGGGCGCTGCTCTATGCTCAACACCTGGCCCTGAGCCGCCAGGCGGCGTTGGCGGTGGTTTTCAATCTGGTCCCACACTTCCTCCAGGCCACATATCGGCAATACGATTTTATGCTCAAAGGCCTCGAGGAGCTGACCCAGAATCTTGGGCAGAAGAATATTCCTTTCTTCCTGCTCCAGGGAGAGCCGGCCGCAACGATCCCGATGTTTCTCGCTCAGAGTCGGGCCGGAGCGGTAGTAAGCGATTTCGATCCGCTGCGGATCAAACGCCAGTGGAAGGACCAGGTTCTGCCGCGTCTCAGTATCCCGTTCTACGAAGTGGATGCCCATAACATCATCCCGTGCTGGCTGGCCTCTGCCAAACAGGAGTTTGGCGCCTATACCCTGAGGCCGAGGATTCATCGTTTATTGTCAGATTTTTTGACGGAGCCCCGGTCGATAGAAATCCACCCATTTCGATGGCCCGATTCAGTCCCACAAATTGATTGGCGTTCGGTGTTGGCCAGTGCGGCCATGGACCGGAGCGTCCCGCCTGTTTCCTGGTGCCAGCCGGGGGAAAGTGCCGGTCGGGCAAGACTGACGTCATTCATTCAGCTGGGTCTGCCGCGATACCATCTGTCTCGTAATGATCCGATCCGGGAGGGCCAGTCGGACCTTTCTCCCTATCTCCATTTTGGCCAGATTGCCGCTCAACGGGTGGCCTGGGAAGTGCAGCGGGCCGTGGCGCCAACTGAAGCCAGACAGGCCTTCCTGGAAGAACTCATCGTCCGGCGGGAGCTGGCAGACAATTTCTGTTGGCATAACCCCGACTACGACAGGTTTTCCGGTTTTCCGGCCTGGGCCCAGGAGACCCTCAATAAGCACCGGACTGACAGGCGGGATTATCTCTACTCGCTTCGAGAATTTGAGTCGGCCCGGACGCATGATCCCCTGTGGAATGCGGCCCAGCTAGAGATGCTACATCGCGGCAAGATGCACGGATATCTCAGGATGTATTGGGCCAAAAAGATTCTGGAGTGGACCGCCTCGCCGGAGGAGGCGTTGGAAATTGCCTTATATCTCAATAACCGCTATGAGTTGGATGGGCGCGACCCTAATGGCTACGCCGGGGTGGCCTGGTCCATCGGCGGGTTGCACGACCGGCCCTGGGGCGAACGACCGGTGTTTGGCAAGATTCGCTTTATGAGCTTTTCGGGATGTAAAAGAAAATTCGAGGTCAAGACCTATATTGCCAGGATGGAATTGTGGGCTCAGATGCGGGACACAGAAGGGCTGGACGTTAATTAACTGCCGGCGGCCGAACTCTCGGGTATCGGGGAAGGAAGGGCTCGTACCCGGATTTTTTTCACCCGGCGTTCATCCGCCGCGATGGCGGTAAATTCCAGGTCTTGGGTAACCACGGTGTCATTGACCTGGGGGACCTTCCCCAAATGATGGATCATCAGACCGCCCACAGATTCAAATTCCCCCTCCGGTACCTCGACGCCGAAGTGTTCCGTCAGATGTTCGATATCCAGCCGGGCGTCTACGATGACGGATTGATCGTCCTGCGGGAGCAGGCGTGGCTCCTGAGTATCATATTCATCGTAGATCTCGCCGACGATTTCTTCGAGGATATCCTCGATAGTGATCAGACCGGAAGTGCCGCCGTATTCATCAATAACAATGGCGATCTGAATCTTTTTCTCCACAAAATCCCGAAACAGATCGATGATCTTTTTCGCTTCGGGAATAAAGAAGGCCGGCCGCAGGACGGTAGTAAGTTCAATGTCAGATTCCGGCTTATTCCAAAAGACCAACAGGTCCTTGGCCAGTAGGATGCCCTTGATGTTGTCGATATTGTTTTGATATACCGGCAACCGGGAATGGCCCCGCTTCAGAATCACTGCGATGATCTGGTGAATAGGATCATCTTGGGAAATGCAGGTGATATCTACCCGCGGGACCATGATCTCCCGGGCCAGGGTATCTTTGAATTCAAAGATACTTTCAATCATTTCACCTTCTTGGCGAGTAATGAAACCGCGTTCCTCCCCGGCCTCGAGGATGCTTTGGATCTCTTTCTCAATGGCTTCGGGGTGAGATAAATCTCGCCGGCGAAACCACCTCCGCCAGAGACGCCTCAATAGGTCGGGCCTGGTACTGTCGGGTTCGTCCATACTAAATCCTCATGTTTTTGCGTTCGTCAGTCAGAAATCGGGTCACCACGCCGATGTTCCGGGGAAATTCCAAACCCCGGTCAACCAGTTGTATTTCTCGGGTGGCGATCCGAAACACTTTTTCTGAGTAATCAATTGCTTTATCGGCATCGAAGCTCTTGCAGGAGAAGATGTCGATGCTCAGGTAACCTTTTTCAGGAAAGGTGTGCACGCTGATGTGACTTTCGGCAATCAGCACGAAACCGGAAAGACCCCAATCCTGGGGGACCTTGCCGGAATATTTAAAGGCGTAGGGGGGCATGATCTTCGTCATGTGGATTACATCAGGACATTGATTCAAAAATTCGTAGATGCGGTCCAAATCCGTCAGATAATCATACGGACACCCATAACCATCCAGCATCAGGTGCTGGCCAAAGCCAACCTCAGGTTTTTCCAATTCACGGCCCCTCCCTTTAGACGAACTGTAATACAGGCCTGCCCCATTTGGGGCAGCCTTTTGCTTCAGGTGCAATGTGCCATAAACCTCCTTAACCAAAAATCGGTGGTGTGACCACCCATAAAATTCTCACTTCCTGTTTGCCTAAATTCACCACGGCATGCTCCCGGTCAGACCGGAAATAAAAACATTCGCTCTGTTTCACTCTAAAGGTGCTGTTATCCAACCTGAGGCTGACGGCACCTTTGAGTACGATACCGAATTCCTCGCCTTCATGGGGTTCCTGGGGCGGTAAAGCCGCACCGCCGGCCAAAGTCACCAGTACCGGGTCCATCATCCGGTTCTGGGCGTCCGGGACCAGAACCTCAACCCGACATGCAGTAGTGGAATTCGAGGTGGTAATCCGGGCACTCTGTGGATAAACTACCCGGTCTTGGGGCAGATCTCGGAAAAAATCAGCCAGGGACACCCCCAACACGTCCAGGATGTCTTTTAACGTGGCTATGGAAGGGGAGGTCTGATCCCGCTCCAATTGGGAAATAAACCCCTTGGTGAGATATGCCCGGTTGGCCAGTTCTTCCTGGGTTAGAGAATTGGCCTGGCGCAATCTTTTGAGTTTTTCACCAATCTTCATGGCTTATTCAGTTTAATGATAATAAACAAATTGTTTAGTAATAGAATTTTATTTATAATGCCTTTTGGCCGCGCCGTCAAGAAATTTTTATGGTATTTGCGAGAATAATTTTAGAGTTATTCAGACCGGGCGCCCTTGAGAAGCCATTGCCGGCGAAAACGCTACCCTTGAATGATTCGGTCCTGGGGACATAATCGACTATTTGGCGCCTGGATAGCGAAACCTGCCCGGGAAGTTGGCAACCGCCATGAGCCTCGCTAACCTAAAAGACGGCGTGCACCGCACGCCCTATGAAAAGGATCGGGAAGGTGTCAACTGTTATGAGCTTCATTGACCGCAGGTAAAAACACACAATGTGAGTATGTTCGGAGGACCGGGAAGGTGTCAACCGCTCTGAGCTTCGTTAACTTTGGACCACGCCTCCCAAAAACTATATCGGGGAAAATAAATGTAAAACAACGCTATCGACAGGACCATAAGCAGATAGTAATCGCGGGAGATGCCGCTCAATAAGAACAGCAGGAGTCCAAAGACAGCTGGCAGTTCTGCCAGGGCCAGAGAAATAAGGTGAGCCATCGATAACTTCCGGATGAGAACTTCTGGGGTGTCTTCCAACTGTTTTACCAGGATTCTTTTCCTGAAAAAGTTGATCATAAAATAAACGGCGAAGGAGAGAAAGACAAACACCAGGCGAAGGTTCTCTAAAAGAGATGGCATTGAAAAAGGAGGGGTGACATGGCGATATCGGAAGACTTCGACAATGACGGCGTAGAGGAATAGGGATCCGAGCATGGCGCCGCTGATAATGGCATTGATCCTGAAGGCTTTAATTAATGGTGTGGCAGAATTCATAGTATTATCCATGATCTGTAAGTCACGCGCCAGCCGGGTAAACAGACTGTCATCGATTTGCTGTTCTTGATCGACTCACCTCGGAATTTGGAACTCAAAACTTTTTTCATGGTTGTTGATCCTTTCAAAAAACGATTGGGGGATTTCCATTGTTAGCTGTCCGGGGTATAGTTAAATAATATAAGATACCCTACGCTCGCAAGGATAAAAGAAAGCGGGGGCGAGAGATCGATTCTTGACGGCAGCGGGGACATCGGGAAGGAGTCCGAAGCCGTTCTCGTTTTTTAAAGACAAAACCGCAATGTCGGCAGACCGCCGGGATAATGACAAAATGATAATCCGGGCCAGGAGCTTGGGCAATATGCTCAAGGTTATCGAGTACCTCTTTTTCTGACAATGACATTATCTGGGACAGCTCCCGGATGGAATAATCCTGTTTCTGCAGCAGAGCTTTAATGGCCTGGCGGGGGGTCAATTGTTTTTCAGGTTCCACGGAGCACCATGCGCTACTTGATTATGGGGGTCGGCGCCTTAGGGACGGTCTTCGGCGGGTTTCTCCGCCGGGCTGGCCACGCCGTTGATTTTATCGGTCGGGGAAGGCACTTTGAGGTCCTGTGTCGCCAGGGACTGGCCATTGACGGCATCTGGGGAGAGCACCGGTGGGGGCCGATAGAAGGCATCCCGGTTGATCTCGCCAATATCCAACCCTATGATGTTATACTGCTCTGTGTCAAATCCTTCGACACCGAGGCGGCCTGTCAACGGGTACGCGATCTGTTGGTCCCGCGAGGGCTGATTATCTCCATCCAAAACGGCTTGGGTAATCTGGAGACCATTGCCCAGATCTGCGGACCTAACGCTACTATCGGCGCCCGGGTGATATTTGGGGCTCAAATCCGCCAACCTGGCATTGCCACCGTAACTGTTTATGCCGATAAGGTCCTGTTGGGGGCGTTGCTTCCGGACAACAACCGCAACCGGCGGCTGCGCCAGGCTGTAGCTGACCTCAATAAGGCAGGCATCCCGACGCGCCTAGAAGATAATATTATAACCCCCATCTGGGAAAAAGTCCTGTATAATTGTGCCCTCAATCCCCTGGGGGCCATCCTCGGCGTGACGTACGGCGACCTGGCCGCCAGCTCCGATACCCGGGGACTGATGTTCTCACTGATTGAAGAGATTTATCAGGTAGCCGCCGTCAAACAGATTCCCTTGAGCCATACCACGGCCCAGAGTTATTTTCAGCATTTTCTGGAGCGACTGGTGCCGCCCACCGCCGCGCATTATCCTTCCATGCTTCAGGATTTACAACAAGGGCGGCGGACCGAAATCGAGGCCCTCAACGGCGCCATCTGCCGCTATGGCAAACAACACCGCATCAGAACCCCTTACAATGAAAGTATTACCCAACTCATCCGATTTCGCCAGACCTTGGCAGGGGTATCCAAATAATCGGTGACATAAAAGTTTATGTCTGGACTTTGAGCCTTCTTAGCCCGGCAGGAAAGTTTTTCACACTTTGCAGTAAAATTTCTTATACCAATATATAATCATAAATATAAATAAGATAGAGTTTTAAAGAATGAATTCAAGGGATAATGGTTCAATATTTTGGTTTATGGGCATTCCTGCAACCAATAGCCGCATGACTTATAACTATTTAATATTACAGTGGTAATAAATAATACCGACGACATTTAAATATTGGCATGGACCCTGCATATAATAAAAGGCAAATATGAACAATTAAGGTCTCCAATTCCCCCCTTAATCAAAGTTCATATACCATTTTCTCCCCATACCCGCTGACCGGATGCCTCCCCCGTCCGGTCAGTTTTTTTTGGTAGAACGGCGATAAATTGATCGAGGAGGAAAGGATTACGCTCACCCGATTAATTTATCTGATCAGGTGGGGGGAGTTTGGTTACGGGTTAGTCCGATCAGCGGGTTTTTTCATTTCGGTCAAGCGGTCAAAGCAACCCTCGGCGTCTAGTTGATCCTCTAAAAATCTGGTAATTGTCACCAAGGCAGGGTGTTCTTTAAAGAGTCGCTGTAGTCCCACCCGATCTCCCCAATTTGGAAAAGGCACGTCAAGCTGAAACTCATCGATAATGACGTGATAGAGTTCGATCTGCTCCATTTCGGCCTGCCGCATCTGGCCCTCCACCTGGAATAAGAGTTTACGCAGTCGATTCAGGTAGAGTTCCCGTTCCTGAAACTCTCGCCGTTTGTGATCTAAAAGATGCAATTTATGCTGGCGGCTCAGTTCACTAAAGGGAATAACGTTGCTCATGGACCTCTCACCTCAGCTCCGAGCAGGTTTAACGGGATGGTGCCCGGCGGTGTTCTGATTGAAAGCGGACCCTAAGTTTGCGTCTTGTTATGGGTGGGGATAATTCAACTATCTTGCCCTTATGTTTCAGATCGATTGAAAATCGGTAAAAGTTGTCTTTTCCATATCTGAAAAGAGTCCCTCTGCTGCGGTTACATGGTATATATTCTGCCAGCAGCGGAGGATCTCGCTCCTTTGAGCAAGGTAACATTTCAGTTGTTTGGGGCGAATACAAGATTCGCTTCTATCGGATGGGCACCGCCCACCATTCCTTGAGCTATTCTCTCAGGTAGCTGAAGTATACTGAGCAAGTCAAGGTACGTTTCTAATGTATCATTCCGGGTTGCAGATTCAAGGTAAAAAGAGTATTTTGCTATAATAATCAGAAATTGTGCTTGATGCCGAAGGGGTAGAGTATGAACCTAAATTTTGAGAAACTTGATGGCCTGCTTCCCGCCATCATCCAGGACGCCGCTACCGGAGAGGTGTTGATGCTGGGGTTTATGAATCCCGAGGCCTGGGAAAAGACCCTGGCCACCGGCCGGGTCCACTATTTTAGCCGCACCCGTCAAAAACTATGGTGTAAGGGGGAGACCTCGGGCCATATCCAGTTGGTAAAGGAAATTTATCTCGACTGCGATGATGACACGGTTCTGATCAAAGTTGAACAGGTGGGGGGCGCCGCCTGCCACACGGGTTATCGCAGTTGTTTTTATCGTTGTTTGGAAAAAGGCGCCGTCAAAACCGTCGGCGTTCGGGTCTTTGATCCACAGGAGGTGTATGGGCGTGAATAACTTGAAGTTGGGGATACCCAAAGGGAGCCTGGAAAAGGCCACCATCGAGCTGTTTGGCAAATCTGGCTGGAAGATCAGCGTCAACGGCCGCAGTTATTTTCCTGATATTGATGATCCGGAGATAAGCTGCTCCATGTGCCGAGCCCAGGAGATGTCCCGCTATGTGGAAAACGGCACACTTGACTGCGGTCTGACCGGAAAAGACTGGATTATGGAGAACGATTCGCAGGTGACGGTGGCCGCCGATCTCGTGTACTCCAAGGTTAGTAAGAACCCGGCCCGCTGGGTGCTGGCGGTTCCCAAGGAGTCGCCTTATCAACGGCCCGAGGACTTGGCCGGCAGGAAGATCGCCACCGAATTGGTCAATTTTACCAAGAGGTATTTTGCTGAGCGCCATATTCCCGTTAAAGTGGAATTTTCCTGGGGGGCCACCGAAGCCAAGGTAGGAGCCGGGCTGGCTGATGCCATCGTCGAAGTCACTGAAACCGGTAGCACTATCCGTGCCCATGGTCTCAAGATCATCCACGAGCTTTTACAGACCAATACCCAGTTTATCGTTAACAACGACGTCTGGGAAAAGGACTCCTGGAAGAGGGAGAAAATCGAGAATCTCATTCTGCTGCTGAAAGGAGCGCTGCGGGCTGATAGGATGGTGGGTCTGAAAATGAACGTGCCGGAGGCAAATATGGAAAAGATGGTGAGTATCCTTCCCTGCCTGCAGGCGCCGACAATTGCCTCACTCTATCATACCGACTGGTACTCTGTGGAAGTTATCGTGGAACAGGCCAAGGTCCGCAATCTTATCCCGCAGTTGATCAAATTCGGGGCCACCGGCATCATCGAATACCCCCTGTATAAGGTGATCTAGCGTTTTTCCGGTTCCCGACCTGAAGTCCATCAGTTCTGACTGCTTTCCCTGATAGTCGCCAGGGGATTGCCCGAGGTCTGGCCGTCCTTGAGTTGTTGTCCATATAAATTAGTATATTCTGGTGATCACAACGAAGCATGAAAACAGAACCGTGGCAGCTGCTCACAATAATGTTTTTGCTGCTCACGGCTCACGGCTCACCGCTCACTGTTTTTATACAAGTGCTCATGTTCTGCCGAACACAACGAAGCATGAAAACAGAATCGTGGCGGCTGCTCACAATAATGTTTTTGCTGCTCACGGCTCACGGCTCACGGCTCACGGCTCACTGTTTTTATATAAGTTCACATGTTCTGCCGAACACAACGAAGCATGAAAACAGAATCGTGGCGGCTGCTCACAATAATGTTTTTGCTGCTCACGGCTTACGGCTCACGGCTCACGGCTCACTGTTTTTATACAAGTGCAGGGAGCGGCCCAGATTCCCGACGGCGTTGACCCGCCGGAGTCCGGTCAGACAAGTCTGGACCTTGGCGAGGTTACCCAAGGCTGCATATACTTCCGAAGAGCGGGCGTAGTACTGAAACGACTGCGCCGGGTCTCCTCGTAGCTCCCAGGCTTCCGCCAGTCCTAAAAGGTCGGCCGCCATGGCCGACTTCTGGAGCAGTTTGCGATCAGCGGCCAGGGCCTGGCTGAAAAAAGCTACGGCGCCCTCGGCGTTGCCCTGGCTGAGAGCCAACCTGCCGTGCTGGTAGTTCCAAGCTCCCTGTACTGCAGGATCCTGGGCCATACCACGGGCCTGTTCCAAAAAGCCGGCGGCGGTTGCGGTGTCCTGCTGGTCCAGGGCCAGTCCGGCCGCCTGGCACAGCACCTGGCCTTGCACCCTGGCGGCCCTGGCCTGCTGGGCCATCTGCAGGGCCATTGTGAGATACTGTTCGGCTTTTGGCAGATCGCCGACTTTTTGCGCCACGGTGGCCAGGTTGGCGAGGTTTGTTGCTGCCCCGGATCGATTTCCCAGGTCCTGGTTCATATCAAGCGCCCGCTGGAAAAGGTCTCGGGCGGCGGCAGCATCGCCCCGTGCCAGGGCCAGGGCCCCCAGGTTATTCAATTGGATGGCTGTACCGGAGGGATTATCGATACTCCGATTGATGCCCAGCGATTTCTGGAAGGCTTTCTCCGCCCGTTGCAGCTCCCCCTGGGAGAAGCATTCCTCCCCCTGGATGCTGGCATCCAAAGCTCGATTGACCTGGCGTCCGAAGGGATCATAGCGCCCGCCGCAGCCGGCAGCCAGGAAAGCTAACAGGCAGAGCGTGGCGCAATAGTCAAGGCGCATGGCGCGGCTCCACGTGGATCGGTTGGCTAGGAGGTGTCTCGGGCAGGGTCATCTTAACGATTGGGTTGGCTTTCACGGCGTCCAGGACCTCTTTGCCGGTACGGGCCGCCTCATCGGTCGTTTCCAGCAGCCCCGGTAGTTTCCGGGCGGCGTCCTGAAGCTCTGTGAGGAGGTTTTTAACCTGGTCAAGCTGTTGCCCGACGTTGTGAACCAGTCCGGGCACGTTCTCCGATGCCGCCTTGAGGTTTTTGGTAAGTTCTTCTGAGTTTTTCAAGATGGCCTCCACCCGACTCAGGGCCAATTCCAGACGGCCGTAAAAATCCTTCTGCATCAGCAGTTGCCCCAAGGTTCCCTTGGCCTCTAAGATGCTCACCAATACAGCATCGAAGTTATTGAGGGTAGTCAAAAGCTTCTGCTCATGGCTCTTGAGCTGCTCGCTTAGGAAGGCCATATTGGAAACAAACTGCTTGGCTTTCCGGAGGCTCTCCTCGGGTTGAAACTCTTCCAGATAATCGGCCAGGGTCTTCTGTACCCGGGAGGGGATGGTCCCATAAGCTTCGATGGGCGGATAGCCATAGGTACCAGGGCTGATGCTAAGAAACTCGCTGCCAAGAATAGTTGGACTTTCCACTTCGGCAATGGAGTCCAATCGGATCAAGTCACTGTATTCGGCGTCGACTCTGATGGTGATGACTACCTGATTTTCATCGCGCAACCGGCTGATGCGCAGACGGGTCACCTTGCCGATTTCGGTGTTAAACATTTTGACTGCCGATCCGGGTTGGAGATTGTAGCTCTGCGGAAATTTCACCTGATACGTCTGCTGTCGCTGAAACCAGCCCTTGCCCAGGCCGATGAGCAGAACCAGACTCACCCCCACAATCAGGGTCAGGAACAGGAATAGACCGGCCAATTTTTCACTGCGGGTATAGGTTTTTATCATGCCGGCAAATGTCCTCAACAGGTTTCGGCAAGTGGGGTCGGTGCTTCAGGTGTTTCAAACGAAAACTTTAAAATAAAACGTAACACTTAAGTTGTTTGGGGCGAACACCGGATTTGCCCCTACGGATGGGCCTGTTAGTTCGGACCAGATTTAATAATCGGCCAGGCGGCGGATGATGCCGGGTATAGTGGCGGTGGCCAACTCGGCTAAAGAGCCCCCGCCCAAAACCACCTGTAGCGGAATCTTTAAAGCCTCAGCAGTGTCGAGCATAACCTGGCAGATCTGGAAAAAGGCCTTTTCGGTTAAGCCGATGGAGCCGTAATCGTATTTATGGGTATCGAAACCGTAGTACCAGACTAACAGTTCAGGCTTGAAGTCCAGGACAAGTGGAATGTGGCTTTGCACCGCCGCGAGATATTCCTGATCAGGATCTTGGCGCCAAGAATACTGATAGACGTCAACGTCGATCTTAGTGCCGTCCTCGGACCGGTAATCTTCGTCGCAAAAGCACAGATGTAAAACCTCCGGGTCATGCTGCACCAATTGTCGGGTGCCATCCCCGTGATGGGCATCGGTGTCGACTATGGCAAAACGCCGCAATGACGTGACTTCCCGAACCTGGGTCAGGGCGATGACCACGTCGTTAAAGCAGCAGGCCCCCCAAAAACTCCGGTAACCGGCATGATGTCCGCCGGCGCCGATAAAGCAGAAAGCCCGGTCCAATTCTCCTTTGGCCAGCGCCTCCATAGCTGCCACGACGCCGCCCACCGATTCGTAGGCAGTGGAACACATCCGGTCCCGGGCTACTCCTTGGAGCATTTCCGGGGCGTGCACTTTGAGAATCAATTCCTTTGAGGCGCGTGGGCATTCAAATAAGCTGATTTCCGGTCGCTGCAGTAATTCCTCCAAGGCCTCGGGAAAATCACGCAGACGGTTGCCTACTGTGAGGTAGCTTTTACGACTGAATGATGGATGGTAAAAGATGCCGATCCGCGCCATATATCCCCCCTCCCTCAAGGCTGATCGCTGAACTTTTAATATAATAATTCGTTTCTCTTGAAATTCATAGCTGATGGCTGAATGCTTAAAGATATGATATGCTATTTTCCTTTCTAATAGCAATAAAATCTGTGGTTTTCAAGGGTGTCGCTCTGAGGAAACGGGTGATCGGCTTTTGCAATTGACAGTCATAAAAATATTTTGATAAACTCACCACTTAGGTTAAATAGCGTCATGAGATGCACGTATTTGGCGTTTCCAGTCCCTGCGATGGCAATCATGAGGGAAATCGATGTCAGTGTTCAGGTGGATCTTAGTACTTGCTTTGGTTGGAATTGTAGGGATCTTGGGATGGAGCACGTCTTTGCATGCGGGGAAGGAGCAGCAGATGCAGTTGAGCGAACAGGATAAAAAGACCCTGCACGAGATTGCCCGCCAGAGTATTGGCGCCGTTTTGCAGAACCAATCACCCCCGGCTCTGACGATCAGGTCGCCGATTCTGAAAGAAAGACGGGGTGCCTTTGTTACCCTGCATCTTCAGGGGCAGTTGCGCGGCTGTATCGGTCTGATCCAAGCCGTCAAGCCTCTGGCTCAGGCTATCCAGGAGATGGCCCGGGCGGCGGCCTTTCAGGACCCGCGCTTTCCACCATTGACCCCCCGGGAATTCAAGGATGTTGATATCGAGATTTCGGTATTGACGCCACTGCGCTTAATCGGGAGCGTCGATGAAATTCAGGTCGGTGTCCACGGACTGTATATTGAGAAAGGATTTCACCGCGGGTTGTTGCTGCCCCAGGTGGCCACAGAGCATCATTGGGATAGGGATACTTTTCTGCAACACACCTGTCTAAAAGCTGGCCTTTCTCCCGAGGCCTGGCGGGATCCGGAAGCCAAAATCTACGCTTTCAGTGCTGACATTTTTTAACCAAAAAGCCGGACGGAGATTCCGGGCTGGCACCGTCAAACTTTCCATTGAGGTTGATAATGACCATTCCCAATACTTCGCCTGAAGAGACACTGCCGACGCCGTCTCCACCCTCCCCGCCGCCAAGCGGGTGGCGTCGCTATCGCCTCATCATTATCTGTTTGGTGATACTGGTTTTTCTCGTTTATATCTTCGCCGCTTCGGAATCCAAGAGGGTTCAACAGACTATTCCACCGGAAGAGATTGTTGCCAAAAGCACGGAGCCGACGATTGGATTAGAGACCGAGGTTCCGGAGAGATTGCCGGAGCCTGAGCCAGCCCCGGTCAGACCTGCTCCGAGCATTGTTCCCGAGGCGGGCAAACCATCTGAGCGGCCTGAACCAAAGATCGGCGGCTTACCGGGGAAACCGGGGGAACCGACCGAGGAGAAGACCACGACGTTGCCGCCGCTGCCCCTGCCCAGCCCGGTCGTAGAGGCGAGCGGCAGAAAGGTGAAAGGTGAGGCCTTCACCCGCTCCTTAATCAAGATTATGGATGATGAGGTGAATAAGTCCTTCTTCGGATGGCGGCCCAATACCATTATCTTCGGCATCTTCGGCCTGACGGACGATAAAAATAACCTCCAGCTCGGGGTTCTGGAAGTGGCCCGGCGGACCGCGGTCGTGCTCAATGAAAATATGAGCCGGTTCGCCATGACCGAAGCCCAAAACCCCTATCTGAATGAGGCCATGAATTTCTTTATGGTCAGTGCCGACAAGTATTGGTTTCCTTCTGCTTCCGGCAAATATCGGGAGGCAATGTCGGATTTGGAGAGATACATCGACGATCTAAAGAACAATCGCAGCCGGTTTTATACCCGGGTGGATAATCTCATTGCCCTGATGAACCATTTCCGCGATCTCCTGGGGAGCGCCTTTCATAATCTTATCAAAGATACCGAGGCGGATGGCAAGTCCATTTCCTGGTTTGTCTGCGATGATTATTTTTATTTTTCCCAGGGCGTGGCCCTGGGAATGGCGGAGGTGTTAGAGGGGGTCAAGGAGGATTTCGCCGACCAGCTCCAGAAGAAGAACTCTTTTAAATTAGTGGAAGATGCCATCCACGCCCTGCACACCGGAGCCCATTTAAGTCCCTGGATTGTCACCAATGCCGCCAAAGATGGCATCCTGGCCAATCATCGGGCTAATATGGCCACCTATATCGGGGAGGCCGAGCATGTTATCTCTACCCTGGTGACGGTGTTGGCTACGAACTGAAACGGGTTTCTCCGGTTGCTGGCTTCCGGTTATCGCACAAGGTCGGCTGGAGAGAAGCCAAAGGCGGGGTCGAACCCCGCCTTTGGCGTTGGAATATTACCGGTTAGTCATGGTTTAGTCTTTGCGCCTCCGGAGACAGGCCGCCAGACGGGCCAGGCCGGTGCCCAAGAGGAGCATGGCACCTGGGAGGGGGACGGTGTTGACCAGTTCCGAACTTTCAGGAAGTCCCTGTATTTTAATAGCCACCGCCAAGCCGTTTTCAGGGAAGGAATCTTCAGTGGTATAAGGGCCAGGGTATAGCACGGCTGCCTTATATAATCCATCGAAGACAGCCTGGGTATTGAATCCTGTTTTAGGGTTAAAATAGAGGGATAACGATTCTCCGAAGCCGATACCTTTCTCGACGGGTTCTGTTTTGTTGAATTCTAAACCCATGAGAAAATCACCATCTTTTTTAAAATAGGATTTGAATTCCGGTACGGCTTCAGTAAGCGGGATCAAATCAATATTTCCCGACCATGCCATAGCATAATTGGTGTCCAGGATACCATCATAGAAGGCGATTTTAGTGATCGCACTGTCATTTGGTGGGTTTGAATAATTGTAGCTGAATTTAAAGAGCAGCGAATAGCCGGAGATCAAATCGCCAGGCTCATCGCTAACGTACATTTCGGAAGCCAAACCGGCCTTCGCCCCTTCTATCAGGTCACCACCAAAGGGGTAAAAGAAGTAGGTTGCAGTAGTTGCAGCGGCTTGACCTACGGATAATACGATAACGAGACCCAGCGCCAACACGAGTATTTTACTAGTTCTTTTCACATCTTCTTCCTCCGTATTCCCTTTCGGGAGCAATCATTCATACCATCCCAATTGCTTCCCCTACCACCTCCCTCCTTTTTGTCTCTGCCCACTTGCCCCGATATATCCTCCTCCTCTCATAAGGTAGCAGCAGGCAGAAGATATTAAGGCCAGAATACCTTTACTGCAAAACCGGAGTTACAATAATGTTTCAATCTTTAGACAGATTTTTCTACATTACCAGGGACTGGCAATTTTAGAATGTCTAGGTGCAAATCATATGCCAAATATTTTTTAATAATAATTATTCAATATTATAGGAAGTAATTATGTAACACTGTTTTAACCGCAGAGGTTTCTGCCAAAAAAGCTAAACATCTGGTTCAAAATATTTTACCTTAACTTAAGTCTCCTCATAGCTTCTAGCGCAGCAGGGGTCAATTCAAAGGATAAGCCTGGCTTATGAGAAGTAATATATATGGAAAATCAAACGGTTATAGTATAGTAATGGGGCGCTGTCGGGAGTCACATGCTATCCGGCCCCGTAGCGCCCAAGCGGGCGCTGGAGATCTTCTAACAGATTAAATCCAATTATGTTTTAGGGACTTTGGAACTGTTTGTCCGGATAACGTTCAGGGAATTTCCCGACGTTCTCTAGTTCGAAAGGTTGAACATCGGGAAATATTCAATGCGAATCCGGGGGAGGGTGATGTCTGAGCCACGGCACATTGTCTCAACAAGGTTTTTTTTCTTGAGTTGCCAAACAGGTTGTTCTACAGTAGGATCAGAATCTGTTGAAGGGGGATCGGCTATGCGCGTCGGCAAGATCATGATTCGAGATGCTATCACGGTATCTCCGGAGACCAGCGTCCTGGAGGCCATCAAGATCATGCAGGAGCTGGACATCCGGCATCTTCCGGTAGTGCGCCAAGGTAACTTCGCCGGCTGGCTCTCCTCCCGGGACCTCTATCAGGTGATGTTGGCAGCGATGCTGGAAGAAATTACCGTGGGGGAGATTATGAATACCAATCCCATCAGCGTCACCCCCGAGACCGGTTTAGAGGAAGCAGCGCATCTCATCCGGGAACATAAAATCGGCGGTGTCCCTGTCCTCAGTGGTCGCAAGCTGGTGGGCGTTTTAACTGTCATCGATCTGTTGTCGGCCTTTCTCTTCATGCTCGAGGCCTTGCAGAGCAGCTCTCGCCTGGATGTAGCCCTGCCCGAGGACCCGCTGGCCTATGAAGAGGCCTGTCGGCTCATCCGGGAGGCCGGGGGCGAGATTATTAACGTCGGTTTGGGGGCAGCCCAGGCTGGCAAGGAGCGGATCTACGCCTTCCGCCTGGCCAGGATAGACCTGAAACCGATTATTGCCAGCCTCAAAGACCATGGGGTGAAAGTAGTGGAACTGGTAGAATGAGGCGGTGGTCAGTGGTTGATAAGTTTTTTTCTGGAAAGTTATCAGTCCCCCCCGCTGGCGGGAGGGACAGAGTAAGGGGTATTAATTTACCAACTGCGCGGGTTAAGTTACGGTTAAGGGTAGTCAACCGGCAGCGATGATGGTGTCATGGAGCCAGTTAAGGTTGTCTTTTTCGGGGTAATCCAGGTTAAAGTGTAGCCCCCGGCTTTCTTTGCGCTGAAGGGCGCAGGTGATAATCAGGTCGGCGACGGTAGCGATATTGCGCAGTTCTACGAGGTCGCTGGTGATTAAAAAGTTCCAATAGTATTCATTGATCTCCTGCTGTATCATGTCAATCCGCTTTCGGGCCCGCATTAACCGCTTGTCCGTCCGCACGATGCCGACATAATTCCACATAAAACGGCGAATTTCATCCCAGTTCTGGGAGACCACCACGTTTTCATCGCTGTCGGTGGCGCCCGAGGGGTCCCAGGGCGGCGCTTCGGAAAACTTTGGTTTGGGGATGCCGGGGAGCATCTTTTGGGAGTGGCTTGCTGCCACATGGGCAAAAACCAGGGCCTCCAGGAGGGAGTTGCTGGCTAGGCGGTTGGCGCCGTGCAATCCGGTCATGGCTACTTCGCCCACGGCGTACAGGTTGGTGATGTTCGTGCGGCCAATATCGTCGGTAGCCACCCCGCCGCAGGTATAGTGGGCCGCCGGTACCACCGGAATGGGCTCCTTGGTGATGTCGATCCCGTATTCAAGACATTGCTGATAAATGCCAGGGAAACGGGCTTTGACAAAATCCTTGGATTTGTGGCTGATATCAAGGAAGACACAATCATCGCCGGTCTTCTTCAGTTCAGTATCGATTGCCCGAGCCACGACGTCCCGGCAGGCCAGATCCTTGAGCGGGTGGTATTTGGCCATAAAGGGGGTGCCGTGTTTATTTACCAATATGCCGCCCTCGCCCCGCACTGCCTCGGAAATAAGGAAGTTTTTGGCTGCTGGGTGGTATAGGCAGGTAGGATGGAACTGGATGAATTCCATGTTGCCGATCTCGGCCCCGGCTCGGTAAGCAATAGCCAGGCCGTCGCCGGTAGCGATATCGGGATTGCTGGTATAGAGGTAGACCTTGCCGGCCCCGCCGGTAGCTAACAGAATAATCGAGGCAATGAAGGTGTGTACCTCGCCTGTAGGTCCGTTGAGCACGTAGGCACCGACACAGGATTCTTCGGCATTGGCAACCACGGTCCCGCGGCGCACCAGTTTGTGTCGGGTGATAAGGTCGACGGCAATGTGGTTTTCGAAGACGCTGATGTTAGGCTGCTCCAACACTCGGGCCACCAGGATGCTTTCGACTTCCTGACCGGTCATATCGTGGGCATGAATGATCCGCCGGCAGGAATGCCCGCCCTCGCGGGTCAGGTCAAACTCCACCTCGCTGTTGCAGGCCAGATCAAAGTGGGCGCCTAAATTCACTAATTCCCGGATGCGTTCCGGTCCCTGACGTACTACTAATTCCACGACATCCTGGTGGCACAAGCCGTCGCCAGCGGCCAGGGTATCTTTGATATGCAGGTCAAAGCTATCCTGCGGACTGAGCACCGCAGCGATCCCACCCTGGGCCTGGCGGGTGCTGGTCTCCATGATGCCGCGCTTGGTAATCACATTTACCGATCCATAAGGGGCCACCTTTAAAGCGTAACTCAGTCCTGCCAATCCGGAGCCGATAACCAAAAAATCGGAGGCATATTCCATATCCCGTCACCTAACCAGAATATAATAAACAACTCACAATTAAAAGGAGCATCGCGCCAACCTGGCGAAAAAACAAGTCTGGCATGAACACCTGTCCGGTTTCCGGTTGTCAGTCAGAAATTATGTTCTGGAGAGGCGAGAAAATCATATCATCATGCCATGCAGCAGTCATGAGGAGCCCCTGATGAGCACCGACGTGAAGGTTCCTGCCTTTCAATAGTATTTCGAATAATCTACATGGAATAAGTTCTGCGCAGGCTAAAAAGCCTGTGCTGCCGTTAGATGATTTTTATGGTTCGTCGGTGGCCGCTGAGGAATGAACATTTATCTTGTATTAGAATATCTTGTTATCTTAACGGTAATGGTCCGAGAGGCACTTGACAGAGGCCCGATCATGCTTTAATATTAACATAAGTTCATAACAAGAACCAATCCGAACGAGACATGGGAAACTATGTTAAATAAAATCGGCTCGGTCAGGAGGATAGAGATGATGTATGCAAAGGGCCGCGGAGGCGGCGGAAGCGGATCTGGCGGAGGCGGCGGTAGAGGCCGCGGCGGAGGCGGCGGCAGGTGCGGCGGTGGCGCCGGTAGAGGTGCTGGAGGGGGCGCCGGTAGAGGCGGTGGAGGTGGATTTGGTCAAGGTGGAGGCCGGGGCGGTGGTGTTGCTGCCGGGGCTTTAGGCAACTGCATCTGTCCCTCGTGCGGCTATAAAGAGCCGCATCAACAGGGGATGCCGTGTTTTCAGAAACAATGTCCCCAATGCGGGGCAACGATGACGCGGGAAGCTTAAAATCCTTCCCATAAATCAACCACTTAAACAAGGCAATATATTGCAAGGAGGTATATCATCATGCCAGGTTTCGACGGTACTGGACCGAGAGGTCAGGGACCGGGGACCGGTTGGGGTATGGGGCCCTGTGGCACCGGTTTCCGAAGAGGCTATGGCGGCGGTTTCGGCCGCGGTTTTCGAGGTTCTCGCTCCCGTTGGGGCGGTTGGGGCCGTCCTCGTTGGGGTTGGGGTGCCTGGGAAGGCGGCTACGCCACTCCTGAGAGTGAGGCCCAGGCCTTGAAACAGGAGGAATCCTATCTCCAGAGCGAGCTGGAGGCTATCAAGCGGCGCCTGAGCGAAATTGAAGGTGCTTGAACGGAGCTGCTCAGCACGGCCCGGGTGAAAACCTGGGCCGTTGTGCTTGAAAGGCATGACGGCGCCATATTTTGGTAAGGTAAAAATCAGGCCGCCCAAGGCCCCCGGTTCTTCTGAAAAATAAACCGGGGGCTTTTTTATTCCCTCCTTTCTGTGATAAGGTACATAGAAAATAGGTTTCAAGTTGAACAGATTGGAGCCATCAGATTGCTGACAACTTGTTTGCCAGGTTTTGCGGGTGAATCATGGCAATGGGCCGTAGTCTGGGGGTTCGTATGCCGTCTGGCGGAAAAGAATCGTGGTGTCCGTATCTATCGGATAACTTAGAAATATCTCTTCTCCCAGCCCAATCTCGGAACTCGGAACTTGAAACTTGAAACTCAAAACTATACCCTATAACCCAAGAACCACGTCGTTTGTATTGTTCCTGTAAAAATTAAGAGATGCGTGCTTCAACCGGAGCGAAAGAGGAGGGTGCCATGGAATTTTCCACCATTCTTGTGGAGCAGCGGGATCAGTTGGGGTTTATTACCTTAAACCGGCCGGAGAAAATGAATACCTTCAGCAGTCAATTGGCGAGAGAGCTCAATGACGGACTGCGTCTTTTGGATCAGGACGAGGCTGTGCGAGTGATCATCGTCAAGGGAGCGGGCAAGGCGTTCTCCACCGGCATCGATATAGCGGAATTCCACGGCAAGAGTACCACGGAATACCAGGAGTGGATCGAACTCATGGATGAGATGCATCTGACCGTCGCCTCACTGGCCAAACCGGTTATCGCTATGGTGCACGGTTATGCGGTAGCCAATGGGGCGGGACTGCTGTTTGCGGCGGACTTCGCCTTTGTGGCCGAGGGTACGAAGATCGGCACCACGGCCATTAACGTCGGTCTGCTCTGTACCGGTCCGGTGATTCCGATCAGCTATGGTCTAGGCAAGAAAAAAGTTCTGGAAATGCTATTGAGTGGTGAGATGATCGACGCGGCGGAAGCCGAGAGGTTGGGAATGGTGAACAAGGTTGTGCCCCTGGACCGGCTCGAGGCAGAAACCTTGAAATTTGCCCAAAAACTTCTGGCCAAAAGCCCGCTGGCGGTCAAGATGGGCAAACACTTTTACTATCAGATGGTGGATATGCCTTTTAATCAGCGGTTCAATTATAGCAGCGAGGTATTTGCCCGGCTGTGCACCTCGGAGGATGCCAAAGAAGGGGTGGATGCCTTTTTGAACAAACGCAAACCGGTCTGGCGTGGAAAGTAAGTTCAGGTAGGATCACCTCCTGGCCGCAAACGTCAAAGAATTGAACCGACCCCGGAGGGCGAAGGGACATTCCATGGAAAAGAAGCTATTGCCCTTAGGGCTGTCTGACTGGTCGCATTTCATTATCCAGAGTATAGCTGATGGGGTTATCACGGTGAACGGAGAGATGCGGATTACCGATCTCAACCGGGCTGGAGAAAAAATTACCGGATACTCTCGGGCCGAGGCCCTCGGGAAGTATTGCGGCGATATCTTGCGGAGCAGCATGTGCGGCCGGGATTGCCCTTTAAAACAGGCGATGATCAGTGGTGAGGCAGTATCGCGGGAGGCGGTGCTGCACAATCGCCTGGATCAAAAAATTGAGGTGATGCTGACTGCTTCGGCTTTGCGGGACGACCATGGAAACCTTTTGGGAGGAGTAGAGACCTTTCGCGATAATGCTCCATTCAAACTTATGGAGAAAGAACGCCGCCAACTGGCGGGGATGTTTGCCCATGACCTTAAGGGTCCGGTGGTGGGAGTGGCAGGACTGTTGAATCGCCTCCGCCAGGGAAAGGTAGGGGAACTCAACGAACAACAGCAGGCTTTTCTGGAGACCATCTACCAGGAGATCCTGCGGTTGGAGAAGCTGATCAGCAATTTCCTGGATTTTGTCAGACTCGACCTGCATATTTTGAAGCCCCTGGCAAGCGCCATTCAGGTAGAAGCAGAGTGTCTGGCGGTGATCAACCGGTCCCGTCCCATGGCGGAAGCCAAAGGAGTCGATCTGCAGTTGGCATTTCCCCAGGAAGTCATTATCTTGAATGCCGATGCCGTTCTGCTGCAGCGGGCCTTGGGGAACCTGGTGGAAAATGCCATCAAATACTCCCCGCCACAGAGCCAGGTCATCTTAAAGGTGCAGGATTTGGGTAAGGAGATCCAATTTGTTGTCCAAGACCAGGGGCCGGGCATTGACCCCGATGACCTGCCGCACCTCTTTGACCTCCTCTACCGCGGCAAAGACTCGGGACAGGAGAGCGGCCTCGGTCTCGGTCTGGCCATTGTCAAGCGCATTATTGAAGCGCACAACGGCCGGTTATGGGTGAAAAGTGAATTAGGCCAAGGGGCCTCTTTCTTTTTTAATCTTCCCAAAGCCAACTTTGTCTAAGTCCGGATGTAAGTATTGATTGAGGGGTGGAGCGGTGCCGTACTAAGAAATAAGGTATTGGCTTGCGGCGGATGCCCGATTTATTTGTTTATTGACCTTGAATATTGAACTCTGGCGCAATACCAGGGGAGATGAGGGTAGGGTTGCGCCAGGACCCTGCCGGTATGAAAAGGAGAAGCTTATGCCCCCGGCTGATCTCTATCTGTTGCGACTGCAGTGGCTGCCCTATCTGAGTCTGGATGAATGCCAGGCCGCCGGTGCCGATGGTTGTGAAGATTTTCTGGTCCGTTTGCAAAACCAGGACCTGGATTTGGGAAATTGTCCCGGTTTAACTGCCCAGAAACGCTATGCTCTGCAAATAGCCCTGAAGGGGGCGGAACTGGCGCCGCCAGTGGAGGCCATGCAACTGCCGCAGCCCACGAACCCCGGGTTGTTTGAAATTAACGAGCCCGGGCCGCAGGCGCCGGTGTTAGTAAGCGGTAATAGTGAGATTACCCTGACGGTGTTGACGGCAGTGTTAGCCCTGACGGTCAGCCCTTTTTACCTGTTGTTGTTAGACTGCCGGGGGGATACGGTGGACATGGCGATGATCTTTGAGACGTTCACCCCGGCCAAACTAGCCGCGGCGTTGCAGGAGGAACAGGTAAGCGAAAAAGTCGAGCATCGGCGGCTGGTGATTCCCGGACTGGCCGCCTCCCTGGAAAAGCCTATGACGGAGGCAACGGGTTGGGAGATACAGGTGGGGCCGATCTGCGCCCTGGAGTTGCCGCTCTATTTTGGCGACTACTGGCTGCCGCCAACAGGAAGCTGACAGAAAGCTCATCGATAGCAGGTGTCTTCCCCTTGTCACACCGTTCTGCAGGGCTTATAATGGCGGTATACCTCAGTCGGGAGATGCAGCATGAAAAGAATTCTGGTGGTGGATGACGAGGAGCCTATCCGCAGTTATCTTAAGGAAGAACTAACCGAAGCGGGTTATGAGGTGCTTGTGGCTGCCAGTGCTCCGGAGGCCTTGAAAATCATTGAGCACCAGGATCTCAACCTGGTGATTCTGGATATCCGGATGCCGGGGATGACCGGAGTGGAGGCGCTCCCGCGTATTCTGGGACTGAAGGAGCATTTGCCGGTGATTCTCAACACTGCTTATTCCCAGTATCAACAGGATTTTATGGCCTGGGCGGCCAACGCCTATGTCATCAAATCCTTTGATCTGACCGAATTAAAGGAGAAGATTCGGGAACTCATTACCTAAAAGGCTTGTACCATGGATAGACTACGCAAACTGACAACGTTGATTATGGCAGGAGGACGGGGAGAGCGTCTCTTTCCGCTGACCCGAGAGAAGGCCAAACCGGCGGTGACGTTCGGCGGCATCTATAAAATCATCGACTTTACCCTGTCCAACTGCATCAACTCCGGTATCCGGCAGATTTATGTCCTGACCCAATACGGCAGTTTTTCGCTGGACCATCACCTGCGTATGGCCTGGGAGGTGGTGAATCCGGAGATGGGAGAATATATCTACAGCATCCCACCTCAACAGGTGACGGTAAATCGGTGGTATCGGGGCACGGCCGACTCTATCTATCAAAATATCAGCATCCTGCAAAGCGAGCGGCCGGACTACGTCCTGATCCTCTCCGGGGATCATGTCTACAAGATGAACTATATGGAGATGTTGAATTACCACATCGACAAGCGGGCGGATATGACGGCGGCCAGCGTAGAATTTCCGCGGCTTGAATCCACCGGATTCGGCATCTTGCACGTAGACGAGGACAACCGCATCATCAACTTTTTGGAAAAGCCCAAAGATCCACCGGGCCTTCCCGGCAATCCGGATGTCTCTCTGGCCAACATGGGGATTTATATCTTTAAGACGGAAGTGTTGGTGCAGGAGGTTATTAGAGACGCTCGGCTGCCCGAAAGTGACCATGATTTCGGCAAGAACATCATTCCTTCCATGGTTCAGCGCGCCATGCGGGTTTACTCTTATAGTTTCCGGGACGAAAATAAAAAAGAGGTACACTATTGGCGTGATATCGGCCGCATCGATGCCTTTTATGATGCCAATATGGACCTGGTAACGATCGATCCGGTGTTTAATCTGTACGACCCGGATTGGCCTATTCGCACCTATCAACGCCAGTGCCCGCCGGCCAAGACCATCTTTGGAGGCGACCCCGGCCACATTCAGGCGGGATTGGCGGAGGACACCCTCATCTCAAACGGCTGTATTATCAGTGGCGCTACAGTGAAGCGCAGCATCCTGTCTCCTAATGTCAGGGTCGATTACTATGCCGAGGTGTGCGACAGCATCCTTTTTGATGACGTCCATATCGGGGCACGGGCCAGGGTGCGGCGGGCGATCATCGAAGAAGGGGTCACAGTTCCGCCAGGTTTCAGTATCGGCTATGACCGGGAGGCGGATGTCCGCCGCTTTCCGGTCAGCGAAAGCGGGGTGGTCATCGTGCCCAACAATATCGATCTGAGGGTCGAATAATGCGGTTGCGGGCCTTGGCCGCCAAAGGGTTGCTTACCGCTACCCGGCTCTATCTGGTCCGGCATGGCCAGGTAGCGGATGGCTGTACGGATGTCTATAATGGCCACAATGATGTCGATCTGAGTCTTGCCGGTGTCAGACAGTGTCAGGCCCTGGCAGAATATCTACAAGACGTTCAGCTTGCCGGAATCTATAGCTCGGACCTGACCCGCACCCGGAGGGGAGCGGAAATGATCTGCCGGGGGCGGAACCTCGAAGTGGAGGTTTGTCCCGAGTTTCGGGAGCTGAACTTCGGCATTTGGGAGGGGTTAAGTTTTCAGGAGATCATGGAACGCCATCCCAGCGAGTTACGGCAACGTTTTAACGATCTGGCCAACTTCCGTATTGCAGGCGGCGAGAGCCTGACTGATATGCAGACTCGGGTGATACCCCGGCTGGAAGAGCTGCTTGCCCGTCATGCCGGGCAGGCCCTTCTCATCGTGGCCCATGCCGGCGTCAATCGGGTGATACTGAGTCAAGCCATGGGGTTGAGCCTACACCGGGTCTTTCATCTGGATCAGGCCTACGCCGGGCTGAATATTATTGATTACTATCCTGACCTGGCTGTGGTCCGGCTCCTGAACGGCATTTTCTATCCATCCTCCTGAGAGCGATGTCTGACGTGCTGAGAAGTTTGTGGAATTATTGTTTAAGATGTTTTTTTCAGCCCGTCATGGCGCTCCGTTCCGCTTTCCAGTAGTTCTTTCCTCAGCAGAGGCACCATCTGTTGGCGGATGGCATCTCGTACCCTTCTAAACTCGGTCATAATTTCCGCTTCCGGGCCGGTGGCTTGAGCCGGATCGGGAAAGCCCACGTGGATGAGACGGTCGGCGGCGAGAAATATAGGACACTCTTTTTGGGCCTGATCGCAGAGGGTGACGGCCAGATCAAACCGGTCGTCCCGAAACTCATCCAAGGATTTTGAGCGCTGGTTGCTGATATTAATGCCGATTTCAGCCATCACCTGAATGGCCCGGGGATTTACCCGGCTGGCTCGCACCCCGGCCGAAAAGGCCTGGATTTCTCCGCTGAGATAGTAATTGATTATTCCCTCTGCCATCTGGCTGCGGCAGGAATTTTCCGTGCACAGGAATAGGACTTTTTTCATCGGTCCTCACTGTTAGCCTGAAGGTGTCGTGATTGCGAAACGCAAGGCATTCATATCGGGTTATTGTGGGAGATGCCCCCCGGGTTTCAGGTAATTATCTTCTTGATTGCCGCTACGCTGGGGACCTTCCCGACGACCTTGAGCTCGCCGTCCACCACCAGGGCCGGAGTGATCATAACTCCATAAGAGGCAATGGTTTTAAAGTCTTTGACTTTGTTGACTTCGATATTTAATTCTAGTTCTCTTACAGCTTGCTGGACATTTTCCGCCAGTTGTTCACACTTGGGGCAACCCGGCCCCAAAACTTCGATTTTCATATTTTTCCCCTTAATTATGGTTTTTGGGTTGTCTTTGGCCGAATCTAGAGCCAGATTCTAATTCCTTGGTAGAACACATACATGCCGGCTAGAAAAAGGAGGCCGCCAGCAGTACGCTGTATGGAAACGCCAAGATTCGAGCCTTTCGAGGCCAGGAAGCTTTCCAATACTCCTGTGAAGGTCCCGGCCAGGATAATGAGAGTCCCCTGTCCCAGGGCATAGGCGAACAGGAGGGAACTGCCATACACGACTTTTTGTTGGACCGCTGCCAGAGTCAGGATAACCGCCAATACTGGACTGGCACAGGGAGAGAGCACTGTGCCAAAAAGCAGACCTAAAATGAAGGCTCCCAGCAGGCCCGTGCGTTGCGGGATAAGTTTTTGAGAGGTCTCTAATTTCAGGTGTATTACCCCGGCCAGATGCAGGCCCATGATGATGAGTACCCCGGCCAGGATGAAATTCCAGACGGGCCCATGCATGCCGAACATGGTGCCCATCAGCGAGGCCATAGCCCCCAGGAGGGCCATGATAAAAGCCAATCCGAGGACAAAGGTCAGGGAATAGAAAAAAGCCCGTTTTTTATTTTCCCCTGCATACCCCCCCACAAATCCGATGACCAAGGGGATGCTGGCCAGGATGCAGGGACTGGCAGTTGCCAACATGCCCCCCAGGTAAGAGGCCCCATAGGCCAGGATTGGCCGGGTTTGCATAACCTGAGTCAAGTAACCGGATAGATCCATGAGTTACCGCCTAGTTTGAGATAAAGTTCAAATCGTTGAGTTTTTTTATAAGAGAGCTCTCGGGCAGGGGGCCGATATGGCGGTCTACTTCTTTGCCCGAGGCATCCAGGAAGACCTGGGTGGGCACCGCGACAATTTTATATTTTTCAAAAAGTTCTTTTTCCTTGTCTGCATATAACAGCCGAATTTCCAACTGACTGCCGTACCTGTTTCTAATGGCAGTCAGAATTCGTTCCATTTCTTTACAAGATGGGCACCTGCCCAGGCCGAAGTCGTAGAGAGCGGGTTTGCTAGGGACGGATGAAGTCTCTTGGCCGTGGACCGGCATGATTGGAATCATCAGGAACAGACTGAAAATTAATACTGATCTGAAACAATTTTTCATAATGGGTAGCATAGCTGGCATCCTTTCAGAAAAATTCACATGATTTTTCATAGCCGTTGGAATTAAAAATTAGAATACGGCATTGAAGACAAAGCCGACGATGATAATTCCCAAGGCTACTACGCCTACAAACACTCCAATAAGCTGGGGCTTTAACACCCGACGCAGGATGATAACTTCGGGCAGGGACAAACCGATAACCGACATCATGAAGGCCAATACGGTTCCCAAAGCGGCGCCCTTACCTAATAATGCCTGTACTACCGGGATGATGCCGGCGGCATTGGAGTAGATGGGCACCCCGATGAGGACCGCCAGGGGTATCGACCACCAGGCGTCATTTCCCATGATAGATGCCATCATGCCTTCGGGAACATAACCGTGAATACCGGCACCTACGGCGATGCCCACGACAAGATAGGGCCAGACCTTGCCGACAATATCCCGTACGGCGCGACCGGCGTAATCCAATCGACCGGACCAATTTAGTTCAGGCATGGTCGCGGTCTTTTCTACCCTAATTTCATATACCCAATCCTCTACCTGGCGCTCCAGATGCAAACGGCCGATGACCCACCCGGAGACCATGGCGATGATCAGACCCGTGGCGAGGTATATAAGGGCTATGCGCCATCCGAACATGCCAAAAAGCAGGGCCAGGGCGATTTCGTTGACCATCGGGGCAGAGATTAAAAAAGCAAAGGTTACCCCGAGAGGGATGCCGGCCTCCACAAACCCGATAAACAAGGGTACGGCGGAACAGGTGCAGAAAGGCGTGGCGACGCCCAACAAAGCGGCCAGAATGTTGCCGAGGATTTCCCGTTTCCCGGCCAGAATGGCACGGGTGCGTTCCGGGGTGAAGAAAGACCGGATGAGGCCGACGCCAAACACTACCAGGACCAGCAGCATAAAGACCTTGGGGGTGTCATAGAAAAAAAAGGCTACGGCTTCTCCCATATGGGTTTGCGGGGCGAGACCCAGGAGATTGTAGGTCAGCCACTGGGAGAAGGGCAGGAGTTGAGAGTAAAGGGGCCACCAGGGCGCCAAGGACAGGATCAGTAGAACAGACTTGACGGGCAATCGATGCCTTGCAACTGCTGCTGACTCGGGAGCCAGACAGGCGCACTTTTCGTTGACTGAGTGGTTCATACATTATACCCACTTAATTATATAACCGGATTTACAAATATGATACTGAAAAAAATTTTTTCAGGTGGTCTCCACGGCAACGTCACAGATGCACGTCGGTTTTCCCTGAAGATTCATCTGACCTTTGGTGTGCAGCCAGGATTCCAGGCGTTCGAGCAGATTTCGGGCTTCGGTCCGAGTGGCCATTTCGGCGGCCAGCATTTGCAGCAGTTTAGCCGCGTAGCTCCCTTGCGGGACCGAAAGGCGATAGTACATCCATAGGCCTTCCCGGCGATCGCTGACCCAACCCAGGTGGTAGAGGTAACGGAGATGGCGGGAAGCCTTGGACTGGGTAATGTTCAGGGTTTTCATAATATCACAGACGCACAATTCCTCACGGTTTATCAGAAGCCAGAGAATTTTCAGGCGGGTTTCATCGGCCAGCGATTTGAAGAGATCGACTGTATGTTTCATGAATATATAATAACCGGTTATACGAATGTTGTCAATAGCTATCTTTTAAATATTTAATGGTCCGGAAGCTTCTGGGATAGGGGTTGGATTTTCGCTGGAAATTGTCAGTCTGTCTTAGGATGGCTCAAATGGTGCGCCAAGGCGTCGAGATGGTGGATGTCCCAAAGAATACGTTTCCGCAAAAAGTGATGATTTCTTCAACGGAATTTCACGGTGAAATGAAACTCGGTCGGCGGGGTGTAATGGCATGGTTAACCGTGTTCCGCCAAACCTTGTTACCTGCTCAAGGTTTTTTACTGCAGTTAGGTATTATACTCCCAGTTAATCCAATCGGTCGGTTTTAAGGTGGTGTACCTGGGGGTAGAGTTGCCGTCCGCCCAGAGGAACGAGCTCCCCGTAAATAATGATCGGATCGAAACGCTTGGGGGCATAATCCAGGCGTTGGGCATAAGTCATGGCGGCTCGCGGGAAATAGCCCTGGAGATCGGAGGATTGGTAGAGGGAAAACCATTCCAGCGCTCCCCAGGAGAAAGGATAGCGCAGTTGATTGAGGTAGTAATAGACCGGTGCCGGGTCGTAGGTGAGAAACTCCCAGAAAAGGGCCTGGCAACAGATAAGCTGGCCGGCAGAGAGACGTGACTTCCCCGGTTCCAACAACTGCGCAAAGTCGACAGGAGTATAGGCATTGGGGTTGAAGTCTGCCGGGACGGTCCTCACCTGACCGCAGGCGGCTATGAGAAGGAGGGCGCCCAGAGAGCAGGCAAGCAGTCGGTCATAGAATGGCATAGGAAACCTTGGTAATTCACTGTCCTTGGCATAAAGGCTGATGCCCTTGCAGGTAGCCGGCCTCGCAGCCGGGATGGATTGATTCTTTTTACAAGAAATCTTGATATAAGAAAAGGGGGAAAATCTTTTTTTCCGGCGCTCATGAAGCTATCATGCCTTTTCTCCGGCAAAAACATTGCATCGATATTGCTCGAAGCCTTGATAATCAATGACCTTACTCTTCCATAAAAAACCCTTTTATGCTTGAGCATTTCCTAACTCATCAATAGAGCATCACATTCGCGCTGCCATACCGAAGCCCTGCACTATTTCTCCCTGAAGGACAAAACAAAACTCCTCAATCGTGGTGTAACTGCACTTATTTGGGAAGCATTCGCATGCTTCGTTGTGATCACCGGAACATGAAAGTTTGCGTGAAAACAGTGCTCTTAAAGACGGCGGGCGCGGCCCGCCCTATGAGTAAATTGCCGATAAATTATCGAAAATGGGATAGGGCGGCCCATGGCCGCCGTTTATGTTTAACATGGTCGATGAGAAAATATTTATATGAAAACAGTGGGCGGTGGGCAGCAAAAGCAATATTGTGAGCAGCCGCCACGGTTCTGTTTTTATGCTTCCTTGGGTTCCGTAGAACATGATGATTATATATGAACATATGTTAATATTAAATTTTAATCATCGCTTTGTCAAATCCAGTTTTTGCCAAGTCGACTGCCAACGCTGGCTATTGCCCCGAAAAAACCCTTATTGCAGCCCGCTCCGACCTGTTGACCTGATTCTTGACTAAACGCGGCCCCCGGCTTAGACTCATGGTTGAGTCTTTGGCAGCATGGCCTTTTGGTCATTTTCAACGGATTGAAAGGTAGGAACGAATAGATGGCTTACAAAGTAATCATCCGGCGGCATGACGGTGTGCAGTCGTATCTGGTATTGGATGATCAACCTCGGGAACTGCTCCGGCACGCGGGTTTTTTAGAGGAGTTCTCCACCAGAATTTGGTACGGGTCGCTAGCGCCGGATGAGGCCTTGGAAGAATGGGCCGAGATGATCGGAGAAGACCCTTTCGGCGATAACTACCAGATTGTTGATTCGAGCAACTGGGAGTTCATCATTGATAAACCGGAGTGGGACAAGCGTCGGCCTGGTAAAAGCTAAAAGACGGCTTCAATAACCGATTAATCGGCGTTTAAGAAGACATGGGCGAAGACCTGGCAATCGCCGATGAGATGGTTGACATTGACGCATTCGTTGGGCTGGTGGGCGGTGAAGGCATCGGTCATCCATACTGCCGCAGGCAGTCCCATTCGGCGGAAAAAGGCGGCCACGGTATTGCCGCCTATGCCCTGGGGCTTGGCCTGGCGTTGATAAACCGCCTGGACGGCTTGAGTCAGGACCTGTACCACGGGGGCATCCGGGGGAGTGGCCGGGGGGCTCTGGACCTGCTGGACCACATCAATGGCGATAGCAACTCCAAAGCGCCGCTCGATGTCGTGGGCAATTTCTTTAACCTTGGCGATTATTCGGGTCAGGTGATAGACAGGCAGCACCCGGCAGTCCAGATAGAAGACATCCAATCCGGGGATGGTGTTGATATTTTGAACATTGGCCTCTTTTTTGGTGGCCTCGAAGGTGCTGTGGGGAGGATCAAAGAACGGCTCGACAGCATTAAATTCCTGTTCCAAGGCCTCCAAGGCGACGATAAAATGGGCACTGGCCCTCAGGGTATTGATGCCTAGCTCGGGTTTGCTGGCGTGGCATTGGCGGCCTTTGACTTCCAGGCGCAGCCATAGGATACTTTTTTCGGCGATTTCAATGAGGGTGCCCTCCTGGTTCCCGGCGTCGGGGACGATGATCAGATCATCGGTTGAAAAGAGCTCCGGGTGTTTATCCAAGAGATAGGCCAGGCCTTTCTGGCTGCCGGTTTCCTCGTCGGATACGAGCGCCAGGCCGATGGTGCGCGCCGGCGTGATCCCGGCCTCAAGGAAAGCCCGAGCCGCAAAGAAAGACGTCACAATGCCGTGGTGGTCATCCTCGACGCCGCGCCCATAGAGCAACTCTCCCGCCACGTGAAGGGAAAAGGGATCGGTGTGCCAGAGGTTCAGGTCACCCACCGGCACCACGTCCAGGTGGCTTAAGACCCAGACCTTTTTCGAACTTTGCCCCGGCAACAGGGCCACTAGATTAGGGCGCTGACCACCCGACACCCGGTCATCGGGGGCCGGGTAGTCGGTGACGGTGAGGCCCAACTTTTGCAGTTCGGCGGTTAGGAAGTGGGCTTTCTCGGTTTCGCCGGGGCCGTCGTTGTCCGGACCCACGGCCACCCGCCGGACAAGTTCTCGTTGCAGTGATATCATGTCATCCCGGTAGCCGGCGATGAGTTGTTTTATACGGGGGAAATTTGTATCAGATTTCATGGTCGATTCTCGCTAAGGGAGCTCGATGAGGGGTGCTCCAGAATTTTATATAAACCTCTTACATGATAATCCATTGATACAAAAAAATTAAGTTATTTGTGGAGTGGGTTCGCCTTTCGGAAAAGGCTGTTTTAGAAGAGTTGGTGGCTGGGTTAGCATGGAAAGAAAATAAAGACCTGCTACAAAAAGCAACAGGGCCTTGATGCCTGTTATAAAGGTGACGGATTGGAGCATAGCACCTACCAAGGCCCCGATTAAATTTGCCCCCAGAGCAGTGTCCTTGCCAACTACAACAGCAAAGGAGCGAATAAAGACTATGCCGCTGAAGACTATGGGGAGAGTAGTCAAACCACCAACAACCACGACTTTGCTGAAGTAGGGTAGAAAGGCAAAACGGGAGAGATCTAAGAAATATAAGGTTAGACAGGATAGTATGAGTGCTACATAGGTAACCTTTAACGGCAGTTTCGGAAAAATGGCAGCCAGAAAGTTAGCCACCAGAATCATGACCAAGACACCGGAGACGATAACTGCATTCACTTCCCAGGTATTGCCCAATGCCACAGCGGCCTTGCTGATATTTTGGACTTCCAGGAGCAGGAAAGCGGCCCCTAGAAAAAAGAAATGCCAGTGAGAAAGCCTCCATTCGCTGAAGAGCTGTTTCAGGCTGAAATACTTCCCGCACCGAATCAGGAGTAGAAACATCATTCCTGCCAAGAGATAGTATAATATTGGAATAGTAGGTGTCTGTAAATAAATATATGGCCAATCGTCAGTAGTTACTTTTGTAGTGTAGGTCAGCGGAACTGGTTTTGTATTTTGCCATTTTTCAATGAGAGCGGCAAATCTCTTATTATTATCAATCTGTTTTCTTACTGTTATTAAATCACCGGCAATAAAAATGACTCCTCCCCAGCCGTAATTACTGTAGGGGATACAGAAACAAAGTGGATATTCTTGAAAAACCTCAGACAATATACTTGCCATACGATCGGCAATAAAAGGTTTTTGAGCTTCAAAACTCAGTACGATAATACCTCCAGGAGCCAGCAGCGATTTGGCTCTTTCGAGGCTCTCACGGGTATAGACATAATGGTCCAGACGGGCGTTGGTCATAGCGGTAGTCGTGTGAGAATCCAGCAACCCGAATGATATTACATCGTATTTTCCCTGGCAAGTAGCGAAAAAAGAGCGGGCGTCATCATTAACCACCTGCACGGTTGGAGAATCATATGGTTTTTCAGGGTGATATCGGCGTCCCAATGAAATAATGGCCGGATCGATCTCAACTGCAGTTATTTTTTTTATGTTATGGCGTATCCCAGCGGCGGCATCGTTGCCGGAACCGGCGCCTACCACCAAGAAGCTTTGAGGACGGGGGTGCAAAATCAATGGAATATCATACTGGCTCAGGCCCATCATTTCGGAAGAAAATTTGTTGGGGTGAGATTTTACATTTTTTTCGCTCAAATCAAGCAGGGCTTGGTAATTTGTATTATTAACGGTCAGGTTAAACTTTCCTGCTTCTTTTTTTTGGCAGCTAGATTCTTTAAGAACGAGTTTTTGATATGGAGACCACAAAATTTCCAGTGAATTTTCTTGGCTCGCCAACCAGGAAAAGATAATAATTCCCAATAAAAGGGCAAAATCGATTTTTCCTTTGTTTCCCCATTCTAAGAAGAAAAATAGAAAAAAAGCCATGACTATAAGCCAGATTACCGGTGGTTGGTGTAAAACACTTAAAAGGACGAATAGCCAGGTTCCTATGAGGCTGCCAGCAACGTTAACCGAGTAGGCCCAAATTGTTTGAGGATGAGCATCGATTAATCGTCCTAACAGCCGACCTAAGGGGATAAATATGTCAACAATCAAAACCATTAAAAGGAAGGTAAGGAGAAGTCCGGCGATCAAATAAAACAAAGCTTCCCAAAGATTGCTGACAATAACAGAATGCCAAATAACCAAGTCTCCTAAATTACTGAGCATTTGGCTTATATTGCCTAAAACTTCTTTGGTCTGGGGAATTGCTATCAATAATATCAGAAAAAAAAGTGGAATAAGTAGAAGCTTTCGCAATGCCACAGGTTTTTTACTTGTAAAACAACCTATCCCCAGACCCAAAAAACAGACAACCAAGATTGTATTTTGTAGATAGGCGAAGATTCGAATTTCCGTGGAAATCCAGCGGATAAGGAGCATTTCCAAGAAAAGACCCAACACGCTTACGAGAAAGATTGCCAAAGTTATATTTGCAGGCCCATAGTAATCGGCCCCGGTGGATTTCCCCTGATCAACAGACACAACTTACCCTTTTTAGCCCGCTTTATTCATGATATTTTGAAAAAGATAGCTAACTCATTTTAATGCCATAGATTAACAGGCTTACCTGAAATACAGACTGTTTTTTTGCACAGGCTGGAAAGCCTGTGCCACCGGGTATATGGGATTTTGGTGAATTATCCGGGTTAGATATCTAACCTTAAGGGGATAAGGCTATCGAAGATTATAAGGTTCTAAGGGCAATTATCGGCAACATTTCGATAAAAGATAAGGAAAGGACTGTATCATTTGAATGTTTGAATTGCCTGACTGGTAAGGCTAAAATTACGTCTTGTAATATTTCAGAGTGAAAATCAGAACGAGGTTTTTCTAAACGTGCAAAAGAATAAAGACGTACCTGTCCAACCTCAGTCCCTCATCATTTTACGGGGTGTCACCAAAATCTACCACCAGGGTTTGGAGGAGGTTAAGGCTTTACGGGACGTGGACCTCAAGATCGCCGACGGCGAATTTGTGGCGGTGACCGGCAAGAGCGGCTGCGGCAAAAGCACCCTGCTGCATGTCATCGGCGGCTTGGAGAACGTCTCGGCGGGCAGCATCCAGTTTCAGGGGCGGGACTTGAGCCGCTTCGACGACGTGCAGCTCACCCGCTACCGCCGGGACCAGGTGGGCATCGTGTTCCAGAGTTTTAACCTGATGCCCTTGCTGACCATCGTCGAAAATGTAGCCCTGCCCCAGATTCTGCGGGGCACGCCGTCCCACGAGGCCCTGAGGTTGGCCGGGGAATGGCTTAGGCGGGTAAACCTGACGCATCGGCGCAACCACAAACCCCACCAGGTATCAGGCGGAGAGATGCAGCGGGCGGCCATCGCCCGGGCCCTGATCAACCGGCCGGCCCTGCTGTTGGCGGATGAACCGACCGGCAACCTTGATTCGACCCATGCGGCGCAGGTGTTGCAGCTCTTCGCCGAACTGCATCGGCAGGAACGGTTGACGGTGGTCATGGTGACGCACGCCCTGGAAGCGGCGCAGTTTGCCGACCGCACCCTGAAGATGCAGGATGGACGGTTACATCCATGAATACCTGGATGTTGCGCCTGCCCTTTCGGCATCTTAGGGAACACCCCGGCCGGAGTCTATTAGGGATTCTTAGCATCGCCTTGGGAACGGCGGTCTATCTTAGCATTGCCCTGGCCTCGAGCAGCGCCTTGAGGAGTTTTCAGGCCGGAGTGGCGGCCGTAGCCGGCAAGGCCCAACTGCGTCTGCAGAGTCCGGGGGCGGCCCTGGATGAGGTATTGTATGCCCAGGTGCGGCGGCGGCCGGAGGTGAAGCATGCCGCGCCGGTGGTAGAGACCATGGTGGAGATCAAGGGTCAGGAGTCCTCCTCCGTCGTGCTCTTGGGGATCGACCCCTTTTCCGAGGGTCCTCTGCGGGATTATCAGTTCCTCTCCGGTTCGGGACTGGATCAGGAGGCCTTCATTAATTTTCTGACCCGCCCGGGTTGGGTGATGCTCAGCGCCCCTCTGGCGGCGCGGTTGCACCTAGCCCCCGGTGATGGCTTTACCGCCGTGGTGGGGGCTCTGGTCCGGAACCTGCGCGTTGCCGGCATATTTCGCACCCCTGGCGACCTCTACCCTCTGGAAGGGGCGATAATGCTTATGGATTTGGGGCAGGCGCAGGAGTTGTTGGACCGGGTGGGGCGCCTGGACTATGTGGACCTTATCGTCGAAGGGGACATTGAAACTGTCGCCGCATTGCTGCGGGGGATTTTACCACCGGGAGTGGAGATTGCCACTCCAGGGTCCCAGGCGGAGTATATGGCGGGGTTGGTGGCGGCCTATCGCCTCAACCTGTCGGTGTTGAGCGCTATCGCCCTCTTTGTCGGGATGTTTCTGATCTATCAGTCAGTAACCCTGTCGGTGGTGCGCCGCCGCCGGGAGATTGGCCTGCTGCGCACCCTGGGGATGACCAGGGGGCAGGTGATGCTGCTTTTCCTGACGGAAGGCATCCTGAGCGGCGTCCTGGGGGGGCTTGTCGGGCTGGTGCTGGGTGTCGCTCTGGCTCAAGCCGCCTTGGGTATGGTGGCTCAGAGTCTGACCTCACTCTATCAACCGGCCGCTGCCGGAGAGGTCTGGCTGGAGGGGCGGGTATTGCTGCAGGCCTGGGTCCTGGCGGTCGGGGCGACTTTTCTGGCCTCCTGGGTACCGGCTCGGGAGGCCTCCCGGACCAAAGTCCGGGCAGTCTGGTACAAAGAGGAATTGGAAGAAAAGCTGGCCGGATGGGCCAGGTCCAGTTTCCTCATGGGGATCGGAGTCCTGGGGATGGCCGGGATCGCCGCCTTGATCAAGGTAGGCCATGGTATTCCCTGGCCGGCTTTTTTATCGGCCTTTCTGATTCTGTTGGGATTTTCCCTGTTCACACCCCTGGTGGCCTGGTGGCTGGGATGGCGGTTGTCGCCGATTTTTCGGAGATACCTGGGCTTTGCCGGAGATATGGGTTGCAGGTATCTCTCAGGGTCGCTGAGTCGGAGTGCGGTGAGCATTGCCGCCCTGTCTACGGCCCTGGGATTGGTGATTGCGGTGGTGGCCATGATCGGTTCCTTCCGGCAGACCGTCGATGATTGGGTGATGCGATCAATCAGCGGCGACATCTTTTTCGGACCGGCGGTGTTCTCCACGGCCGGCTACGATCAATTCCTGCCGCCGGAGGTGCTGCGGGACCTGCAGCGGGATGACCGGATTGCCGATCTCTACCATTATCGTTGCGTCCGCCTGCCCTTTAAAGACCGTTATATCCTGGTTATCGGCGGCAGTTTTGACATCCTGGAACGCCACGGCGGTCTCTGGTTCCTGAGTGGGGATCCGCGTGGGACTGTGGCACGCGCCAGATCAGAAGGCCAGATCCTGGTAACAGAGCCGTTTGCCGAAACATTCGGGGTAGAGGAGGGGGAGTGGGTGGACCTCCCGACGCCTTCCGGGCCGCAGCGGCTACAGATCGCCGGAGTGTTCTACGACTACCGCACCGACGGGGCCGCTGTTTGGATGGACCGGGGCCTGTTCCAGAAATTCTGGCACGACGACCGGTTGAACGCAGTGCGTATCTATCTTAAAGACCAAGGCCGGACGAAAGAGTTTCAAGCCGACCTGCGGCAGAAATATCAGGGGCGCTATCGGCTGTCGGCGCTGTCGCACCGGGACCTCAAAGACGGTATCCTGCGCATCTTCGACGAGACCTTTGCCTTGACCTACGCCCTCGAGGGAGTTGCGGTGCTGGTGGCGGTCTTCGGCATTATTACGACCTTTCTGGTGCTGGTCATGGAACGGGAGCGGGAGTTAGCCCTGCTACAGGCCCTTGGGGCCTCCCGAGGGCAGATTATGGGCATGGTATTGGTGGAATCGGGATTGGCCAGCCTGCTGAGCTTTGTTTTAGGCGCCCTGGCCGGGTCGGTCCTGGCCCTGCTGCTCATCCTGGTGATCAATAAACAGGCTTTCGGCTGGACGATCCACCTGTCCTTCAATCCCGATATCTATTGGCAGAGCCTGTTGCTCGTACTTGTCCTCGGGTTGGCCGCCGGGGCCTATCCTGCCTGGCGGGCCATTAGACCGCACCTAGCGGTCATTTTAAAGGAAGAATGATGAGGTGTAACCGGCGGAAATGATGGACGTTGAACAGTTGCATCAATCGGGTGAATAGTTCTTGACAAAAGATAAAAACCCTGATTAAACTTAATCAAAAAATGGGGAGAGTGAATTCTCCCACAAGACTCGAAAATACGCAATATTACCAAACCAAGCCACGAAGGCTCGGCCATAAAGAGGTTGAGATTCGTGGCATTTTTTTGGTTGATTAATGCCGGTTGGCAACCAAGGGGATAGTGCGGTAGCGCAGACCTCCGGGTCTGCGTCCTGAGGAGCCCAGAATGATCACAGACTTAAAGGCTTAGGCCTTATAATTGAAAGGAGAATAAAGCCCAAGGAATAGTATTCAACTTAATTGAGAAAGAGGGCAGGCCGCTCCGGCCAAGGTTATCGGCCTGCCCCCAAGGATGTCGTCGAACGTCACACCCTCATCACATTTGTACCATTTGCGGGGAATTAGGGCAATGGGGGCAGTGACGCACGGAAGAACTTTTTTTGCCTTAAAAAAAAGGGGGGGGTGCGTTTCATGGCTCTCAGAGGATTTATATTGGGGTTATGGCTAATATTTCTGGTTATCCCCGTAGCGGCGGCGGGGGCCGAAACAATGCCGGAAACCCAGGAGGCCGAAGAACAGTCGACCGAAGCGGTAAAATTGGAGGAGATCACCATCATGGCGCCGCAGCCGGGAGTGGAGATCACCACGGACAAGACTATTATCCGCATGGATCAGTTCAAGAAGCCGGGGTACGTCCGCACCCTGGAGGACGTGCTGCAGGAGATCGGCGGTATTGATGTGTTGCGGAGTAATGCCATGATGGCCAGCCCCGGCGATGAGGTGGCCATCCGGGGGTTGAGCGAAGGTCGGCTGGTGGTGGAGATCGACGGTCGCCGGATCAATCATACCGGCCAGATGGGGAGGTACATCGTTGATTGGTCTACTCTGACCGTTGATGATATCGAACGGGTGGAGATTATCCGCGGGGCGCATTCGGTGCTCCATCCTTTCGCCATTGGCGGGGTTATCAATATTATTACCAAAAAAGGAAAAAAGACCGACCAGTTAAAGCCCGATGTCGGTATTTCGTCCGGTTACTCGTCCTTCAATACCTATTTCAATCAGGGGTCGGTGGATGGCGGGATAGCCAACCTCGTGGGCTACCATTTTTCCGGCAGCCGGCAATCCACTGACGGGTATTTGCGCAACAATTTTCAGTGGAACAACAATTATGCCGGAGGTCTGCAGTTCTTTCTGCCGTTTGAATCTACCCTCTGGCTAGGGGCTCGGTACAGCAAGGTCCAATACGGTTTTCCGGTGGTCAACGACCCGACCCGGACGGATTTTGATCCGAGTTATCCTCCCTTTCTATCTACTGCCGATGCGTTGCGCCACCTGCCCACCGCTATCCAGCTTCCCGGCGAACCCATCCCACAGTGGAATAAAGATACCTACTATCTGGATCTCATCCTGACTGCGCCGCTGGGTCCTGGGACCGCCAAGGTACACGCTTACACCACCAACGGCCGCCGGGATATCCATTACTATCAGGTGCAGGCCGGGAAAAATGTCTTCACCAACGTCGATACCCGTGACGTAACCGAGGGAATTTTGGCGGAATACCGGGATATCAAGCTGTTCGAGCGAAATTATCTTAAAGACTATCTGACCGTCGGATTTGATTACCAATTATTAGGACAGCCGCCGTCGAATCCGATGATCTATATAGTAAAATCAGCTTATTTGCAAGATGTGGTCAAGCTGTGGGATAAAGTGACCTTTACCGGCGGGGTGCGCTACTATAACATTCAGATGGACACCTACTATTCCTGGTTTGAACAGGGTCAGCCGGCCCCGGTCTTTCCCACTTCAGGTAAGGAACAACGAGAATCGGACTGGTTCCCGAGCTTCAAACTGGACGTGCAGGCCACCCCGGACACGGCGTTGTATGCCGCGGTCAGCCGGGCGTTGCGCCTGCCCTGCCCCTGAGACTACTACTGGTGGGCGCGGTGCGCCTCCTTGGATAATCCGGTGTTAAGACCGGAGACGGCGTGGGAATATGAAACCGGTATCATTCAGAACTTTAAACCCCTTACCTTAAGGAGCACGTTTTATTACTACGATATCCAAAATTTTATGAACGACAGTGGTATTACCTCGCCGGGAACCGGCCTGGGCAGCAACTGTTTGTACAACATCCCGAGCGTCAAGATGTACGGGGTAGAGTTGGAGGCGGCCTTGGACTTTAAAAACCGCTTCCGGGGCATGGTCTCTTACAGCTATCAGGGGTTTGACGCCACTTATTCTCCTTTTCAACAGGACTGGTCGTACTATCTGCCACTCATTTGCCCTAAACACAAAATCAAGATGATGGGTCGGGCCAGGCTTTGGGAAGACGGCTGGCTTCAGGCCGATGTACGCTTCCTGAGTGCTCGTGAAGTCCAAAAGCATGCCACCGGCAAGCTTGGGGCCTATGCTACTTTGGACTTGGGTTTTGAGCAAAAGTTCCGCTTCTGGCAGCAGGAGTTGTCCCTCAATGTCTTTGGCAACAACCTGACGGGTACCCGCTATCAGGAAATCCAGGGCTACTATATGCCCCGGCAGACCTTCGGATTTACTATTGGAACCAAATTTTAAGCGAATTTCCTTGGAAAGGTGATATCATGCAATTGCGGTTTCGTTTGAGTTTTACGGTATTGCTTGGATGTCTGATGTTGTTGGTCGGAGCAATCTCCGCTCATTCCGGTTCCATCAAGCCTGGGACTTTTTATGTCGTAGGCGTCGGTCCCGCCGGTCCGGAGCATACCACGCTGCGGGCCTTGGAAGTCATCAAGGGGGTGGACTACATCCTCTGCGAAGATAAGATGGTGGAGCGGTTTAAGCCTTACGTGAAAGATAAGCCTGTTCTGGCCGACCCCTGGAAGGGCATGTGGGATTATAAGGGCAAGCCTTGGGAAGAACTTCCCAAGATGAAGCTAGAAGAAAAACGGGCCTTTCAGGAAGAGCGGATCAGAATCCGGGAGGAGATTGTCCGCCAGATAAAGGAGAAATTAGCTCAAGGTAAAACCGTGGCCCTGCTGGACAGCGGCGATCCCTGCCTCTTCGGGCCATCCCATTGGTTTAGTGAAGGTTTTGAGCCGCAACAGGTAGAGATCATTCCGGGAGTGGGGGCCTTTACGGCGGCCATGGCGGCCCTGAAAAAATCCAGCATTCCGGCCTACGACACGCGTTTTGTGATGCAGACCTCGCCGTATTTTTTCACCGGCAGCGGCAAGGAAATGCTCGGCGAACTGGCCAAGTATCCGATTAGCATGGTGTTTTATATGGGCATCAGGGAGCTTCCCAATCTCGTGCCGCTGCTGCGGCAATCCCATCCCGGAGATCTGCCCATCGCCGTAGTCTATAATGCCGGCTATCCCGATAAAGAGAAGGTGGTCAAGGGCACCCTCGATACTATCCTGGAGCAGGTGGCCGGTGAAAAGGAAAAATGGATGGGACTGATCATCGTGGGACGCTGCCTGGAGGGCAAACCTTACCGCACCCGGGTGGAGAACCTGGTGGGCTATCAGGATGTCAAGAAGTCCAAACAGTCTGACAGCACGGTGCCAAAACCATAATCTTTGCGGTGAAGAGCAAGTAAAGGGGAACGCTGGGGGGGACGGGGTTTAGCCTCTCCGGCGTTTGCATTCTGCTTGCCAGGGCTTTGTTTTATCGATAGTATAGGCTAAAATCGGTTCAACGGTGTTCCGTCCGGATAGAGGTTTTTCTCTCCGGCGTTACCTGAGCGGAAGCCGCTGCCGGTCGCATCGCAGCCAGATATGGAGATGTTCCGGTGTATTTTATCGGCCGTAAAGAGTTTATGGCCAATACACGCGCCTTGGGAAGAAAGAGGGATTTGGCAGACTTAGAAGCTCCCGGTAAGGAATGAGTTGCTCCTGACTCTCCGGGGCTCTGTCCTGGGAGCCGGCAACGATCATGCTGCTGTATCATGTCTATGTGAAAACAGTGGGCAGTGAGCAGAAAATGCATTATTGTGAGCAGCTTCTACGGTTCTGTTTTCATATTTCGTTGTGATCACCGGAACCTGACAATTTATGTGAAAGGATGCCTCGAGCTCATGCTGATGATCGACATCCCTGGTTTTAAAGTTCTTGAGTTGGCGCATCTGGTCTTGGATTATAACGGTACCGTGGCGGTAGACGGCAGGCTGGTACCAGGTGTGGCTGAGCGTTTGGAGACGCTGGCGCAAGATCTTCAGATCCACGTTATTACTGCTGATACCTTTGGGATTGTGCGGCAGCAGATGGCGCACCTGCCCTGCCAGGTATCGATTTTGGGGAAAGAGTCCCAGGCCGAGGCCAAACTCCGCTATGTGCAACAGCTTGGGGCGGGCCAGACGGTCGCCATGGGGAACGGCCGCAATGACCGCCTCATGCTGCAGGCGGCCGGTTTGGGAGTAGCAATCATGTTGGCAGAGGGCGCCTCCGGGGAGGCAATTCGGGCCGCTGATGTCATGGTCCGGTCTATTACCGACGCCCTGGACCTGTTGCTCAATCCCTTGCGTTTGACTGCCACTTTGAGATCCTAGCGATTAAGATGAGGGGGATCTAAATTAATCAATGATCTTGCCGGTTATGTGTTCCCGTACGAAATCATTGATATACCAGTCGACGATGCCGTCGGAAAAGAGCACCATATCCAGTTGTTTGGTATAACTGGTTAATTTTCCCATGATGACCAGGCGCTGGAGCATTTGCGCCCGGGGGTATTTGGCCAGTCTGGCTTCGATGATGTCGCCTTTACGTTTGTACTGCAGGTGGAGGTGATCGATGATGGTTTCGATGAGGCGGGCCCGGCGCTCCCGGCGTTCGGGGGTCGAACCGCCCCCATGGAAATGAAAGGTCAGATAGTTGTCGTTGATCTGATCGCTGACGTAGGCCTCTACGCTGGAGAAATGGTAGCCCAGGTGGATGCTGAAGTTCATATAATTGTCCGAGACCAAGGCATAACTCTGATCCCGATAGGGTGTCTCGCCCTCAGCCAATTCCTCTTCGGTTTTGACGAAAATCGAACTGAGGCTGGTAGTGCTGGTGGGTTTGCCCTGGGGCCAACGCATAGCCCTTACCCCTTCCCAGAAGGCCTTGAAGGGGATCGAAGTGATATCTTTTGGCCTAACTCGCCGCCCTCCCGCTGACTTCAGGCCGCCGCCCATATCAAGCATTCTGATCTTAAAGGGCAGATCGGACTCCAGGTCACAGGCTTCTCCTTCATTTTTATCAAAGCCCTCACGCAGGTTAAACATATCCCGCATGGAATATTCATGGGCAAAGCGGACGATGTCATGAATGGTCTGGCAATAGGCCGGGGCAAAAGTCGGGTCCTGGGGATTGACCAGATTCAGGGGGGCAACCTTTTTGGCTATCGCCTTTAAGGTTTGAAAGACGGGGGTTTCGGTCAACTCGTCGTCATCTGCCGGCATCGGCGTGAGCAGTTCCTCAACCCTGCCTGCATAGACATTTTTATAGTTGGCATCAACGGTCACCACCTGTCCGGGTGAGAGCACCTGCGTAGCGTTGCCGGTATTAAGGATGGCAGGGACTCTAAATTCCCGGGCTAACAGGGCCATATGGCCGGTAGGGCTGCCGCCGTCGGTGATGATGGCTGCGGTCTGATGCATCACCGTGACGAACTTTGGTGAAGAGTGGCGGGCTACCAACACGCCGCCGTTAGGAAAATTTTTCAGGTCTTGGTCTTGACGGACGATGACAACCGGTCCGGCGCCTACCCCCCGGCTTGCCACTACTCCGCCGTCCAGCAGGACGTGATAATCGGTTAATGTCCTGGGTCTAACACTTACCTGCTTTTTGGCAGCCACCCGCAGCCGACGGGACTGCAGGAGCCATAACCGGTCTTGGCTATCCAGGGCCCATTCCACGTCTTGGGGTTTTTGGAAGTGTTGTTCCAGTACTGCCGCCCATTTCGCCATGGTCTGAAGATGGTTGTGGGATAGACAGGCGGTCTCAACGATATCGGGCGGCGTTGGGACCTCCGCCACACCGCCCTCGGATTGGCAGACCAACATTACCGGTTTGGCAGGAATGGACTGCTCCAGGATAGCTCCGGGCGGGTCGTAGGCTATCAGATAATAGTCGGGATTTACCCGACCAGCCACAGCGTATTTTCCCAGTCCCCAGACGGCGTTAATCAAGATCCCGTCCGGTTCCCCCGGATCGGGTCGGCGGGTGAAGAGAACCCCGCTGGCCTTGGAGCAGATGATGGGCATTACCACCACGCCCATGGACATTTCCTCTTCTTTAAATCCCTTGTTTTTATAATAAAACAATGCTCGGGCAGTGAAGAGGCTGGCTATAATCGCTTTATAGCGGGCGATCAAATCTTCGGGTTTGACGTTCAGGTAGGTAGCATATTGCCCGGCGAAAGTAAACGCCAGGTCTTCCCCGACGGCGCTGGACCGCACCGCCAGCCGAGGGTGCCCGCCTTCCTGCCGGGCCAGTCGATCATAGGCGACTTGGATGGCTTCAGCCAAGGGCGGCGGCATCTCAGCCTGACGGATCATTTTTTTCAGCTCTTCGCTCACCCGGCCCAGGGTGTCCAGATCAGCCATACTCCATTGGCTAAGCATTTCGGTGATCCGTTCGGCAAGGTGATTATGATCCAGGAATGCTTTATAAGCAGACGTTGTGATGGCAAAGCCGTTAGGAACCGGAAGTTTCAGGCGATTTTTGACCTGGGCTAGGTTGGCGTTTTTGCCACCGCCGATTTCTACCGCTTCCTGCGGCAATTCCTCGAAAAACATGACAAAAGGGGCGGGTGGAATTTCACGCCGCCGGTTCAGGATGTCTTCCACCTCGGCAACGATGCGCTGCCGGGCCTCTTCCAGTTCCAGGTAGCGGTTGTTGCCCAAACCATTGAGGGCCGCCACCATCTCCCCCGTCTGTTCTGCCAGGCGGCTGCAGAGCGAGCGGATATACTGCAGATCGAAGAGGAAGTCACCGGAAAGCTTCTCTCCCAGATCGCTCATGAGATAGAGCACCTGGTTATTGGCCGCCAATAGACGCTGGAAATGGGAGTATCTGGCAGCCAGCGTCAACTCAGTCTGGGATTGAGAAGGATTCCCCATGATTTGTCTCCACGCCGAGGTTATCTTAGTCTTAACATTAAAAAGTTTGGGGAGTATCAATTGCAAGGGTTCCGTAGATGACAGGATTTTTCTTTAATTATAAGAAAACAGTGGGCAGTGAGCGGTGAGCAGAAAAAGTATTATTATGAGCAGCTGCCACGGTTCTGTTTTCATGCTTCGTTGTGATCAGCAGAATATAACAATTTATATCATATTAAAAACCACTGCCCAAGCTGCTATCATCCGGTTGGCATTCCAAACTTCTCCAGACATACTCATCCGGCTCGGAACGATTAACTTGCTCCGACCTGCTTAATTCAGTAGAATGAAAATCTCTGGCGAAATTGCTGTTTTTTCTCATCCTGAATGCCGTGGGAGATATTAACACAATAATAACATTAGATTATTCGCTACGCTCAGAATGCCAAAAAAGGAGAAAGTTGATTTTGCCCGCGCTGTTTTTACTTTATATCTCATCCCATTTTAATCTTGAAACCAAAAACTTGACACTTAGTAGCACCTCAGTTGCTTGGGGCAGGCGGGCAGCAGGTTGAAACGCCAAGAAATGTTGACCAAACTAAAGCAGTGGCAGGTGTGGCAAGCGATGCTAAACAGCATCAATCTTCCCCTTAACGTGAGGAGAGAAACCTTTTGGCTGAATGTCCCTATCAGAAGCTCTTTATCTACGAGATAGAGGGCGAACTTATCCTGCCACCGGACCTGGCGGACAGGAAATTTTTAGGCTGCTGGCGGGAAGGAGACTGTTCCTACCTCTTTTTCACCCTCAAGAGGGAAAGGGAAGTCAAGGCACTATTGGGAGAGGAGCAGATCCAGCGTTATCTTTCGGAGACAATTATTGATTATAAGGATTGGGAGGCCGGACAGCCTCTTACTCCCATACGCCTGGCCGGTTTTTATCTCTGCCCCTTTTGGGAGGAGCCGCATCCGCAGCCAGAAGAACAGCTTATCCGATTAGACCCCGGTGTGGCTTTCGGTTCCGGTTTTCATCCCACTACCCAGATGTGCCTCCGATTAATCAGCCGCCTCTACCACACCACCACGTTGCCCACGGTCCTGGACCTGGGGACCGGCACTGGCATCCTCTCCCTTGCCTGTCTGGCCATGGGGGCAAAACGTATCCTAGCGGTGGACAACCATACTTTAGCCATCGCTACGGCACAGAAAAACGCGGTATATAACCGGGCTGAAAACCATATCACGTTTGTCTGCGGCGATGTCTTGGATTACCTGGCCACGCCCGCGGACCTGGTCCTGGCAAACATTTTTTTTAGCGTCCTGAGCAGTATGTTGGATCAGGAAGTTTTTTTTAATAAACCCTGGTATATCTTCTCCGGTCTGATAGGGACTGAAGTTAACAAGTTTATTACCCGGATGCAACGTCTGCCTCTTGAGGTGGTACAGGTGCTGGATGATAATCTGTGGTTTGCCATCCTGGCTCGTAATACCGCGAGCACTTGATGAATAGAACGTCGATCTTGGCATCTGTCCGATTTTGGTTGATATCGGGATGAGGCGAGTTCGCTCACATTTTGACCGCGGGGAAGTCTCCGACATCTGGGGGGAAATGCTCCAGACCCCACTGTGCCCGCTATGGCTGTATTTTTCCCGTTCAGGTTTGCGGGCGGTGTATTTCAATCATCCCGGCCAGCAGCTTGGGCCGCAGTGGCCGGTGCGAGTCCGGCCAACGGAAGCGAAATTGATGGCAGATCTGCATCGCTGGCGATGGGAGACGGTTACGGCGCTGGGGGCCTATTTTGATGGTCGAATACCAGACTTCGGCCGACTCACCCTGGACATGAGAGGAACGGCTTTTCAAGTTCGCGTCTGGCAGGCTTTGCGGCAGACGCCTTTCGGAGGTCTTACCTCCTACCAGAAATTGGCCCAATGCATAGGTATGCCTGGCGGTGCCCGCGCCGTTGGGGGAGCCTTGAGGGTCAATCCCCTGCCCATCATCATCCCCTGTCATCGGGTGCTGACCGCCAACGGCGGCTTGGGCGGTTTCAGCGCCGGTCTCAATTATAAACGCTATCTTCTGTCGCACGAACGGCTGGTCCTGGACGGCAACCCTCTGCCGCCATACGTTTCTGATTGCTAGACCTTCATCTCTGGAACGTGTCCGGCAGGCAGCGATTCTCTGATCAGTTCGAAGTTTTCTGAGCGGTAATTACCATGATCTACCGGTCATTCGCGAACCACGAAAGAGTGTGTCGGAGAATTTCAGAAGGCGGGATGCGCTTCGCTTTTCCGTCCTAGGGCACCACAGTATCGACAGGCCCGTCGGTAGGGGCGAGTCTTGTATCTGTCAAGAACAACTCGATATTCGGAGCTCTATGTTCTTGGTAACTACCAAAAAATGGAAACCGGAAGCCAGAAACGTTGTTTTTCAACCAACCCGACAGACAATCAGGTCAAACGTGTCTGGCCCGGAAGGGGGCGCTTGCGGTTTTTGACTGAAGGGATAGAATGATTCTATCTCGAAATGGTAACAGGGGGCATACGTGAAATTCAAATCTAACCTGCTTAAACCCCGGCGGCCGACCAGGGCTATTTTCGTCGGTAATATCCAGATCGGCGGCGGGGTACCGGTATCGGTGCAGTCTATGACCAATACCGATACCTGTGATGTCGAAGCTACCTCAAATCAGATCCAACGCCTGGTTAATGCCGGCTGCGAGATCGTGCGCCTGGCAATTCCCAATGATGCGGCTTTAGAGGGTTTTAAAAAAATCCGGGAGGTTTGTATTGCTCCCTTGATCGCCGATATTCATTTCAATTATAAGCTGGCTCTCGGCGCCCTCGAGGCCGGAGCTGATGCCGTGCGGATTAATCCCGGTAACCTTGGCGGAGCTGAGAAGACCAGGCCGGTGGTGGAGGCCTGCCGGATGTTGGGCAAGTCCTTGCGTTTAGGGGTGAATGCCGGCTCTCTCGAGGCAGATCTGATGGAGCGCTACGGCGGTCCTACTCCTGAGGCAATGGTAGCCAGCGCCCGGCGCTGGGTGCGGCAGTTTGAGGACTGGAACTTCGATAACTTCAAGATCTCACTGAAGGCCTCGGATGTCCTGGTGACCGTGGCGGCCTACCGACAGCTTTCCAAAGAGGTGGACTATCCCCTGCACATCGGCGTCACCGAGGCCGGGGGACTCATCGCCGGTACGGTAAAATCCGCCCTCGGGCTCGGTTGGCTGTTGTCCGAGGGTATTGGCGATACGATGCGCGTCTCACTAACTCGGGATCCGGTCGAAGAAGTGCGGGTGGCCTATGAAATCCTCCGGGCTTTGCATATCCGGGAGCGGGGCGTGGAGATCATCTCCTGTCCCACCTGCGGCCGTTGCCAGATTGATCTCTTCAGCCTGGCCGAAGAGGCGGAAAGACGACTGGCCCCGCTGACCAAGCCTATCAAGGTGGCTATCATGGGCTGCGTTGTCAACGGTCCCGGCGAGGCCCGGGAAGCGGACGTAGGCATTGCCGGTGGCAAGGGCGTAGGCGCCCTTATCAAGAAAGGGGAGATGGTCCGGACGGTGCCGGAAGGCGAGTTGCTGCGCACCCTACTTCTTGAGGTAGCCGAACTCACGGGGGAGGCAGTGGATATGGAGGGGCTGGTTTAGTCAAGGTTTTTTTAAAGAAAATGTGCCTGACAGCCGAATGATACTAATAAGAAAATAAGATTTCCGGTTGTTATTCAAAAATTACGTTTTGCACGGGCTAGAAGGTCTGGGCTGCCGATTCATGCCGGACAGTCATCAGGCGCTATTTGGCGTTTCCGGAATAGAGAAAGGGGCAGATAATGTACCGGTTCAGTTTACTTTTCCTTATCTGCGGGTGTCTATGGGGGTGTACTTCCAATCTGGCGGTGAACAATTCGACTAATATCAGTACAGACGCCAATGGCTTCGCCGTGGGGCAGTATAGTGACAGTCGTTCCGGACAGATTAGCGCTCCTTCCAGCTTCTGGCTGGGTGGTGGAGGGGGCGGGGGAGGTGGCAGTGGCCTCGGACTCGGAACTATTATTGCCGGAGGTTCCTCCGGGCAGGTTGAAACCCAGGGGAATCCCCTTCCTTTTGCCCGGGCGGTGGCGATGATTAATTATAGTCGCCGCCTGGACACGGTATCCTGTGATGACCTCTATGGCGGGGTTCGGGAATACAGGTTCTCCGATGCGCCGCTAAAAAAGAAGGGATATCAACCTTTTGGCCACCAGGTTGAGTAATGTAAGATGATAAGGACAATGTGGGGAATCATATTACCGCTGTTGGTGGCGCAGCTACTCATGGGGGGGTGTGCTACTTCTCAGCCGATGAATCATACCCGGCAGGAAATAATTTATGAGCAGGGCAAGGTGCAAAAGTTTTCATACCTGGGAGATGTTTATGGACCCAACCGTGGGCCGGCGGAATCTTCTGAATTTCTCGGTGCGATAGATATCTTGCGGCAGTGTGATGCCGGAGCACTGCCAGAGGTGGCCGATCTGCCGATCTTTCAGGACAGAAGGATTAAGAAAAAGAAGTATATCGGGTTGATAGAGAATTTTACCAATTATGATATTTCCCTTCTATCGGCCAATAGCGGTGCCGCCCTAATAGTACCGGCGCATGGCTGGTTGGAATACGTTTCCTGGCAGCCAAATATCAAGCTTATCGGCTATGTTGACGGCAAACAGGTCTATTATCAATGCCTTCAAGCACATCCCAAAAAATATCAATATCTGGGTGAATCTTATGACTTTGTAGCCGAAATCCGTCCGGAGAAAGCACCGCCCTTGCCGAAAAAGCCGAGAACTTTAAAACGGAAGAAAAAGAAGAAGGTTTGTCAGGGAGGTGATCTTTCGGATTTGAATTTTGATGTGCCAAAACTTTAAAGGCGATTTGAGACGTTGAGCTTCTCTTTGCCATTACCTATCGGTTACCTACAAACCATGAGAATGGGTGCCGGAGAATTTTAGAAGACGGGATGAGCTTCGCTTTGCCGCCCTACGACACTACAGCACCCACAGGCTTATCGTAGGGGAGAATCTTGTATTCGCCCAAGCAACTGCCGTTGTTAATCATTTTTATAAGACCCACAGGCTTATCGTAGGGGAGAATCTTGTATTCGCCCAAGCAACTGCCGTTGTTAAGCATTTTTATAAGGACCTTTTAGTATTCTCATATCTCCTCCCAGCCCCCCCGCCCCTGATCATCCTCTTCGGCAAGGCTTTGGCCTTGACAATAAACGGTGAAATATATTAAATAACTAAGATTAGGTATCGCTTTTAAGGGGCGTCCATCATATGTTTAAAAAAATCCTGGTGGCCAATCGCGGGGAGATCGCCATCCGTATTATTCGTGCCTGCAAGGAATTGGGTATTGCGACGGTCAGCATCTTCACTGAACAGGATGCCAATGCGTTGCACATTACCAAGGCGGATCAGGCGATCCTGGTGACCCCCGGCCCTATTGCCGGCTATCTGGATTATGCTCAGATCATCAAAGTGGCCAAATGGGCCGGTGCCGATGCCATTCATCCCGGCTATGGTTTTATCGCCGAGAATTGGCGTTTCGCGCATGCCTGCGAGGAAGCCGGGATTGGCTTCATCGGGCCGACTTCCACAGCTATTCGTTCCATGGGCAATAAAATCAGGGCTCGGGAGATGATGGCGACGGCAGGAGTACCGCTCGTTCCCGGTTCCCCGGTGCTTCAAACCGATGGCGAAGCAAAGGATTGGGCGGCCCGGATAGGCTATCCCTTAATGATCAAGGCCAAGGCCGGTGGGGGGGGGCGGGGTATGCGTCTGGTGCAGGACGACGAGGAGCTGCTCAGGGGCCTGCCCGTAGCTCGCGCTGAGGCCCAGAAAGCCTTTGCAGATGAGGCAATTTATCTGGAAAAGTTTATTGCCCAGCCGAAGCATATCGAAATCCAGATAATGGCTGACAGATACGGCAATACCATCCACTTGGGAGAGCGGGATTGTTCTATCCAACGGCGCCACCAGAAACTCATTGAAATTGCTCCTTCTCTCGTCCTGACACCGGAAAAACGGGCTGAAATGGGGGAGGTGGCCAAACAGGCGGCCCGCCAGATCAACTATCACACCGTTGGTACCGTAGAATTTTTAGTCGATCGAGACCTTAATCATTATTTTCTGGAAATGAACACCCGCATCCAGGTAGAGCATACGATAACGGAGATTATTACAGGTATCGACATCGTCAAGGAACAGATCAGATTGGCGGCCGGAGAACCCCTGCGTCTCACTCAGGACGAAGTCAGATTATGGGGCTATGCCATTGAGTGTCGGATTAATGCGGAAGACCCTCGGAATAATTTTTTCCCTTCGCCCGGCAAGATTACCAAATATCAGTCGCCCGGCGGGATCGGCATCCGCATCGACGGTTGTATTTTTGGCGGCTATGAGGTACCGCCCTATTTCGATCCCATGCTGTCAAAACTCTGCGCTTGGGGCAACACCTGGGAGGAAGCAGTAGACCGCATGTGCCGGGCCCTCGACGAATATATTATCCGCGGTATTAAGACCACGATTCCACTCTATAAAAAGCTCCTGGAAGACGAGGAATTCCGCTGCGGCCGCTATACCACCGAATATATGGAGAATAAAATTCAGCAGTTGAGTTACGAAGACCTCAAAGAACCCTTTGACCTCTATTATATTGCCGCCGCCGCCCTCTTTTTTGAGATGCACTATTTCTATACGGAGATGAAGTGATGTCTCAGGCAGTGCAGGTAACCGATGCCACGCTCCGGGATGGAGTAGAGAGTTTTGTTTTGAAGGAGCTGCGCCAGGAGGACTTGGCGCGCCTGGGCAAACTACTGGACCGGGCCGGGTTCTATTCCATCGATTGTTGGGGGGGGTCTACGTTTTATGCGGCGTTGACGGAGTTACAGGAAGATCCCTGGGAGCGGTTGAAACGGCTGCGCCGGGCCATTCGCAATACCCCTCTCCAGATGGTCGTGCGCGGTCAGATGTTGGTGGGGTTCAAGCCCTATCATAAAGAGGTAGTGCGAAAATTTTTGGCCAAAGCGGCGGCCTTGGGCATTGATATCTTCCGCATCTATGATCAGCTCAACGACCTGGAAAATATGCGGCTGGCCGTTTCCATCGCCAAGGAACTGCGTAAACAGGTAGAGGCGACGGTACTGTTTTCCCTAAATCCGGCTACCACTCAGGCGGATTACCTGCGTCAGGCCGAGGCTTTGCTCAATCTCGGGGCGGATGCCATTTGTATCAATGATTCGTTGGGGGTTATGACCCCTGATAAGGTGGCATCACTGGTTACCACCTATCGGAAGAGCTTCCATCAGCCGTTGCGCCTCCATTTGCATGACAATTACCAAAAGGCCTTAGAGGCCTATCTGGTGGGTATCCGGGCGGGAGTGGAACGGGTAGACACCGTGCTAACATCATTGGCCTGGCCAGAGGGACCGCCGGCAGTAGAATCACTGATGTTTTCTCTGGGCGGCACGATGTATGATCCCCATATCGATATCGATATCTTGTACGAGATCTCGGAATATATTCAAGCTCTTAAAGAAACCCGGCACTATCGGGAGCCCGCCCCCAGGAAGGTAGAGAGCCGCGCTGAGGAGGGTTTCCTTCCCGATCTGCTCAAGGACTTCCTGCGGGAGGAGCTGCGTCGCCAAAACGCCCGTGACCGACAGCATATGGCCTTCAAGGAGGCCCATCGGGTATGGGGGGATTTGGGTTTTTTGCCACTGAAAGGCCGCATTTTGGAGATCATCGTCGAACAGACGGTGGCCAATGTCCTTGCCGGAAAACGTTATGAAAAGCTGACCGAAGGTATGGAGGATCTCGTCAAAGGACGATATGGGCCGCTATATTCTTTGGCTAACGAAGAATTGCGGCAACGAGCCCTCGATGCGCGTCAGGCAGATCGGGGACAGAGCTGGGAAGGCCGTCTGACTAAACCGCTGGGAATCAGTCAGGAAGAAGATGTTTTGACTTATTCCTTGTTTCCCAACGAGGCCGAACGCTTTTTTCAGAGTCGGCGTCAGCGGCTTGCAGCTCCTCCCATTGCCAAACCGCCAACCCTGGAGGCAGTTAGACCGCTCAGTCAAATTTCCCAGAATGTCCCCAGAGGCCTCAGTCTCACCCTCAAAGGAGAGGAGGTAGGCGCCCGACTTGAAGGCATCGGACCGCTGCGGGGTAATAAACAGACCATGTTTGTCAATATTGCCGATATGACCGAAGAGATCGAAGTTACTCTGGTCTCCAGCACCGGTGCCATGCCGGAATACCTTATCACCATGCACGGTGAAACCCACCGCCTCAAGTTCAGGAAGGTATTTCCCAAAGAAGAGGAATATACCCCGATATTCTTCGAGGTTGACGACACCCTGGAGGAATTCCTCATCAAACACCTGCACATTGATTAAGGTCGGGAGAGGACTGTCGTTATACGTAGGTTCTCCCTTGGCCCAGGAGGAGACTATGATGAAAGTCCGTCCTCGCACCTTGCCCATCGGTTGGTATCCTGAATCCGGCCGGGAATGTCAGAATAGATTGACCGCTTTTATCGCCGGAGTCAAGCCCTTAGCTGCTGGCGCCAAAATCTATGGCGGTGTCATGCCTCATGCCGGTTGGTATTTTTCCGGCAGATTGGCGGCTCAGGTCTTTTATCTAGCGGCCCAGAGCGGACAGCCCCAGGTGGTCTGCATTTTTGGCGGACATCTGGGGAGCGGTTCCCCACCTTTGCTGGTCATGGAGGACGCCTGGGAGACCCCACTGGGGGAAATCACCCTGGCCAAAGAGATGTACCAACCTCTGCAGGAAAAGATCACCTGTGCCCGCGAATATCCGGGGGACAACACCATTGAGATTCAGCTTCCCATGGTGAAGCACTTTTTCCCGCAGGCCAAGCTGCTGGCCCTGCGCGCCCCGCATTCCCAGCAGGCGGTGCTCTTAGGTCAGGCGGTGGTTGCGGTGGCCAATGATCTAAACCTCAGTCTGCTGGCCTTCGGTTCCTCTGATCTCACCCACTATGGTCCGAACTACGGTTGGGCTCCCAAGGGCTATGGTGAGGCGGCGGTTAAATGGGTCAAGGAGGTCAATGACAAAAAGTATATTGACCGGACTTTGAAAATGGATACGGCCGGGGTTCTAGACGCCGCCGCCCGCGACCAAAGTTCCTGCAGCGCCGGAGCGACCGCCGCTGCTATTAGCGCCTCCACAGCCATGGGTGCCGCCAAAGGCGTTCTAATAGACTATTATACCAGTTACGACATTATGCCCAATGATAGCTTTGTCGGCTATGCCGGGATTATTTTTACGGGATAGAGGACGTCAAGCCGGTTTACTCGAATCACCTGGAACCTGACATAGGCTCCAACAGTTGATGCGTACTGATCCTCTCACCGGCTTGGCTAACCGGTGGTTTTTTAATGAAACTCTGATCACTCATATTTCTTTAGCCCAGAGACATGGCGTTCCCCTGTCACTGGTCATATCGGACCTGGATCATTTTAAGAGCATCAATGACAGTTACGGGCATACGGTGGGGGATACAGTGCTCCAGGGTTTCGCAGAGATTCTTAAAAGAAACGCAAGGATGGAGGACCTAGCAGCCCGCTACGGGGGGGGAGGAGTTAATTGTCCTCTTGCCCCATACGGATAAAGAGGGCGCCCGATTCTATGCCGAAAGGGTACGTCATGATCTGCAATCCCGCGTCTTCACTGGAATATCAGGACCCGTTACTGCCAGCTTTGGTGTGAGCCAATTGACTTTCGAAGATGATGCGAATACTTTCGTCCGTCGGGTTGATCAGGCCGTTTACCGGGCGAAGGACAATGGACGCAATCAGGTAGCAGTGGCATGATGGCAGTAAAGCGCGCCAGCGTCTGAAAGGCTTTAAAAAAGGTGCTATAGTGCTTTATGCGGTTGGTCTGCCTGCACCTTCGGTTCCGACTCGCCGGAATGTTAGTGTCAGGTCTATTTCTAAACCGGGCAGAATATGCACCGGCAGCAAGCCCTTGGCTTCATAAATGCTCGGAATCCCATAGGTGCCGCCAGGCGTCAGAAGTCTGACTGTGATCAGCCGGTCACCCGGATGCACGAGCCAATATTCCCTGACACCGTGTTTCTCATACAGCGCCACTTTGTAGATCTGATCTTTGGCGGCGGTGGAGGGGGAGAGGATTTCGATGATAAAATCCGGTGCTCCCCGGCAGCCGCGCGCGTCTAATTTTTCCGGCACGCAAACCACAGTGATGTCCGGTTGTACTACGGTGATAATTTCATCATCGGCTTCCTCAGCCTCTGGCAGGCGGACGTCAAAAGGCGCAACAAACACCTGGCAATCCTGATCAACAAGAAAGTTACTGATCTGTCTAAATATTTCCCCTGAAATCCTCTGGTGGTCGGTTGACGGAGCAGGAGTCATATTGTAGGGTATTCCTTCAATCAACTCCCAGCGTTCGCCTTCCGGCCAGCACAGGTAGTCGCCATAGGTGTATTTTCTTTTTTTATGGCTTCTTGATTCATACCGGTTTTTCCAACAACGTCTTCTATTATTAAAATCACAATATTATGATATAATTAATTATTTGCCCTGTCAAGTTAAAGCCTTCGGCTTATGTAGTATTTTGGGACCATAGTTTATGGTTCAATACACCTGGCCGAATTGGTCCAAGAACTCAAAAAACAGCAACCGGAAACCCTCTTATGAAGTTCCGTCCGCTTATGATTTTGGGAGCCGGCTCCGATGTCGGCAAAAGCATCTTGACTGCGGCGTTATGTCGTATCTTCCGGCAGGAAAGCATCGGGGTGGCGCCTTTCAAAGCGCAGAATATGGCCCTAAACAGCTTTATCACCCCCGAAGGAGGGGAGATGGGCCGGGCCCAAGTGGTGCAGGCCCAAGCTGCCGGATTGACGCCGCATGTGGATATGAATCCCATTCTGTTGAAACCCAGTAGCGACGTAGGTGCCCAAGTCATCGTGCAGGGTAAGGTTTATGGCAACCTGGGGGCCAGAGACTACTACCAACACAAGCCTAGGTTGGTGCGTAAGGTCATGGAATCGTATCGGCGTCTGGCGGCCTCCTATGATCTAATCATTTTAGAAGGGGCGGGCAGCGCCGTGGAGCTGAACCTGAAAAAGAACGATCTGGTCAATTTCAGCATGGCCAAGCGGATCGGGGCGGCGGTGCTGTTAGTGGCGGACATCGACCGGGGAGGCGTCTTCGCCGCCACAATCGGGACGCACCATCTCCTAACCCGAGTCGAACGGCGGCTTTTAGAAGGGTTTATCATAAACAAATTTCGTGGCGATATCTCGCTCTTCGACTCCGGGGTTAAGATTATCGAACGGCGTACCGGTAAGAAGGTTTTCGGCGTTGTGCCGTATATGAGGGACCTGCTGCTTCCTCAAGAGGACAGCGTTGCTCTGGAGCGCAAAATGCGGCAGCAAACTGGCGTCTCATCCACTGATTTGCAGATCAACATCCTGCGCCTGCCGCACATCTCCAACTACACCGATTTCGATCCATTGGAGCAGGAACCGGGTGTCAACCTGAATTATTTTGATCATCATCATTATCCGGCAGACGCTGATCTGCTCATTCTGCCAGGAACCAAAAACACCATTGCCGACCTGCTCTATCTACACCAGACCGGGCTGGCAGAAAAAATCCGGAACTATGCCAAACGCGGCGGGAGGGTTATCGGCATCTGCGGTGGTTTCCAGATGATGGGGGAAGTGGTGCGAGACCCTTTGGGAATGGAGGGAACTGCTCCGGAGGCGGAGGGTTTGGGATTGTTGCCCCTAATTACCACCATGGCGGGGGAGAAGACTACCACTCAGGTGGAGGCGAGATTTCTGGGACTTGGCGAAGAGAGACCTCTGGTGACGGGGTACGAGATCCATCTGGGGATTACCGATCTGATAGGGGAGGGGAGGGGGGTATTTGAAATCACCCGTCGATTGGGCCAACCCGTTAAACTCAGAGATGGTTATGCTAGCCAGGATTTCCGTAGCTGGGGCAGCTATATCCACGGATTGTTTGATAGCGATGTATTCCGGCGGACCTGGTTGGCTGAACTGCGCCGGGGAAAGGGTCTGGAAGTTGCTGAGGCGGGAGTTTATACCTTTGAGGCCTTTCAGGAGGAGCAGTTTGACAGGTTGGCGGAGGTAGTGCGGGGTTGTCTGGATGTGGAGCGGCTGTTAAGGGTTATCCGCTTATAAGCGGGGTGAAGGTGGCAGGAATCTGCTGGTATAAAAGGAGTATAAATGAAAACAGCTTGATTTGACTAGGTTAACTGCTAAGGAAGAAATTTCCGGGCGCGGACCGCCGCGGATAAGGCAAGCGGCTGTTCTGGCTGGGCCGCAGACTCAGAAGATGTAAGGCGGGAGTGATATTTCCGGGCCTGGCCGACGAGAGCGGGGGCCCATAAAGGGGTGGAGAGGGCATGTATGTGGGTATAGGCAGCCAGGACATTGTTATAGCTGACGCCATCCCTCTGCCCAGTAACGCCATGACCCCGTTCGAGGCGGAAGACGAGGTTTAACTTCTGCTCGTCGGTTTCGACGAGGCGGGAATAGTGGAACTCGTGTCCCAGCAGCTTAGTTCCAACCGGATAATACGGGTTGGGGTGATCCACCTCGATGACAGTGTAGCCGTGGCCCTGGGGTTTCTTTTCGAGCAGCACGGAGAGGGGCAGCGCGCCCACCATGGGATAGCTCTGTTCCCGGACGATAATCTGTTCGCCTAAATACATCAGCCCGCCGCATTCGGCATACACCGGCAATCCATCCTCAATGGCATTTCTTAGCGCCTGGCGGAATGTCAGGTTTTGAGTTAACCCGAGGGCGTTGGTCTCGGGGAAACCGCCGCCGATGTAAAGACCATCAAGCGGGGGAAGCATTGCATCCTCCAAAGCGTTGATCTCAACGAGGCGGGCGCCGCAATCGACCAGTGCTTCTAAATTTTCCGGATAATAGAACTGGAAGGCGGCGTCCCGGATGATGCCGATGGATACAGGTTCAGGCGGGGACTGGACTGTATATGGGGCATGGAGCGGGACCGCGGGCAGGTTGGGAGCGTTTTGAGCTATCTGCCAGAGGCGCTCCAGATCAAGGTATTTCCGGGCCAAGTTTTGCGCCGTTAGCACCGCCTGGCAGGCGGCATCGTGCTCCTGGGGCGGCACCAGTCCCATATGGCGTTCCGGGAAGACGGCACATTTCAAACGGGGCAGAGCGCCCAGTACCGGTATGCCGCAGTACTGCTCGATAGAAGCGCGCAAAACCCCTTCATGGCGCGGCCGAGCAATCTGGTTGAGGATTACCCCTCGAACGGCCACGTCAGGGTCGAATTTCTGACAGCCCAAAACGATAGCCGCAGCGGTGCGGGTGGTCATGGTGCAATCAACCACCAACACCACTGGAGCTTCGAATAGTTTGGCCAACTCCGCCGTACTGAAAGCGCCCGCAGCATCCAGACCGTCGTACAGACCTCGGTTTCCTTCGATGAGAGCCCCATCGGCTCCGGCAGTATGAGTTCCCAAGGAGTACATCATACTGTCCCGATCCATGAGGAACGGATCGAGGTTATAGCACGGCCGCCCGGCTGCCAAGGCGTGCCAAGCCGGATCGATATAATCCGGCCCTTTTTTAAAGGGGACGATATTCCGCCCTTGTTGCCGCCAAGCGGCTAGCAGCCCTAAGGTCAGCGTGGTCTTCCCAGAGCCGCCCCTGAGGGCTGCCAGCATCAGTCGGGGACAGGGCCGGTACATTAGATGTTCTTGGCAGCGCCTTCTTCGTGGGGGATTTCGATATAGCTGCCCCCAAAATAGGTATAGACGCACCGACCGCTGTCAATGAGATCCTTGATGGCGAACTTGATGTCGTTCTTGGGCTGATCAGGATGCTCTTTGAGGACGGCCTTTTGCACGTCCATGGCCTTCAGGTTTTTCTTGCCCTGGGCCTTGGCCACCATGTCGTAAATGTAATTGCACAGATCTTCTTTGGATAGTGCCATTTATCTCACCTGCTTAGAACTTAAAGTGCATTGACGTGCGATAGGTGTCATAAGCCCACCGGTAGTCGTCAATGTGCTGGAAGGTAAAGGGGATGTCGCATACTTCAAAGAATTTTTCCCAACCGATGCGCTGAATCCACTCGCCCACGCGCTCCCACTTGTTGGCGCCTTCGGCATACTTGATGACAATCTTGCGGATGGCTTGAACGGTTTCCGGCCACCGCGGTGGATTGTTAGGAATGTATGGTACCGCCAGACGGGAGAACATAGGCGGATTCACAGCATTGGACACTTTGCCGCCCACGAGCAGGGCTACGCCACCTTTTTCTGCGTCAAACAGCGGCATGGCCGGGCACATGGTATAGCAGTTACCGCAGTACATGCAGCGCTCTTCGTTGACCACGACGCTTTTGATAGATTTATCCGGATGAGGCCGGATGGCGCCGGTGGGGCAGCTAGCGATGGTTGTGGGGATTTCACAGAGATGCCGCAGTTTATCGTGGGCAATGTGAGGCGGTGTGCGGTGCACGCCCAGGATGGCGATGTCGGAGCAGTGCACGGCGCCGCACATATTGAGGCAGCAGGCCAAAGAGATGCGCAACTGGGCCGGCAGTTGATGGCTGCCGAAATACTCAAACAGGTCGTCCATGACGGCCTTGACAACGCCCGAGGCGTCAATAGCCGGGGTGTGGCAGTGGATCCAGCCCTGGGTATGGACGATATTGGTGATGGAATGACCCGTGCCGCCTTTCGGAATACCACGCTGAGCCAACTCTGCTTTTAAGGGTTCCAATTTGGATTTATCGGATACCAGAAACTCAAAGTTGTGACGGCTGGTGAAGCGCATGAAGCCTTCGCAATATTTATCGGAAATTTCTGCCAGATCTCTCGCTTGCAAGGTGGTCAGGATCCGTGGTGAGGCAACGCGAATGGAAAAAATCTCATCACCACTTTCCGCCACATGTCTCAGGATACCCGGCTCCAGAATCTCGTGATATTTCCACTTGCCATAATTGTCTTTAACGACCGGCGGCAAGAATTTACTATAGTGCGGTGGCCCAATATCAGTAATGCGTTCTGCTTCTTCAGACATGTTATGATATCCTCCTTAACAAATTGTGCATGATGCGATTGGTATAATTCGCTTCAGCGTAGCGTTATTTCGTAGTGTAATATTTTTTGCCGGCCGCTTCGGCCTCGAAATCCGCATCCTTCCAGAAGAAGAAGGGGTTGGCCCGAGGGATCTTAATGCTCTGGGGTACCGGCGGCAGACCCAAGGCCTCCAGGAAATTCCGCATGCCTAAACGCAGGATGAGTTCGCCCACGCGCTCCCGGTTCTTGCCGTTCTCTGCCCACCATTCCATGATATTGCCGGCGATCTCTTTCAGATTGTCATACGGCGGCTCCATCTCCATGAAGGGGACGATGACCCAGCTCATCTGGGCGCCTTCGAGGATGGGGGCATGTGAGCCGATTAAGAGGGTGGCGCCGGTTTCGGTGCCGGGCCGCAAAGCTTGGGGCATCAGGTTGATACAGTGCATGCAGTGATTGCAGTTCCGGTTGTCGATTTTTAGGGTGCTGCCGTCAAAACTCATACAGCCGGTGGGGCAGAGTTCTACGACATCGGCCTGAATATCCAGTTTGGCGTATGGCGAGCCGCCGCCCCGAGGTTTGAGTTCGCCGCCGGCATAGGCCTTTACGGCTGACTGGTCGATGCGGATATCGTCTTTCCAAACGCCGATGACGGAACAGTCGGCCCGGGCTACCGATGCGACGCAGTCATTGGGGCAGCCGGAGAATTTGAACTTGAATTTGTAGGGGAAGGAGGGCCGATGCAGCTCGAATTGATATTCCTGGGTAATATCGTAGCAGGCTTCAAGAGTGTCGTAGCAGGACCATTCACAACGGGCCGGGCCGACACAGCAGGAGGGGCTACGCATAGCGGAGCCGGAGCCGCCGATATCAAAACCCTTCCGGGCCAAGGCCTGGAAGCAGGGCTCCAATTCTTCGGTACGGGTTCCCAGGAAGACAATGTCGCCAGTGGCGCCATGCATATTCAATACACCACTGCCATACTGATCCCAAATATCGCACAGTTCCCGAATCGCGGCGGAGGTATAGAACCATCCTGACGGTTGGTTGATACGCATGGTGTGGAAATGTTCCAGGCCCGGAAATTCATTCGGCAGGTCGGAATACCGGCCGATGATCCCAGAGCCATACCCGAGGACGCCGACGATACCGCCGTGCTTCCAGTGGGTGATTTTTTCCTTATAAGACCTTTCCAGTTGCCCCAACAGGTCGTTAACCTGAGGCTTCGTGGGAAGCAACCGTTTGAGGTCTGTCACGAAGCTCGGATATGGACCCGATTCAAGTTGATCCAACAATGGGGTTTTGTGCATGAAAACTTCCTCCCTTTGTATTGATTGAGAAAATCAAATTTATCCTTTTTTTCACAAACAAGACCATTATATCATTGTTGTGAATTCATTTGTCAACAAAAAAAAGACTTCAATATCAATGGTATTTGCACTGCGGAGGTCCAGGCCGATCCAAGGGGGCAGAGGAAAGAACAAATGTTTATTCAAGGTATTGTAATAACGCTTACCTCTCCTAATTTTTCTAATTCTATAAGGCACTTGTCCGCCGGTCCGACCACTAGTGTCACCAGGTCATTCGGTTGCAGATGGCGCCGGGCCACCTGTGACGTTTCTGCCAGAGCCACCCCGGTAATGTGCTGACGGTAGGTCTTGAGGTAGTCCCAACCGAGGTCATAGAGATCAATATGGATCAGTTGGTGGGCCAGACCGCTGGCCGTCTCCAGGCTCAAGGGGAAGCTGCCGACGTAGTAACTCTGGGCATCGGCCAATTCAGCGGCGTTGACTCCATCTGTTCTAACTTCCTGCATGACCTGCTTAATCTCCTGCACTACCAAGGCGGTGTGCTCCGCCGGGGTAAAGGTTGAAATAATAAAAGGTCCTGGGGCCCGGCGGAAATAAAATTGGCTGCGGACGCCGTAGGTGAGGCCTTTTTCCGCCCGGAGGCGCATCATCAGCCGGGAAGAAAAGCCGCCGCCGCCGAAGATATAATTCACCAGGCGTAGCGGAAAATAATCCGGATGGCTCCGGGATAGACCTAAATGTCCGCAGCGGATTTCACTCTGAGTCAGAGAGGGGCGGTCCAGCAGATAAATCCCGGGAGGGCGCGGGGTTGTCAGTCCCTGCTGATAGGGGGGTGATGGGGGGGTAGCTACGGTCCACGACCCAAAGAGTCTGGTCGCCGCGGCCACGGCCTTAGACTCCGGGACCATGCCTACCACCACCAGGGTGCTGGCTTCCGGGTGAAAATTATGCTGATAGAACATTTGCAGATCATTCAGCGTCAGAGCAGCCAGGGAATCAGGACTGCCATCCGGGGGATGTCCATAGGGGCTGTCGCCGAAAAAAAGCGGTAGATAGGTCCGGGTAGCCGTTTCCCGGGGGTCGTCCTGGGCTTGTATGAGCTCGGCGCGGCGGCGTTCCTGCAAGAAGGCAAATTCTTCCGGCGGAAATCCGGGAGTCTGGACGATCTCCGCCAGCAGCGTCAAGAGTTCCTCGTAATCCTCCGCCAATCCTTCCACCGAAACAATCGTGTGATCCCAGGACCCATAGGATTTCAGCAAGGCCCCCCGGCCTTCCACGGTCAGGGCCAGCTCTAGTTGATCTCTATCCTTGGAGCCTAAGGTCAGGCATTCGGCCAGGCAATCGGCGGCACCGCCTTTGCCCAAGGGATCGGCCTCAGCCCCCCGTTTGGCCATAAAGGTCAGGGTTAACCACGGCGCCCGGGTGTACTCCATACCCACCACTCTCATCTGATTCGGGAGTTGGTGAACATATATGTCCGGTAAAAAATTATTTTCTGTTGGCATGTTGTGTCCTTACTGCAATGGTTTTGATCCTGAGCCCGGCCTGTTCGCCCGGAGGGCAGGGTAGGTAGGCGCAGGTATAGGTTTTTTCCAGTCCCCAGTCCCTGACCCGTGATCCCTGCATTTAACTAACCGGTCCTAAGATAGCGTTTTCTTCCGGAGATACCGGTTTGACCACTACCACGGTGCGGTTGTCTTCGCTAAGGTAGGTCCGGGCTGCCTGCTGCACCTGTTCCAGGGTCACGCTTTCATAGGCAGGGAGCAGGCCGTTGGCGCCATTGACATTACCGGTTTTCAGATAGAGCAGTGCGGTCAGCAGGCCGCGATAAAAGTTATTGGCCAGCACGCGGACGGTCTGGGAACGCATCAGCTTTTTGACTCTTGTCAGTTCATCGGTTGTCAGGCCGTCGGCTTTAATCCGGCTAATCTCTTCCCAGACGGCTTCTTCCAGGGCGGCCAGGGGTTGGCCGGGTGGGACGATGCCGGTGATTACCAGCAGTCCCGGGTCCTGAGGGGTGAAGGGCGGTGGGGACAGATCCACATCTACTTCGATAGCCAGTCCCGGCCGCACCATTTTTTGATAGAAGCGGGAGGCCTTTCCCAGACCCAGGGCCGCCGCCAGCAGCATGAGGGGATAGATATCCGGGTCTCGTAGCGCCGGCGTATGAAAGCTAGCCAAAAAGGCCTCGACCTGAGAAACTTTTTTGAACACCGCGCGGCGCTCCCCCCGTTGAGGAGGTTCTTTGGTGTAGACCGCGGGTACCGGTCCGGAGCTCGGAATGTCGCCGAAATAGCGGGCCACCAGTTCCCTGGCTGTTTCCGGTTCAACGTCTCCCGCCACTGACACCATGATGTTGGCTGGGTTGTAATAGGTGCGGTGAAATTCCAGGCAATCGGCCAGGGTCATAGCCACCAGATCATCGTCCCAGCCGATGACCGGCCACTTATAGGAATGCTGCGTATAGGCCAGGGCGAACAACAACTCCAGGGGAAGGCCGAAAGGGCTGTCGACGGAGCGCAGTTTGCGTTCGCTGCGCACCACTTCCCGTTCGGAGGCGAAGCTTTCCGGTGTGAGATCCAGATTACGCAGTCGTTCCGCCTCGAGGCGGACAACCAGCTCTAAATGCTCTGATGGGATATTCTCAAAAAAAGAGGTGGTGTCATGGGTGGTAAAGGCGTTGACATCTCCTCCCTTGGCCTGGATAATACGGGCGAACTCTTCCGGCCCCAATTCTTTGGAGCCCCGAAACATCATATGTTCGAACAGATGGCTGATGCCGGTGATGCCCTGCCGTTCGTGGCGCGAGCCAACGGCGTAATGCACCTGAAAAGAAACAATCGGCATACTGTTGTCAGGCAATACCAACAGCTTCAGGCCGTTATCAAATTGATATTCCTTGATTCCAATGGCCGGATTCCAGTTTTCGGGGTCGAGAGTTTGTTTCATAATTTGTCCCTATGATTAATCAAAAAATAACTCTTGCAGAGGCTATTAGATCCTATCATTCTGCCTTGCTGCGGCTGTACTATTATAAGGTTCGGTAGCGCAGACCTCCAGCTCTGCGTCATAAGGGAACCATAATGAACACAGACCCGTAAGCTTGTGCCTTTCAATAGGACTTGGAATGAACTTCATGGAAAATAACTCTTACCTATGCTGGAAAACCTGTATCACTCCCAAAGAGGCTCGAATATCCCCTTCGATCAGATTAAATCTGGTGCTTACGGTGTTAGGGTCCGGCGCCTCGTTTCCCGGTTGGCTGGCGGATATCCGGCCCAGCGGCTCAGGAGATTTTCATCCACGGTTAACTTCACCGGCGAGTCATGGACGATGGGGATGGAGGCCGGTTTCGCTCCCGCCAGCAGTCGGTTGGCTAAGTCGGCGGCCTTTCGGCCCACCGCCTCGTAATCCAAGGTAACACTGAGCACGGCGCCTTTGCCCTTAATTCTCGGATTGCCATTTACCACCACGAAACACCGGGCGGCCCCTTTCTGGAGCAGGAGGGGGCTGTAGCGCCTGGCATTCTGATCCGGCGGGATAAAAACCACCTGTACCTTTTGTTTCTCGAGGGCCTCGAGGGCCGCTGCTGCTTCCCTTTGATCGGTCAAAGATTGCACCGTCAGGGTCAGACCGGCTTTTTGGGCCAGGTCGGCAAAATTCTGCTGCAGTTCCACCGAACTGCCCTCGTAGGGATCATAGATCAGCCCCCAATGGCGTCTGGCGGGGAAGAGCTTCAGTCCCTGTCGGATGGCCTCTTCCAAAGGGGGTGGGCTGGCGATGCCGGTGATATTTTCCTGATGATCTTCCGGATGATGTTTATCATATGCCGCACCGGTGTGATACGGGTCGGCCACCATGGCAAAGACCACTGGCGTCCGTTTTATTTCGGGAGCGGTCAGCATCAGCGCCGGGGTACCCAAGACCACCAGGAGCTGCAGCCTTTCAGAAGCTAGCTGCCGCACTAGCTGTACTCCTGTGGGGTAGTCTGCGCCAATATCGACTACTGACAGAGACCTGGCCAGGCCCTTCTCCAGACCGGCAATGACGTTTCTGGCCTGAGGGGTGGAGGTCCAGGAAAAGACTTTGATCGTGCCTGCCGATCTATCCGGGGAGCAGCCGGGGGTAAGAATAAAAGCTGCTACCAGGAAGTTAAGGAACAGATACTTGGCGCTTAAGGTTGTTGAGGCCATCGTAGTTGAGTTAAGATATAATCTCTATCGCTAATAAATGAGCTTACCGATCCGGTCCAGGCGTGGCCGGAAGGTTTTGCTGTCCCAGGACCAGTAGATGATCAGGGCTTTGCCCCGCACATTAGCTACCGGCACCGTCCCCCAGAAACGGCTGTCGTAGCTGTGATCCCGGTTGTCGCCCATGACGAATAATTGTCCCTGAGGAATCTTTACAGGTCCGAAGTTGTCCCGGTTCGCACCCTTTAGGCCGTTTGCCGAAATCCAGGCGTCATTCTGATCAATGATATGAAAATCCTTATGGATCGCCTGCGGGGTTTCCACTAACTGGTCATTGATGTAGACTTTCTTGTTGACGATCTTAATGACATCCCCGCCGACGCCGACGACCCTTTTGATAAAATCTTTGGAGGGATCGTTGGGAAAGATAAAGACCACGACATCCCCGCGTTTCGGCTCTCCGGTAGGAATAATGACCTGGTTGTTAAAGGGGTTACGGATACCGTAACTGAACTTGTTGACCAGGAGGTAGTCGCCGATCTTGAGGGTGTCCAACATCGATCCGGAGGGTATGGAAAAGGCCTGCACCACGAAGGCCCGGATGAACAGGGCCAGTAACAGGGCGATAAGAATGGCCTCCAGGTATTCCCGCCATAAGGGTTTCTTGCGAGTTTTTGGCTCAGCCTGATTATCCTTTGCTCTGGCCATGTCTACTCTCGCATTCCAAAGACCGCCAGGAAGGCTTCCTGGGGAATCTGAATCTTGCCGATCTGCTTCATGCGCTTTTTACCTTCTTTCTGTCGCTCCAAAAGCTTGCGTTTGCGGGTGATATCACCGCCGTAGCATTTGGCCGTGACGTTCTTTCGGAGCGGTGCCACCCGCTCTCGGGCAATAACCCGCGAGCCGATGGCTGCTTGAATCACCACTTCAAACATCTGTCGGGGGATGATCTTTTGCAGCCGTTCGGTCAGCTCCCGGCCCCAGCGGTAGGCCTTATCTTTGTGGACAATAACGGACAGGGCATCGATAGGTTCGCCGTTGACCATTAAATCCATCTGAAGCAGCGCCGACGCTCGGTAGCCCAGCATCTCGTAGTCCATGGAGGCGTAGCCCCGGCTCAGGGATTTGAGCTGGTCGTAAAAATCCATCAGGATCTCATTGAGCGGCATCTCATAGATAATCAGGGCCTTCTGGTTGGGGAAGAAACGGATCTCCACCTGTCGGCCGCGACGGTCTTCGCACAGACTTAAAATATTACCCAAATATTCTGCGGGGGTATGGATCTCCACCCGGACCAGAGGCTCTTCCAGATGCTCGATCTTGCCCCAAGGCGGTAGTTTTAAGGGATTATCTACCCAGATTTCCTCGCCCCTGGTGGTCACTACCTTATAGACTACCGTGGGAGCGGTGGCGAGCAATGACAGTTCGTACTCCCGCTCCAGCCGCTCTTTGATAATCTCGAGATGTAGCAGTCCTAGAAACCCCAATCGGAAGCCGAACCCGAGGGCGGCGGAGGTCTCCGGTTCATAGGTGAAGGAGGAGTCATTCAGCCGGAGCTTTTCCAGGGCTTCCTTGAGTCGGCCGTAATCTCCCGGGTCAACCGGGTAAAAACCGCTGAAGACCATGGGCTTGATCTTTTTGAAGCCGGGGAAGGGGGTTGGGGTGGGGTTGAGGGCATCGGTGATGGTGTCGCCAATCATGGCATCAGCCAGATTCTTGATCGTGGCGGTCAAAAAGCCGACTTCACCGGCGCTCAAGGATTCCACCGGAGTGGCATAGGGGTTGAACACCCCTAACTGATAGACCTCGTAGGTCTTACCGGTCGCCATGAGCAGGATGCGCTGACCCCGATGGACCGACCCGGCCAACACCCGGATCATCACCACCGTCCCGACATACGGATCGAACCAGGAGTCGAAGATCAGCATTTTTAAGGGGTCGGTGGAACGGCCCCGGGGCGGAGGCACCCGGTTAACGATGGCCTCTAGAATTTCCTCGATGCCTTGGCCGGTTTTGGCGCTGGCCCGGATGGCCGTGGAGGGATCGAGACCGAGAATTTCTCTGATCTCCTCTGCGGTCTTATCTGGGTCAGCATTGGCCAGATCACATTTGTTGAGCACCGGGATGATTTCCAGATTGTTTTCCAGGGCCAGGTAAGCATTGGCCAAGGTCTGGGCCTCCACCCCCTGGGAGGCGTCTACCAGAAGCAGAACCCCTTCGCTGGCGGCTAGGCTGCGGGAGACTTCGTAGCTGAAATCTACGTGCCCAGGGGTGTCGATGAGGTTGAGAAGATATTCCCGACCATCTGCGGCTCGATACCACAGCCTCACCGCGGCGGCCTTAATGGTGATGCCCCGCTCCCTCTCCAGGTCCATAGAATCAAGGAACTGATCACGTTTCTCACGGGAGGTGATGGCGCCGGTGAACTCCAGCAGGCGATCCGCCAGGGTTGACTTGCCGTGGTCGATATGGGCGATAATGGAGAAATTTCGGATATATCGGGGGTCCATGAATAATAATTAAAGGGTTGGAGCCGAGACCAGCAGCCCCCCCCGGCTAGTCGATCAGGTGGCGGATTAGTTCAGGGCCTTGGGCGAATGAATCCAGGTAATAATCGGCTTCCAGTCGGGGATTGCGGAAGGCGACCAATTTGACCCCGCAATTGCGGGCGAACTCCTGGTCGACCAGAGAATCTCCGAAGTAGATGGCTTCCTCGGGTTCAATGCCGAAGTAGTGAAAGATTCTCAAAAATGATTCCGGATGAGGTTTGGGATGCGCCACGTCCTGGGCTGAAATAATGATATCAAAATAGTCCCTCAATCGATGGTGCTCAAAAACGGCCTTTGTGGTGGTCGTGCGGTTGGTGGCTACTGCGGTGCCGAACTGGGGACGTAAGAATTGCAAGAATTCTATGAGATGCGGTTCTTGGAGCATCAGGGGAATAAACTGTCCATAGTCCAGACTGCGGCAGTAGCGGATGACCTCCTCCAGATCGGGATGATCGGGAAAGATATAGGCCAGTGATTCATAGACCGTGTGTGCGTGAACATAGTCCACCGCTGACTCACCCATCGGCGGTCGCTGGAAATACTTCAGGATATGATTATAGAAAGTAATATTCGAGGCGCGGGAGTCAAAGAGCACCCCATCACAGTCAAAGGCGACAACTTTTAATTTCATAGAAGCATTGATTATTTTAAAAATTTATTATCAGGAGTATACAAGAACTGCATTTTAATTTAAAATAATAATTTAACCTTTAAATGAATAATTGTCAATTATCATGAGGAAAAGATTATGCAGGGGAGAATAGTGCTAACATCGGGTTCCCTCATTTTCACGAGGGCGCTGTCGGCCAAGTGGCAATAAAGGTCTTATGAAACGTCATATCTACCTGAAAATGAAGACGGTGGAAGAGGCGCGCCAGCTTTTTCGATCCCGTTTTGACCCGGATACATTCCTGCCGCCCGAGGAAATATTGACGTCTGCGGCCCTCGGTCGGGTAACTGCGGTGCCGGTTTTCGCCCGATTGTCCTCACCCCACTATCACAGCGCCGCCATGGACGGCTATGCGGTAGCGGCCGAAGTTACGTTTGGGGCCAGCCAGGATAGACCGAAGCTCCTGGAACTCGGACGGCAGGCATTTCCGGTGAATACCGGCAATCCTCTGCCGAGCGGGACAAATGCGGTCATCATGGTGGAAAACGTCCATCCGCGAGATGAGGCGACCATTCAAATTGAGGCTGGGGCTTATCCCTGGCAGCACGTCCGCAAGGTGGGGGAGGATCTGGTGGCCCACGAGATGGTGTTGCCGGAAAAGACCGAAGTGACGCCTTACGCTCTGGCGGCGCTCTTGGCCGCCGGAGTGACTCGTCTCCTCGTCCGGCGGCGGCCGCGGGTGGTTATTATTCCTACCGGGGATGAATTGATCTCGGTTGCCGAGATTGAAGCCGGCGAGGTTCCTCCTGGCCGCGTTATCGAATTTAACTCGCTAATGTTGGCCGCCCTAACCGAGCAGTTGGGCGCCCTGCCCGAGGTTCGCCCCATTGTCCCCGACCGCCGCCAGGAGATCAGGGCCGCCCTGGCGGAAGCAGTGCAGCAGGGGGATATGGTCATCATCAATGCCGGCTCTTCGGCCGGGACCGAGGATTACACCGCCCAGGTCATTGCCGAATTAGGAGAGGTGCTGGTGCACGGCGTGACCATGATGCCCGGTAAACCGACCATCCTGGGCGTGGTGCAGGGCAAACCGGTCATGGGCAATCCTGGCTACCCGGTCTCGGCGGCGCTCTCTTTTGATCAGTTCGCCGCCCCGCTTCTGAGCGACATCCTGGGGCGTCATCTGCCGCCCCGGCCTACGGTGGCGGCTCAGCCAGCCCAAAAAATCCCCTCCAAGGCCGGCCTGGAGGAGTTTATCCGGGTGACCCTGGGTAAGGTAGGCGAGCGGATCATGGCCACACCCTTGCCCCGGGGTGCCGGGACGATCACCTCACTGGTCCGGGCCGACGGCCTCATCCGCATCCCCGCCGCCAGCGAAGGGGTGGAGGCGGAAAAATCGGTTCTCACCGAACTGCTGCTCTCTCCCGAACTACTGGAGCAGACCCTGGTGGTCATCGGCAGCCACGACAACACCTTGGATGTGCTGGCCACCCTCCTCCGGCGGCATCACCCTGATCTCCGCCTGTCTTCGGCCCATGTGGGGAGCACCGGCGGGCTGCTGGCCCTGCAAAACCATCGGGCCCACCTGGGCGGCTGCCACCTCTTTGATCCTGAGACCGGCTCTTATAATGTGCCCTATATCAAGCGACTGCTGCCGGAGTTGCCCCTGAAGCTCATTAATTTGGTGCACCGGGCCCAGGGGCTCATGGTGCTTCCCGACAATCCTAAACGTATCCAGGGCTTTCAGGATTTAATCCGCCCTGGCGTCCAGTTCTCCAACCGGCAGCGCGGCTCCGGCACCCGCATCCTGTTGGATTACCAATTGGCCCAACTAGGAATTAAACCTCAGGCGATCCAGGGCTACCAGCAGGAGGAGTACACCCATATGGCCGTGGCGGTGAACGTTCTCTCTGGCGCTGCTGATGCCGGCCTGGGCATTATGGCAGCGGCCAGGGCCTTGGGACTGAAGTTTATTCCGGTGGTCACCGAACGCTATGACCTGGTCGTGCCGGAGACAACCTTTGCCGACGGGCGTTTTCAGAAGTTATGGGCAATTATCTGCTCGGAGGAGTTCAAGACCACGGTGGCGGCCATGGGCGGTTATGATACCAGGGACACGGGCGCCGTCATGTATGAGCAGTGAGCTGCAGCGCCGGATCAAAGGGTGGTCCCGGCAGATAAAAAGGCCCCGGTTTTGAGCCGGGGCGCCGGGGTAGAGCGTATAACCGCAAGTAAACTAGTTGCGGGAAAATCTCCGCAGGCCCAGGAGACCTAAAAGGCCGGTGCCCAGCAGCATTAAGGCACCCGGCACTGGCGCCGGCTGAAATTGCTCCACAGAGCCGATGGTCATATCGTCAAAACCGAAATAGTCGGTATCAGAAGCGGTATTGCCAAAGGTTGCTGTGATAAAGGGGTTGTCGGTGTCAATCACCCCATAGAAGAGGACGGAACCTCCTTTACCATTGACAGTATTAGGGATGGTATAGTTGGTGGTGACGCCGTTTTCCGTTTTTAGGGTAACTTGGCCGCTGAAGTCGCCGATATCGATGCCATAGAATCCCAAGGCCGCGACCGGGCTGTTAAACTCAATGTAAAAGGTGCCGCTGCCTTCCCAATAATTCGAACCGGAAGTGGCATAGCGGCCGTCCCCATTCGTAGTTCCCGGGGTAACACTGTTTACATAGCCAGTGCCGCTCAGAGTGGCGGTGCCGGCGCCGGGAAACGTGATGGCAAGGGGAGCGCCGGTACCATCAGCATAGCTCTCAAAATTCTCGGTGCCGACCCCTATGAGATTAGAAAGAAAGGAACTCCTGGCCGCCGCGGCGTTGGGCCAGGAGGAAAGGGGGGTGCCTTCGCCCAAACCGAGGTCCTCCCCAAAAAAGGTTTGCTGGAAGGCCAGGGCCAGGCCACTGCTCAGCACCAAGGTGAGAGCCGCCACCAGCAGGGTTAACATCAGCTTCTTCTTCCTCATAGACAAACCTCCTGAAGTAATATATTTGTGCGATACGTTCTTGAATGATAATTGCAATAAATATACCTGGGACTGGGATTTTTTATAGCATAATAATATCATATAGTTATATAGTATTTACTGAGTATAATATTCTGTTCTGTTTCGATATATAAACAGTTATTAAAAAGATATTCGACCATATCGATTAACTAATTGTAATTATAAGGATTTATATGTTTAGAGAATTGAACGGTATAATGCCATTATCTGGTCGGGCGATTGTATTATGACCGAGAATCAGAACCTAACCTGGCAGGTAAACAATCCCAAGCTTCCTTGCCTGTTGTCTTCATGGTTACATGACCGCCGAAAATACAGAATATTTTGCGGTGACCAGTTGCTGACCGATAGTGTTTCTCTCTGCTGTGGAGGTGCTGATGTCTTTTCTCGACATGACCCGCTACCGTCCCTATCGCCCCATGGGGCGCAGTTGTCTGACCCGGGCTATCAGAGACAAACAAGTCCTCTGGGTCAGGCCCGAACCCCGGATTTCGACCGACGGCCGTTTTAGCGCCCGCATCCTGTACTTAGCCGATACTGAGGCAGTGGCGGAACTTTGGCGGCAGGCGTATCCGGAAATCTACGGTTCAGAGCATGAATGGATCCTTTTTCCCGAAGAGTACGTCTCCCGCGTTATCTTTGCGGAAACTTGGGAACAGGAGGCCCGGGGCAAAAAGTGCTGCATGCTGGTGGTGGAAGAGGTGGCTAGCGGAAGATTGGCGGCAGGAAGTCTGATGACCAAGTCCGATAAAAATCTTCAGATAGAGTATACTTTTGCTGGCACGCACCCGGATTACCGCCGGTTGGGCCTCATGGGTCTGTTAGGGGAGATCATGTGGTGCATGGCCCGCAGCTCGGGGGCGGAATACCTTACCACCTTCTTGGAAACCTGGCACACCATCACCCAGGCGGAGACCATGAAGTTTGGGCGAGGTTGGAAGCTCGCCGGCATCTTCCCGGGCAACTTCACCCGTTGGGCCGGAGACAACCAGGAGTACCGAGCCTGCGAAATTTATCTCTATCAGTTTATTAATCAGGGGGAGAGATACGCCAGCAAACCCGAGGAATGGCAGCTGCACCCCGAGATCAGGCGTTTGTGGCAATATCTGGAAGACCTCAATGCCAGATTGGAAAATAATCAATAAATCTGCTGATTCTTAAAAATTGGGATTCGAGATTCCAGACTCTATCCGGAGGCATTCTCAGGCGATTGATAATCTTGGTCTTTTCTCCTTATGTTGGGATTTTGGACTTTTAATTATCCATTTCTGCTACCGGGCGCAGATCAAGAAGGCCTGGGGTAGGTGGAGGAGCATTTTTTCTGCCGTAGTGCCTAAAACAACATCCTTTAATTTGGAATGGCCATGGGCTCCCAAGCCGATGAGGGAGAAGCGGCGCTCTCCTGCAACTGACTGGATAACCTCTCTAGGCTTTCCCTCACGGGGTTCGAAAGAGACATTCAAGTTATAGGGGCACACATACGAACGCGCTTCCTCCAGAAAGGCGGTGGTAGTTTCCGGAGGTCCTACCGATAGCACGGTCAGCGGCGCCTGATTCAGGGTTGCCAGGCGGGTAAGCTGCCGCAGGGTGCGGTTAGCCGCCGGGCTGGCGTCATAGGCCAGCAGGAAAGGTCCGGCCAGCATCTGCTCCGGATCGCTGCCGGGCAGCAACACCGGTGCCCAGGAGCGCTTCAAGACGCTGCGGGTGATTTCGCTCAGCCAATCGGTTCGATTGCCGGAGGCCAGGCGGTTGCGCCCCATGACGACCAGGTCGGCGGTGTGAGAGGCCTGGACTAGCTCTTCTACAACATCACCTCGCACAACTTCTAATCCACTGGCTAAGGGACCGGCCACAGTGGCGAATAATTCGGCCAACCGTCGGGCTGCAGCTTCCTGTTCCGCCTCCATGCTGGCAAGCAATTCCGGATCGATAACTACTGGCGAACCGGCACCCAGATCATGACCGGGCGGCATCAGGGCAATTTCCGCTATTTCAAGTTTTTTGACAAACAATCCCCGGATGCGGCCGCCGGTCTGCTGTACCAGCGAGGTCGCGGCGCTCAATCCACGTTGGGATTCTTCGCCGCCATCAAGAAAAACCAGGATATTTTTAAACATCGGGCCCTCTCGTTTCGGGTGGAAATTACCTGATCAGCGTTGCCATTTCGATTATTATTATAGCATGACTCAGTCTGATAAGGGCCATGAAATCGCTTGACAGGCAAAAAAAAATACCATACATAATAACCGATTGGTCCCATCGTCTAGTGGCCTAGGATACTGCCCTCTCACGGCAGAGACACGGGTTCGAGTCCCGTTGGGACTACCACTTGATGCCATTACGGTGCTTGCTGCCATGGCCTTGGCCTTGCTGGCGGCAGCACCGGGTAGATAACTTCGAAGCCTTATGAGTTGCTGCTCATGAGGCTTTGTCTATTTTGAAAGAGGCAATAACCTGAGGTGTGAATAAAACGCAACAATCTGTTACTTATATAAAAACAGAATGTATTTGTAGCCTCTACGCCTCTGTTTTCATGCTTCGTTGTGTTCGGGAGAACATGTGAACTTATACGAAAACATTGCTCTTAAAGACGGCGGGCGCGGCCCGCCCTATGAGTAAATTGCCGATAAATTATCGATTATGGTATAGGGCGGCCCGTGGCCGCCGCTTATTTTGAACATGGTCGATGAGAAAAATGTGTATGAAAACAGTGAGCGGTGAGCAAAAAAGCATTATTGTGAGCAGCTGCCACGGTTCAGTTTTCATGCTTCGTTGTGTTCTTTAGGACATGAGTAACAGTTCAGCGTGTTGAGGAAAAGATGAAAAACATCCTCACCCTCACCCTCCCTGTGAACGGGGAGGGAACTTTCCCCCCCCGTTTACGGGGGGATAAGGGGGGTAAACGTAGTAACATACCTAACCCGCTTTATTCATGATATTTTGAAAAAGATAGCTAACTCATTTTAATGCCATGGATTAACAGGCTTACCTGAAATACAGACTGTTTTTTTGCACAGGCTGGAAAGCCTGTGCCACCGGGTATATGGGATTTTGGTGAATTATCCGGGCTAAAGCCTCAGAAGACTGAACTGTTACGAACATGATAATTTATTGGAACCGATAATCGTATGTTCACCCACAATTATAGGGCGAATAGTAGATTTGCCGCTCCGGCCAAATATTCGTCTTAGGATACAGTGGTTTGAGATTACGCCGATTATAACTCAGCACGGGTCCAGGCGCTTGCAACGTCGGCCCGGCGGGGTTCAGATAGTCTTTAGAATATCAACAATCTTTTCCGCGGCCTGGCCGTTTCCATAGGGATTGGCGGCCTGGGCCATTTTTTGGTAGCACGTGGGATCGGTTAGAAGCTCATTGGCTGCTGCGGTGATCTGCTGCCGTTGGGCCCCCACCAGCCTCACTGTTCCGGCCCAGAGGCCTTCCGGGCGTTCGGTGACGTCCCGCATTACGAGGACCGGTTTTCCCAGGGCGGGGGCCTCTTCCTGAATGCCGCCGGAGTCGGTGAGGACAAAATGGCAGCGGCTGAGGAGGTAAACAAAAGGGGCGTAGTCCAGAGGGGGTAGAAGGGAGATACAGCTACGGTGGGTATTAGCTGAAGATGTAGAGGGGGTATCCAGACAGGCACCGAGAATCTGGCGCACCGGTCGCTGGACGTTGGGGTTGAGGTGGACAGGGTAGACAATATGCAGGTTGTCGTTCTGCTCGGCCAGGTCTCGCAGGGCGAGACAGATATGCTGGAAGCCGTCGCCGAAGTTCTCCCGCCGATGGCCGGTGACCAGCAGCAGGGACCGGCCGTCAAAGGTTACCTGATGCTTCCGGGCAAAATACTCAATCCAGTGGCTGGCCTCCTGCTGCACGCGGCGGGCAACGAGGAACAGGGCGTCGATGACCGTATTGCCGGTTATCCAGATGCGTTCCGGCGGGATGGCTTCGGCCAGGAGATTGTCCCGGGCCCAAGGGGTGGGGGCAAAGTGATAGTCGGCAATAACTCCGGTGAGATGCCGGTTTAATTCCTCAGGATATGGCCGGTGTTTATCACGGGTGCGAAGGCCTGCCTCCACGTGGCCCACCGGGGTCTGACTGTAAAAAGCCGCCAGGGCAGCGGCGAAGGTAGTCGTAGTATCCCCATGCACCAGGACAAGGTCGGGTTTTTCCTGTTTCAGGATCGGCTTCAGTCCGAGCAGCACCCGGCTGGTGATATCGAAGAGATCCTGATTCGGGGCCATGATATTCAGATCATAGTCCGGCCTGAGCTCAAAAATCTCCAACACCTGGTCCAGCATCTGCCGGTGCTGGGCGGTGACGGCTACTTTGACTCTGAAAATCCCCGCTTCTTTCAGGCGCAGCACCACTGGGGCCATCTTAATGGCCTCTGGCCGGGTGCCGAAGATAAGGAGGACGGTTTTCATAGGTGCGGCCGGGCGATATCGGACTTAATCAGGATGATAGTTAAGAGATTGACATTTTTAGTTAATCTGTTAATATGAAAAGCATCCCGAGTTATTATCCTTCGAGGTTCCGAGATGCGCACCCTGGCTTTTGATACCCTGGAATTCGCCAAAAAATTGAAAACCGCAAATTTCACCCAGGATCAGGCGGAGGCCCTGGCCGAGGCCGTAGCCGGGATTGTGGAGGAGCGCCTGGCCACCAAACAGGACCTGAAAGAACTGGAAATCCGGCTGGAAACGCGGATCAAGGAGCTGGAGACCGGTCTCCGGCAATACATGAAAGAATTGGAAACCGGCCTGCGCCACGATATGAAAGCGTTAGATACCGGTTTGCACCGAGATATGCAGGAGATGGAGATGCGCTTGCGCCATGACCTGACCCTGCGGTTGGGCGGGATGCTGACGGGCGGTGTGGCGCTCGTGGCGGTTTTAGTGAAATTGCTGTGAAGTTAGACCGATGACTTTCAATCTTCATGTGCCCTTGCCCTTGAGGTTCCGAGATGCGCACCCTGGCTTTTGATACCCTGGAATTCGCCAAAAAATTGAAAACCGCAAATTTCACCGAGGATCAGGCAGAGGCCCTGGCCGAGGCCGTAGCCGGGATTGTGGAGGAGCGCCTGGCCACCAAACAGGACCTGAAAGAATTGGAAATCCGACTAGAAACGCGGATCAAGGAGCTGGAAACCGGCCTTCGAAGGGATATGCAGGAGATGGAGATGCGCCTGCGCCATGACCTGACCCTGCGGTTGGGCGGGATGCTGACGGGCGGTGTGGCGCTCGTAGCAGTTTTAGTGAAATTACTGTAGTGATAATACTGCCAGATTGAGCAATACTATTCCAATACCTATCCTTCTTTTCCCCCTTAAAGCCGGTAAAGCCTAACAGTTTATCTTACCCCTGCGCCCCTGCTTCCCGCACTGCCGATGACATGCCGGGGCCGAAGCGGGCGTCGGGGCTGATAAGGTTCCAGTTGTCCTTGAACCAGGCGATGGTGTTTTTGAGGCCCTCTTCAAAGGGGGTGTGGGGCTGGTAGCCGATGAGGTTTTGGGCCCGATCCACCGAGGCCAGGAGGCGCGGCTTGGTGTCCCATTTGCGGCGTTCAGTAAACTTCACCCCGGCCTCGTTGCCCACCTGGTCGTTGATCATCTGAGCCAGATCGCCGATCCGGGTCTCAACCCCGGAGGCCAGATTAAATTCCTGGCCGATGGCCGATTCAAAGTAGCCGGCCCGGAGCAGGCCGTCCACGATATCCCCGACGTAGGTGAAATCCCGGGTCTCCTCGCCGGTGCCGGTGATCGGCAGGGTCTGGCCCTGCATGGCCCAATAGATGAAATTCGGGATGACGTTGCGGTACTGGCCGGGAATTTCGCCAGGGCCGTAGGAATTGAAGAAACGGGCCTTGACCACAGGCAGGTCGTAGTGGTGGTGAAAGAAATTGCCGTAGAGTTCCCCCAGCATCTTGGTGATCTGATAGGGCGAACTGAGGTGCAGGGACATGAATTCCTCGGTCAGCGGCAGGGGGGCGCTGCTGCCGTAGATGGAGCAGCCGGAGGAGGCGTAGACGCAGCGCTGCACCCCGGCCATCTGGCAGTATTGCAGGATTTTCAGGGTGCCCAGGCCGTTGACCAGCAGGTCGGTCTCGGGGTGGTCCAGGGAGTTCTGGTTGGCGAACAGGGCCGCCAGATGATAGACGATATCGGGGCGTTCGAAAAATACCCGTTTAAGCTCCACTTCGTCCAGGATACTGCCTTCCACGAAGAGGACATTGGGCAGGGCCGGGACATTCCAGCGGGAGGCGGAGGACAGGTCGTCCAGGACAATGACCAGCCTGGCCCCCAGTTCCCCGAGGGCCCGGGTCAGGTTGCTGCCGATGGCCCCGGCGCCGCCAGTGACGAGAATGGTTTTCTGGCGGTAAAAGGCTTTGTAGTCGGCCATGTATGGCTCCAAATAAGGTTAGAGGTTAGGGGTTAGGGGTAGGGTGGGCATTGTCCACCCTACAAATACTCATATACTGCTCCAGTTAGCGTAGTCCACCCTACAAATACTCATATATTGCTCCAGATATGGTTAGTAATCAGTGGTTAGGTAAAATAGATCACCGCCCCCGGCCGAAGAGGACGATGCGTATTGTCTTGAGCAGGATGGCCAGGTCCAGAAAGAACCCCATATTCTTGATATAGTAGAGATCGTACTTGAGTTTCTCCCAGGTTTCCTCCATGGAGGCGGTATACGAGTACATCACCTGGGCCCAGCCGGTGATACCCGGTTTGACAAGCAGGCGATAGCTGTAGTAAGGCACCTTTTCCTGAACTTCGTTGATCTTGACGGGTACCACGGCAGCGGCAAGCTGTGCCTGGCGGCAGATTAACACCGGCTGGATAAACTCCTGGATAAAGACCTCCCGCTCCGGTCTGGGTCCGATCACACTCATATCGCCTCTGATGACATTGAGCAGGTTGGGCAGTTCATCCAGGCGGGTTTTACGCAAAAACCGGCCGATCCGCGTGATGCGGTGGTCTTCCGCTTCGGCCCATTGGGGACCATTGACTTCGGCATTCTCGATCATAGAGCGAAACTTGATGAGCCAAAAAGGCTTGCCGTCCTGCCCTAAACGCTCCTGCAGATAGAAGACCGCCCCCGGGCTGTCCAGTTTAATAAGCAGGGCAATAAGGATAAAGCAGGGCCAGGAGAGGGCGAGGGCGAAAAAGGCCAGGAACAGGTCGAAGATTCTTTTCAGGCGTCGATAGTAAAACTGGTTGGACCGCAGGCTGTTCAGAAAAAGCCAGACATCGGAAATATGTTCGATGGGGATTTTGTTAGCCAGGAATTCATAGAAACTCGGCATATCCAACACCTGGCAGTCCTTCCAGCAGATCCTGGTCAGAACCTGGATCAATTGCTGCGATTTTTCATGGGTAATGGCGACCACCAGCAGATTGATCCCGAAGGTAGCCTTAATGCGCGGGATTGAAGCAGAATCCCCCAACACCGGCACCCCGTCGATCTCGGCGCCGATTTTTTGGGGATCATCGTCGATAACTAGAGTTTAGAATCTGCGCATTTTCTTGTTGCCAAATTTTCAACGTACTTCAGCGTCACCGTATGTGGTAACGGTATCAACCAGACGAAATGTCATTAAGAAATGCGAACTTTATGCTGCTTTTTTGCAGGTAGCCATAAAATCCTCGTTGGGCAGCACGAATTTTTGCGATTTTCGATCCCAGCAGGCCCTGATGTTGACAAGTCGAAAATATTGTTGGACTGCTTTGACGATCCAGCCTGCGGTTACGGCTTGCTGCCGACGCCAAGGGATAGGGAAAAGTTGCGCTCCTTTCTGGTCGCCAAGCCAGAGAGCCAGTAACCTTGGCAAGCTGTAACTCAGGGAAATGAGCGTTGTCCAACGGGCCAATGTCTGGCGAGACTGCTGCCAGGCATTGATCAGACCAAAGCTGTGCTTGATCTCGTTGAACATCGGTTCTATCCACCAACGACGGCTGTACAATTTGATCACATTCGCTGCCGTCAAGGTGGGATCGGTAGCCAGCAACAGGGCCCAATTGGTCCATTTTCCGGAATCCTGCAGAAAGCGGCACCAGACTACTCGGCAAATATGTCCTTTTAAGAATCGGACTTTGGCCTGGGCAGTATAGAATTCGAAGCGTCGGGTTTTGCCATACGCCTTGATAGACGCGTGTTGTAAGGGCAGCAAGGGTTTGGCCTTGGCGAAGGTCAATTTCTCTCCATACTTGCGAGGTGCTCCCCGTCGAGGGGAGGATGGCTGGGTGGGCAAGAGATAACATACGGTGTCTCGGCGAACCTGACCAATGACCGTCACTGCCTGATGGATCAGACGGAGCACCAGAGTTTTTTTCATATACCAGGCGTCGAGTAGAAGTCGTATGGCGATGGCTCTTGGCACCCATTGACGAGCTAAAGCCATCAAAACTTGGGCGGCTTTCAGCTTTGATGTGTTTCCCGTAGTTCGTATGAGCCGCCATAACCATGGGAAGGCTGCGGTTCTGCCGGCATATGTTAACACTATGGCTAAAGCCACCCGTAATTGCCCGAAGATGAACGGCGGCCGGTTGGGTCTGTGGGCATGATCGTGATATATCGCTGCCGAAGGAGCTTTTTTCGAGGTTCTGGGCGTCAACATATCGTCTATGACCAGGGTAATGGTGAGACGAGGAAAGTAACGCAACACGAGGACAAGCCATTGGCGGCAAAGGCTTAACCAAGAAAAACCATTGCTCTGTAGGGCCTTGAAGTAATTGCTCCAACTCGTTTTGGCGCACACAGTGAGGATAGCATCGGTGATATGACCAGATCCTGATAAGATGTTGCCAAAGAGCAGTTCGAGTAACGTGGGACGGAGCTTGATAGGCACCGCCTGCCATAGGATAGTGAGCCACTGAGCAAGAACTTGATAGGGGATAAGAAGTTTTGTAGCCATTGAACAACCTCCCGAGAAAAGAATTTTCTTTTCTCGATTGGTCGCCAAAGGCGACCACGCGTTTGCGCGGGTCTGTCAAGCTTTTTTTCGTGGCTGATACATTTTTTTAATCAATCGTAGATTCTAAACTCTAGTCGATAAAACCGATGACCTCCAGACCGCTGTGCCGCCGCCGGTGGATGGCCTCCAAAAGTCGTCGGCCGGCTTTCCCGGCCCCGATAATCAATAACTGTCTCCTCAGGCGCCGCGGCAAGGCCAGGGCAGAGAAGAGGCAGCGCCAGGTTATCACCAGTAAGGTAAAAATACCGGCCTGGATAGTAATCTGGATGCGGCCGATGAAGACACCCAGGGGGAAGAAATACAGTACGATAATCGCCAGGGTACCGATAATCGACCCGCAGAGCAGCCGGGATAGATACTGCCAGCGCCTAAAATCCTGCTGATAATCATAGAGATCGGCGATATAAAACATGCCGAAATAGGTAAACCCCACGAGTATAAGTTCCGCTGCATTATTAGCAAGATAAGACCAGAAGTCGCTCAGCTTGGGATTTATGAGCATAGCCGCCCCGACCGCCAGCACAAATGCTAGCGCATCACCGGCCAGGAGGACCAGTTTCCAGAGGGAAATCTTGCGGCCAAAGAAGCTTAACATGGGTAAGGACAGGTAATGGGTAATAGGTAATGGGTGATGAGTTATGCCGGCGTTTAGCTGTCAGCAAAAACCAGGTGTAATAGATTCACCCCTCACCTTGGCCCTCTCCCCGCAAGCGGGGCGAGGGGATTTGAGGTTAGCTGATGGGGACCGGCTGCCGGGTTCTCAGCGATTCGAGGGCCTTGAGGGTGGCCTGGGTAGAGTTGGCATAGCTCGAAAAAAGTCTGGCTGCGGCGGCGGGTTCCCAGTGGTCCAGGAAAAAGGCCCGCAGTTCGTTGGCGTAGCCCATGTCCATGGACAGCTTTCTGACGGTCTGGCGGCGGCCGCCCTGGATGATGTGGATCTGGCGAAAGTCTTCGATGACGCCCACCGAATCCTCGCAGTAGACCTCGAATCGTTCCCGGGAAAAGGTTTTGCTGCCCTTGGCGGTGTAGAGGATGGTGCCGAGCGAGCCGTCCTGGAAGTTCAGGGTCAGGGTCAGGTTGTCCTCCGGAATATACCTGCCCATCACTCCGGAAATAGCCGCGGCGCACACCCGGACCGCCGGGGAGTCGGCCATATACCCGAGGAAATCGATAAAATGGCAGACCTCGCCCAACAGTCGGCCGCCGCCGACCTGCGGGTCATGGACCCACTGATCCAACGGGATGTAGCCGGCGTTAACCCGAAAGGTCATCACCAGCGGGGTGGTGCGGTTGGCCAGGGCTGCCTTGAGATTCATGGCCATGGGGCTGTAGCGGCGGTTAAACCCCACCATCAGGAGGCGGGCGCCGTCATAAGCGGAGATAATCCGGTGTAAGTCTTCTTCCGTCAGGCAGAGGGGTTTTTCCACGAAGACGTTCTTGCCGGCGGCCAGGGCCTCCAACACCAACTCGGCATGGGAATTGTGCCGGGTGGTGATCAGCACGCTGCCGATAGCCGAATCTTGCAGGATCTCCCGATAATTCGTACTCGCCTGGGCAAAGCCGTACTTTTTGGCAATCTGGTGGGCGCTCACCCCGGTAGTGGTGGCAGCCCGGGCCAGCTCCAGGCCGGGCAGCTTTTTCAGGGCCGGGAGCAGAATATTTCTGGTGAACATCCCCCCGCCGATGAGGCCTAGCGATCGGCGGGAAGGAAGTGCAAACGAGGTCGAGAGAAACGGAGTACCAACCGGGGCGGGTTTCCCGACCGCCCCCGGCTGATCGGGCTCAGGATAGGTTAGCAGCACCCCGATATACGGCTCCTGGTTTTTCAGGATGAGGTCGTAGGCCTGCAGGGCGTTATTAATGTCAAAGCGGTGGGTGATGAGACGCTCCAACTTCATCTTTCCCTGGGCGATCAGGTCTAGAAAGGCCGACAGGTTGCGGCGTTCGGTCCAACGGACATAGCCGACGGGGTAGTCAAAACCCTTGGCTTCGTAGAGGGGCGCCAGGCTGCCGGGTCCGGACGCTCGGGAGACGGAAAAGCGCAGTTCCTTTTCCCAGAAGGTCTTACGGGTGAGGCTCAGGTCGGCAACGCCCACCAGCACCAAACGGGCCCGCTCCCGGGCCACGGCCTCGGCCAGCAGGATGGGGCGGTTGTCCTGGCCGGCGGAGACAATGAGCACGGCGTCGGCGCCCAGGCCGCCGGTGCAGTTGGCCACCGCTTCTTCCACGTTCTCCTGGCCAGGGACCAGGGCCAGGTCGGCGCCCAGCTCCCGGGCCAGATCGCATCTGCGCCGGTCCAGGTCCACCCCGATCACCCGACAGCCCTGAGACGCCAGCAATTGCACAGTAAGCAGACCCAAGAGGCCCAGGCCGATGACGAGCGCCTTCTCTCCCAGGGTGAGGCCCGCCTCCCGGACGCCGTGCAGGGCGATGCAGCCCAGCATCCCGAAGGCCGCAGCCTCAAAATCGACTCCGGCAGGAATGGGAACACAGAGGTTTTCCGGCACCCAGAGCAGTTCGGCGTGGGAGGCGAAACCGGCACCCATCACCGCCACCCGGTCCCCCGGTTGATAACCGTTAACCCCGGCCCCCACCTCCCGGACCATCCCGGCGGCGCTGTATCCCAGCGGTACCGGCTCGTCCAGGCGGTTCATGGCCTCTTTAAAGACGCTGACGAAGCCTTCTTTCTGGGCCTTGGCCCAGGCCTGGCGCACCAGGTCCGGCCGCGCCCGGGCCTTGCCTACCAGGCTCTTGCGGCCCATCTCGATCATCAATTTTTCGGTCCCGGCACTGATCAGAGAAGCCACGTTATGCACTAACAGGCCGCCAGCCTTGACGGCCGGGGGGGGTACGTCTTCTAAGGTTATCTTGCCGTTTTTATAAGATTGGATTACCTGTTTCATATGAACCCATGGGCTGAGAATTTCTTTATTGCTAAGTTAATAAAAATACTTTATTATATTGCCAGCAGACCATTAAATCTGAGACCGGTGCAACCATGCTTTCGTATCAACGGGTGAAAAATATCGAAGACGCCCTGGGACCGCAGCAGGCGGAGCCCATCATCGCGGCTTTACAGGAACTGGACCGCAAGATTGATGACCAACGGAATGCGCTCAAGGCCGATCTGCTGATGGAACTGGCCACCAAGGCGGATGTTGCCGACCTGCGCGCCGAAGTCAAAGCGGATATTGCCAACCTGCGCGCCGAAGTCAAAGAGGATTTTGCCAACCTGCGCGCCGAAGTCAAAGAGGATATAGCCAATCTACGCACCGAAATCGCCAACCTGCGAACTGAAGTCAAAGGTGAAATCTCCAACCTGCGCACTGAAGTCAAAGATGATCTCGGCAACCTGAGAACCGAGATAAAGACCGATATTACCAGGCTGGACGGCGAACTGAAAAGCATCCGCCTGTGGATGAAGCTGTTGGTGGCCATTGGCATCCTGGGCATATCCTTTTTCAGCCCTGCCGCCGTAAAGCTGCTGGAGATGTTGAAATAAGCCATCATCGTATCGACCTGAAACAGTGAAAGAATAATGCCATGCTTACCTATCAACAGGCCAAAGATATCGAAGACGCCCTGGGGCCGCAGCAGGCCCCCAATTTGGCGGCGCCACAGGACGTAGATCGCCTTAAAAAAGAAAAGCAACTTGCCGCCGAACGATCCGCGGGAATAGACATCAGGCCGAAACTGGCTCAACTAGAGAGCAATTTGGCTTTGGATATCTCCCGCCTGGAAATGACGCTGCAAGTAGAAGTTGCCAGGATCAACGGCGATCTCAAGACACTCTGTTTGTGGATCAAAGTACTGATAGCCTTAACCATCTTCGGGATAGTCTCCTTCAGTCCCGTCGTCATGAAGCTGCTGGAGATGTTGAAATAAGCCATCATCGTATCGACCTGAAACAGTGAAAGAATAATGCCATGCTTACCTATCAACAGGCCAAAGACATCGAAGACGCCCTGGGACCGCAGCAGGCCGGACCGATATTAGTAGTCCTTCAGGATCTGGATCAGAAAATAGAGAAACAACGGACGTCGGTAAAGGCCGACCTGCTGATGGAACTGGCCACCAAGGCGGATGTTGCCAACCTGCGCGCCGAAGTCAAAGAGGATATTGCCAATCTACGCACCGAAATCGCCAACCTGCGCACCGAAACCGCCAACCTGCGAACTGAAGTCAAAGATGATCTCGGCAACTTGAGAACCGAGATAAAGACCGATATTACCAGGCTGGATGGCGAACTGAAAAGCATCCGTCTGTGGATGAAGCTGTTGGTGGCCATTGGCATCCTGGGCATATCCTTTTTCAGCCCTGCCGCCATGAAGCTGCTGGAGATGTTGAAATAAGCCATCATCGTATCGACCTGAAACAGTGAAAGAATAATGCCATGCTTACCTATCAACAGGCCAAAGATATCGAAGACGCCCTGGGGCCGCAGCAGGCCGGGCCGATATTAGTAGTCCTTCAGGATCTGGATCAGAAAATAGAGAAACAACGGACGTCGGTAAAGGCCGACCTGCTGATGGAACTGGCCACCAAGGCGGATGTTGCCGACCTGCGTGCCGAAGTCAAAGCGGATGTTGCCGACCTGCGCGCCGAAGTCAAAGAGGATATAGCCAATCTACGCACCGAAATCGCCAACCTGCGAACTGAAGTCAAAGGTGAAATCTCCAACCTGCGCACTGAAGTCAAAGAGGATATAGCCAATCTACGCACCGAAATCGCCAACCTGCGAACTGAAGTCAAAGGTGAAATCTCCAACCTGCGCACTGAAGTCAAAGATGATCTCGGCAACCTGAGAACCGAGATAAAGACCGATATTACCAGGCTGGACGGCGAACTGAAAAGCATCCGCCTGTGGATGAAGCTGTTGGTGGCCATCGGCATTTTGGGCATATCCTTTTTCAGCCCTGCCGCCGTGAAGCTGCTGGAGATGTTGAAGTAGGCGCGGGCGCGGGTAATGGGTTATGGGGTATTGGTCATTCGGTGTAGGGTGGGCACTGCCCACCGTAATGATGGTATTGAATTCTTTGGTGGGCCATGCCCACCCTACATATATCATTTCCCGGTGGCACAGGCTTTCTAGCCTGTGCCGAAGTTATCTGCAATATAAGCCGCCATCGTCCCGAACTGAAAATCCGCCAATAATCTCTCCAACCGCCCCGCCGTTTTGTGCAAATTGACGTATTGCCTGAATCCGGTGCGTCTATCCAAGCCTTTTAGCCTTGGGCACTCCGGGTCCAACTCCCAAGGATGCAGGTAGATAACCGCAGGATATCCTTGGCGGTTGACTGCCTTAATCATGGCCTTGGTCAGCGGGTAGGGATAGAGCCGGAAATAGCCGCCCCCGCCGAAAGGGATATTTTTTCCCCCAACCGTCACCGTGGAGGGAGGTATCTCCAGAAGCCCGTTGTCATGACGAAAAGGGAAGCGGGGAACATCGGCCATCCCGTAGAGGTCATGATGGCGGATGGGGAAAATGCTGGAATCATATCTGAAGCCTGCTTCTTTGATAATGTCCAAGGCCCACAACGTCTTTTTTACCACTGAAAAACTCGTGGCCCGGTAGCCAAGAACCTCTTGGCCGGTGATATCCTCCAAAAGCTGTTTGGCGCGTCGGGTATAGTCCCGGAAGGTTGTGGGGTCCAAATGGTAGATCAGTTGATGCCGCCAGCCATGACTGGCAATCTCGTGGCCTGCGGCAGCGATTTCCATGACAAGTTGGGGGTAGCGCGCAGCCACCCAACCGAGGATGAAGAAGGTGGCTTTTATTTCCCGTTGATGCAATAGATCCAGTAACTGGATTAAGTTTCTTTCTATCCTTGACTCCTGAGCATCCCATTGTTCTCTAGATATATAAGATTCCAATGCAGAAGTATGAAACCAGTCCTCGACGTCGATAGTAAGTAAATTCATTAAGTTAAGGGGATATCGAGAAAGACTTTAGAATTCTGCTAAAAAGTTCGATGTTGATTTATGGCTTCCTGGAAAAGGGCTTCGTATTTAGCTACGCAAGCCTGGCGGGAAAAATGCTCGACTGCATATTTGCGCCCGTTCCGGCCATAGAATTCGCCAAGTTCCCTATCATGGTAAAGTCTTAGAATAGCTTCCGCCAGTGCTTTTGGGTTCTCAGGCTCCACACAGATACCGCACCGGGCTTCATTTATAAGCTTAGGTGCATCCCCCTGGAGGGGCATGCTGGCCAGCACCGGCCGCCCTGCGGCCATGATGCTGAGAATTTTGGAGGGAATTACTGGGGTTTTAATGTTCTTTTTTAAAGGAACCAGGCAAATGGCGGAGGAAGCCAGAATCTGAGGAAATATATTCCGGGGTTGCATTGGGAGAAACTTGATATTCTTGAGATGTAAATCTTCAGCATTTTTAGCCGCTAGATCTCTGTCTACTCCCCCCCCGACCATTAATAAGAGAATATCAGGATAATCTTGTAGATGAGCACATGCTTCTACAATCGAGACGATTCCTTGAGAAATTCCCATGGTACCCGCAAAAGAGACAATGAATTTACCGCCCAAGGCATGTCGGTGGCTAAAATCGTTGTCTTTTTCCTCAGGCTGTATCATATCAGTATCAACCCAATTAGAGACGACTTGCACCTTAGCGGCCGGCACTTCTTTTTTGATTTCCAGGAATTCCCTGTTTCCTTCAGAATGGACTGTGATAAAGGTCGACTGCTTATAAATAAAAGCTTCAATCTTTTCAAAAAGCCAGATCAAGGCATTATTCCTAAGTTGCCCCAGATCAATAAGGCATTGTGGATATAGGTCTTGAGCATTGAATACAAAAGGAACATGCCAAATTTTTGCAATAGTATAGGCTGTGAGACCCATGAGCAGCGGTGGGGAATAATTTATTACCACATCATGCTTATCCTCAAGGATGCCACCCAGACAGAAGACTGGTGGGACCATAACATGGCCGAGTTGGTATTTTAATACCCCATCCGGTAAGGGAGGGTTGGCAAGGCGCAACACCCGGATGCCGTTCATAGTCTCACGATAAATCAAATTACCATTGTATTTGGGATCGACTGTTTCCAGATTGTACCAGGGTATGGAGGTAATCGCCGTTACCTGGTGGCCACGTTGTACCAAGGTCTCACAGAGTTCAAAAAACAAATGCGAAGCGGTACCAATCTCCGGGGGAAAGTATTTGGTTAGGGCCAGTATTTTCATGTCAGCGGTCAGAGCAGAGGTATTTCTTCCAAAAAGTCTTATCAGTTAAAGAAGTCAAGACCGAACAGAACATCCCCCAGAGCGGCCCCGGGTCATCCCAGGAAAGCAGGTCATAGTAAAGGTTTTCGCCTCGGAATTGAAAAAAGCTGGGATTAAGCTGCCAGCGTTTAGGGTTGGCCAAGAAGTGCAGAAAATCTCCCGGCAGCAGCCAGCGGCACCGCACACCCAGACGATAGCCGTTAACCGGTTCGATGTCGCCATCTAGGACCAGCCGGTAAAGGAGATAAGGGAAATCCACCCCGGAAGCGATGGGTAAGGCTATGGAGCCCCAGAATTTGGGGTTGATCTCCATAAGCTTGGGCTGTCCATCTCTTGGGTCACTTTTAAACTCCACCATAGCCACCCCATACCATCCCATGGCCTGAAGCAATCGAATCCCCATATTTACCAATTCTGGGTTGGAGACGCTTTCTCTCAAAGTGCTCGGGCCGCCGTTGAGGGGATACTCCCGCAGGCGGCGGTGGACGAAGGTGGCACGGGGTTCGGCGCGCTGGTTTAGCAAAACCTCCACCCCCAAGGCCTCACCTCCGGAAGGAATATACTCCTGTACGAGATAGTCCTCAAACCGTGTTATGCGCTGATAGCTGGACTGCAGGTCTTTCATGGTTCGGATGTAAAGCAAACCTCGGGAGCCTGAACTCCGCCGGGGTTTGAGAACTACCGGTAACGACCAAGTTCTATAAACTTCCTCCAGGGTTGCAAAGCTTTCCAGTCTCGCCGTTTTTGGACAAGGTATCCCCAGAGATTCGGCCAAACTAATGGTTTCGTACTTATCCCGGGCCAAGCCATACACAGCATGTGGAACCGTCGGCACCCGCACGTATTTACCAAGTTCTTCACCACATTTGGTTACTACATCCAGTGTGCGCTCGTCGATGGCGAAAAGTATATCAAAGACCCCTTTTCGGGCTTGGGATAGCAGCCAATCCCGGAATCTTTCTGGCTGGTTTTCAGGAGATGGGTAAACCAGGGCCTGACGGCAATATTTGGAGAAGAAGCCCATACTGAAGCGCTGGTCATCTCCGGCGATGACCGGAATCCCGCGGCGGCCCAGGGCCCGGATAATCGGCACTGCCTTGCGCTGCTTGGCGTCGGTGACTAATACGGTAGCCATAGTCCTTACGGTAAATTTGACCGTTCGCACCTGAGCATGAGCTGACGCAGACCTTTTCTGATAAAGCGATTCATGAAGATTCTTCCGAGACGGGAGGGCCGTCGCCCAAAGATTTTAGCAGTTCGTAAGCTATCCAGGAAGGAAGCTGGAGAATCGAACTCCGACATCTCTACGTAAGCCCGTCCCACCTCCCAGGGGGTGTGGGCATCGCTGCCCGCCCCTTGCAAAGCCCCTACCTCCCTAGCCAGTTGCGCCGCCTGCCGGTTGGCCGCTGGATTTAGCAGGCGCCCATTAAATACCTCGATGATGTCAATGCCCGGCAGGATGCGTCTTAAGTTCGCCTCAGCCCAGTTTCGACTGCCGGTGTTTTTAAAAGGATGGGGAAGATAGGTCAAACCCCCCTGGTCCCTGATGGCGGCAATGGTGTCTTCCGGCGTTAGTTCCGGCGGAATGGCCTGACGCAAGAACAGACCAATGATCTCGCCCTCGGTAGTCATCACCTCTTCGCCAGAAATAAGACGAACACCCTGAACTTCCTGCCAACGTTGGCCCAATGCCAGAGCATTATGATCAGTAAGGGCGGCGGCGTTCAGACCCAGCCGCTTCATAGCCCGGATTATCGCGGCTAAGGGAGCAGCCGCGTCCTTGGAAACCAGGGTATGGACATGCAGGTCGATTTTGATCTTAGTAATATCAGTATCACTTCTTACAGGCAAAGACCGCCAGGGAAAAATATACCTGGGGAAAACGCCGGATCGTCATGACTTCGGCCAATTTGAGAATCAGGTAGCCGAGATATTTTTTAAGACTGCCCGCGCTAGGGGGTTCCATATCCCAGGCTAGCGGTTTAAGCCCGGCTCGCTCCAGGCAGCGACGCAAAGCTTTTTGGGAAAAGTGGTAGAGGTGTACCCCAGGATCAAACCCTCGCTTATAAAGTTTTCCCAATGGACCACTGATCCAATCCAGGTTGGGGACCTTGATATACATAACCCCTCCGGGCTTCAACCATTGAGCCGTGTGGGAAAGAACTTGATGGGGGGGGGTAGGTATGTGTTCTAAAACATCCCGAAAGGTAATGGCGTCAAAGAAATTCTCAGGGAAAGACAAAGTCCCTAATTCTCCGATTTGGCAGGTTATTCCACGACTCTCACAAATATCGACCAAGCCGGGATGGATTTCGATGCCCTGCACGCGCCATCCCCGTTCCCGCATAAAATTCAGAAAATCTCCCCTCCCACAGCCGATATCCAAGATATTCCCGGTTTTCCCAAGCATCGATGCCAATTTTTTTGAGGTCCAGGAATAAACTTCAATATCTTGGTCGGGGGGATTATAAGAAGGCTTGCAATAAAAATCATCCTTCACATAATATTCTTGAGTCTTTTCAAAGTGTGGCATGGGATCATTAAATCCCAAATGGCAATCAGGGCAGTAGGCTATCCGAAAACTACCTATCCCGGTCACTATATTCCAGCCTATCTGGCACTCTGGGAACTTACAAATCGGACAGGGAATGCCAGGATCGATTATCAATTAATTGTCCTCCAAAATCTGGTTGAAAAACTAAGAAAAGTGGTCAACAAATAATTTATAAATCTAAACCAGATAACGGGTCTGGCCGGTAAGCGCCATCACCTGATGCCTTTATCCCTTACCGGGAAATAGTGGGTTATGAGTAAAATCTTCATAGTGTCAAACTATATCGAGATACTTTTTTATATGCCGTACCAGGGTTTCCTCAATTTCGGTATGGCGGGGGACCGGTTGTTTTTTCCCATTTTTATGGTTGAGATAGATATCATGTTTAGAGCCATGACGGGAAAGGACGCACCCAGATCTTTCCAATTGACTGATGAATTCTTGCCGTTTCACAGGGAAATTTCTTGAACTTCATAATGTTCCGGCACATCGTCAAAAAACATCAGGAAATAGGCATCCTTGATATTGTAAAACAGTTCTTCCAGGGTCTCGCCTTGGGTCATAATCTCCGGATGCTCCAGGATCTTGCCCAGATAGAATTTTTCCGCCTTCCAATAAATTACCGTCAGCTTCGGCACCGCCCGCCCTCCGAAATTGCTATAATTATCTATGAATCCTGAAAATAGCATAACTTGAGTTGCCTCTGGCTGCAACAATTCTAACCATTAAGCACCAGCACCTCATGCCGCCGACCCGACTTCAGGCGGGAAAAAGGGACTGATCAAAAGAATCTTCATGGTAATTGACTGTTTTTGGGACTGGCCCATAGATTATGCATTATTCCGGTGCCAGTTAGATTACAGATTTTAAGTGGCAAATATTGCAAAACTTTAACGCCAAAATTAACCGCATTACGCTTAAAACCTGTTAGCTTTAGTTTATTACTTAAACTAAAATATGGTATTCTACTTAGATAGATATGCCTCTGAATCTCAAAACCGGTTCTGGACAAAAGTGCTTTTAGCCCAAGTTTCGAAAAATGGATTAAATGCTCTGGAACCCATAAACAGCCATTGTCTTTATCCCTTAATATTTTTACGAAAATTGAGTTTACATTAGGGACCGCAATTGCTAAAATCCCTCCTGGTTTTATAATTTCTCTAATTTTTACTAAAAAATCGTACGGCTTTTCAATATGCTCTAAAACTTGGCTCAGAATAACCAAATCAAATTTCTCGCCCTGAAGATCGAGGTCTTCAAAAAAAGCAGGTATAGGACTAAAACCATTCATCTCTGCAAAAACTTGGTTTTCCCACTTACCAGGGTTGATCGACTTGACCTTAAAACCTGACTGGAGTGCGGCACGACTAAAAAACCCAAAACCAGAACCGATATCTATTGCATATTGTTGATTATTTCTTCCCCCCCCCATATAATTTATGGCCCAACTGACTAACCTTTCCGAATCTACTGTGGCATTTGGATATTCTTCCTCACGTCTGAGCACCTCTGGATAAGAAATTGGCTCCGAAAGTCCATGGCCCGAACGTGCATAAACTGAGGCGAGGAATTTTTTAGTGGGTTGAGGGTTCATAAACCCAGTTTGGCAGGTAGAACATTTCCAAAGGTCATATATTACTCCAGATTTCTCTTTTTTTAACCAAAACCCAATGGCTTGGCCACCGCACGCTGGACAGCAGCTAATTTTCTCTTTAAACATTTCTCCACCTAAAACCGGCGATTATAAATCGATGTCTCAACCATTGTTACATGGCGAAGTCCCTGAATGTGAATTGCGTTTCTTGAGTTCCAAATATTTAGCATCAACCAGAAACGGATACCATAGCCCATGCAAAAAACAATAGATCAACCCTTCTTTGCCATCCAGGAAGCCCAATTGCACGATATAACGATAAAAGAAATAAAACAGGGGGCGGATAAAGAGCGGCATCCTAACCCATATCTTCTCCCGTAACCAAATCTTAAACTTATGCTCTATTTTTCTTTGGTTGGTGGCCGCGGCTTCATTTGTAAGACCGGCTTTATTGTCCAACCTTACTAATTCGTGGGACTCCATAATAGCATAGTTATTATGTTTAGCTATCCAGTAGGTTAAGCCTCTGGCATCTTCATGGCGCATTGGGTAATTTAAATAACCCAATTCACCCTGAACAGTTGCATACTCCCAGGCTCCTCTTTTCAGTATTCGGGCTTGCTGCTTTTTGATCAACCTTAAGATATAATCGGCCTTATAGCCCCCATGTTTAAGCCATCTCCCCAAAAAGTAAAAGTTTCTTTTAATATAATAGCCCTGCACTGAAGGATTAGCTTTACCAGCTAAGGTTTCAGAGATTTCTTGACACAATTCCGGAGTTAGGCGCTCGTCGGCATCCAGGAATAACACCCAGTCCGTTTTTAGGGGCAGGTTATCCAAGGCCCAGTTGCGTTGATCCGCCCAATGCACCCACGCATTCTGATAAATCTTCTCGGTGTATGCTCGGGCGATGTTTAGGGTCTGATCGGTGCTGAAGGAATCCACAATGAAGATCTCATCGGTCAGGTCCTTAGCGCTCTGCAGGCAGGCCCGGATGTTGACTTCTTCGTTATAAGTGAGGATGATCACCGAAACTGGAGCTTTTGCCATATTTCACCTGCCCTCAACTTGGCTATCTGACCAATTAAGCCCCGGTCTGCGCCGCCCGGTGAGAATATCCTCGTAGGCGGTCGCCATTTGTTGGGCCACAATATCTATGTCATAGCGCCGCCGGGCCGCAGCCGCGGCCGCCTGCCCCATCGCCTTTAGCCGGGCAGGGTCAGATAACATCTGCTTCAGGCCCTGAGCAATGGCCTCGACTTTTAAGGGCACTACCAGCCCCGCACCATCGGCTTGCACCTCCCGGCAGATGCCCACGTGCTCCGAGACCAGCACCGGCACCCCGGCCAGCATAGCCTCCACCACCGCGTTGCCGAAGTTCTCGTTGCTGCTTACCAGGGCCATCAAATCGCTGGCTGCCAGGAGATTGCGGCGACCCACAGCATCTACCGGCCCCAAGAACTTTACGTGGGAATTGAGGCCGCTTGACTCCGCCAAATTTTTAAGAGAGATTTCCGCCCCGGCGTCAGGTCCGGCCAACAGTAACACCAACTCTTTCCCATTCAGGCCAATTTCAGACATGCCCTTCATGAGCAGGTCGAGGTTTTTAATCTGGTGCAACCGCCCCAAAAACGTAACGACCTGAGTTTGCGGGTTGAGGCCAAAGTTAGCCTTAGCCGCAATCTTTTCCGGCAATTCCTGGAATTCCTGCACTTCTAAACCATTGGGCACGATAAAACTGGGGACCGGGAAACGGTGGAAGGCATCCAACTCCCGTTCCATGGCAGTGGTGTAATGAAGCGCCGCCGCCCCCCTGACATTCCTTTTCTCAATAGCCCAGAAATATATCCACTTCTTCCAAGCTTTGTGCTGTAGGGCCGCCTTCCGCAATGTGCCGTGTACCGACACCAGGTAGGGCATTTCTTGTTGCCGGGCGGCAACCCCGGCGGGAATCCCCGGATAGCACCAAAAGGCAGTCAAATGCATCAGGTCAAAATTTTTGATCAGCCGCCGGCAAGCCTGGCCTAAACTCCGGGAATAGGCAAACTTGAGGAAAAAATCGGTCTTGAAATAATAAACCGTTACTCCACCAACATCCACCGGCCGGTTCACCGGTACATCCAGCCGCCGATCCATGCCGCTGTCTGTAGTAAAGACCGTCACCTCGTGCCCCAGCCTGGCCAACCCCCGGCAGAGCTGACTGACGCTTCTAACCACACCGCCCAAATGCCAGGCGGGTTCATAAAAACCTGTAATATGGAGAATTTTCATGCTGGCGGTTGACGATAAATAGCCTTTTTGGAGCTAACGGATGGCCGATTAAGCAATAGGTAACACAGATAAATTAACAGGACAAAGGAATACAGCACCACCAGGCACCTGCTGGTCACAAAAAATAAGGAGGTGTAAGAAGATTCAAATGCACCCCTGAGAGGGGTAATCAGATATATATAAAATAGCGCGGCATAGGCTCCCACCTGCCCCTCTTTGCCGATGAGCCAGGTACGCACCACTTTGAGAAATATCCCCATGACCAACATACCGACAAAGAGGGCGAGCACGCCGCCGAAGCGATAGAGATCAGCGATTGGGGTGAGCGCCGGAAAGGAATAGATACTGAGCGGCTGTCCCCAATAGATATAGCCGAAATATTTCCCCCTCTCCATCATAATGGGTTTTTCCGGATAGAACAACCTGGGGACCAGCATCCAGAAAAGATCATCGGGGATGTTGTTGTCAATGCCAAAGGCTCGTTCTAGGGCTTTGGCCTGCGGCCCGGCGGAGAGCACCACAATCAGGGTATCTAAACCCGGCAAGCGATTAATCAAAATCTCATAGGCAAAATCAACGTTTTCGGAAACATTAGAATTCAGAGTTTTTACAATCGCTTCAGAGAAATTATCGATCCGTTTAGATGCGGTTTCGTGCGACCTGCTCCCGTAATTTTTGTATGCGACAAGACGGTAATTAGTGCTGATTACCAATACCAGGGGGAGCAGAATGATCGGGACGGCCAAAGCTTTGAGCAGAGTAGAGCGGCTTAAACCTCGTCCCCGGGCAAACTGCCAGGCCCCTAGAAAGTACATAATATGCATTAACAGGGCATACCGACTGCCGCTGGTCAATAAAAAGGCGGCCGTGATCACCGCCATGAACAGTAGAGGGAGTTTCAGCCGAGGGGCCGCGGCCGGGTGGCGAAAATAGAGAAAGGCCATCAGGAAAAAGCAGTAATAACCTATACAGGATAGTTGACGCCAGGTCGTCTCATGCTCCCTTTCATAAAAGCCGCTCCAGGTGGCCGCCAAAACATAGATCAGCAGATAGCCGCCCAGGAAAAGCGCCAGGAGCAGTCCCCGGCTCTCGCCCGGGTCAAGGGGAAAGTGCGGCGGGGCGGGCAGCATCTGTCCCAGGCGCTCTCCCAGGCGCAGCCAATACCCTAAAGCCAGGGCCAGGTAAGCTAGCAACACCAGCAATAGGGCCATTAACTGGTACTGCGGCAAATACAATGGGCAACTGGACTGCCCCTCGGGCCAGCCATGGAAAAGCAGGTAAAGACTTTTGATAACATAATTGGGAAATAAGTAAGCCAGGACCGCAAAGCTGATGGGATGAAACAAATCCACCTGGCCGTCTACCCAACCGCGTAGCAAAGGATAGAGGAACAGGGCGGCGAGGAGGGCCGTAAGAAACAAGGATAGAGACAGCGTGGCCGCTCCCTGCTCTGGCAGAAACGGGAAAAAGCAGAGAAACAGGGCCCCTCCCAAAAGCGCGGCATACCCCGGACTTTTGATGGCGGGAGTTGAGCCCATGCAATTTCCCTGGGTCTTGGTTACTAGACGCGGCCTGGGTTTATGTGGGCCGGGTCTTTGATTCATGTGGCCATTTCCTGGTCTGTTATGGGTTGGGCTGCACCAGGTTGAGGTATGCTGTCATCTTGGCAGGACTTGGATTGGTTCTTGTCCGCGGCAATTATCCGCAGCATGGTTTCCAGGCGTCGGTGGTAGGTGTGTTCGCTCTGGGCCCGGCGGTAGCCGGCGGCGGCGATCGCGGCCCGCTCCTCAGGCCGGTTCAGGTAATAAGGGACCAGTTCCCGCAGTTCCTGCAAGTTGCGGTAGACCACTACCTCCTGGCCAGGAACAAAGTATTGTGCCAGCACCGACGAATCGCTGATGAGCTGAAACCCCCCGCAGCCGCAGGCCTCAAAGGCCCGTTTGTTCAAACCTCTTATTGCGGCATAATGCATGTTGTTGAGGACAATAGCGGCGGCGTTAAAGGCCTTGGACTTCTCCAACTCCCCGACATAACGGTGTTGATGAAAGCGGCGCACCGGGCTGGTTATCGTCCGGCCGGGAGATGCCCCCCAGATCTTGACGTCATAGTCCAGTAACTGCTCGAACACCTTGACCCGGACACCGTAGAGGTTCCCGGCGGTAGTGATGTCGCAGCCGTAAAATTCTTTTTCTTCCGGGGTGAGGCGGACCTGCCGGTGCCAGCCGGGATAGCAGGCCAGGGGTAAGAGATGGGCATTCAACTCCAGGTTGTGGAAAAATTCTACAATGTATTCATCTGTAAAAAAAAGATAATCCCAGGGGGCGGTGAAGATATACTGCCGGTCAAAATTGATCATGGCGTCCGGGCACCATACCGCGGTGATGGGAGTCCGAGCCGGCCCCTTTTTAAAATTGCTCACTACGTCAGGAGGGATATCCCAAATGGTGGATAAGACGAGCTCCGGCTCAAACCTATTCAGCTCATGCAAGGCCTTTCGGAAGATCACCACTTCCAATTCCGGTATTGCCTTAATCAAAAGCCTTTCCAGGGACCTGATTCTGAAAGAATTTTTGGTGTAAAGGGAGTCAGGAAGCCATCCAGACAGAAGACCACGATCTGGATTAATGCTCATGACCTGGTGGCCCATGTCCATAAAGGCCGTTATGATACATTTGGCAAATGAATCAGTGTGTATTGGACCAATTACAGCACAACGCATTTATACCTCAATAAAGGATTATTTTCCCAAAGGTTAATCTAAAAAACTACTTTTTGTTAACCGCCATGATGTTTTGGGTAAAGATATGCCGGTCACGCCAACCGCCAGTCTCCACCGCCTGGTAGAACCAGAGGCAGCCCTTGATCACATGCCACAACAGAAAGCGAATGGTAGATTTTACTCCGTGAGGCAAAGGCGCAACTTCATAAAAACTCATCTCGGCAAACCCTGCAGCCCGCAGCACCTGAGCCAGGCTATGGCGGGTGAAGCAGACCTCGTGGGTGAAATCACCATAGAAGTATCTACCTGCGAACGGCCCCTCACCGTTCGGGGTCCGAAGCAGGAAGAGCCCCCCAGGGTGTAAAGCGGTGTATACTTGGTCCAAGATCTCCATGACTTCTGCTTTGGTGAAATGTTCCAGCACATCGAAGGCGGTGATAACATTATACCTTTCTTGAGAAGTAGCCAGAAAATTGCGCAGATCGCCTTGAATGACCTGGTTCAGACCCAGTTCACGGGCCAAAGCCACCTGTTCCGGAGAGGCGTCGACGCCAGCGAGATTTCGATAGCCTGCCTGCTGGCAGGCATAGAGAAACGGCCCACAGCCGCACCCCAGATCCAGAATGCTGAGGCCTTTATCAGGCGGGAGAAATTTATCAATAATACTTCGGCGGTAGTAATCGCTTAATCCTTGCAGGGACTGCGCCGTTAAAGCTGTCTCCCCCGCTAAATTCAACGTCTGATAATTACGGTAAAATCTTTCTCTTAATTCCATAACTAAATTATTTGCTTGAGCTTTTTATTAATTGAGCGATAAAATCCATCACCGGGGCAAATTGAGTTTCATAATTAAATTGCTGTAAATAACTTTCTCTGGCCCTCTTCTTGATATGGGGATCTCTTTCTAACCGGTTTAAAAGATATCTCACAGATTTTGCTAAATCTTCAGGGGTTTCTTCTCTATAAGCTTCTCCCACATCCAATGGGCCGATAATTTCCCTAATGGCAGTCTTGCCGGGGTAAATGACCGGGACTCCCATGGCTAAATATTCGAACAGTTTCCCAGGAGCCGCATAGATGGAATTGAGACTTTTCGGTCGATAAAGCAACAATCCTATATCGGCGGCGGCGATATAAGAAAACAATTCCTCTGGACTCACTCGATCCAGCAACAATAGACGATGCTCAACCCCGTTTGTCTTGGCAAGATTTTGTAATGAAGCCTTATAATCTGGTTGACCGTGACCCAATAAAACTAATACAACTTCCTCAGGTAGGTCGATAAGCGCCCTTACCATTTCCGCATGACAGTGGCCATCTGAGATAATTCCTTGATAAAGAAGGATTTTCTTTTTTTGATTTTTGCACTGAGATAATATTTTGGGAATTCTTGTGGGAATCTCCAACCCGCTAAGAGGACAATTGGTTACCACAAACGAGGGAGTGTTATCCAGGTGTGCAAATTTTCGGAAAAGGCGTAAGCGGTTTTTTTCCACATCAATTATAGCATCGGCTTTTTTCGATAATATTTTTTCTAACAGTTTGTAAAAATAATGAAATGACAATTTCTTGGGGAGATCTGAAAGAGTGTAATATTCATTTACATAATAAAGCAAAGGAATCTTAAATAATTTTGCTGAAATAAATCCAATAAAAAAGGACACCGGGTAATAAACAATTAGCACTTCGGGCCGATAATTTTCAATAAATTTAAATACCGAGAGACAGAATTCCCAATAGTCTCTCCCTTTCTGAATAGCCGATAAATTAGCAAACTCGTTAAAATCGAGACGTTTAGGGCCGATTTTTATTATTTTTACGGGGGAAGGGTAATTTCCTTTAGTTTCGAATGCGTCCTTGCAAAGAACCAATACTTGGTAGGTTTTTGCCAGGGTTTTGCTAGCCCACATTGTCGGCATACAATAGTCCGGATGGACCCAGGTTATAATACCTATCATTGAAGTTTCTTCAACCTATCTGTTACCTTCTTGTAGCATTATTGTGCTAAAAATTATAGTGCCTTAGGAAATCACTTATAAAAAAGCCAGTTAAAAACGTTAAGAAGTAAACTAACTTCATTGAATTTTTACAAGAATACCACTCTTTAACCTGCTTTATCTCTTACCAAGTACCATCCCTTGAACTGTTAAATAAAAAAAAGGATTTTGGGCTATTTTAGTTCCGTGCAATAGCTTTAAGATTAATTGCTTGAGCAAAGACCAGGCAAGGTCAGACCCTTTCAATATCTTACATGGATAAGGACCTGTAACGGAAGTTAAAATGTCAGCAGGGTGAATTGTGCTGTTAGAATAATATTCATTAAAGTATTCGCGTAGATTTTCAATAAGAATGTTATATTTTTCAGGCCCGATTTCTGAGTCACCTCGCAAGTCTAGATCTATAGTAAGTAGCAATATTCCTTTAGGCTTAAGAACACGGGCCATTTCAGATATGGTTTGTTCAAATTTAGGAATATGCTCCAGTACGCTGATACAATATATGATATCGGCTTCAGCATTTGAAAACGGCAAATTAGTTCCATTCGTTAGCTTAAATTCTATTTTGCCTGGTTTATGTGGAATCAATTCAACCGCATTGTTCAAATCCTTTTCACATATTGGGTCAATGTCGACACAGATAACTTGATATCCTAAGCGGGCGACAGAAAATGGAAAAAAGGTTACCCCACTACCTAAATCTATGACCAGAGGCAAAGTTGTTCCAAAATCCTCCCGCCTTGATTTCAAATGATGATAAACATATGGATATTCCCAAACCCTACTCCACGTATGTAGTGGATCACGAGGCCATCTATATTCAGCACTACGAAATCTGTTTTCATAGGCTAAAAATACTTCTTGTTCTCTTTCCAAAAAAGAGAACAGATTTCGCCATTCAGATGTTTTGAGATCCGATAATGAAGCGAGCCCACATCTTTCAAATGGGTGTTTCCGGCTAGCAATCATGAGAAATTATCTTTAGGGAAAGATTCTCCCGATTCGTTCAGGCTTTCCTGGCCAAGACGGTCAGGACAAAGGAACCTTGGTTATAAAGGTTGTCGCCACAGAAATACCTTAATAAACTGATAAAGATTTTTTTATATAACTTCCGAAAAAGACTAATATTTATTTTAGGATCACCGTTGCGGGCCACCGAGGGCTGCTTGTGTTCCCAAAAATGTTCGATATACATATCCTGGCTTAACAAGATTTCAGAGAGATTACGCAAATTGAAATAATTAAGGTGTTCTAAATCAACGCGAAACCCTACCCAGGAATGCCCAATCTTGTTATATTCTTCCGCATTGAGAACAGATATGAGAAGCCTGGCGTCAGGATTTAAAACTTGCGAAATATCATCAATTAATTTTTTGGGGTTAACTAAATGTTCCAATACTTGAAAGAGACAGACTATGTCATATTTTTTTGATAAATCCAAAAATTTTGTTGCTGGTATATTCTTTCCTGCCAGATGTTGCGGAGCAATACTATCGAGTTCAACTCAAAAAGGAATACCCCCTCCATAGCTAATTAAGTCTAAAAAATTGCCGAATGAACAACCAATTTCACAAACAACATGATTTCTTATTGCTCCCGTATTCAGTAAAATTGAAATAAAGGGGTTAGTATAGTATTGTAATGTTCTTCTCAATATACTATTTTTGCCTAAATGACAATTTTTAAAAAGACAATAATCATTGTAGAAGTTATTAATATCAGCTTCGAGAGGAATATCGGCTAGGTATACCATTTTGCAAATCGAACAACTATGAACTATGAAACCATCCGGCCTTCTGATGATAGGAACCGGCTCATCGGACTGGCAAACCGGGCAGCAGCGATGACATGTGGCTGCCATATTCCAATAAGGTTTGCGAGCAGCCGACACAGTCTCTGGCAATGGAGGCAGTTTTAGAATCATCCTGATAAATTTAAAGCGTCGCCATGTGCCTGAGGTTGAGGGAGTGTTGCGAATTCTTATGGGCGATCGGCCCTAGCTGCATTTCTTGATAAACCTTCATCAGGTTATTTCTGGCACGGACCGGCCGGAGCAAAATATTTCCAAGACTTTCTGCTTCCCCTGTAGCGGTAAAACGTGCCAGCCATATAAACCTG